>NZ_BAAGSB010000002.1:0-533107 GCF_054782655.1 Nocardioides montaniterrae | reverse complement strand
CCTACCCTGGATCTGCAAACCCCAGCCCAACGGCTGAACCAACTGCTGACCCAGGCAGCCTGACCACCCGTTGCTTAGACCGCTGGACCTTGAGCGCATGGGAGGTGCAGGTTCGGCTGCATACCTTGGGAAACCTGCAGCCCAGCGTTCAGTCCAAGGGGACGGAGTGGTGGACGAGGAGCTCCTCGGCGAGCAGGCCGACCTCACGGTCGAGCTCCTCGGGAGAGACCACGAACGCCTCCGGCCCGGCAGCCAGGATCAGCATCGCGACGCGTCGCTCGAGCGGCGGCAGCAGCTCGACGTCGACGACCACCGACTCGGTGTCGTCCTCGACCAGGGCCACCTTCTCGGCGTACATGTCGGCCGCCCAGCGGCCCTCCTGCGGGAGGCAGACCCGCACGGTGGTGGTCGCCCGCTGCTCGGCCAGCATCCGCTCCAGGCCGAGCGGCGGCGAGAAGGTCTCGTCGAGCGCGACGGCCTCGCGGATGTTGGAGAGCAGGTAGGTCCGCAGCGCGCCGTCGGCATCGACCGGCCCGGCGTCGACCTCCCAGCCGCGGCGGGTCTGCACGAGCCGGTAGGGCTCGATGACCCGCTCGCCCACGCCGTGCACCCATGCCCGCGAGTAGACGATGCGCACCTTGCGACGTGCCTCCTGGGCGTCCTGGAGCACACCCAGCGGACGGTTCCAGCGGGCCGCGGCGACCGGCGGGTCCTGGCTGCCGGCGGCACCGAAGAGGGTCTCGGTCAGCACGTCGATCGCGCCGAGCAGGTCGTCGTTGTCGGGCTCGAAGTCGGCGAGCGTGCGCGCGGCGCTGTAGACGAGCGCGAGCTCGGCGGCATCGACGTACTCCACCCCGAGCTCCTCGGCGGGCTGGATGATCCGCACGACCTGCGCCTCGGCAGGCTCCGCGTCGTCGCCCTCGGGACCGAGGAACTCCAGGACGTCGGGGCGGTAGAGGCCGAGCATGATGTCGAGGTCGGCGGTGAAGAACGCGGCGAGGTCCTCGCGCAGCTCGTCGACCGGGATCCCGACCTCCTCGGCGAGGACGCTCAGCCGCAGGCCGTCGGGGTGCTCGGCCAGGCGCGCGAAGACCTCGGGCAGCCGCGCGATGCGGGCGACGTACTTGGGCGTGCTCATGCGATCCCCGCCGATCCGGCGAGCTCCTCGAGGAGCCCGGCACGTACGTCGGCCGGGCCGATCAGCTGCACCCGACGACCCAGCTCGAAGAGCCGCGCGTGCAGAGCGGACCGGTTGGTCACGCGATAGGTCATGGTGACCGAGCCGTCCGGCTCCACACGTACGCCGGACGGCGTACCGAGCCAGCGGCGTACGTCGGGCTCGTGGTCGGGGCTGGTGCGGAGCTGGACGTCCACCGGCTCGTCGATCTCCCAGCTCATCGGGTGCAGCCCGATGTGGCGCACGCTCGCGATCGGCTGCGCGGATCCGGGCGCGTCGAGCTCGACCTCGCCCATCCGGGTGACGACGAAGCGCTTGACCAGGCCGGCCTCGAGGTCGGCGTCCTCGACGCCGCAGAGGTACCAGCGGTTGTTCTGGGTGCGCACCGACTCGGGGTGCACGACCCGCGGCCGGCCCTTGTACGAGAAGCGCAGCAGCCGCCTCCCCCGCACCCCGGCGAGCGCTGCGGAGAGCGCCGCGGAGCTCGCGCCCTCGGCGGCGTCGGCGGCCATCGCGGCATCGACGGTCGAGGGCCGGGCGGAGTCGGGCAGGCCGAGGCGCTCGACGAGGTCGTCACGGTCGGCGAGCAGCACCGCGCGACGCAGAGCGGTCTGCTGCTCGGGCGTGAGCCGGAGTCGCAGCCGGTTGTCGACCGAGGTCATCCGCCAGATCGCGGGGCTGCCCGGCGGCGCGATGTTCTCGATCTGCCAGCCCTGCTTGTTGAGGTGGTTGATCTCGCGCTTGAGCTGGGTGCCGGGGTCACCCTCACCGGTGAAGCCGGCGACCGCGATCAGGGTCTCGGCGGGCACACCCTGCTGCGGGTGCGCGCGCAGGACCGCGGCGATCCGGACCAGTCGCTCCATCGGTCCTCGCTGGTCGCGTCCCGGCCCTGCCATCTGCCCTCCGTGCTGCTGCTGATGCTGATGCGATTCAGTCGAACGATCCGTGCCGGCCCTCGCCGGCCGCGAACCTGCCCGCCCCCGTGACGGTATCCGCTGCGAGGGAGACCTCGCCGTGTTTCCACTCGTTCGCGATCGCCTCGTCCAGCGGCAGGCCGTGCTGCTCGTACGCCGAGAGCCGGTCCTGTCGCATCGTCGTCTGGGGGAACGCGGCGAGCCGGTCGGCCAGCGCGACGGCCTCCTCCAGCACCTTCCCCGGAGCGCTGATGCGGTTGGCCAGGCCCATCCGCAGCGCCTCCTCGGCACCCACCTCACGTCCGGTGAGGATCAGGTCCAGCGCGTGGGAGTGGCCGATCAGGCGCGGCAGCCGGACCGTTCCCCCGTCGATCAGGGGGACGCCCCAGCGGCGGCAGAAGACGCCGAACGCCGCGCCCGGGTCCACCACGCGCAGGTCGCACCAGACGGCGAGCTCGAGTCCGCCGGCCACGGCGTACCCCTCGATGGCGGCGATCACCGGCTTGCCGAGCAGGAGCCGGGTCGGGCCCATGCCGGCAGGACCGACGCCGGGTGCGCCGACCTCGACGTCGCCCCGGGTCACCGCCTTGAGGTCGGCTCCGGCGCAGAAGACGCCGCCGGCGCCGTACAGGATCGCGACGTGGGCGTCAGGGTCGGCGTCGAAGGCGGTGAACGCCTCGGTCAGCTCACGGGCGTGCCGCGCGTCGACGGCGTTGCGCACGTCGGGGCGGTCCAGCGTCACGATCGTGACGGGGCCGCGGCGCTCGACGGTGACGGCCATGGCTAGAGGTAGAGACCTTCGGACTCGTCGAGCCGGTCGGCGGCGACGGCGTGGACGTCACGCTCGCGCATGACGACGTACACGTCGCCGTGGACCTCGACCTCGGCCTTGTCCTCGGGATCGAACAGGACCCGGTCGCCGACGACGACGGCACGGGCATGCGGACCGACCGCGACGACGCGGGACCACGCGAGGCGCTTGGCACCCATCGCGGCGGTTGCGGGGATGACGATGCCGCCGGAGGACCGGCGCTCGCCGGCCTCGTTGTCGACCTCGCAGAGGATCCGGTCGTGCAGCATCCGGATCGGCGTCTTGTCGACGCCGGCGGTGCTCACGGTGCCGGGCTCACGGGGTCGCTCACTTGACGAGCTTGCGGATCACCACGAAGACGGTGACCACGCCGACGACGCCGCCGACGACCTTCAGGATGTTGTCGGTGCGGGGCTGGCCCGTCTCGACGTCGACGAAGTACGCCTTGGTGTCGGCGACCTGTCGGCTGGCGATGGTCTTGGGGCTCGACCGGTAGAGCAGCTGGTCGATGGTCACGGCGAGGCGGTCGCGCGTCTCTTCGATCTCGCGCTCGATGTCCGAAGGCTGGGTCACGGGGGCAGGTTAGCAAGGTGCAAGGATGGCGTCATGACCGATCGTCTCAGCCCGGGCGCCAAGGCACCCGGCTTCACGCTCACCTCGGACACCGGCGAGAGCGTCTCGCTGAGCGACGTCACTGCTTCGGGCAAGGCGATCGTGTACTTCTACCCGGCCGCGATGACCCCGGGCTGCACCAAGCAGGCCTGCGACTTCACCGACTCGCTCGCCTCTCTCCAGGCAGCGGGATATACCGTCCTGGGCGTCTCCAAGGACACCCCGGCCAAGCTCGCCAAGTTCCGCGAGCGCGACTCCTTGACCATCACCCTGCTCTCGGACCCCGACCTGGCGGTGCACCAGGCGTACTCGGCGTACGGCGAGAAGAAGCTGTACGGCAAGGTCGTCGAGGGCGTCATCCGCTCGACCTTCGTGGTCGGTGAGGACGGGACGATCGAGGTGGCGCAGTACAACGTCAAGGCCACCGGTCACGTCGCCAAGCTGCGCCGGGACCTCGGCCTCGACTGAAGCCGCCGGCTGCTGGTTTCCCAAGGGATGCAGGGAAACCTGCGCTTCCCCATGGTTGTAGCGCTTGGGGAGCGCAGCTTCAGCGACATCCCTTGGGAAACCTGCGCGTGCCGAGGGCGGGAATCGAACCCGCACGCCCTAAGGCACAAGAACCTAAATCTTGCGCGTCTACCTGTTCCGCCACCCCGGCCGGTGCCCATCCAGTCTAGGGATCAGCCCTGGAGCTCCTCACGGAGCACAGGGGGCGTCCGGTTCTCCGGCTTGAAGCCGTGCTTGTCGGCGTAGAACTCACGGACGAGGTCCATGTCGGCCTTCATGTCACCGGAGGGCGTGAAGGTCGGGCCCATGCCCATCGACCGGGTCGTGCCGTCGACGAAGCCGAGCGAGACGGGCAGGCCGGTCTGGGCCGAGATCCGCAGGAAGCCGGACTTCCAGAACTCGCCCTTGGAGCGGGTTCCCTCGGCCGCGATGCACAGGCACAGCGAGTCGTCGGCGTCGGCGAGCATCGCGCGGATCGCCGGGCCCGGGTCGGAGCGGTCGAGCGGGATGCCGCCGAGGGCCCGCAGGAGCGGGCCGAGCGGCCCCTTGAAGAACGACTTCTTTACCAGCACCTGAGGCTGTACGCCGCTGCTCCAGGCGATCGCCAGCATCGCGACGAAGTCCCAGTTGGAGGTGTGCGGCGCACCCACCAGGATGCCGCGCTCGGGGACCGGCGGGCCGACGAGCCTCCAGCGGGTGATGCGGAGCAGGAGGCGGGCGAGGTTCTTGCGCAGCGGCATGGGCTCAGTGTCCCGTGACGCCGGTGGCGACGCGACCGCGGTCCACCGCCCACCGCTCATCGAGCCGCACGTTGCCCAGCAGACGCCGGTCGTGGGTGACCAGGAGCAGGGCTCCGTCGTACGCCTCGAGCGCCTGCTCCAGCTGCTCGATGGCGGGCAGGTCGAGGTGGTTGGTCGGCTCGTCGAGGACGAGCAGGTTCACGCCGCGGGCCTGCAGCAGCGCCAGCGCCGCACGGGTGCGCTCCCCCGGCGACAACGCACCGACGGGGCTGCTGACCTGCGCGGCCTTGAGCCCGAACTTCGCGAGCAGCGTGCGGACCTCGCCCGAGGCCATGGCAGGGACGACGGCCTCGAACGCGTCGGCCAGCGGCAACGACTCGGACAGCGAGGTGCGGGCCTGGTCGATCTCGCCGATCGCCACGCTGGCACCCAGCGACGCCGACCCCGCGGTGGGAGCCAGCCGGCCCAGGAGCAGCCGCAGCAGCGTCGACTTGCCCGCGCCGTTGGGACCGGTGATCCCGATCCGGTCGCCGGCGTTGACCTGCAGCGAGACCGGCCCGAAGGTGAAGTCGCCCAACGTCACCGACGCCTCGTTGAGGGTCGCGACGACCGATGAGGAGCGTGGCGCCGCGGCGATCGAGAACTGCAGCTCCCACTCCTTGCGCGGCTCCTCGACCTCCTCGAGCCGGGAGATCCGCGACTCCATCTGACGGACCTTCTGGGCCTGCTTCTCCGACGACTCGCTCTGCGCGCGGCGCCGGATCTTGTCGTTGTCGGGGCTCTTCTTCATCGCGTTGCGCACGCCCTGCGAGCTCCACTCGCGCTGCACGCGCGCCCGCGAGACCAGGTCGGCCTTCTTGTCGGCGAACTCTTCGTACGCCTCGCGAGCGTGACGTCGCGCGATGTCGCGCTCCTCGAGGAACGAGTCGTAGCCGCCGTCGTACACGGCGACCTTGTTCTGGGCGAGGTCGAGCTCGACCACCCGCGTCACGCAGCGCGCGAGGAACTCGCGGTCGTGCGACACCAGCACGACGCCCTGCCGCAACCCGCGGACGAACGCCTCGAGCCGCTCGAGGCCCGCGAGGTCGAGGTCGTTGGTCGGCTCGTCGAGCAGGACCACGTCGAAGCGCGAGAGCAGCAGCGCTGCCAACGCGGCCCGCGCGGCCTGGCCGCCCGAGAGCGAGGTCATCGGCGCGTCCGCACCGACGTCGAGGCCGAGCTCGGCGAGCACCGCCGGCACCCGGTCGTCGAGGTCGGGCGCCCCCGAGGCGATCCAGTGGTCGAAGGCGACGGCGTACGCATCGTCGGCGCCGGGCTCCCCGGCGCCCAAGGCCTCGGCGGTCGCCTCCATGGCCGCGGTCGCCGCGGCACAGCCCGTACGCCGGGCGACGTACCCGAGCACCGTCTCGCCGGGGACCCGCTCGTGCTCCTGCGGCAGCCAGCCGACGAACGCGTCGACCGGCGCGGGCGCGACCGTGCCGCCGAGCGGCTGGTCGACGCCGGCCAGCAGGCGCAGCAGCGTGGACTTGCCGGCGCCGTTGGCACCGACCACACCGATCACGTCACCGGGGGCGACCGTCAGGTCGAGTCCCTCGAAGAGGGTGCGGTGGGTGTGGCCGCCGGCGAGGTCGCGGGCGACCAGGGTCGCGCTCACGAGAGCAGCGCGGCGATCTGTGGTGCGATCGCGCGCAGCGCCTTGCCGCGGTGCGAGATGGCGTCCTTGTCGTCCTTGGACAGCTCGGCCGTCGTCACCCCGGGCGCCTCGTCGGCCTCGAAGACGACGTCGTAGCCGAACCCGCCCTCGCCACGGACCTCGCGGACGATCCGGCCGGCCATCTGGCCCTCGATGGTGAGCTCCTCGCCGTCGGGCAGCACGAACGCGACCGCGCACGTGAAGTGGGCCGTACGTCGCTCATCGGGTACGTCGAGCAGCTGGTCGAGCAGCAGGGCGTTGTTGCGCTGGTCGCTCTTGGGGCGCCCGCTCCAACGGGCCGACAGCACACCCGGCATGCCGTTGAGCGCGTCGACGCACAGGCCGCTGTCGTCGGCGATCGTCGGCAGCCCGGTCGCGACCAGGCCCGCCCGCGCCTTGAGCAGCGCGTTGCCGGCGAAAGTCGGCTCGTCCTCGACCGGCTCGGCGTAGGCCTCGACGTCGCCGAGCCCGAGGACCGTGACGCCCGGGAGGTGCGCCTCGAGGATGCGCTGCATCTCGGCGACCTTCTTGGCGTTGCCGGACGCGACGAGGATCTGGGTCACCGACTACTCCGCCAGCGCTTCCTGCTGCAGCCGGGTCAGGTCGGCGCAGCCCTTCTCGCCGAGGGCGAGGAGCGCGTCGAGCTCGGCACGGTCGAAGGCCGCGCCCTCGGCGGTGCCCTGGACCTCGACGAACTTACCGTCGCCGGTCATCACGATGTTCATGTCGGTCTCGGCGCGCACGTCCTCGACGTAGGGCAGGTCCAGGCGCGGGACACCGTCGATGATGCCGACCGAGACCGCCGCGACCGAGCCGGTCAGGGCGCCGGGCACGCCGAGCTTGGCGCAGGCGTCGGCGAGGGCGACGTACGCCCCGGTGATGGCGGCGGTGCGGGTCCCGCCGTCGGCCTGGAGGACGTCGCAGTCGATCTGGATGGTGTTCTCGCCGAGCGCCTTGTCGTCGATGATCGCGCGCAGCGAGCGGCCGACCAGCCGGGAGATCTCGTGGGTGCGACCACCGATGCGGCCCTTGACGGACTCGCGGTCGTTGCGGGTGTTCGTGGCGGCGGGGAGCATGGAGTACTCCGCCGTGACCCAGCCGAGGCCGGAGCCCTTGCGCCAGCGCGGCACACCCTCGGACGCCGAGGCGCAGCACAGGACGCGGGTCTTGCCGAACTCCACCAGCACCGAGCCGGCCGGGTTGTCGAGCCAGTTGCGGGTGATCTTGATCTGGCGCAGCTCGTCGTCGGCGCGACCGTCGGCGCGGCCCTGGGTGCTCGTCATGCCCACGAGCCTATCGAGCGACTACTTCACCTCGGTGCGCACGATCCGCCAGATGCCGGAGCCGAGCGGGACACCGATCCACAGCAGCGTCGAGAACAGCAGCTTGGCCCACTGGTCGCCGGTGCTGATCGTGCCGTCGATGAACGGCGAGGACGCCTGCTGGAAGTTGATCCACTCCAGGGTGTCGCCGAAGAAGCGGTTGATGTGGCCGACGAAGAACAGCACCCCCGGGAAGACGTACCAGTAGACGAAGAACAGCACGATCGCCGCAGGCGTGTTGAGCAGCAGCGCGCCGAACGCGAAGCCGATCGACATCGTCAGCACCTGGTAGACGGTGAAGTTCAGGAGCACCGGGTTGTCGGTGCTGCCGGTCCAGTGCATGTAGTCCGGCTGCCCGATCGAGTAGATCGTCGACATGATCAGCGCGACGACGAACATCACCACCACGGTGATCAGGGCGTACGACGCCGAGACCAGCCACTTGGCCAGCACGACCCTGCTGCGGCGCGGCTCGAGGGCGAAGGTCACCATCCCGCCGCGCTGGCTCCACTCGCTGGTGACCAGCATGATCGCCACGACCGGAAGCAGCAGCGAGGCCGGCAGCGCGGCGAGGTAGGCGAAGTCGGTGAAGTGCGTCGTGCCCGGGTTGACCAGGGCCACGACGAGGACCACCGCCTCGATGAGCGTGATGACGATGCCGATCGAGATCAGCAGCCACATGCCGGCCCGGGTGTCGTAGGACTTGCGGAACTCGACGCGCACCGAGCGCCAGAACGGCACGGGGGCGGTGCTGGTGAGGTCCAGGGGGAACGTGGTCATCGGGTCACTCCGATCGCGTCGCGCTGCGTGGCCGAGGTGAGCTCGAGGAAGAGGTCCTCGAGGGTGGCGCCGCCGTCGCGGAGATCGGTGAGCACCACCTGCGAGGCGAGGGCGATCCGGCCGACCTGCTCGGTCGTCGCGGAGACCTGCAGGCCGGTGCCGCGCGGGATGACCGCGTGGCCGGCGGCGGCCAGCGCGGAGCCGAGCGCGTGGTTGTCCAACGACATCACCAGCGAGGTCGCCATCCCGTGGCGCGCCGAGAGCAGGCTGGCCTTGTCGCCCTGGGCCACGATCCGGCCGTTGCCGATCAGGATCATCTCGTCGGCGATCAGCTCGACCTCGTTGAGCAGGTGGCTGGAGAGCAGGACGGTTCCGCCGCGGCCGGCGTACCCCTTGAGCAGGCTGCGCATCCAGCGGATGCCGGCGGGGTCCAGGCCGTTGGCCGGCTCGTCGAGGATGAGCACCTGGGGGTCGCCGAGCAGCGCGTGCGCGATGCCCAGGCGCTGCTTCATGCCGAGGGAGTAGTTGCGGATCCGCCGCTTGGCCTCGGTCTTGTCCAGCCCGACGACCTCGAGCATCTGGTCCACGCGGCCGGGCGGCAGGCCCATGGTGGTGGCGGCGAGGTTCAGCACCTCGCGGCCGCTGCGACCGCCGTGCTGCGCCGACGCGTCCAGGAGCACGCCGACGTGGCGGCCCGGGTTCGGGATGTCGGCGTACCGGTGGCCGCCGATGGTGACGCTGCCGCGGGTGGGCGGTGTGAGGCCGACCATGACGCGCATCGTCGTGGACTTGCCCGCACCGTTGGGGCCGAGGAAGCCGGTGACACAACCCGGACGGCACTGGAAGCTGACGTCGTCGACGGCCGTGAACGCGCCGTACGTCTTCGTCAGGTGGTCGACCGTGATCATGGCCGACAGCCTGCCCTAGTCGACCAAGGTTTTAGCGGAGCTCGTAGATCTGGCCGGGCGAGCAGCGCTCGGCGGTGCCCGGATAGGCGGCCACGGCCTCGGCGAAGATCGCGTCGCCGTCGTGCCACGGCGGGATGTGGGTGACGGCGAGCCGCTTGGCACCGGCCTTGCCGGCGTACTCCCCCGCCTCGTGGCCGGTCAGGTGCAGGCTCGGCGGGTTGTCGTCGCCCTCACGGAACGACGCCTCGCACAGGAACAGGTCGGCGTCCTTGGCCAGGTCGACCAGCTCGGGGATCGGGCCGGTGTCGCCGCTGTAGGCGAGCACCTTGCCGTGGGCCGTGATGCGCATGCCGTACGCCGGCACCGGGTGGTCGACCTCGTAGGGCTCGACGAGGAACGGGCCGATCGTGAACGGCTCGGAGTAGAGCCGGAAGATGAACTCCTCGCGCATGCCGGGCTTGCGCGGCAGGTCGTAGGCCTTGGCGAGCCGCTTGGCGGTGCCCTTGGGCCCGTAGACCGGGATGCGCGGCTGCTGGCCGGAGGGGTGGTACTTGCGCAGGACGTAGTAGCTGGTCATGTCGACGCAGTGGTCGGCGTGCAGGTGGCTGATCAGGACCGCATCGATCTCGAGCGGATCGATGTAGCGCTGCAGCTGGCCGAGCGCTCCGTTGCCCATGTCGAGCACCAGGCTCCAGACCCGCTCGGGGTCGTCCTGGCAGCGGGCCTGGACGAGGTAGCAGCTGGCGGCGCTGTCCGGGCCGGGGTAGGAGCCCGCGCACCCGACCACCGTCACCCGGATGCCGTCCATCGGGATCTCCTTGCCGGCCTTCGCCGAGCCGAGCCGTCTCATGCCAGACCTCCTGCGAACTGTCCCGCGACCGCGAGCTCGGAGCCGAGGAAGCGCCGGCCGATGGTGGCGAACTCGTCGGGCGAGCCCGTCGTCGCGAAGGTGTACGCCGGCACCCCCGACTGCCGCAGCAGGCCGTTGTCGGCGAGCGTCTTGTAGAGCGCCTTCGCGGACTCCTCGGCGCTGCTGACCAGCGTCACGCCATCGCCCATGACATAGGAGATGACAGCGGTGAGGAGCGGGTAGTGCGTGCAGCCGAGGATGAGGGTGTCGATGCCCATCTCGCTGAGCGGGTCGAGGTACTCGTGGGCCACCGCGAGCAGCTCGTCGCCACCGGTCACACCGGCCTCGACGAAGTCCACGAACCGCGGGCAGGCCCTGGTCGTGAGCTCGAGCTGCGGAGCGGCCGCCAGCGCGTCGTCGTACGCCATCGCCTCGGCGGTCGCGCGCGTGCAGATGACGCCGACCTTGCCGTTGCGGGTCGCGGAGACCGCGCGGCGCGCGGCCGGCAGGATCACCTCGACCACGGGGACGTCGTACCGCTCCCGCGCGTCGCGCAGCATCGCGGCCGACGCGGAGTTGCACGCGATGACGAGGGCCTTGACGCCCTGGTCGACGAGGTGGTCGAGACACTCGAGGGCGTACTCGCGGACCTCGGCGATGGACTTGGGTCCGTACGGCTGGCGCGCGGTGTCGCCGAGGTAGGTGATCGACTCGTGCGGCAGCTGGTCGATGACCGAGCGGGCGACCGTCAGGCCACCGAAGCCGGAGTCGAAGATCCCGATGGGAGCGTCGACGTCGACGGTTCGTTGGCCCTGCACGCGTACAGGGTAGAGCCACGAGCGGGTGGTACGGCGGATCTAGCGACCCAACTCACGCTCACGGAGCTCGGGCTATGCCCAGAGCTGGCCCTCGAGGCGCTCCTCCGCGTCGTCGATGGTGCCCTCGTAGGCGCCGGTCGAGAGGTACTTCCAGCCGGCGTCGGCGACGACGAAGGCGATGTCGGCGGACTCCCCCGCCTTGGCGGCCTTGGCCGCCTGGCCCAGCGCCGCGTGCAGGATCGCGCCGGTCGAGATGCCGGCGAAGATGCCCTCGAGCTCGAGCAGCTCGCGGACGCGGCGTACGGCGTCGCGGGGGCCGACCGAGAACCGGGTGTCGATCAGGCTGGCGTCGTACAGCTCGGGGACGAAGCCCTCGTCGAGGTTGCGCAGGCCGTAGACGAGCTCGCCGTAGCGCGGCTCGGCGGCCACGATCGTCACCTCGGACTTGGCCTTGCGGAAGTAGCGCGAGACGCCCATCAGGGTGCCGGTCGTGCCGAGGCCCGCGACGAAGTGCGTGATGCTCGGGAGGTCGGCGAGCAGCTCGGGGCCGGTGCCCTCCTCGTGCGCGAGGGCGTTGGCGTCGTTGCCGTACTGGTAGAGCATCACCCAGTCGGGGTGCTCGGCCGAGATCTTCTTGGCGACGCGGACCGCCTCGTTGGAGCCGCCGGCGGCGGGGCTGGAGATGATCTCCGCGCCCCACATGCGCAGGATCTGGCGGCGCTCCTCGGAGGTGTTCTCCGGCATCACGAAGACGGTGCGGTAGCCCTTGAGCTTGGCCGCCATCGCGATCGAGATGCCGGTGTTGCCCGAGGTGGGTTCGAGGATCGTGCAGCCGGGACGGAGGAGTCCCTCCTTCTCGGCCTCCTCGATCATCCGCAGGGCCGGCCGGTCCTTGATCGAGCCGGTCGGGTTGCGGTCCTCGAGCTTGGCCCAGATGCGGACCTCGGCGCCGTTGGGGAGCACGCCCGGCGACAACCGCGGCAGCCCCACGAGCGGCGTACCGCCCACGGATGCCAGCAGGTTGTCGAACCGGGCCATGATTCCTCCGTTGATCGAGTAGCCCGAGCCGCTAGGCGAGGGCTTGTCGAGATCTTGTCAGCGAGCGCCACCGGCGACGGCCGGCAGCACGACGACCTGGTCGCCGTCGGAGAGCGTGGCCTCGAGGCTGCCCAGGAAGCGGACGTCCTCGTCGTTGATGTAGATGTTCACGAACCGACGCAGGTCCGGGCCGCTGTCCTTGACGTCGATGAGGCGGTCCTTGATGCCCGGGTGGCCGGCCTCGAGGTTGTCGATCAGCTCGGCGAGCGTCGCGCCCTCGGCAGCAACAGCCTTCTCGCCGCCGGTGTAGGTGCGCAGGATGGTCGGGATCTTGACCTCGATGGCCATGTCAGAGGTTCTCCTCGTTCGGGGACGGTGCAGTGGTGGTGCTGGCGCCGATGATCTCGACCGATTCCTCGGTGACCTCACCGTCGACGATTCTGTAGGACCTGAACTCGACCGGGCCGTCGTTATTCCCGTGCTCGCGCGTGCTGACCAGCACGTAGTGGGCACCGGGTTCGCCGGCCAGGTTGATGTCGGTGACGCTCGGGTAGGCCTCGGTGGCCGTGTGCGAGTGGTAGATGACGACCGGCTCCTCGTCCTTGTCGTCCATCTCCTTGTACAGCTCGAACAGGTCGGTCGAGTCGTACTCGTAGAAGGTCGGGCTGCCGGCGGCGTTCACCATCTCGATGAACCGCTCGGGCCGGTCGCTGCCCGCGGGGCCGGCGACCATGCCGCACGCCTCGACGGGGTGGTCCCGCTTGGCATGGGAGACGATCGCGTCGTACGTCGCCTGGTCGATCTTCAGCACACCCCAAGCCTAGGGCGCGCGCCCGTGCGAGCCGATTCCGGGCCGAGCGCCGGACAGCGACCCATCTCACACCGCGGCGGGGCTCACGCGGCGGCGCGGGTGTCCTTCGCCTTCATCGCGAGACGCTCGGGAGTGGGCCAGCGGACCTCGGTGACCCAGCCCAGCTTCTCCATGACCCAGATGATGCGGGCCGAGCTGTCGAGCTGGAACCGGCCGACGCCGTGGCGGGCGCTCGTCGGGTCGGCGTGGTGCAGGTTGTGCCACGACTCGCCGCCGGACAGGATCGCCAGCCACCAGACGTTGCCGGACCTGTCGCGCGAGGCGAACGGGCGCTCGCCGACCGCGTGACAGATCGAGTTGATCGACCACGTCGTGTGGTGGAGCACGCCGATCCGCACGACGGTGCCCCAGAAGAACGCGGTCAGCGCGCCCTGCCACGACCAGGTGATCAGGCCGCCGAGCACCGGCGGGAGCGCCATCGAGATCAGGGTCCACAGCCAGAACAACCGCGAGATCCGGACCAGGTCCTGGTCCTTGACGAGGTCGGGCGCGTACTTCTCGATCGGGGTCTGCTCCTCGTCGAAGAGCCAACCCATGTGCGCCCAGAACATGCCCTTGGTCAGCGCACCCAGGCTGGTACCGAAGCGCCACGGGGAGTGCGGGTCGCCGTCGCGGTCGGAGAAGCGGTGGTGCTTGCGGTGGTCGGCCACCCAGCGGATGACCGGGCCCTCGATCGCCATCGAGCCGGCGATCGCCAGGCCCATCTTGACCGCCCGGTTGGGCTTGAAGGAGCGGTGCGTGAAGAGGCGGTGGTAGCCCACGGTGATGCCGTGCAGCGCGACGGCGTACATCACGACCGCGATGATCGCGTCGCTCCAGCCGAGCCAGCCGCCCCAGGCGACCGGGATCGCGGCCAGGATGGCGATGAACGGGACCGCGATGAACAGGGCGAGCGCCACGCGCTCCCAGAAGCCCTGGGTCTCACCGCCGAGGGTGGCGCGGACCTGCGTCTCGGGTCGGTCGTCGAGTGCGGTCATGGGCTGGAGCTCCCCGGGTGGTCGTGCAAGGTCGGGTTCGAGCCTAACCCAGCCCCGTGTCAGCGCGAGACGGCCTCCACGAGCGTCTCCTGCAGGTAGCCGAGCCACTCGTAGAGATGGTGCGCCTGGCCGCGCGGGTCGTCCTCGGGCAGGGAGTACCAGTAGTCCTCGTCGCCCTCCTCGACCTCGAGGCGGGTCCCGAGCGCGAGCCGCAGGTCGGTGAAGGACCGCATCCAGCTCATCGCCTCGGACTCCTCGAGCTCGACGTCGATGACGACGTCGTGGTCGGCCTCGGTCGGCTCAGCCGGCAGGCCGCCCTCCTCGAGGGCATCGATGATCGACTCGGCGGCAGCGGCCTTGGAGTCCCGCAGGCTCCCCTCGGTGAAGCGGCGGAACTCCCCCGCCGCCTCCTCGTCCTGGGGGTAGGCCGAGGGGAACAGCCGCCGCAGCACGGGGTCCTCGGGGGCGGTGGTCGGGCCGGAGAAGTCCAGCAGCGCCTCGAGCGGGTCGTCGGTGGTCGGAGTCACCGCACGCTCGTTGTGCAGCAGCTCGACCAGCTGGCCCGCGAGCGAGCGCAGCAGGTCGGCCTCCAGCATCGAGAAGGTCGCGAAGATCCGCCGGCTGCGCCGGTGCCGGACGAACTCGGCCACTCAGTCCGCCTTCTGCAGCGTCGCCCAGAGGCCGTACTCGTGCATGGCCTGCACGTCGCGCTCCATCGCCTCGCGGGTGCCGGTGCTGACGACCGACCGGCCGTCCTCGTGCACCTGCAGCATCAGCTTCTCGGCCTTCTTCTTGGAGTAACCGAAGTACTTGGTGAAGACGAAGGCGACGTACGACATCAGGTTGACCGGGTCGTTCCACACGATCGTCGACCACGGGGTGTCGGCGACGGTGAGATCCGCGGGCACGTAGTCCGGGACCACCCCCGGATCGACCGGCGAGAGGCTTGCGGTGGTCACGTGCTCAATGCTCGCACAACGGTTCAGGAGCACCAGCGATCGGCCAGCGTGGTGACGACGTTGAGGTTGCGGTTCGTGGCGACGACGCCGAGCGTCCTCTCGATCTTCCACGGATCGACGTTGCCGGCCTCGTACGCCGGCCCCAGCAGCACGTGCGCCGCGCGGTTGCGTACGACGACCCGGCCGAGGTCGTCCTCGCGCGCCTCCAGCGCGGCGACCGCCCCGGGGTCGGGCTCTGCCTGCAGCAGGTAGAGGTAGTGCCGGGCGAGGTCCGGGCTGGTCAGCTCCCGCGCGTCGGCGGCGATCGCCGCCAGCTCCGGACCAGGGAAGACGATGGTCGGCACCTCGAAGCCCGCCGCCTCGGCGTACGACGCCTCGAGCCGGGTGCGCACCTTCTCGGTGCTCCGCGCCCCGATGGTCAGCAGCACGTTGCCGGTGTTGATGTAGGTCTCGACCCCGGTCGCACCGGCAGCCACGGTCGCCGCCTTGATGGCGTCCTTGGGGAACTTGCGCTTCGCGCCCAGGTTGATGGCCCGCAGGAAGGCGACGTAGGTCGGCATGGGCCCATCCTGCCCCGCCTCACCGACAGGACTAGATTTACATAGGTTTCCTATGTATTATCGAAGGGTGACCGACTCCGAGATGACTGCCTCCAGCAGCGACCTCGCGCTGTACGCCGTCCGCCTCGTGCGCCTCATCCGGCAGACCAACCCCCAGCCGGCCGGCATGCGCGCGATGTCCGCGATCGACCAGAACGGCCCGCTCGGGGTCACCGCGCTGGCCCAGCTCGACAACTGCTCCCAGCCGACGATGACCGTGATCGTGCGCCAGCTGATCGAGGCCGGCTGGGTCGCCCGCGAGCCGCACCCGACCGATGCGCGCAGCACCCTCATCGGCCTGACGGAGGCCGGTCGCACCGAGCTCGGCCGGGTCCGCGCCGCCAACGCCGACCTGCTCGCCTCCCGCATCACCCAGCACTCCGCCGAGGACGTCGCGACCGCGGTCGCGGTGCTCCGCGACGCGCTCACCGAACCCACGCAACCAGAGGAGACCCACCCGTGACCGCCCCCGCCCTGCCCACCACTGACCCCGGAGCGAGCTCCGGATCCCTGCTGCGCCAGCCACGAGCCGTCTGGGCCGTCGCGTTCGCCTGCGTGATCGCGTTCATGGGCATCGGCCTGGTGGACCCGATCCTCAAGGAGATCGCCGCCCAGCTCTCCGCGACGCCGAGCCAGGTCTCGCTGCTCTTCACCAGCTACATGGCGGTCATGGGCGTCGCGATGCTCGTGACCGGAGTGGTGTCGAGCCGGATCGGCCCCAAGCGCACCCTGCTGCTCGGCCTGGCCCTCATCATCGTGTCCGCGGGCCTCGCCGGCGCGTCCGGCTCAGTGGGCGCCGTCATCGGCTTCCGCGCCGGCTGGGGCCTGGGCAACGCGCTGTTCATCGCGACGGCGCTGTCCACCATCGTCAGTGCGGCCACCGGCCCCCTCAAGCAGGCGATCATCCTCTTCGAGGCCGCCCTGGGCCTCGGCATCGCCGCCGGCCCGCTCGTCGGCGGCCTGCTCGGCGAGCAGTCGTGGCGCGCCCCGTTCTTCGGCGTCTCGACGCTGATGGTGATCGCGCTCGTCGCGACCGTGTTCGCCCTCCCGGCGACTCCCCCGACGGGACGCCGTACGACGCTGGCCGACCCGTTCCGCGCGCTGCGGCACCCCGCGCTCGCGATCCTGGCCGTGGTCGCCGTCTGCTACAACCTGGGCTTCTTCTCGCTGCTGGCCGCCGGCCCGTTCGCCCTCCCGAGCGCCGGGATCATGCAGATCGGCTGGATCTTCTTCGGCTGGGGCCTGCTCCTCGCCCTGGCGTCGGTCGCAGCCGCCCCGGCCCTCCAGCGCCGCTTCGGCACCATGCCCGCCCTCACCGGCGCGATGGCGCTCTTCGCGGCCGACCTCCTGGTCATGGCGTACGCCGCCGACCACGCCCTCGCGGTCAAGGTCGGCATCGTCGTGGCCGGTGCGTTCCTCGGTGTGGTGAACACGCTCGTCACCGAGGCGGTCATGGGCTCGGCCCCGGTGGAGCGCCCGGTCGCCTCCGCGGCGTACAGCTTCGTGCGGTTCACCGGCGGCGCCGTCGGCCCGTACGTCGCCCTCAAGCTGGCCGAGCACGAGGGCGTCGCCGCCCCGTTCTGGTTCGGCGGCATCTCGGTCGCGATCGGCGTCGCGGTCCTGCTCGTCGGCGGCGGTGTCGTCGCCCGTGCCCTGCACGGCGCTCCCGCGGCGCACTCCCCCGAGGAGGCCGAGGCGGAGCTGGTGGGCGACGCCGGCTGACCACCCACGGTCGCAGCGGCGCGGCAGGGCCTCGAGCCCGGCCGCGCCGCTGTCGTTCCCGGGGTCAGGAGAAGATCATGCAGCTCGAGGACGCGTAGGCCACGAGACGGTCGTGGCCGTCGTACAGCTTGGCCTCGGCGAGGGCCGTACGTCGGCCGCGCTGGATGACGGTGCCCACCGCACGCAACCGGCCCGAGTCGACGGTGACGGCGCGGAGGAACTTCACGGTGAGGTCGAGCGAGGTGTAGCCCTCGCCGACCGCCAGCGTCGAGTGGACGGCGCACGCGGCGGCCGAGTCGAGGAGCGTGGCGAACACACCGCCGTGCACGCTGCCGATCGGGTTGTAGTGCCGCAGCTCGGGATCGAGCTCGAAGATCGCGGTGCCGCGCTCGGGGATGTCCATGCCCGCGAAGCCGAGGGTGTCCGCGATCGGCGCACCCGGGATCAGGCCGTCCCGGATCGCACACAGGAGCTCGAAGCCGTCGAGGGCCGACGGGTCGAGCCGGGTGTTCGTCGCAAGCTCACTCATGGCTCGAGCGAACCACCGCACTGCTGAGTCTGTCAACGAGACCCAGGTCGCACTATCCTGCTGCCATGACCGCAACCGGGACTCCCTCGGCCCCACCGGCGCTCGACTGGTCGGTCGACAACTGCACGCTCGGCCGCGCGATGGCGATCCTCGGCGAGCGCTGGACGGTCGTGGTCCTGCGCGAGGTCTTCCTCGGCGTACGCCGGTTCGACGACATCCACCGCCACGCGGGCATCCCCCGCCAGGTGTTGACCAACCGGCTCGCCCTGCTCGTCGAAAGGGGCGTCCTGGAGAAGGTCGCCTACCAGGCGGCCGGGTCACGGGCACGCCATGAGTACCGGCTCACCGCCGTCGGCACGGAGCTCCAGCCGATCCTGCTCGCGATCGCGCAGTGGGGCGATCGCCACCTGGCCGACACGGCAGGTCCGCCGATCACCTTCGTCCACCGCGACTGCGACGAGGCGGTCCACGTCGAGATCAGGTGCGCCGCGGGCCACCACATCGACGAGCCGCGGCAGGTCACCAGCGTGCGAGGCCCGGGCGCGAAGCCGTTCGTCGGCTGATCAGGAGGACTTGCGCACCGACCACTCGCGGACGCGGTCGATCCGCTTCTGCAGCTGCTCGGCGTTCGCGATCGCGGCGGCCGGGCCGCCGCACTCCTTGCGCAGGGCGGCGTGGGTGATCGCGTGCGGCTGGCCGGTGCGGTGGTTCCAGGAGGCGACCAGGCCGTTGAGCTCGCGCCGCAGCAACGCGAGGTGCTCGTGGGTCGTGACGTCGACGACCGAGTCGGCCGGTCGCGCCTGCGGCTGGGAGGCCCGGGTCTTGCGGCGGTCGTCCTGGCGCTGGCGCAGCAGGTCCTTCATCTGGCTCGGGTCGAGCAGCCCCGGGATGCCGAGGAAGTCCATCTCCTCGTCGGAGCCGACGTGCACCTCGCCCTCGTGGCCGAACTGGGCGCCGTCGTACAGGGCGTGGTCGAAGCGGGCCTCGGAGCCGAGCGCCTCGAACGGCTGGCTCTCGAGGTCGGCCGAGGCGGACTCGCCGGCGTTGGCGCGCGCCATCAGGTCGTCCTCGGCGGCGAAGATGTCGGTCGGGTCGCTGGTCTTGGACCGGCCGAGCACGTGGTCGCGCTGGCGCTCGAGCTCGCCGGCGAAGCTCAGCAGGTTCGGGACGCTGGGCAGGAAGACCGACGCGATCTCACCACGGGTCCGGGCACGCACGAAGCGGCCGACGGCCTGGGCGAAGAACAGCGGGGTCGAGGTCGTGGTCGCCCAGACGCCGACGGCGAGACGAGGTACGTCGACGCCCTCGGACACCATCCGGACCGCGACCATCCAGCGCGAGTCGCCGTCGCTGAACTCGCTGATCTTCTTCGACGCGGCGTTCTCGTCGGAGAGCACGACCGTCGGCGAGTCACCGGTGATCTGCTTGAGGATCTTGGCGTAGGCACGGGCCGAGTCCTGGTCGGAGGCGATCACCAGACCACCGGCGTCGGGCACGTGCCGGCGTACCTCGGAGAGACGCTTGTCGGCCGCTGCCAGCACCGACGGCATCCACGAGCCGTTCGGGTCGAGCGCGGTGCGCAGGGCCTGGGACGTCATGTCCTTGGTCAGCGGCTCACCGAGCGAGGCGGCCACCTCGTCGCCGGCGCTGGTGCGCCACGCCATCTGGCCGGAGTAGGCGAGGAACAGGACCGGGCGGACGACGTGGTCGCGCAGCGCCTCGGCGTAGCCGTAGGTGTAGTCGGCGACCGAGGTCGGTACGCCGCCCTCACCGGGCTCGTAGGTCACGAACGGGATCGGGTTGATGTCGGAGCGGAACGGCGTACCGGTCAGCGCCAGGCGGCGAGCGGCGGGCTCGAACGCCTCGCGCACACCCTCGCCCCAGCTCATCGAGTCACCCGCGTGGTGGATCTCGTCGAGGATCACCAGCGTCTTGAACCGCTCGGTGCGCACGCGCAGCGCGAGCGGGTTGACGCCCACGCCGGCGTACGTCACGGCGATGCCGACGTAGTCGCTGGAGATCTTGCCGCTGCCGGCGGAGTAGGTCGGGTCGATCGGGATGCCGGCCTTGGCCGCGGCCGCCGCCCACTGCGTCTTGAGGTGCTCGGTCGGCGCGACGATGATGATCCGGTCGATCTGCCGGCGGCCGAGCAGCTCGGCGGCGACGGTCAGCGCGAACGTGGTCTTGCCGGCGCCGGGGGTCGCGACCGCGAGGAAGTCACGCGGGGTGCGGCTGAGGTAGTCCTCGAGCGCGGCCTGCTGCCAGGCACGCAGCGAGCCGGCCGTTCCCCAGGCCGCACGCTCCGGCCACGCAGGGCTAAGGTTGGCGGCGACGCGGGGGGCGATGCTGGCCGGGTGGGACCCGCCCGTCACCCGTTCGAGCCGTCGTCGTCGTTGTCGCCGAGGTTCTCCCAGGCTTCCTTGCACTCGGGGCACACCGGGAACTTCTCGGGAGCGCGGCTGGGGACCCAGACCTTGCCGCAGAGGGCGATCACCGGGGTGCCCATCACCATCGCCTCGGTGAGCTTGTCCTTCTCCACGTAGTGGGAGAACCGCTCGTGGTCGCCGTCGTCCGTCGGGACGGTCCGCTCCCTGATGAGGGTGTCGGTGTCGCCTGCGCCGAAGCCGATCGTTGTCACAGGCTCAGTCTAGAGGGCGCCGCCGACCTTCAGTTCATGGCCGGATCGGCGGGTCGGGTCGCGTGGAGGGCCAGCTCCCCCGGCTGCCGCCTGAGCACCCGGCGGCTGAGCCCGGTGGCGTCCGGGCCGAAGACGTCGTCGTACATCGAGGGCACGACGTACCAGTCCTCGCGGGCGATCTCGCCCTGCAGCTGACCGGCGCCCCAGCCGGCGTACCCGACGAAGACGCGCAGCCGGTCGATGGCGCCGACGACCAGCTCGGGCGGGGTGTCCAGGTCGAGGATGCCGAGGTTCCCCGCGACGGCCCGGAAGCCCGCGCAGCCGCCCTGGTCGGCGTCGTCGTCGAGCGCGACGGCGAGGGCGCCGTCGGTGCCGACCGGGCCGCCGGAGAAGAGCACCTCGGGGAAGTCCACGACATCTCCCCACGGCGCCAGGATGTCGTCGACCGGGATCTGGGTCGGGCGGTTGAGCACCACCCCGAACGCGCCCTCGTCGTTGACCTCGAGCAGCAGCACCACCGTGTCGGCGAAGTTCGGGTCGACCAGCTCCGGGCTGGCCACCAGGAGCAGGCCGGGCGCGGGGTCGAGTCCGGGCGTCATGGCTCCATCATCCCTGCCGTTTGGTGACAAACGGCGGTAAAAAAGCCACTGGAGCTGCCGTTTGGTACCAAACGGCAGCTCCAGAAGGTCGAACGTGACTCAGGCGGCGATGACCGCACGGAGCCGCTCGAGCAGGCTGCCCCGCGGCTCCACCTCCTCCTGCGGGAGGATGACGGCGCTGACGCCGCGGTGCAGGTCACGAGCACCGGCCTCGATCTCGGCACCGATCTGCTCGCTGCGCTCGTCGTCGGCGCGGAGCGAGTCGAGGCTGGCCCGGCCCGCCATCACGGCGAGGTAGTGGTGCTCCTTGGCGACGGCCTTGGTGAGGGCCTTGGCCATCTCCTCGTCCACCGGGTTCGCCGTGTAGTGGTCAATGATCAGGCGTACGCCGGGAAGCTCGTCCGCGGCCGCCTTCCAGCCCAGCATGACCCGCGTCTGCAGGTCCATCGGCTGGGTCATCAGCTGTCGCTCGACGTGGCCCCCGAGGCGGGTGTGCCACTTGAGCTGAAGAGCGGACAGCAGGTCGAGCTCGCCACGGAACATCTCCGCGACACCCTCGACGTCCATGGGCAGGATTCCGTCGCGCCGGACCGCAGATGTTGCGATCACGGAGCGGAGGACCTCGCCTCGGTTGTGAAACGCCTTCCAGGTCATGGTCAGCACTCCTAACTTTCGTCTACGAACGTCAGCACGAATGGGTCCTGTTGACCCGAGACTCCCCCGCTGACATACCGTCGGTACGTACCTCGAGTCTGGCACATACCGGCGGTATGCCGAAGGGCTCGCGACGGTGATGCGGAGCACGCGACGGGGGTCACTGGCGAAGGTCACATCCGTCCCACCCATCACGACCCCCGCCGTCGATGTGACGGGGCGCACGTGCTCCGACCTATGCTTGCCCGGTGGCAAAGGCGACCGTCTCCAAGCTCGTGCCGAAGGTCCCCAAGACCTCGGTGTCGAAGGCGACCGGAGCCGTCACCGGCGCGACCCGGCGGGCGGCGTACTCCGCCTCCACCCGACGCGCGCTGATCGACATCTCCGAGGAGCTGTTCACCGAGAACGGGTACGCCGCCACCAGCCTCGAGGCGATCGTGTCGGGCGCCCGGGTGACCAAGGGCGCCCTCTACCACCACTTCTCGGGCAAGCAGGCCCTGTTCGAGGCGGTCTTCGAGCGCGTCGAGGCCGACGCCTCCAAGCAGATCCAGAAGGCGCTGCGGGGCTCGAAGGACCCGTGGAAGAAGGCCAGCAACGGGCTGCGCGCGTTCCTCGAGGTGGTCCGCGAGCCGCGCTACCGCCGCATCGTCATCCAGGAGGGCCCTGCCGTCCTGGGCCACGAGCGCTACCGCGAGCAGGAGGAGCGCTCGACCTTCGCCAACGTGGTCGACATCGTGCGCACGACGCTCCACGCGGGACGGTGGGACCTCGACGACGACATGCTGCAGACGTTCTCGCGGATCTTCTTCGGCGCGATGTCCTCGGCCGGCGAGCAGGTCGCGACCGCCGACGACAGCGAGGGCGCCGCACAGCGGGTCCAGACCGCGATCGGGTTCCTGCTGACCGGCGTGCAGATGATGGTCGAGGCCGGAGTCGACCTCCCGCTCGGCGTCGCGCACACCGGCGAGCTCCCGGTCGTCGACGACGACGAAGAGCCCGCCGAAGCCTGAGGCTCCGACGGGCTCGTCGCTCGTGGGTCGCTGCTACTTGGTGAAGGTCACCGAGCCCGCGCCGGCGTCGCCCTTGCCGGGCACCAGCGAGAGCCACACGTGGCCTGCGGGGATCTCCAGCTCCTTGCCGGACGCGTCCTTGAACGTGACGGCGTCGCCCTCGTTCTTCTTCTCCCACGTCGCCTTGACGACCTGGCCGTCGTGGAAGATCAGCGCCTTGCCCGATCCCTCGAAGTGCGAGATCGGGACCGGGTTGCCGGCCGGGTCCTTGTACGGCGCCGTCGTGGTGGTGACCGTCGCGGCGATCAGGGTGTCGGGGGCGAACACGTCGCCCTGGCCCATGAAGCCGTTCTGGAGGAGGTAGTGCTTGCCGTCGTACTTCCAGTCCGAGCCGACGCCGCCCGAGAACCTCACGTCGATCGAGGTGGCGGCGCGGCCCTGGGGCAGCGCCTGGTCGCCGAACGGGAGGTAGTCGGCCGGGCGAGCGGGCTTCTTGTGGGCCGCCTTGCCGATGGCCGCGAGGTTGGCCATCACGCTGTGCAGGGAGTCGTGCTGCCCGTCGCTGACGCGCACGACGTTCGGGTTGTTCATGTCGAGGTAGGTGATCCCGGCGTGGCTGATCGCGTGCAGCGTGAACTGCGCGGCACCCGAGGTGACGATCGAGGCGCCGATCGGCTTGGCGACACCGACATCGGTGGCGCGCATCGAGCGGACCGGACCGACCTTCTGCGGGAGGTTGTCGTAGAAGAACACCGCGAGACGGGTCAGACCGCCCTCGACGAGCTCCTGGGTGACCAGGTCGGCGCTGCCGATGCCGATCTGCGGGTCACTCGCGGCCGTGTTGTCGATCTTGACGATGTACGGCGGGTGCGCCTGCTCGGAGTCGCTCATCGGAAGACCGGTCAGCGGGTTGGTGGCGGGCACCTGGGCCGGCGCCGACGACGAGCCCGAGCCGGCGGCCTTGTCGTCGCTCTTGCTGCCGCAAGCGGTGAGCGAGAGGCTCAGCGCCGCGACGGCGGCCGGGATCACGAGGCGGGAGCGCTTGTGCACGGGGAACTCCGAATCTGGGGAAGAGAAGGTGGAACGTCTCAGTGTCGGTCGTGGAACGACGACGCCCGCGCAGATGCGCGGGCGTGTCGGGTGTTGCTCAGGACGAGCCGAAGGCTCAGTGGATGCGGAAGCCGCCGTCCACGTTGATGGTCTGGCCGGTGATGTAGGAGGACTCGTCGGCGCAGAGGAACGCGACGGCGGCGGCGATGTCCTCGGGGAAGCCGATGCGCTTGACCGGGTTGGCGTCGGCGTTGAGCTTGAAGAACTCCTCGCGGTCGATGCCCATGCGGTCGGCGGTGGCCTCGGTCATCTCGGTCTTGATGAAGCCCGGCGCGATGGCGTTGACGTTGATGCCGAACGGGCCGAGCTCGATGCCCAAGGTGCGGGTGAAGCCCTGCACGCCGGCCTTGGCGGCCGAGTAGTTGGCCTGGCCGCGGTTGCCGTAGGCGGAGATCGACGACAGGTTCACGACCTTGCCGTACTTCTGCGCGACGAAGTGCTTCTGGGCGGCCTTGGTCATCAGGAACGCGCCCTTGAGGTGCACGCCCATGACGAGGTCCCAGTCGTCCTCGGTCATCTTGAACAGCAGGTTGTCGCGGGTGATGCCGGCGTTGTTCACCAGGATGTGGATGCCGCCGAGCTCGGTGACGACCCGGTCGATGGCGGCGTCGACGGACGGACCGTCGGAGACGTTCGCACCGACACCGATCGCCTTGGCGTCGCCGACCAGCTCCAGCTTGGCCGCGGCCTCAGCGGCGGCGCTCTCGTCGAGGTCGACGATCGCGACCGAGGCTCCCTCGGCAGCGAAGCGCTGAGCGGTGCCGAACCCGATGCCGCGCGCGGCGCCGGTGATCACGGCGACCTTTCCGTCGAAACGACCCATGGTGTGTTCCTCTCGAAGTCGATGAGCTGCGGCCTCTGGCCGAGCCACAAGCGCCCAGCAGCCTACGACGCCCGCCCGCACGGTCGCGGACGGGCGTCGTACGGCGGTCTCAGCGCAGCGAGCCCGCGAACCAGCGGTTGGTCCAGATGCGGTCGACCCGCACCCGCGCGCCCGGGTAGGGCGCGTGCAGCACCCGGACGTGGCCGTGACGGCGGCCCACGAAGATGCCGACGTGGTAGACCCCGCCACCGTCGGTGAAGAAGATCAGGTCCCCGCGGCGCATGTGGGAGCGCCGGATGTGGTGCGCGAAGTGGGCCTGCGCGCGCGAGGTGCGCGGGATGTGGCGGAAGCCCGCGTGGCGGAAGCTGAAGTAGACCAGTCCGGAGCAGTCGAAGGCGTGCGGGCCGGCGGAGCCGTAGCGGTAGGGCGCGCCGAGATGGTGGCGCGCGATGCTCAGTGCGCTGCGGGCGGCGACCGGGCGGTCGAGGGCCTCAGCGGACGGAGCCGCCACGGTGGTGGCGACGGCCAGGGAGGCGGTCAGGGCGATCAGGGCCAAAAAAGACAGCGCGAGGGCGCGCATGCGAGCCATGGCAGGCATGTGGGTTTCCTTTCCACGCCTGCGAGGTGAGCTGTCGGGTTAGGGCGGAAAGTGCCCCGCGGCGCGTTGCCGTGTCGCTTCACCCCGAGCCGGTCGGTAGGACCGGCGAAGTTGGGTCCCCCACTCCTGCCACTTGTCTGAGATAGACGGACGCTGGCGGATGTGGCAGGACTCGGCGTACCCGACAGCGCTCTGTGAACTTGTGCCATCGAAGGTAGGCGGGCGGGCCGACAGGGTCCAAGGTGGCGCCGGGGTGACCTTCGTCAACCCGGGAAGCGGTACGGTGCTGCCGATCAGTCCACGCACTTCCACAGGAGCAACAGATGTCCGACAACGAGCAGTTCGCCGGCTTCTCCGACAACGCCTACCAGCACCTGATGCACTCGCTGGCCAACATCACCCTCTGGTCGATCATCATCCTGGGTGTGGCCGCCGGCATCTTCGGCTTCATCTGGGGCCAGTCGCACTGAGCCCGACGGCTCCTCAGAGCAGGCCCTGGGCCTGCTTCGCCCGCAGCACGCGCAGTGCTGCGTCCTCGACCCGGCGTGCGAACGCCGGGTCGTTGCGCGCGCGGCGCACGAGCGCGGCGTACATCTGACCGACCTGGTCGGCCGACGTCACCAGCACCATGTCGCCGCCGGCCTGCAGGAAGCGCACAGCCCGCTCCTGCGGCGTCCAGCGGCGTACGGCGGTCGCGTCGAGGCTGTCGCTGAC
Source organism: Nocardioides montaniterrae (assembly GCF_054782655.1). Taxonomy (NCBI): domain Bacteria; kingdom Bacillati; phylum Actinomycetota; class Actinomycetes; order Propionibacteriales; family Nocardioidaceae; genus Nocardioides; species Nocardioides montaniterrae. The sequence goes on along the minus strand of NZ_BAAGSB010000002.1, from coordinate 507,134 downwards.
GATGACGCCCCGGAAGCCGAGGTCGTGGCGCAGGACCCCCTGCATGATGCGGCTGCTGAACACCGCCGGCTGGCGCGGATCGAGGCGGGGGTAGGAAGCCAGCGACATCATCACGAAGTCGGCGCCGGCGTCGACCGCGGCCTTGAACGGCTGCAGGTAGGGATCGCCCGGGCGCGTGACGGCGTCGACGACCGCACTGGTGTAGTCGGTGTTCCCCACGACCCGGCCCAGGCCCGGGAAGTGCTTCTCGCTGGTGGCGACGCCCACGTCGGCCATGCCGCGGACGAAGGCGGCCGCGTGCTGGGCGACGCTGGTCGGGTCGTAGCCGAAGTTGCGGTCCAGCCGGCCGATCGGCTGGTTGGTGGCCCGGGCGCCGGGCGGGACCGTGTCGGCCACCGGCCCCAGGGCGAGATTGACGTCGGCGGCCCTGAGCTCACGACCCCAGCGGCGGGCCTGCGCCCTGAGCCGGGTCGGGCTCCACGTGCCCTGCTCGAGCGCGCTGGGCATCCGGGCGAAGCCCGGACCCTGCAGGTGCTGGACCAGGCCACCCTCCTGGTCGACCCCGATCAGCAGGCGTACGCCGCTGGTCGACCGCGGCCCGACCTGGCGGCGCATCGTCTCCACGGTGTGCTTGATCGCGGTACGGCCGGCCGTGCTCTTGTCCATCAGGATCACGTTGCCGACGTGGAACCTGGAGATGGTGCGGGCGGTGGCGCTCGACGGCTCCCCCGCCGGCGTACCGACCATGAGCAGCTGCCCGATCCGCTGCTCGAGCGTCATCGCGGCGAGCTTGCGCCGGGCGGCGTCCGGGGTGGTCGCGTGGTCACTCGTCGAGGAGCCGCAGGCGGACAGCAACGGGACCACGAGGAGCGCCAGGATCAGCGTCGGCCAGCCGAGTCGTCGCACTCGAGGAACCGTAGTGGCGTTCGCCGGACGCGCCGGAACCACCGGCGCGGTGACGATTCCCACCCGCTATCGCGTCAGGAGGGCGATGCCCGCGGCGAGCAACGCGAGGGCCTTGACCACCTCGGTGCCGACGTACCAGAGGTGGGCGTGGGAGCGAGGCGCGTCCTCGAGCGTGGCGCCGGCCAGGACGGCGTCCGAGCGCTTGGTGAGCGCCGGGCGGATCCCCACCAGCTGCACGACGAGCACGGCGATGGCGATGCCGAGCGGGATCGCCGCTCCCCCACCTGGCAGCCGCGCGGCCCAGACCGAGCCGACGACGAGGGCGGCGGCGTACGCCATCTCGAACCGGTTCAGCGCACCGAAGACCACGCGGCCGATGGCCAACCCCACGGGGACCGTGACCCCCGGAGCGCGGAACTTCAGGGGCGCCTCGACGAACGAGATCGCGAGGACCATGCCCAACCACAGGGAGGTGATGGCGAGGGCGAGGCCGTTCCAGGTATCCACGGGTCCGATTCTGGCACCCCCACCCGCTCGGACTCAGTGCGGCTCCTCCACGTCGCGCGAGTCGGTGAGGGTCAGCGCGCCCCAGCCGGCGACCAGGCCCACGACGACCGCCAGGACGGCGTACGTGATCCGCTCGCCGTGGAAGAAGTCGGCGACCAGGGCCGCGCTCCAGGTGCCGCTGGGCAGGGTGGCGGTGACGAGGGCGGCGACGAGGGTGCCGACGATCGCGGTGCCGACGCTGGTGCCGACCTCCTGGGCGGTGTCGTTGAGGGCGGTGCCGATCGACGTTCGGTTCTCCGGCATGGCGTTGACGAGTGCGACCGCACAGATCGTCATCACCGTCCGCAGCCCGATCGTGAAGCCGACCATGCACAGGGCGATCGCGAGGTAGCCGTGCGAGACGGCCCACGCCATGCCGGCCATCGAGCCGGCGAGGAAGCCGGCGCCGACCAAGCAGGCGATGCGGTGGCCGAAGCGCTTGCCGAGGCCCTCGCAGAGCGGGGTCGCCAGGATCATCGTGACGATCAGCGGGAGGTTCGCCAGACCGGCGCGCATGGGACTCCACCCGTAGGCGTACTGGAAGTGCAGGATCAGGCCGAAGATGACACCGGCCATCGCGATCGACGTGCCGACCTGGGCGATCGCGGCTCCACGGACCGTGCCCCTCGCGAACAGCCCGAGGTCGAGCATCGGTTCCGGCGTACGTCGCTCGTGGGCCACGAAGGCCGCGAGCAGCGCGATCGTGCCGGCCATGCAGCCGAGCGTGACGGCGGAGAGCCAGCCGTGCTCCACGCCGCTGGTCAGGGCGTAGCAGGCCAGCCCGATCCAGCCGATGCTGAGCACCGCGCCCGGAAGGTCGAGCCGATCGTTCGTCAGGTCCTCCGGCCGGTCCGGCGCCACACCGAGACGTACGCCGACGTACGCCACGAGCGCGACGGGGGCGTTGACCAGCAGCAGCCACTGCCAGTCGACGTGGGCGAGCGCCGTGCCGCCGAGGAGCGGTCCGAGGATGAAGCCGCTCATGCCGACCACGATCATCACGGTCATCGCCCGCATGCGCAGCGCCTCCTCCTCGAACAGGCGGAAGACCAGCGAGTTGGTGATCGGCGCCATCATCGCCGCCGGGATCCCGAGCGCGGCACGCAGCGCGATCAGCGCGCCGGCCGAGTGGACCAGGGCGACCAGGAGGCTGAGCAGGCCGAAGAGCGCCAGACCCACCAGGAGGACCCGGCGTCGGCCGAGCCGGTCGGCAGCGGAGCCTGCGGTGAGCAGCAGCCCACCGAAGGTCAGCGAGTAGGCGCCGGTGACCCACTGGAGGGCCGTCGTACCGCCGCCGAGGTCGCGGCCGATGGTCGGCAGCGCGATCGTCATCAGGGTGTTGTCGACCATCTCGACGAAGAACGCGAGGCAGAGCGCCGTCAGCGGGATCCAGGCGGCGCCGAGGGACGCGTACGTGCGGGCCGGTGCCGGGGCGGCGGTCGTGGTGGTCATGGGAGCACTGTGCGGCCGACCGGTTTCAGGACGCTTTCAGCGGCTGAAAACGCACAAGGTGGAATCCGCCGCGCACCAGGTGCGTGGCGGATTCCACCTTGCTTGCCAAAGGGCTGGGCTGTGTGGAGCTGCGGGGAATCGAACCCCGGTCCTCGAGCGCCGATCCAGGTCTTCTCCGGGTGCAGTCTGCGCTGTCGCTTTTCTCGGCCCCGGGGCTTGCACAGACACATCCCCGACAGGCTCAGTCAGCTAGATGTCCCTCGTCGCTCGCTGACACGACGACGAGGTGAGTCTCCTAGATGACGTCTGGATCCGGGACGGAGACAGATGCCCGGTCAGACGCTTCGATCACTGCTCAGGCAGCGAGAGCGAAGGAACTGCGCTTAGCGTTGGCAGTTATTGGTTTCCAGCGATCGTTTACGAGATAACGCTGGCTTCTCGACCCGCTTCCCCTGGAACTAACGTCCCAAGTCGAAACCGATCAGCCCCTTTGGAATTTTCAAGCCTCCGACGCGTACGCCGGAAGTTCCATCCTACGGGTGTCAACGAACGAGTCGCACGTCAGATTCCCAGCAGCCGGGCCGCGTTGTGCCAGCAGACGTCACGCAGCCAGTCGTCGCCGAGGCCGAGGTCGGCCAGCCAGCCGAGCTGGTCGGCGTAGCGGAACGGCAGGGTCGGGAAGTCGGACCCGAACACGACCCGGTGCCCGAGCTCGCCGAGCCGCGGCACGAGAGCGGCGTCGATCCGGTCGCCGAAGCCCGGCGCGAGCGCCATCGAGGTGTCCAGGTGGACGTTCTCGTAGACCTCGGCGAGCGCCACGAAGTCGGCGACCTCCGGGGCGCCCAGGTGGGCGATCACCAGGCGCAGGCCGGGGTGGCGCTGCAACAGGCGCGCAGTCGCGTCGGGTCCGGTGTACGCCGTGCCCACCGGCCCCGAGCCGACGTGCGCCATCACCGGCGTACCGCTGTCGGCGAGGGTGCCCCAGACGTCGTCGAGCAGCGGGTCGTCGACGTGGAAGCCGCCGACCTGGGAGTGGAGCTTGAAGATCTCGACGCCGTCGGCGAGCAGCTCGGCGACGTACGCGCCCGCCGATGGCTCGGGGTAGAACGTGGCGCTCCACAGGGCCTCGGGCACCTCGCGGGCGAAGTCGCGCGACCAGTCGTTGAGGTACGCCGCGACGCCGGGCTTGTGGGCGTAGGGCAGCGTGCTGAACCGGCGTACGCCGAAGCTGCGGAGCAGCTCGACCCGCTCCTGCACCGGCTGGCGGTAGAGGATCGGCCACTCGCCCCCGATCAGCTCGCCACCCTCGTCGAACTGGCGCCACACGGCGCGCTCGATCGGCGGCGGGAGGAAGTGGACGTGCAGGTCGAGCAGGCCGGGCAGGCCGAGGCCGGCCCAGAAGGTCTCGACGAGCTCGACCTCCGGAGCGGCCTCAGTCACGCATGCCCTTGAGGCGCCGCCCGAGCTCGACCTGCTTCTCGCGGTCGGCCTCGCGGGTGGCGATCGACTGACGCTTGTCCCAGGTCTTCTTGCCCTTGGCGACGGCGATCTCGACCTTCGCGCGACCCTTGACGAAGTAGATCGACAGCGGGACCACGGTCGCGCCCTTCTCGCTCACCTTGCGGTCGATCTTGTCGATCTCGACGCGGTTGAGCAGCAGCTTGCGCTTGCGCTTGGCGGCGTGGTTGGTCCAGGTGCCCTGGGCGTACTCGGGGATGTGCACGTTGTGCAGCCACGCCTCGCCGCCATCGATGTCGACGAAGCCGTCGATCAGCGACGCGCGGCCCAGTCGGAGCGACTTGACCTCGGTGCCGGTCAGCACCATCCCGGCCTCGTAGGTGTCCTCGATCAGGTAGTCGTGACGCGCCTTCTTGTTGGACGCGACGACCTTGCGCCCCTCAGCGATGTCGGACTGACCGGACTTCTTGGACATAGCGGCCATCCTCTCAGGCCGGTCCAGTGGTTATGCGTGCGGTCAGAAGCCGAGGTACGGCGCAGGGTCGATCGCCCTGCCGTCGCGCATCAGCGTGAAGTGCAGGTGGCAGGCGGTGGACCAGCCGGTCGTGCCCGCGAGGGCGAGGGTCTCGCCTCGGGAGACGCGCTCCCCCACGCTCGAGCGGTACGCCGAGATGTGGTTGTAGATCGCGACGAAGTGGTGCCCGTTGACGCGACCGAGGTCGAGGTAGAGGCGGTTGCCCCACACGCTCGAGTAGTACTTCGAGACGACCTTTCCCGGCCCGACCGCGACCTCGGGGACACCGCACGGCGCGTGGAAGTCGTCGCCGTCGTGCAGTCCCCAGTAGTGGTAGATCGGGTGGATCCGCCAGCCGTAGGGCGAGGTGATGTAGCTGTGGGCGACCGGCGGCGTGAACATGCCGTGGACGTTGCCGACGTGGTGGTTCGCACCCGCGGCGAGGTTGGCCAGGATCTGCTTCTGGATCGCGTTCTCGTGGGCCTTGAGCCGGCGCAGGCGGATCAGGTCGTTGCGCTTGGCACGGACGGCGGCGGCGCGGTCACGACGGGTCTGGGCGACCAGGCCCTCGACCGTCCGCTTGGCCGCCACGGCCCGCTTGACCAGCGCCCGGACGGTGAGGAGCGTGTGGTCGGCAGCGGCCTTGCGCACACCGACCTGGTTGCGGGCGGCCTGGACCTGCTGCTGGCGCGTGCGCAGCGCGTCCTCGGCGGCCTGCAGCGCGTCGAGCGTGTGGAGCTGGGAGCCGACCGCGACCTCGTTGCCGGTCTCCCCCACCATCAGGTCGCCGAGCGAGCCGGCGGTGAGGTACGCCGAGATGGCGCTCACCTGCGGATCGCCCTGCGTCGCCGACCTGATCACCGTATCGCCGGTGGCCTTGCGCTGCGCGACCACGTTGTTCTGGGCGGCCGTCACCTGGGCGACGGCGCGGGTGAGCTGGGCCTGGGCGGTCACCAGCTGCTGGTTGAGCCGCGCCTGGTCCGCCCGGACGACCTTCAGCCGGCCCTGGACCGTGACCATCGCGCGGCGCGCGGTCGTCAGGCGGGTCTGGGCGGCCTGGAGCCGGTGGGTGATGGTGAGGACCGATCGGCTGACGTCGTCGAGGTCACCGCTGACCTGCTTGATCTGGCCGTGCACGTGCTTGGCCTTCTGGTGCAGGTGGTGGTTGTCGTCGGCGTACGCCAGCGGGACGGCGACCGACGCCGACAGCGCGAGGCTCGCGAGGAGCGCCGCGGTGCGGCGGGAGGGGATGCCGACGGCAGGGTGCCGTCCGGCGCCGGGGAAGAGGCGCACGGTGGGGACCTTCAAACGTGTTCGGGGAAGAGAACACCTCGAAGATAACCGCGCGCGATCAGACCTTGATGTATTTGCGCGTCAGCAGGAGTGTCGGGATCACGGTCAGGGCCGGTCCGAGGATCAGGATGCCGACCGGCCACACGCCGACGATGGCCTGCGCCCAGTCGCTCCAGTCGATCCATGGCAGGAAGTGGACGTTGGGTGCGAGCCCCTTGCGTACGCCGAACTCCTCGATGCCTGCGAGAGCGCCCGCTGCGAGCGCGACGCCGACGAGCGCGGTCACCAGCGCCTCGAGGAGGAACGGCAACGTGATGTAGAGCGTCGAGGCACCGACCAGTCGCATGATCTCGATCTCGCGCCGGCGCGCGAGAGCGGCGAGACGGATCGTGTTCGCGACCTCGAGCAGCGCGGCGATCAGCAGCGTGACGGCGAGGATCCAGGACCCGACGCGCAGCACCTTGATGATCTTGTAGATCTGGCCGAGCTCCTCGTGCTGGTCCTTGTAGCCCATCACGCCGTCCAGGCCCGAGATCGCGCTGATCACGCCCTTGGTGTGGTCGGGGTCCTTCAGGGTGACCCAGAACGCCGCCGGCCACTTGTCGACGGTGATGATCGGGTTGGTGCCCGTGAACAGCTCCGGAGCGTCCGAGCGGAGCTTGCGGACCAGCTCGTACCCCTCCTTCTTGCTCTGGAAGCGCACGTCGGTGACGTCCGGGCTCTGCTTGAGGGCGGACTGGACCTGGGCCATCTCGGCCTTGGTCACCTCGCCCTTGCAGTTGGGGCTGTTGAGCGGGTTGTCGGCGGTGCACAGGTTCACCAGGATCTGGAGGCTGTTGCCGAGGGTGGCCGTCGCGACCTTGGCCTCGCGCTGCAGCAGGATGCCGCAGCCGGCCAGGGTCAGCGAGACGAACAGGGTGAGGACCACCGCGAGGTGCATCGTCAGGTTGCGGCGCAGACCCGACCGGAGCTCGGAGAAGACATAGCGAAGCGTCATTGTTCTGGGTCTCTCAGTGCTGGAAGCCGTAGCTGCCGGACGCCTCGTCACGGACAACACGTCCGTGGTCGAGCTCGACGACACGCTTGGTGAACTGGTCGACGATGCCGTGGTCGTGGGTGGCCATGACGACGGTGGTGCCGGCGGCGTTGATGTCCTCGAGCAGGTTCATGATGCCGACCGACGTCGTCGGGTCGAGGTTTCCGGTGGGCTCGTCGGCGATGAGGATCATCGGGTGGTTGACGTAGGCACGGGCGATCGCGACGCGCTGCTGCTCGCCACCGGAGAGCTCGTCGGGCATCCGGTCGGCGGTGCCGGCCAGGCCGACCATCTCCAGGGTGGCGGGCACGGTGCGGTCGATCTCGCGCCGCGACTTGCCGATCACCTGCTGGGCGAAGGCGACGTTCTCGGCGACCGTCTTGTTCGGCAGCAGCCGGAAGTCCTGGAAGACGGTGCCGATCTCGCGGCGCAGCCGCGGCACCTTCCAACCGGCCATCCGGTTGATCTCCTTGCCGGCGACGTAGACGCGGCCGGAGGTGGGGCGCAGCTCACGCAGCATCAGCCGCATCGCGGTCGACTTGCCGGAGCCCGAGCTGCCCACGAGGTAGACGAACTCGCCCTTGTCGATGTCGATCGTCACCTGGTCGAGGGCCGGCGCACCGGGGCCGGGGTACTTCTTGGTGACCTTCTCGAAGCGAATCACGTCTCCAGACCGTACGCGACTCCCGCCCGGTCGCCACGTTCCCACGACGGTTCCCGCCGCTCGGGTGGGCCGTCTCACGTGGCCGGGTGGCTAGGGTTGCGCCGTGCCGACCGCCCTCCGATCGCTGCTGCTGGCAGTCGTCTTCACGGTTCTGCCGGTCGGCATCGGGGTGGCCATGACCGGGCAGGACGGTCCGACTCCCCCGCCGGCGTACGCCGGGACGCCGCTGCGCGACTTCGACACGACGACCGTCGCGATCACGCGTGGGGAGTTCTGCCACCGCATCCCCGGCGCGGCCGTGACCGCCGCCCTCGGCGCGGCCGCGACCTCGGCCCACGACTACGCCGACGGTGATCGCGTGACGGTCGCACCCGGCGTGAAGGACGTGGCGCACGAGTACGGCTGCGACCTGCGCAAGGGCAAGGCCGAGGCGCGGGCCTGGGTGTTCGCTCCCCCGGTCACGCGCGCCCGGGCGGCCCAGCTGGCCGAGGCGCACGCGCGCGGCTGCGTGGTGCAGAAGGGCGCTCCCGCCTTCGGTACGCCGAGCGTCGCGCGGCTGTGCGCGCACGGGCACACGGCGACGTACGCCGGCCTCTTCGGCGACGCCTGGCTCTCCTGCAGCCTGACCGTCCCGACCGGTCCGCAGGGCGCGGCGCTCCTCGACCGGGCTGGTCAGTGGTGCGTGGCCGTTGCCAAGGCCGCCGAGACGCCCGCCCCCGCAGGCTGAGTCAGGAGTCGGAGCCGCGGCGCCAGCGGATGCCGGCCTCGAGGAACCCGTCGATGTCACCGTCGAAGACGGCCTGCGGGTTGCCGGTCTCGTAGCCGGTGCGGAGGTCCTTGACGATCTGGTACGGATTGAGGACGTAGTTGCGCATCTGGTCGCCCCAGCTCGCGGCGACGTCGCCCTTGAGGTCCTTCTTGAGCGCGGCCTCCTCGGCCTTCTTCTTCGCGAGGAGCTTGGCCTTGAGGACGATCATCGCGGCGGCCTTGTTCTGCAGCTGCGACTTCTCGTTCTGGCAGGAGACCACGATGCCGGTCGGGATGTGGGTCAGGCGGACCGCGGAGTCGGTGGTGTTGACCGACTGGCCGCCGGGACCGCCGGAGCGGAACACGTCGACCCGCAGGTCGTTCTCGTCGACCTCGATCTCGTCGGTCTGCTCGAGCTGCGGCACGACCTCGACCGCCGCGAAGGAGGTCTGGCGGCGGCCCTGGTTGTCGAACGGGCTGATCCGCACGAGGCGGTGGGTGCCGGCCTCGACGGAGAGCGTGCCGTAGCCGTAGGGCGCGTGGATCGCGAACTCGGCGGACTTGATGCCCGCCTCCTCGGCGTAGGAGATGTCGTAGACCTCGACGGGGTACTTGTTGCGCTCGGCCCAGCGGACGTACATCCGCATCAGCTGCTCGGCGAAGTCCGCGGCGTCGACGCCACCGGCACCGGAGCGGATGCTGACGATGGCCTCGCGCTCGTCGTACTCGCCGCTCAGGAGCGTGCGGACCTCGAGGGTCTCGACGTCCTTCTTGATGCGGATGAGCTCGGCGTCGGCCTCGGCGAGGGTCTCGTCGTCGCCCTCCTCCTGGCCCATCTCGACCAGCACGGCGAGGTCGTCGATGCGGCTGTGGATGGTGCCGATGCGCTCGACCTGCCCCTGGAGGGCGGAGAGACGTCCGGTCACCTTGGTGGCGTTGGCCTGGTCGTCCCAGAGGTCCGGGGCGGCGACCTGCTGCTCGAGGTCGGCGATCTCACCCTTGAGCTTGGGGAGGTCGAGCACCTGCTCGATGGTGCTCATCGTCGCAGCGAGCTGCTTGATCTCGGCGTCGTAATCGGGTCCAGCCACGTCTTGAGGCTAGCGGTCAGACGTGGCGGCCGAAGACTTGGGAGACGTACCAGAGGCCGTTGCTCCCCCGGACCGCACCGATCGCGATCTGGCGGTAGCCGGGCTTGAGGATGTTGGCGCGATGCTCGGGCGACCGCATCCACGCCCGGACCACCTGGCGACCCGACCAGTAGCCATAGGCGACGTTCTCGCCGGCCAACCGCAGGTGGCAGGTGCTCATGATGGGGGTGAGCGACTGGTGGAACATCCGGCGCTGGCTGGCCATCGCCTTGGCCTGCGCCCACGCGAACCGGCCCAGGCAGTCGGTGCGCTGCAGCGTGTGCAGGCCGTGGTTGGCCCGCACGGTGTTGGTCCGGCCGAGTGTCTGGCGGGCGTACTCCACCCTCGTCACAGCAGTGGCCGCTTCCGGCAGCATCAACGGCAGCAGGGCCGCGAGCAGGAGGGTCCCGAGAATCCTTCGCATGGACATCAGACACTAGGACCGTCCGCACGCCGCGACAAGAGTCGCGCCGATCCTCTCGAACCGGTGACGGCGACGACGCATCGTGTGATGATCCGGGCGTGATGTCTGCTCGGATCGTCCCCGTGCTCGTGCTGGCCCTGGCTGCGCTCGTCGTACCGCCGCCGACGGCCGAGGCGCGCGCCGCTGCGCCGGTCGACGGCCGTATCGTCGCCGTGACGTCCAGCTGCACGCGGTACGACGAGGTCAACGAGCCCCACTTCCTGGACCCGGACGGCTCGGACCGGGTCGACTGGAGCGGGCCGGGGAACTCGGGGATGTCATGGTCGCCGGACGGCAAGGACGTCGCCTACATCACGGGCCGGCCTGACGGGCAGTACGTCGTGATCGACGACGTCGCGGATGGGCCTGACACGGACCCGCGGACGGTCACGTTGGCGAGCGCCGGGGCCTGGTGCGGCCAGGACGCACCCACGTGGTCGCCTGACGGCACCCGGCTCGCCTACGTGCTCATCACCGGGGACCCGTACTCGATGAGCAGCTCCGACGCACCCACCGCGGATGTCCACGTGGTGAACGCCGACGGCACCGGCGACCACCTCGTCGCCGCGGGCGCCGGCGACCCGTCCTGGGGGCCGGGAGGACGCATCGCGTTCACCCACGGCGGCGCGCTCCACACGGTGCGCCCCGACGGCACCGGCGACAAGGTCGTCGTACCGTCCGGTGCCTGGCAGCCTCGTTGGACCGCCGCCGGACACCTGGCGTTCGAGACCTCGGGCGGCATCACGATCGCCAACGCCGACGGCAGCCACCGTCACCGGGTGGTGTCGGCGACCATGAACCAGCAACCCTTCGACGTCGCCCCCGACGGGACCGCGGTCGCCTACGCGAGCACGGCCGGGCTGAAGGTCAAGGACCTCGCCACCGGCAGCACCAGGACGATCGCAGACCTCAAGTGCAGCGCGTGCGTCTTCGGCGCGAGCCTGCTCAGCATCGACTGGGGCAGCGCGCCGACGATCAAGCACCCGTGCGGCGGCCGCCCCGACTCGACCATCCTCGGGACACCCGGACCCGACGTCATCCGCGGCACCGCCGGGCCCGACGTGATCTCGGCGTACGGCGGGAACGACGTCGTGCGCGGCCTCGGGGGCAACGACGTGATCTGTGGCGGGACGGGCAAGGACAAGCTGTACGGCGGCGCCGGCAGCGACCTGCTCCGCGCCCGCGACGGCCGCAAGGACGCTGTCCTCGACTGCGGCACCGGGCGCGACCAGGCGCCGGCGTACGACAAGGGGCTCGACCCCAAGCCGCTGAGCTGCGGCTAGGCCGCCGCCCCGGGGTCAGCAGTGCTCGCCCCGCCGGGCTGCTCGGCGGCGTGGACCCGCAGGGCGATCAGGACCGCCCACGCGACGAGGCCGGTGAACAGCAGCATGCCTCCGACACCTGCAACGACGAACGCGAAGTCGACCCAGCCCTGCGAGCCAGTGTGCTTGGTCGTCGGGTCCGGGCAGCTGCTGTACATGGACTCGAAGCAGTCTGAGGCCACGGTCTTCGTGCCCGGCCACGCCACCACCGCGATGATTCCGGCGAGCACCTCCAGGATGATCCCGAAGCCGACCATCCCGCCGATCGGCGAGTCGTAGCCGGCGTTCTTGCCACCGTCGGCGGTGTACTCGTACCGGCTGCCCGTCGGCGGCTGGTCGTCCGAATGATCGCTCATGGGGCGACCGTAGAGCTGCCGCCGTGCCCCTGTCCCGAGAACCGCTCAGCGCCGGCCCCTCATCGGCCGCCGCCGTCCGGGAGCACCTCGGCGGAGCCGACGCTGCGGACGGTGGTGAGGATCGGGGCACCGGGGACGTGCAGCGGGAGCCGCACGCGGGCGGTCAGGACGACGACGACCCGGTTGCCCCGAATGGCGACGGTGGCGCGCAGGCCGGGGTGGTCGCGGGCGGCGCCGACGTCGCGGAGGTAGGCACGGACGGCGGCGTCGGCCTCGTGCTGGCTGAGGTTGAGCGGGCCGTGGTCGAGGCCCTTGCCGTAGGAGCTCGTGCCCTGCGCGGCGAGGTCGGCGCCGCGGAGAGCCGCGCCGTCGGCGAGCGAGTCGACCTGCTGGTGGCCGAGGTACGCCGCACTCGCGTCGACCACGACGCCGATCAGCAGCATGACGATCGCGACGAGCACGATGACGAGCGGCAGGCTCGAGCCGCGCTCATCGGCCGGCCGGCGCACCGGACACCTCCTGGAACTGCCCGATCGGCACGGTCTGCGTGCTGTGCAGTGCGAAGCGCGGTGCGCCACCGCCGAGGATGTCGGGCAGCATCGGCAGCCCGACGGAGGTGTCCACCACGACCGTGATCACCGAGGTCCCGTTGTGGCAGTCGTGGGGGTACGGCGTACAGGTGATGCGGACCCTGGCCCCGCCAGGGACGTCCTGGTCGCGCAGCGCCCGGCGTACGGCGACCTCGGCGTCGCGCTGCCCCGCGACGTCGTTGTCGGCGAGGGCGTAGGCGCGAGCGGCCACGCGCGCCGCGGCGTTCACCGCGAACGCGCCCTTCTGGACCTGGAAGATCGAGACGACGATCCAGATCAGCGGCAGCATGAGGACCAGCGCGATCCAGGTGACCTCGACCAGCGCGCTCCCCCGCTGCGTCGTCCGGCGCCTCATCGCGGCTGCTCCTCGACGGCGCGGCCGGTGACGTCGAAGCCGATCGCCGGCCCGCCCAGCCCCAGCGCGGGGACCTCGGCGTGGACCACGATCTCAATGGTCGGCTCGCCGTCGACCGTCGTACGCCGGCTCCGCACGCTGGTCACGAAGCCACCACCGGCGGACGCCGCGATCTGCGCGCGGGTGCGGGCGATGCCGTCGCTCGGACCACGGTCCAAGGTGGCCGCGAGCCGCGCCCCGTCGGCGGCCGCGGAGGCCAGCGAGTTGCGGACGTGCAGCACCAGCCCGACCTGGACGATCGCCAGGAAGAGCGGCACCAGCAGGACCATCACGAGCACGGCGTCGACCACGGCGCTGCCCCGCTGTCCGCGGGACCGGGTGGTCACTTCACCGAGTTGAGTGCGTTGCGCAGCATGCCGGTGAGCATCGGTCGCGCCATCGCGAACAGCGCCATGCCGACGGTGATCGTCATGACCGTGATCAGCACCCAGCCGGGGACGTCGCCCCGCTGGTCGCGCCGCTGCCCGTTGCGTGTGACCGCGAACGCGTGCGCGTGGGCCCACCACTTGATCGGATCCATTCCTGTCCTGCCTTTCCGAGAGTGACCGTCAGTGCACGATGAGCGAGAGGCCCACGTAGCCCGGCCAGAACGCGATGACGACGACCAGCGGCATCACCAGGAAGACGACGGGCAGCATCATGAAGATCTCCTGCCGCCCGGCCCGTTCGATCAGCTCGCGACGACCGGCCTCACGGACGTCGGCGGCCTGCGCGTGCAGCACGTCCGCGAGCGGGGTCCCCCGGTCGATGGCGACCGCGATGCCGTGCGCGAAGCGGGTCACGACGCCGACGCTGCTGGTCGCCGCGAGCCGGTCGAAGGCGTCCGCGACCGGTTCACCGGTGCGGATCCCCGCCAGGACATCGGCCAGGTCGCGGCTCAGCTCGCCGCGGCTGCGGCGTACGACGCGATCGAGGGCGGCGACGGGTCCCTCTCCCGCCGCGACGGAGAGCGCGAGCAGCTCGGCGACGGTCGGGAACTCGGCCAGGATCAGCTGCTGGCGCTGCTTGACCTGGGCGCTGAGCCGGTTGTCGCGCACGAGCACGCCGAGCGCGAAGCCGCCCAGGCACATCAGCAGCAGCGGGAGCACGGGGGTGGGCGTCGAGAGGGCGCGCAGCACGGAGATCGCCGCAGCGATGCCGAAGCCGGCGCAGCCCCAGAGGACCTGCTCGACGCGGAAGTCGTGGACGGACCGGTCGAGGCCGGCATGGGCCAGGCGCCGGCGTACGGACTCGGCCCCGCCGAGGACCTTCTCGACGGTGTCGGCGGCCCGTCGCACGAGTGGCCCGTAGATCGCGGCGAGGGCGTTGGCCGGCACGACCGGCGCGCGGTGCGTGTCGGCCATCAGGTCGCGGACGTAGGGAAGGACCCGCGACTCCAGCCGCGGCCGGCGGCCCACCAGCACGTGGGCGGCGATGAGCAGCAGGCCCGACCCCAGGGCCGCGCCGAGGAGACCGCCCGCGAGCGTCACGACAGGATCCTCCGTTCCGCCGGCAGGCGACCGAGGCGGATCATCAGCCGATAGGCGACGACGCAGATCAGCGCCGCGACGACGAGGATCAGGGTGCCGATCGCCGACCGGTAGCGCGCGATCACCTCGGGCTGGGTCGACATCGCGAGCAGCACCAGCCACGGGGCGCTGACCGCGAGCCGGGCGCCGTTGACCGCCCAGCTCTGGCGCGCCTCGAGCTCGGAGCGGGTGCGGAGGTCGTCGCGGAGGTAGCCGGACAGGTTGCGCAGCAGGCGGCCGAGCTCTCCACCACCGACCTCACGGGCGACCCGCAGGCCCTCGACGACACGGTCACCGACGGGGTCGGCGAGGCGGGCCTTGAGCCGGTCGAGGCAGTCGCCGAACCGACCGGAGACCTGGTAGTCGAGGGCGAACGCGGCGAACGCCGGCTGGAGCGCAGCCGGGCCGCGGTCGGCGAGCGCGGCGACGGCATCGGGCAGGGACATCCCAGCGCGGACCGCGCTCGCGAGGTCGTCGATCGCCTCCGGCCACACCTCGGCGTGCTCCCTGCGCCGCCGGCGGACCCGACCGCTCACGATCGCGATCGGCAGGTACCCGGCGAGCGCCCCGAGGACCAGGGCGATCGGCGGCGTGCGAGTCAGCACGAGGACCACGAAGGCCGCGGCGATCGTCGAGGCGATGCAGGCGAGGACGAGCGAGCGCGAGGTCACCTCCGCCATGCCGGCCTCGGCGAGGAGGCGGTCGAACCGGCCCTGCTGGCGCTCGGGACGCTGCCTGCGCGGCCACGCGAACGCACTCCAGATGAGGAGCACGCCGACCCCGCACGCCAACCCGATGAGTGCGCCCACGGTGCTACCTCGCGTCGCCGAGGAGGCGGCGTACGTCGATCCCCACGCGCTCGAACTGCTCCGGCCGTGGCGGCATCCCGATCGCCCGGACCAGCTCGCCGCCGCGACGCTCGAAGATCGGCTCGGTCTCGATGATGCCGTGCTCGATCCGGCCCGGGACCCCGACGACCTCGCTGACGCGGCGGGTGCCCTTGGGGTCCAGAGTCAGGTGGACCACGAGGTCGATGCTGGCCGCGACGGTCGGTACGACGAACTGCGCGCTGATGTTCTCGCCGGCCAGCAACGGCAGGGTGCAGGCCTTGGTCAGGGCCTCGCGGGCGGAGTTGGCGTGGATGGTGCACATGCCCGGCAGACCGGAGTTGAGGGCGAGGAGCAGGTCGAGGCACTCCTCGGAGCGGACCTCGCCGACGATCAGCCGGTTGGGCCGCATACGGAGTGACTCCTTGACCAGGTCGCGCAGCCGGATCTCGCCGGTCCCCTCGAGGCCCTCCTGGCGGGTCTGGAGCGCGACCCAGTCGGGGTGGTTGAAGCGGATCTCGTAGACCTCCTCGGCCGTGATCACCCGCTCCCCGCCGGGGATCGCCGCCGCCAAGCAGTTCAACATCGTCGTCTTGCCGGCCTGGGTTCCTCCGGTGACCAGGATGTTCAGACCGGCCCGCACGCTCGCCTCCAGGAACCGCGCGGCCTCCGGCGTCAGGCTGCCGAGCTCGACCAGCTCCTGGAGACGCGAGGCACGGACGACGAACTTCCGGATGTTGACGGCCGAGAAGCCCCGGGAGATCCCCTCGAGCACCACGTGCAGCCGGTGACCGGCCGGGAGCATCGCGTCGACGAACGGGCGGCTGATGTCGATACGGCGACCGGTCGTCTTGAGCATCCGCTCGACCAGCTCGGTCACCTGCGCCTCGGTGAGGATCAGGTTGGTCAGCTCGTGGCGGCCGTTCCGGGCGATGAAGACACGATCCGGCGAGTTGATCCAGAGCTCCTCGACACCCGGATCATCGAGGAAGGGTTGCAGCGGACCGAAGCCGGCCACCCGGGCCACGAGCTCGCTGACCAGGGCCTCCGGGTCGGCGATCGGGGCGACCATGCCCGTGAGGCTGCGCTCGTCGTGGGCGCGCACGATCGCCCGCGCATGGGCCCGCACGGCACCGACCTCGCGCTGGGGGTCGAGGGCGTCGCGGCGTACGACGGAGCGCAGCGCCTCGTCGAGGCTCGCCACCACGTCCTCGCTGGGACGGGGCGGGGGCGCGGGCGCGCCGACGGGTTGCTGCTGCAGGGCCACGAGAACTCCCGAGATGAGTGATGGCCCCTGAACGGTAAGCGAAGAATCCCGGTTGCGCGAGAGGTGTTGACAGGCTCTGTGGAGAACCGGCGCTCAAGGACGCCCGAGGACCAGACTCACTCACATCTGAGTGAGTCTGGGCGGGGGTGCCGTCGGCGTACGACGTCGCGCAGCGCCTGCTCCGGGTCGACGCCGGCGTCGCGGGCCTCGGCGACGAGCGCGAGGAGGCGCTCGCCGATGTCGGCGGACGCCGGGTCGACCGCGACCGGGCGGCCGGCGTCGGCGAGGCGGGCCAGGAGCTTGTCGGCGTACAGCAGGGCAGGGAGGGTCGGCGGGATGCCGTCGACCAAGGAGGTCCGGCCCTTCTCGGTCGCCTTGATCCGCTGCCACTGGGCGTCGACCTCGTCGGCGCTGAGGGTCTCGACGGGCTCGGCCACCGACGACCCGGCCAGCGCTGCCGGGGGGAAGACGTGCGGGTTGCGGCGCATCATCTTCTCGGTGATGCCGCGGGCGACCTCGTCGAGGTCGAAGACGCCGGCCTCCTCCGCGATGACGGCGTGGAAGACGACCTGCAGCAGGAGGTCGCCGAGCTCCTCGCGGAGGTGCTCATGATCCCCTCGGTCGATCGCCTCGAGCGTCTCGTGGGTCTCCTCGAGGAGGTAGCGCGCGAGCGAGCGGTGGGTCTGCTCCTGCTTCCACGCGCACTCGGCCCGGAGCCGCCGCATCACGGCGACGAACTCGGAGACCGCGTCGGTCATCTCGGCCCCGCAGATCAGCCGCAGACCTGGCCAGGCGGGAGCCCCACGACGGACTGCCCCTTCGCCTCGGCGCTCACCGGGACCGAGAGATCGGTGTCGACACCGCTCAGCCCGGTGTCACCCGGAGCGAGCCCGAACCGCGGGTTGATCACGATGTGGAAGTCACCCGCCTGGGCGCCGGCGGTGCCGGGGTCCTTGGCGATCGCGTCGGCCTCCACGGACTCGGTGGCGTATTCCTGCAGCGCGGCCTGCTCGTCGGCGGTCATGTCCGACCACCCCGGGACCAGCGTGCTCAGGTCGCGCTCGGAGCTCGGGACCGCGATCTCGTGCGCGGCGGCGTACGTGATCAGGGCCTTGTTGCGGACCCAGCCGCGGACCTGGTCCTGCTCGACGCCGGCGCGCGGGACGGGCTGTCCCTGCGGGTCGTGGGCGTTGGCGACACAGACCGCGTCGACGAGGTGGTCCAGCGCGCTCAGCGACAGCTCGGCGCCGTTGACGGACGCCGCGACGCCCGGGTGCGGTGCCCCCTCGCCGAGGCCGCAGCCAGCCAGCAGCAGCGCGATCGGGACAACCATGAGGGACGTACGACGCACGCTGGCTCCTTCTCCTACCCGGCGGTCTCGCGCGGGTCGATCACAGCATCGATGACGAGGCGCGCCCATTCAAGCAGCGCGACGCCCTCGATCGGCTTGCCCAGCTGGCCGGGCGTGCCGGGACGCGGGACCAGGATCGCCTCGGCCTGCGCCTTGACGATCGACTTGGGGTACATCCGGTTGAGCCGCACGACGCGGGAGTCCGGCAGCACCACCGGCGCGAAGCGGATGTTCTTGCCGACCGTGGAGATCTCGGTCAGGCCCGCCTGCCGGCAGCGGGCACGGAACCGCGCGACCAGCTGGAGCGCGACGACGGGCTCGGGCGCGTCGCCGTACCGGTCCTTGAGCTCCTCGATGATGGCGTCGACGTCGTCGTCGGTGCGGACCTCGGCGAGGCGCTTGTACATCTCCAGGCGCAGGCGCTCGGACGGGATGTAGTCGTGCGGCAGGTGGGCCTCGACGGGCAGCTCGATGCGGACCTCGTCGAGCACCTCCGGCGCGCCGCCGTCGCTGCGGAACTCGCGGACGGCCTCACCGACCAGGCGGACGTAGAGGTCGAATCCGACGTCCGCGATGTGCCCGGACTGCTCGCCGCCGAGCAGGTTGCCCGCGCCGCGGATCTCGAGGTCCTTCATCGCGATCGCCATGCCGCCGCCGAGGTCGGAGTGCTGCGCCAGCGTGGCGAGCCGCTCGTGCGCGGTCTCGGTCAACGGCTTCTCGGTCGGGTAGAGGAAGTAGGCGTAGGCCCGCTCACGGGACCGCCCGACGCGACCGCGCAGCTGGTGGAGCTGGGACAGGCCGAGGGTGTCAGCCCGCTCGATGATCATGGTGTTGGCGTTGGAGACGTCCAGGCCCGACTCCACGAGGGTGGTGCACACGAGCACGTCGAAGCGCTTCTCCCAGAAGTCGAGCATCACCTGCTCGAGCTGCTTCTCGCCCATCTGGCCGTGCGCCGTCGCGACGCGCGCATCGGGCACCAGCTCACGCAGCTTGGCAGCGGCCTTCTCGATCGAGTTGACCCGGTTGTGGATGTAGAAGACCTGGCCGTCGCGCAGCAGCTCACGGCGTACGGCGGCGACGACCTGGCGGTCCTCGTAGCCGCCGACGTACGTCAGCACCGGGTGCCGCTCCTCGGGAGGCGTGGTGATCGTGGACATCTCACGGATGCCGGTGATCGCCATCTCGAGCGTCCGCGGGATCGGGGTCGCCGACATGGAGAGCACGTCGACCGAGGTCCGGAGCCGCTTCATCTGCTCCTTGTGCTCGACACCGAAGCGCTGCTCCTCGTCGACGATGATCAGGCCCAGGTCCTTGAACTTCACGTCCGCGCCGAGCAGGCGGTGGGTGCCGACGACGATGTCGATCGACCCCTCGGCCATCCCGGCCATGATCTCCTTCGCCTCCTTGTCGGTCTGGAAGCGCGAGAGGCCCTTGAGGACGACGGGGAACCCGCTCATGCGCTCCATGAACGTGGAGAGGTGCTGGGTGACCAGCAGGGTCGTCGGGACCAGCACGGCGACCTGCTTGCCGTCCTGGACCGCCTTGAAGGCGGCACGGACGGCGATCTCCGTCTTGCCGTAGCCGACGTCGCCACAGATCAGGCGATCCATGGGTACGACGCGCTCCATGTCGGCCTTGACCTCGTCGACCGTGGTCAGCTGGTCGGGCGTCTCGTGGAACGGGAAGGCGTCCTCGAGCTCGCGCTGCCAGGGGGTGTCAGGACCGAACTGGTGGCCCCGGGTGGCCTGGCGGGCGGCGTACAGCTTGATCAGCTCGGCGGCGATCTCGCGGACCGCCTTGCGCGCCTTGTTCTTGCGCTTGGTCCAGTCGGCTCCGCCGAGCCGGTCGAGGCTGGGCTGCTCGCCACCGACGTAGCGGGTGACCTGGTCGAGCGCGTCGGCCGGGACGTAGAGCCGGTCGGCCGGGGCGCCGCGCTTGGAGGCGCCGTACTCGAGCACGAGGTAGTCCCGGGTGGCTCCGTGCACGACGCGCTGCTTCATCTCGACGAAGCGGCCGACGCCGTGCTGCTCGTGGACGACGTAGTCGCCGGTCTTGAGCTCGAGCGGGTCGATCTGCTTCTTGCGGCGCGTGGGCATCGCCCGCATGTCACGGGTCGAGGCCTTCTGGCCGACGATGTCCTCGGCGGTGAGGATCGCGACCTTGCCGTGCTCGGCGAGGACGCCGTGCGCGAGGCCGCCGCAGGTGACGGTGACGACCTTGGGGTTGACGTCCTGCTCGGTCGGGATGGTCTCGACCAGCCGCGCGGGCAGGTCGCGCTCGCCCAGCGCCTCGACCATGCGCTGCGCCGGGCCGTGGCCGGCGTGGGTGACGACGACGGTCCAGCCGTCGCCGTGCCACGTCGCGATGTCGGTGAGGGCCTTCTCGACGTCGCCGCGGTACGTCGGCGCCGCCACGATGGCGCTGGTTGAGTAGTCCGAGCCGCTAGGCGAGGACGTATCGCCGCTGGTTGAGTAGTCCGAGCCGCTAGGCGAGGACGTATCGCCGCTGGTTGAGTAGTCCGAGCCGCTAGGCGAGGACGTATCGAAACCATCGGCGCCATCCAGCCCGAACGGGCTCAGCGTCCACCAGGACATGCCACGGTCGCGGGCATGGGTGCGGACCTCACCGAGCTCGCGGTAGGACGCGGCCTGGAGGTCGATCGGCGCCTGGCCACCGCTGGCGGCAACGGCCCAGGACGCCCCGAGGAACTCCTCGGAGGTGGCGACGAGGTCGTGGGCGCGAGCGCGGGCCCGCTCCGGGTCGAGGACGAGGACCTGCGCATCAGCAGGGAGCAGGTCGACGAGCAGCTCGAGCTCGTCGACGAGGACGGGGATCAGCGCCTCCATGCCCTCGACGGCGATGCCCTCGGCGAGCTTGTCGGTGATCTCGAGCAGCTCGGGCCGCTCCTGCCCGAGGGTGCGCGCGCGCTCGCGGACCTCGTCGGTCAGCAGCAGCTCGCGGCACGGCGGCGCCCAGAGCCGGTCGAGCTTGTCGATGGTGCGCTGGTCGGCGACGGCGAAGGACCGGATCTCCTCGACCTCGTCGCCCCAGAACTCCACCCGGACCGGGTGCTCCTCGGTCGGGGGGAAGACGTCGACGATGCCGCCGCGCACGGCGAACTCGCCGCGCTTCTCGACGAGGTCGACGCGCGTGTACGCCGCCCCGACGAGTCCCGCGACGACGTCGTCGATCTGCCGGGTGCTGCCCGTGGCGAGCTCGACCGGGACCAGGTCGCCCAAGCCCTTCACCTGCGGTTGGAGCAGGGAGCGGACCGGTGCGACGACGACGTCCAGCGGCCCGTTCTGGACCCCGGTGGCCGCGGAGTCGGTGCCGGGGTGGCACAGCCGTCGCAGCACCGCCAGGCGACGGCCGACGGTGTCGGAGCGCGGCGAGAGCCGCTCGTGCGGCAGCGTCTCCCAGCTCGGGAAGTAGGCCACCCGGGCCGGGTCGAGCAGGTCGCCGAGCTCGGCGGTCAGCTGCTCGGCCTCCCGGGTCGTGGCGGTGACGGCCAGGACCGTCCGACCGGCGCGGGCCAGGCCCGCCACCAGGAACGGTCGCAGCGGCGCGGGGCCGGTCAGCTCCTCGGTCGGACCGCCGTCGGCGAGGGCCGCCGCCAGGGCGGGATCGGCGAGGACGAGATCAGTCAGACCGGCGAGCGACACGTTGACCGATCCTAGGCGCGACCACCCTCAGCGGTCGGGTCGGTCACCCGTCCGAGGAACAGGGGTGTGCCGTGGGCGACGTCGTGCACGGCGTACAGGAAGGGGCGGTCGACGACGAACCTGGTCGGCCGCTCCCGGACCGGGGCGGCGCCGACCGTCATCACGGCCGCGGTCGCGGCCGCCGCCTCGGTGCCGTGCTCGTCGACCTCGATGCGCCCCTGGTGCAGCACCGCGGACAGGTACAGGCGCTGCGCCCGCGTCATGCCGCTGAAGTCCGCGCGGCCCGGGTCGAAGGCATCGCCGGCCCCGAGTCCCGCGAGCACCTCGGCCAACGACAGGGCCGTGCGCGAGGACCACTTCGGCAGCGACAGCTCCACCGGCCCGGTCCGCCCCGGACCGAGTGCCGTCGCCAGACCGCCCCCGGCGAGGCCGACCTCGACCGCGCTGAGGCGTCCGGGGTCGGGCAGCACGACCGTGAGGGCGAGCGCGCCGCCGGCGTACCGAAGACGTACGCCGCTCCAGCCGCTCCCCTCGACCTGCTCCAGCTGTCCGGTCCGGTGCATCATCGGCACCTTCCGCACTCCTCCTCCGGCCAGGTGGAACGGGCCATCGCTGGTGGCGGTGTGCTCGAACGGGTCGTCCCACGGCGCGGTCAGGCTGATCGCGTTCACCAGCGCGAGCCGGGTGCCCGGGTCCAGCACCCCGCTCGGGATGAGGTCCTCGATGCGGTGGTCGGTGGCGTCGGCCACCCAGGCGTTGATGAGGCGGCGCACCGGCTCGGGGTCGGTGAAGTCGACCGCCCGCACACCCGTCCCGTAGTCCTTCGCGAGCATCTCGAGGAAGTCGTGCTGCCACGGCACCCCGCGCTGGCCGAAGACCGCGTCGGCGGTGCGCAGGCCCAGGGTCACCGTGGTGCCGTCGGCGCGCTGGCGCTCACCGGCCAGCGAGTCGACGTACGACGTGAGCGCGTTGACGCCGTCGTGCCAGCGGCCTCCCAGACCGATCGCGCCGAGCACGCCCGAGAGCTGCTGCGCGGTGCGGCCGCGCGCTCCGGCGAGCGTCATCGAGAGCGCTGCGGCGACGGAGTACGGCGAGATGACGAGGTTGCCCTGCTGCTGGCCGGCCACGGCGGCGTACAGCCTGGCGGCGAAGGCGTCCATGCCCTCGACCGTCGGGGCGATCAGCGTCGGGTCCGCGGCCGAGCGCGGGGTGCCGGCGGAGACCAGCTCGACGCCCCTGCCGGCGTCCGGGTCGCCGCCCGAGCAGCCCGAGAGCAGGCCGCCGGCCGAGGTGGCGAGCAGCGCGAGGCCGCCCATCTGGATCAGGTGTCGTCGTCCGAGCATGCCCGTCGGACGCACGACCCCCGCAGGAGGTTCCCGAGGGTCAGGAAGACGACGCCGGCGGACCGACGACCAGCGCGACGACGGTCAGCACCGCGACGGCGACAGCAGCGACGGCGAGGCCGCGCAGGGGCTTCTCCAGCAGCCAGCGGACCAGCCGCTCGGGCTTGGAGAGACCCTCGTCGGCGGCACCGCGGAGGCGCCACTGCTCCCCCAGCCAGCCGCCACGCACGGCGACGACCTCGACGGCGTACGTCGCGAAGGGCGGGATGGCGGCGGCGAGCGCGAGCAGACCGCGCTTCCACGTCCACTGCTGGTCGACCCAGACGGTGACCGTGGTGACGACGTACGCGATGAACACGACGCCGTGGACCATCCCGAAGATCTTGACGCCGATCGGGTTGTCGACCGGGCCGTACTTCAGGAACATCCCGAACAACAGCAGCGCCCAGGTGATCGCCTCGGCGATCGCGATGCGGCGGAAGACGGCGACGGGGCGGGACAGGAACGAGCTCACGCCTGTGACGCTAGCGATCCCCCGGTGGGGAGAGGGCATCCGCGACGGTGTGATCCTCGCGGCGCGGGTCAGGAGACGGGGACGGCCGCCTGCGCGGCCTGGTCGATGAGCACCCGCAGGTTGGTGCGCTCGACCTTGCGGCCCGACACCGAGATCTCCATGCCGGCCTTGCCATCGGGGCCCGGGACCCAGCGGAAGTAGTTGTAGCGCAGGTGCGGGGTCGCGTCGATGTAGGTGAACCAGATGCCGTCCGCGGTCTGGCGGAGGATCGTGAAGCCCGGGTAGTGCGCGTGCTCGAGTCCGGCGATCTTCGCGTCCCGTGCCTGCGTCACTGTGAGGGCGGGGTCGAGCGCCTCGAAGCGGACGCTGTAGCCACCGATCGCCGGCTCGCCTGCCGGCCGCCAGCGCACCTGGACCTGCTGGTCGAGGTCGGCCGGGAGGATCGGGGCACCGGTGATGGGACTCGACGGCACCCAGCCCTCGGGCACCCGGTAGGACCACGTCGTGCCGGTCGGCCCGGTCAGCCGGTGGCGCACCAGGAGGTTCGGGTGGACCAGCGGCGGATAGGTGATGTCGGGAGACGGCACCACGCTGGGGGACGTCGAGGTCGGGCCGGTCGACGGGGTTCCCCCGGGCTTGCCGTTGTCACGCGTCCGGTCGGCGAGCAGCAGCGCCACCGCGGCTCCACCGACGACGAGGAACACGGCCAGCATCACGATGATGAGGGTGCGCAGGAGGTTGCGGCGCGGGCGCTCCGGCGTCGGGTCCGGGGGCTGCGGCGGCGCGGCCGGCGTGCGGGGCGGCTCCATCGCGGTCGGCTGCTGGAGGATCGTGGGGCTCGCGGGCGGCGGCGTGATCGCCGGGTCGCGCAGCATCGTGGGCGCCACCGCGCGCAGCGCACGCAGGAAGGACGGGACGTCCGGGTAGCGGTCGTCGGGTCGCGGCTCGAGCGAGCGGAGCAGCACCTCGTCGTACGGCGCCAGCGCCGGGTCGATGCTCGACGGCGCCGGCGGGAGCTTGGGGGCGGCGAGGTCGCCGATGCCGCCGTCGCGGGCGAAGCGGCCGGTCATCAGGTGGTAGGCGACGGCACCGAGCGCGTGCACGTCGGCACGTACGTCGACACCGAGGCCGATGGCCTGCTCGGGCGCCATGTACGCCGGGGTGCCGACCACCTGGGTCAGGCCGCTGGCGTGCAACATCGCCTTGGCGACGCCGAGGTCGGCGACGAGCACCTCGGTCTCGTCGTCCTCGCCGGAGCGCAGCAGCAGGTTCTGCGGCTTGATGTCGCGGTGGATGATGCCGCGGCGGTGCAGGACGTGGACGCCCTCACCGGCCTGGCCGATCAGGTCGACGACCTTCTGGGGGTCGACGGGGCCGGAATCGGTCAGCGTCGCGAGCGAGCCGAGGTCGGCGTACGACATGACGAAGTAGGGCGTCTGGTCGACCTCGCCGATGTCGTAGACGCGCACGACGTGCTCGGAGTCGGCCCGGCGCAGCATCCGCGCCTCCTCGAGGAAGCGCTCACGGACGTCCTCGCGCTGCGCCCAGTTGTCGGCCAGCGCCTTCACCGCGACGGGCGAGTCGAGGTCCGGGTCGTGGTAGAGCCAGACGGTCGCGAAGCCGCCGGCGCCGATCCGGTCGACGCGACGCAGGCGGCCGAGCCGTTCCGGAAGGGTCACGCCGGATATTGTGCAGCACGTGGACTCGGACCTCGTCGACCTCGATGACCTGGCGCTGCGCGCCGCTGCTGGGGATCGCGAGGCGTTGGAGGACCTGCTCGCCGCGATCCAGCCCCGCGTACGCCGCATCTGCGGCCGGATGCTGCTGCACCCGCAGGACGCCGAGGAGGCCGCCCAGGACGCCCTGCTGCTGGTCGCCACGAAGATCGGCTCGTTCGGCGGACGGTCGAAGTTCACCACGTGGCTGCACGCCGTGGCGTCGAACAGCGCCCGGTCGACGTACCGCTCCCTGAAGCGTCGCTCCGCCGAGCACGGCGTCGAGGAGCTGCCCCAGACGGCCGACCCCCGCACGACCTCGGTGATCGCCGGCTCACGGCTCGACCTGCTCGAGGCGCTCGAGATCCTCGCCGCCACGCATCCCGAGCACGCCGAAGCCCTGGTCCTGCGGGACATCCAGGAGCTCGACTACAACGAGATCGCCTCCCAGATGGGTGCGCCCCTCGGCACGGTCAAGGCATGGATCCACCGCGGCCGCCAGACGGTCCAGCCGCTGCTGCGGGTGCAGGACTAGTTCACGCAGTCCTGGCGGTCGCTGACGATCGTCAGCGCGCCGACGCGGGCGTGCTCGGCGTAGCCCCACCAGTAGGAGAGGCCCGGGTGGCCCGGCACGGCGACGCGCCAGAAGTCGGGCTGGTCCTGCGCCGTCGGGTAGATCGCGTGGACCTGTGCCTGCGTCATGCCGACCCGCATCCCCTCCGGCGTCGCGGCCTTGCGGTCGGTCGTGGTGATCAGGGCGACGCCCACCTTCGCCGAGACCCAGCCATCGACCCGGTGGCGCAGCCGCTTCGCCCCGGGCAGGACCAGGCCGGCGCACGACTCCCCCTTGAGGTGACCGACCTTCGCCCCGGCCCCACGGGCAGCCGCCGCGTCCATGCCGATGTCCACGCCGGCGTACCCCTGCGGGCCGAAGGCCTGGGATCGCGTCGGAGTCGTCGCGTCCGGCGTACCCGGATCGTCGGCACCGGCACCGCAGCCGGTCGTCACGGCGGCGGTCGCCGCCAGGGACAGCGAGACGAGGGCGATGCGGAACATGGCGCGTCCTTCCGGTGGTCGTGCCTGTTCCGACGCCCGGTTCGCGGGGTTGGTTGCGCCCCAGCCACCACGAGGTCAGACCCCGTGACGCCGCTCCCGAACGGCGTAGGCACGAACGGCGCGCAGGAAGTCGACGCGGCGGAAGTCGGGCCAGTAGGCCTCGCAGAAGTAGAACTCGGACTTGGCGCTCTGCCAGAGGAGGAAGCCGCCGAGACGCTGCTCCCCCGAGGTGCGGATGACGAGGTCGGGGTCGGGCTGACCCTTGGTGTAGAGGTGGTCGGCGATGTGCTCGACGTCGATCTGCTGGGCGACCTCGTCGATCGACAGGCCACGGGAGGAGGCATCGACGAGCAGGGACTTCACGGCGTCGGCGATCTCGCGGCGTCCGCCGTACCCGACGGCGACGTTGACGATGATCCCCTCGACGTGGGCGGTGCGCTCGGCAGCGTGCTTGAGCCGCTCGGCCATCGCGGTCGGCAGCAGGTCGAGCGCGCCGACGGGGTTGAGCTGCCAGCGCTGCTGGTCGGCGAGCGAGTCGACGGCGTCGACGATGATCTCCAGGAGCGGCTCGAGCTCGTCGGCGGGACGGTTCAGGTTGTCGGTGGAGAGCAGCCACAGCGTGACGACCTTGATGCCGATCTCGTCGCACCAGCTCAGCAGCGGCTCGATGTTCGCCGCCCCCGCGCGGTGGCCGTGCGCGGTGTCGCGGCCGACGGCCTTGGCCCAACGCCGGTTGCCGTCGAGCATGACGCCGATGTGCTGGGGCAGGTTGTCGGGCATGCGGCGCAGCATCCGCGCCTCGTACGCCGGATAGAGAACCTTGCGCACACCGCGCTTCCAATCCGCCACGTCTCCCACACTAGTGGTGTGGCGATCCACCATCCTGGTGCCACGATGGCCACCACCGACCCGAGCCTGGAAGAGGTACGCCGATGACCGCCGCGAACTGGCACCCGGACCCCACCGGCCGGCACGAGCTGCGCTACTGGGACGGCGCGGCGTGGACCGATCACGTCTCCGACCGCGGCAACGTGGCGACCGACCCGCTGCACCCGCCGGCCCAGTTCGCCCAGTCCGCCCAGCAGCCGACGCCCGCTTGGACCGACGGTGCCGACACTCTCGCCGAGTCGCAGCAGGACGACGAGCAGCCGCCGACCTCCGGCGGCTGGACCGACGGGACCGAGACCACCGACCCGACGCCCGAGCTCACCACCGCCTCGAGCGGCGCGCCGGCGTACAACCCGGATGCCGTGCCGACCGATGCCTTCGCCGGCATCTCCGGCGAGCTGATCGACGGGACGTACAGCGAGGTCAGCGGCAGCGGACCGGTGCTGCAGAACAAGAAGATGCTGCGGGTGCGCCTCGACCAGCCGTTCCTGGCCAAGCAGGGCGCGATGGTGGCCTACCAGGGCACCGTCGACTTCGCCTACCAGGGCGGGGGCGCGACCAAGTTCCTCAAGAAGGCGCTCACCGGCGAGGGTCTCTCGCTGATGCGGGTCGCCGGTCAGGGCGATGTCTTCCTCGCCGACGAGGCGCACGACGTGCACATCCTCCAGCTCGCCGACAGCGGCCTGTCGGTCAACGGCAAGAACGTGCTCGCGTTCTCGGAGTCGCTGGACTGGAACGTCGAGCGGGTCAGGGGCGGCTCGATGGCGGCCGGCGGCCTGTTCAACACCACGCTGCGCGGAACGGGCTGGGTGGCCATCACGACCGACGGCCAGCCGGTCGTGCTCAACGCCCAGGAGGCCCCGACGTACGCCGACGCGAACGCCCTCGTCGCGTGGTCGGTGCACCTGCAGACCTCTCTCCGCTCCACGATGACCGCTGGCGCGCTGATCGGGCGCGGGTCGGGCGAGGCGTTCCAGGTCTCGTTCCAGGGCCCGGGCTTCGTGATCGTCCAGCCCTCGGAGGGTGCGACGGTGCCGTCGCACACCCACTGACCCCCACCCACTAACCTCGGACACATGAACGAGGCGATGCAGCGCACCAGCCAGCGCGCACGCGCCGGCATCGAGACGGCCCGGACCGAGGTCGCGGAGGCCTTCGCCGAGGTCAAGCCCAAGCTGCGCGGCTGGCTGCACGCCGGGACCACGCCGGTCGTCATCGCTGCCGGCACGGTGCTCATCACGTTGTCGCCGACGCCGGCGACCCGGGTCGGCTCCTCGCTGTACGTCGCGACCGCGTTGCTGCTGTTCGGCATCTCGGCGACGTACCACCGCGGGACGTGGTCGCCGAGGATGCACGCGTTCCTGAACCGGTTCGACCACGCGAACATCTACGTCTTCATCGCGGGCTCCTACACGCCGTTCGCGCTGATCCTGCTCGACGGCTCCAAGCGGATCTGGATGCTCGCGATCGTCTGGACCGGAGCGATCATCGGCGTGGCGCTGCAGATGCTGTGGCCCAGCGCCCCACGCTGGCTCTCCGCGCCGGTCTACATCGCGCTCGGCTGGGCCGCGGTCTTCTTCATCCCCTCGTTCCTGGACGGGGCGATGGAGCTCGGGGTCGGTGTCGGCGTCGCCATCTTCACCCTCATCTGCACCGGCGGCCTGCTCTACACGCTCGGCGGCCTGGTCTACGGCTTCAAGTGGCCGAACCCGTCGCCGCGCTGGTTCGGCTTCCACGAGGTCTTCCACGTGTTCACCATCGTGGCCTTCATCGCGCAGTACGTCGGCGTCTCGCTGGCGACGTACGCGTTGCGCTGAGCCCTCTGCAGGTTTCCCTACATACCTTGGGAAACCTGCCGTTCGGCCAGCACCAGCACCTCGGCATGGCCCGTCTGCGGGAACATGTCGAAGAGCTGCGCGCTGACGACGCGGTAGCCCGCCATCGTGGCGAGGTCGCGCCGCAGGGTCTCGGGGTTGCAGCTGGAGTAGAGGACGTGGCGGGGCCCGGATGCCTCCAGCCACCCGGCCAGCTCGTCGCCCAGACCGCGCCGCGGCGGGTTCACGACCACCAGGTCCGGGGCGTCCCGCCCCAGGACGTACGTCGTGGCGTCGTCGGCCTCGAAGCCCAGGCCGGTCAGGCCGGCGTCGGCCGCCGAGCGTCGGGCGGAGGCGATCGCGTCCTGGCTGATCTCGATGCCGGTAACGCTGCGATCGGACGCGGCGACATGGAGGGCGAAGCCTCCGACACCGCAGTAGAGGTCCCAGACGGCGCGCGGTGCGGAGTCCTCGACCAGCCCCGCGCCGGCTCGGTAGAGCCCGGCCGCGACGGCCGTGTTGGTCTGGAAGAAGCTGCGTGGCCGCAGGTGCAGCGTCAGCCCGTTCACCCGCATCGGCAGCGTGTCCTCAGGCGTGAGCACGATCTCGCGAACACCCTCGAGCACGGCCGCGTGCGCCGGCTGGATGTTCAGCGTGACGACCCGGGCGGCCGGCAGGGCCGACAGCAGCGACGGGAGGTGCTTGCGGATCCGTGTCTCGGCCTCGGTCGAGCGCAGCACCCAGCGGACCATCAGCTCGCCGTCCGGCGACTCGGTCACCAGGACGTGCTTGAGCTCGCCGCTGCGCGTCGTGATGTCGTACGGCGTGAGCCCGGCCCGTCCGATGAACGCGGCCAGGTGCGGGAAGGCGGCCTGCAGCGAGGCCGGGTAGAGCCCGCAGTCGCTGAGGTCGACGCCCTCACCCGATCCGTCGAGGATCCCCAGACGAGGTGAGCCGGAGGTCCCGGTGACGACCAGCTTGGCCTTGTTCCGGAAGCCCGACTCCGGCCCGCCGAACGGCGGGCGCCAGACCGACGGAGCCAGGCCGAGCGCGTCGCGCACCGAGGCGTCCTTGCGGGCCAGCTGGTCGGCGTACGGCTGGCCGAGCCAGGTGCAGGACCGGCACTCCCCCGCAGAGAAGTGCCGGCAGTCCATGCGCCGAGCCTATCGGCGCACGGTCACTTCCCCGGGCGGCCGTACAGCTTGGCGACCATCGAGGTCAGCGTGCCCTCGTGCTTGGCCGTGCGCTGGAAGCTGGTCAGCGGGAACGCCGGCTTGAACCGCTGGCGCGTCACGGCGTGCGGGTAGGTGAACTCGCGCAGCCCGTCGGCCCCGTGGATGCGCCCGAAGCCGGAGTCGCCGACACCGCCGAACGGCAGGTTGGGTACGCCGGCGAAGGTGATCACGCCGTTGATGGCGGTCATCCCCGCGCGGATGCCGTCGACGACCTGGTCGGCGTTCTTCTTGCCGAAGTACGTCGATCCGAGGGCGTAGCGCGTCCCGTTGGCGAGCCTGATCGCCTCGGCCATGTCCTTGACCTTCGCGACGGTCATCGTCGGGCCGAACGTCTCGTCCTGGACGGCCTTGGAGTCCTCGGGGACGTCGACCAGGATCGTCGGCTGCACGAAGTGGTCGCCGACCGCGCCGGCGCCGCCGAGCAGCGCCCTGCCGCCCCGCGCCAGCGCGTCGTCGATGTGGCTCTTGATGATGTCCTTCTGGCTCGGCATGGTGATCGGGCCGACCTGCTGGCCACGATCGGCACGGATGCCCTTGGCCTGCTCGACCAGCGCGGTGACGAACTGGTCGTAGACCTTCTCGTGGACGTAGATCCGCTCGACGCCGGCGCAGGTCTGGCCCGCGTTCGCGCACGCGCCCCAGAGCGCGGCGTCGGCGGCCTCGGCGATCTTGGCGTCCTCGTCGACGATGAAGGGGTCCTTGCCGCCGGCCTCGATGACGACCGGGGTCAGGCTCTCGGCGCAGGCCGCCATCACCCGCTTGCCGGTCGCGGTCGAGCCGGTGAACGCCAGCTTGTCGACCCCGGAGGCGCACAGCGCAGCACCGGTCTCGCCGTACCCGGTGATCGTCTGGAGGACCGGGCGACCGACGGCCTCGAGGAAGCTGCGGGCCAGCCACTCGCCGACACCGGGGGTGTACTCCGACGGCTTGAAGACGACGGCGTTGCCGGCCGCGAGGGCGTAGGCGATCGAGCCCATCGGGGTGAAGACCGGGTAGTTCCACGGGCCGATGACGCCGACCACACCCAACGGCTTGTACTCCACCGACGCCGCCTGGTTGACCATCATCAGGCCGGGCGACACCGAGCGGCGGCCGAGCACCTTGGCGGCGTGCGAGCCGGCCCAGGCGAGGTGGTCGACGGCGAGGGCACACTCGAGCAGCGCATCACCGGCGGGCTTGCCGGTCTCGGCGCTCATCACCGAGGCGAGCTCCTCCATCTTGCGCGCGAGCAGGCCGCGCCACAGCGCGAGCTTCTGCTTGCGGCCGGCGAAGCCCAGCGCGCGCCACCACTCGGCCTCGGCCCGGGCGGTCGCGACAGCCGCGCGGACCGCCTCGGCGTCGTGGATCGGGTGGCTCGCGACGACCTCGTCGGTCACGGGGTCGAGCGAGTCGAAGGTCTGTGCGGGGGCGTCCGTGGTGGTCACGTCCCGAACCTACTGCGACCCTCCCCCGAAGGCGAGTAGTTGTTCGCATCTCAGCGGTAGAGGCGCCGGGCCAACCACTCGGTCGCCTGGTAGAGCCCGGTGACCAGCGCCAGCATGACCGTCACGTGCAGCAGGACGGCCAGCGCGATCCCGGTGATCACGCCGGCGATCGCGAACCGTCCCCAGGTGAGTCCGAGCACGAACGGGATGGCGATCGCACCGGCCAGCCCGCCGAACAGCTCGGCCACGAACGACCGGTCGCCCATCCACGGCAGCCAGTTCACGACGTCGAACAGGTCGAGGGTCGCGATCACCCCGAGCGTCACGATGATCGCGATGGTGGCGTACGCCGGCACGAGGTAGCGCAGGTGCCGGCCACGGCTCCACGCCGTGTCGCCGGCGGTGATGGTCCCGAGCGTCACCGCTGACCAGATCAACCAGCCGCGCACCGGGCCGACCCCGGCGTCGCGCATCGCGGCGCGCAGCACCCGGTCGGCCGCCACCCGGTCCAGGACGTGCCCGTCGGTCGAGAGGTACGTCGCGGGCTCGTGGCGACCGTGCACCAGCCCGTCGTGCAGCAGCGTGGCCGGGAGATGCGTGCCGGTCTTCGGCACCAGCCAGGTGAAGATCGTCGGGACCGAGGTCAGGTCGGTGACGAACCTGGTCGGGTCCTTGGGCACCAGCAGCTCGCCGTGCTCCCGGTCGCGGTAGGCGATCCGGCGCTGCATGCGGAAGTACTCGACGCCGCGCTCGGAGATCCGCTCGAGGACGATCCGCGGCTCGCTCGTCGGGTCCGGCGGCGCCATCGCGGTGCCGCCGTCGTAGAACCTCGTGGGGTCGGGCCGGAAGCTCATGGCCGCAGCTCCTCCGGGTCGGTCACCGGCCGTTCGCAGACGAAGCCACGGCAGACGTACGCCGCCGCGCGCCCGTCGACCGGCGTACGCCCCTCGAGCAGGGGGATGCCCGCTCCCCCGCTGCCTGGACCTGCCGAGGGGTCGGCCGCGACCACGACGGCGCCCGGGATCCGCAGGGCCCTGCGCTCGAGGGCATCGCGCTCCGGTCCGGCAGCTCCGACCACGGCGACCTCGATCGGGCCACCGCCGTCGAGCGTGGCGGCCGCGGCGAGGGACCAGCCGGTGAAGCGCGGCGCCCGCTCGGCGAGCTTGGCGACGGTCGCGAGCGCCGCCTCGGCGGCGTCGCGGTAGCGCCCGACGCCGGTCAGCGCGTGCGCCTCGACCAGCGCGTGGACCAGTGACGAGAGCCCGCTCGGGCTGGCGTTGTCGCCCGGGTCGCGGGGCCTGGTCAACAGCCTCTCGGCGTCGACATGGGTGTCGTAGAACCCGCCGTCGCCGGCCTTGAAGCCGACCAGCGCCTCGTCGAGCAGCAGCCGCGCGCGGGTCAGCCAGACCGGGTCGGCCGTCGCCTGCGCGAGGCTCACGAAGCCTGCCGCGACGCAGCCGTAGTCCTCCAGCACCCCCGCGTGGGCCCCCGCGACACCGTCCCTCGACACCCGCAGCAGCCGAGATCCGCCTCCTGGCTGCCCGAGATCCGCCGTGAGGTGGACCCGCACCAGCAGCTCGCCGGCAGCCACGGCCGCAGCGACGAGATCGGGCCGGCCGAGACGTCGCCCGGCATCGCACAGGCCGGTGATCGCCAGGCCGTTCCAGGCGGCGACGACCTTGTCGTCCCGAGCCGGACGCACGCGCTGAGCCCGTACGTCGAGCAGCCGGGCCCGGACCTCGGCGAGCCACCGCTGCTCGCGCACCCCGGTCGGGAAGTGGCGCAGCTGCAGGGTCGACGTACCGTGCCCGAAGGTGCCTGCCTCGGTGACCTCGAACAGCTCGGCCGCCCACTCGCCCTTCTCCTGGCCGAGCGCCTCGACCAGCTGGGCCGGCGTCCAGGAGTAGAACTTGCCCTCCTCGCCCTCGGAGTCGGCGTCGAGCGCGGAGGCGAAGCCGCCCTCGTCGGTGCGCAGCTCGCGGAGCATGAAGTCGGCGGTCTCGGCCGCGACCCGGTCGCCCTGATCGGTCCCGAGCCGGGCGTAGAGGCCGAGCAGCTGAGCGTTGTCGTAGAGCATCTTCTCGAAGTGCGGCACGACCCAGCCGCGGTCCACGGCGTACCGCGCGAACCCACCGCCGATCTGGTCGTACATGCCGCTGCCCGCCATCGCCGCGGTCGTGCGCGCGAGCATGTGCCGGGCCTTGTCGTTGGTTGAGTAGGCCGAGCCGCCAGGCGAGGCCGTATCGAAACCAACTCTCCTGAGGAACTCCAGCACCATCGAGGGCGGGAACTTCGGGGCGCTCCCGAACCCGCCGGCCATCGGGTCGAACTCGGCTGCGAGCCGCTCGACAGCGGCATCGAGGATCTCCGCCGTGATCGGCGCGGACGGCGGCTGCACCGACTCGGCCAGGCGGGAGGTGATCTCCGTCGTCGCCGTGCGTACGTCGTCGCGCCGGTCCCGCCACGCCTCCGAGAGCGCGCTGAGGATCTGCCGGAACGACGGCATGCCCTGCCGTGGCTGGTCAGGGAAGTAGGTGCCCGCGAAGAACGGCGCGGCGTCGTGGTCGAGCACGACCGTCATCGGCCAGCCGCCCTGGCCGGTCATGATCTGGGTGGCCTGCATGTAGAGCGCATCGACGTCGGGCCGCTCCTCGCGGTCGACCTTGATGTTCACGAAGCCCTCGTTCATCGCCACCGCCGTCTCGGCGTCCTCGAACGACTCGTGCGCCATCACGTGGCACCAGTGACAGGCGGCGTACCCGACGCTCAGCAGGATCGGGACGTTGCGCCTCTTCGCTTCCGCGAACGCCTCCGGACCCCACTCCCACCAGTCCACCGGGTTGTCGGCATGCTGGAGGAGGTACGGCGAGGTGGCGGCAGCCAGTCGGTTCGGCACCTCACCAGCCTGTCACGGCAGCAGCGACGACCCGGTCATCCGGCCCGTGTTCCGGAGCGGCCGGGAACAACATCGGCGGGCGTGCGGTTCAGCCTATAGTTGACACGTCATCTACCAAGGAGCCAGCCATGCAGATCGGCATCTTCACCGTCGGGGACCTGACCGCGGACCCGACGACCGGGACCACGCCGACCGAGCACGAGCGGATCAAGGCGACCATCGCGATCGCCAAGAAGGCCGAGGACATCGGGCTCGACGTGTTCGCGACCGGCGAGCACCACAACCCGCCGTTCGTCGCTCCTGCCAACCCGACGGTCCTGCTGGCCAACATCGCCGCGCAGACCGAGCGGATCATCCTCAGCACCTCCACGACGCTGATCACCACCAACGACCCGGTCCGCCTGGCCGAGGACTACGCCTACCTCCAGCACGTCGCCGAGGGCCGGATCGACCTGATGATGGGCCGCGGCAACACCGGCCCGGTCTATCCCTGGTTCGGCAAGGACATCCGCGAGGGCCTGGGCCTGGCGGTGGAGAACTACGCGCTGCTGCACCGCCTGTGGCGGGAGGAGTCGCTGAGCTGGGAGGGCAAGTTCCGTACGCCGCTGCAGGGGTTCACGTCCACGCCACGACCCCTCGACGGCGTACCGCCGTTCGTCTGGCACGGCTCGATCCGCTCGCCCGAGATCGCCGAGCAGGCGGCGTACTACGGCGACGGCTTCTTCCACAACCACATCTTCTGGCCGCCCTCGCACGCCGGGCAGATGGTGAGCCTCTACCGCGAGCGCTTCGAGCACTACGGCCACGGCACGGCGGACGAGGCCATCGTCGGTCTCGGCGGCCAGTTCTTCATGCGGCCCAACAGCCAGGACGCGGTCGACGAGTTCCGGCCGTACTTCGACAACGCCCCCGTCTACGGCCACGGCCCCTCCCTCGAGGACTTCACCGCCCAGACGCCGCTCGTCGTCGGCTCGCCGCAACAGGTCCTGGAGCGCACCCTGGCGGCCAAGGAGTACGCCGGGCACTACCAGCGCCAGCTCTTCCTGGTCGACCACGCCGGCCTGCCGCTGAAGACGGTCCTCGAGCAGCTCGACCTGCTCGGCGAGATCCTGCCGGCGATGCGTGCGGGCTTCGCCGAGGGTCGCCCCGCGCACGTCCCGGACGCGCCCGTGCACCCGGCGGTGACGCGATGACCCGCCACCTCGCGGTCGTCACGGCCGGGCTCTCCTCGCCGTCGTCCACCCGCCTCCTCGCCGACCAGCTGGCCGACGCCACCGCCCGCCAGCTGCTCGCCGACGGCGAGGACGTCGAGGTCGAGGTGATCGAGCTGCGCGAGCTGGCCCACGCGCTCGCCGACAACCTGCTCACCGGCTTCCCGTCGGGGGCGCTCTCCGAGGCACTGGCGACGGTGCGCGATGCCGACGCGCTGATCGCGGTCACGCCGGTGTTCTCGGCGTCGTACGCCGGACTCTTCAAGATGTTCTTCGACGTCCTGGAGCCGGGCGCGCTGGACGGGAAGCCGGTCCTGATGGGCGCGACCGCCGGCACCGCGCGCCACTCGCTGGTGCTCGAGCACGCGCTGCGGCCGCTGTTCAGCTACCTCAAGGCGGTGCCGGTCCCGACCGCCGTGTTCGCGGCCAGCGAGGACTTCGGCTCCACCGACTCCGGCCGGCTGTCGGCCCGCGTCGAGCGCGCGGCGACCGAGCTGGTGCGCCTGCTCGACGTACCGGGGACCCTTCCGCCGGCACCGCGCCTCCTGGGCGGTACTACCTTCGACCCGACGGCCGAGGGCTTCATCAGCTTCGACCAGCTCCTCGAGAGGAACGACCGATGACCGACATCAGCATCGCCCGCGCCGACGAGCGCCACCGCTACGAGATCCACGTCGACGGCGAGCTCGCCGGCTTCGCCCAGTACCTCGTGCCTGACGCGACGCACCTCGACTTCGTGCACACCGAGATCGACCCGGCGTACGCCGGTCAGGGACTCGCCGGCCAGCTCGTCAAGGTCGCCCTCGACGACGTCCGCGCGCAGGGCAAGCGCGCCATCCCGCACTGCCCGTACGTCGCGTCGTACATCCGCAAGCACCCGGAGTACGCCGACCTCGCCGACTTCCCGGGCGGCGACTGAGCCATGGAGGTCATCGCGCCCCGCGACGTCCCCCTCGGCGGGCTGCGTGCGATGAACGTACGCCGGACCCTGCCGTCCCGCGAGCGAACCACGATCGGCGCGTGGTGCTTCCTGGACCACTACGGTCCCGACGACGTCACGGTCAGCGAGCCGATGGTGGTGCCGCCGCACCCCCACACCGGGCTGGCCACCGTGAGCTGGCTGTTCACCGGCGAGGTCGACCACAACGACTCGGCCGGCAACCGGGCCAGGGTCCGGCCGGGCGCGCTCAACCTGATGACCGCCGGCCGCGGGATCAGCCACTCGGAGTACTCCACCCCCGAGACGACGATCCTGCACGGCTGCCAGCTGTGGCTGGCACTCCCCGACGAGGCGCGCGAGATCGAGCCCGGCTTCCAGGCGTACGTCCCGCCGCCGGTCGCCGGTGACGGTTGGGAGGCGAGGGTCTTCCTGGGGTCGCTGCTCGGCAGCACCTCGCCCGTCGCCACGCACACGCCGCTGCTCGGCGCCGAGATCACGCTCTCGCCGGGAGCATCCCTCACCCTCGACCTCGACCCGGCCTTCGAGCACGGCGTCCTGCTCGACACCGGCGCGGTCGCGGTCGACGGCACCGACCTCCCGGCGGCCCACCTCGCCCACCTCCCGACCGGCACCGCCGCGGTGACGCTCCGGGCGACCGAGCCGACCCGGGTGATGCTGATCGGCGGCACCCCGTTCGGCGAGCAGATCGTCATGTGGTGGAACTTCATCGGCCGCAGCCACGAGGAGGTCGTCGCCTACCGCCACGAGTGGGAGTCGCTGCTCGCGACCGGCGAGCAGGACCGCTTCGGACTGCCCGCGGACGATCCGATGGACGCGCTGCACGCGCCGGCGCTTCCCGGCGTACGGCTGAAGCCGCGGGGCTGAGCGATACGCTGCGCACCCCGAAGTCCTGGAGGAGCGCGATGAACGACCACGACGAGACCGCCGACAACGAGCAGGTCGCGACGTCCGACACCGGCCGCGACCAGAGTGGTCGCCCCGCGAAGGGCGAGAGCAGGCTGACGCTGGCCCTCACCGTGCTCGCGATCCTGCTGATCCTGCTGATCGTGTTCGTCGGCCAGAACACCGAGGACACCTCCGTGCAGTTCCTCGGCTGGACCTGGCACCTGCCGCTGGCCCTGGCACTGCTGGTCAGCGTGGCCATCGGCCTCGTGCTCGCGGTCTGCATCGGCACCGTGCGCGCCCTCCAGCGCCACCGCAAGGCGCGCCTGGCCCGCAAGGGCTGATCAGGCCGGCCGGTCGACCTGCTCGACGAGCTTGACCGGCGCCTGGAGGCAGTAGGAGTCGGTGAGCAGCTCACCGAGCTCGACCCAGTCGGTGGCGTCGTCGAGGGTCATCCCGACGACGTTGCCGCCCCACTCGGTCTTGAAGTACGGCGCGCCCATGTGGCGGAACGCCATCACCTCGTCGGGCTCGGCCCGGAAGATGACGCGGAACAGCTGGCCTTCACCGCCGAAGACGTGCGCGACCGTGGCGCTGCCGACGCGCCAGCGTACCCCGACCCACGCCCCCTCCTCCTTCACCTGGGGAAGCGGCTCGAGGATCGCGCGCATGCGCTCGACCATGTCGAGCGGCACCTCCGGACGTGTCGCCACGGGGTCAGCGTCTCACCGAGCGCCGACATCGCGCACGGGGTGGTGTAACTACGTGTTGTGACCACTACCCGGGTGGTCCTTCACCCTGGTAGTAATCACAACACGTAGTTACACGGAGTCACACGACAGCTCGCCCAGCGACTCCTCGCCGCCGACGAAGTAGCTCGCCAGGATCGCCCGGCTCGTCGCGGCGCCGTCGTCCTCGAGCCGGATCTTCGCGGCGTCGGACCGGCCGAGGACGCGGTAGCGCAGCGTGTTGAGCGGCAGCAGGTAGGCGAACGCCCACGGGGGACGTACGCCGAGGCCGAGCTCGCGCATGCTCCGCACGCCGAGGAAGACGGTGAGCATCGAGAGCAGGCGCTCGCGTTCGAAGCGGGCCCGGAGCGGTTGCAGCAGGCTCGGCCAACCGGCGAACTGCCGCATCAGCTGGGCCTCGACGACGGCCTGCGAGAGCTGCGGGCCGGCCTCGGTGATCGGGCCCTGAGCGAGCAGGACGTGGTAGTTGAGCCTGTGCCGCTCGGCCTCGGAGTCGACCAGGAAGTCGGGCGCCACGCCCATCACGTGGCCGACGTACTTGAACAGGTGCATGAGGGCGCGCGAGTCGCGCTTGGAGACGGGTACGCCGAGGGCACGGGCGCCGAGCAGCAGGACCCCGTCGAAGAGGCCGAGGGTCGACGCCTGGTCGGACACGTTGATCGGCAGGCCCCAGGTCGCGGAGTCCCACCGCGGCTCGAAGGCGTGGTTGACCAGCGCGTGCATCAGCCGGACGTGGACGGTCAGCCGCCAGGCCTCACCGCCGGGCTCCCCGCTGCGGGGCGCCCGCAGCGAGCCGGGATCAGCCAGGACGGTCCCCCACTTCTGCGTCTCGGCGAGGCGGCGCAGCGTGGCAGGCCCCGTCAGGCCGCCGGTCTGGACGAGCAGGTCGGTCGGCCCACCGAAGCGGTAGCCGCCGATCAGCGAGAGCTGGAGCAGCACGTCGTCGGCGTTGCGGCCGAGCCGGCGCAGGAAGCGGGCGCCGAGCTCGAGCAGCTCGCGGTCCAGCCACTCCGGCTCCTCCTCGACCTCGGCGAAGAACGCGACGAGGGCCGGCGGGGCGTCGGCGACGGAGGCGACGCCACCGGCCAGGGCCCGCTGGAACTGCGCCATCGTGACCCGGCCGGACGTGCCGGCGGAGGAGCGGATCGCCGCGGCCAGGGAGGCACCGAGCTCGTCGCGCTCGAAGAACCCCCGGCCGATGCGCTGCATCAGCTCCTCGTCGACGTCCTTGATCCGTGCGGCGATCTTGAGCGGACGCCCGAGCGCGACGTTGCGGGAGTGGCCCGCGCGGTGGCGCGTGGGATGCTCGGTCTCGACGGCCTGCAGATCGGTCATGGCCCCCAGCATGACGCGAGTTTTCGCTCGCATTCAAGTCGGGTTTTCCGATAGCCTTCGGACCGTGCGCAAGGAACCCCGACAGGCCCGCTCCAAGGCGATGGTCGAGCGGATCATCGAGGCCGGCCGCGAGGTCCTCAAGAGCGACGGGTACGACGCCCTCACCACCAACCGGGTCGCCCAGGCCGCCGACGTCAGCCCCGGGTCGCTCTACCAGTACTTCCCCGACAAGGCCTCGATCATGGCGATCGTCATCGAGCGCTACTGGGACGAGGTCTCCGAGCGCGTCAGCGCCTCCTTGGCTGACCGCATCGCCGAGCTCGCCGACGGGCCCGCGCCCGGCGAGCAGCTGACCCGCGCGGTCGCCGACGCCCTCATCACCGCCCTGGAGGCCGACTCCGAGCTGCTGCGGGTCCTCAACGAGGAGCTGCCGATCTCGCGGATCTCGGCCCGCCGCAACGCACTCGAGCGACGGGTTCGGGACCTGCTGGGGGCGTACCTCGTGCTTCGCCCGGGCACCTCGAAGCGACCCGACCCGGGCCTGACGTCCTGGATGATCGTGATCGCGATGGAGAACCTCAGCGTGCGCTGGGTGCTCGACCAGCCGGCGTACGACCGCGAGCAGGTGCTCGACGAGATCGTCGCACTGGTGGAGGGCTACTTGTCGGCGTGAGCCTCGTCGTCGGCCGCGGCACGGGCGGCCTTCGCGTCCTTGTCGGAGAACAGGACGCCCGCCTCCTTGGCCCTCTCGGCCTTGCGCAGCTGCCGGACGAAGCTCCAGCACAGCACGACGACGGCCGCGATCAGCCCGACGAAGATCCAGAACGCCAACCATCCCGCGACGACCTTGTCGTCCGGCGGAGCCTCGGGCGGGGCGCCAGCGGCGCGAATCAGCACGTCGAACATGCCCTCATCCTCCCACTGTCGTGGTGATGCCGGTGAACAGGTCGTCCTCGGGGGTCGGCGCCTCCACGTGGGAGGTCACCAGCTCGTAGTCCTCGGTCGGCCAGACCTTCTCCTGGATCTCGCGCGGAACCGCGAACCAGAAGCCGTCCGGGTCGATCTGGGTGGCGTGCGCGAGCAGCGCCTGGTCGCGTACGCCGAAGTACTCCGCGCAGGGCACCTTCGTGGTGATCCGGGCGTCCCACTCGGGGTTCGGCTCCCAGGTCGCGAGCCGCTCGGCCCACGGCGACTCGAGGTCGTGCTCGACCATCGCGTCGTGCAGCGCCTGCATGCGCGGCCGGTTGAACGTGTGGTGGAAGTAGAGCTTGCTCGTCTGCCAGGCCTCGCCGAGCTCGGGCTCGTACGCCGGGTCCGCCGCCTTCTCGAACGCGTAGACCGACACCTCGTGGCACTTGATGTGGTCGGGGTGCGGGTAGCCGCCGTTCTCGTCGTACGTCGTCATGACGTGCGGGCGGAAGCTGCGCACCAGCTGGATCAGCGGACGAGCCGCCTCCTCGATCGGGACCAGGCCGAAGCAGCCCTCGGGCAGCGGCGGCCGGTTGCCGTCCTCGTCGGGCTCGGGCCAGCCGGAGTCGACGAAGCCGAGCCAGTCCTGGGTCACGCCGAGGATGTCGCGCGCCCGCTCCATCTCCTGGCGGCGGATCTCGTGGATGTTCTCCAGGATCCCGGGGCGATCCATCTTCGGGTTGAGGATCGAGCCGCGCTCACCGCCCGTGCAGGTCACGACGTGGACGTCGACGCCCTCCGCGACGTACTTGGCCGTCGACGCCGCGCCCTTGCTGGACTCGTCGTCGGGGTGGGCGTGCACGTGCATCAGGCGCAGGCCGCTGCGGTCGCTCGACATGCTCTGAATGCTAGTGGGGGCCGGCATGCCACGATTAACCCGTGAGCCAGCCGTCGGATTCCCTGCAGCAGCGGTACGGCGCCCCCTCCCGCACCTCCCGCCTCGTGGTCAAGGTCGTCGCGGGACTCGTCGTCGTGGCGCTCGCGTTCTGGCTGGGCTGGGTGGTCTTCCGCTCGGCCGACCCGGCGGTCTCCTCCTCCGAGGTCACCAAGGACCAGAACGGCCCCCACCAGGCCTGGATCAAGTACCAGATCAAGTACGGCGACGGCCCCGTCGTCGCGACCTGCACGGTGCGAGCGCTGGCCAGCAACGGCGAGGAGGTCGGCCGGCACACGTTCATCGCACCGCGCGAGGCCGACCCGGACACGGCGTACAAGGTCACCTTCCGGACCACCCGGATGGCCGACTCGATCGAGTGGCTCGGCTGCACCGCCCCCGGGCAGCCGCGCCCCCACTGACCGGTTCCGCGTTAGAGTGGTCGCTGCGCCGCCCAAGGGAGAGCCCTGGGCGGTGATCCTTTAGTTGGACCACTTTCCTAGGAGGCCCCCGATGACGCAGACCGGTAACGACAAGGTCGCGCTGACGCAGGATGCCTACGACAAGCTGAAGGCCGAGCTCGAGCACCTCCAGGGACCCCGGCGTGCCGAGATCGTCGCCGAGATCAGCGCTGCCCGCGACGAGGGCGACCTCAAGGAGAACGCCGGCTACCACGCCGCGCGCGACGAGCAGGGCAAGCTCGAGGGCCGCATCAAGCAGCTCACCGCCATGCTCGAGAAGGCCGAGATCGTCGCGCCGCCCGCCGACGACGGCGTGGTCGAGCCCGGCATGGTCGTGACCTACAAGTTCGAGGGCGATGACGACGACGAGGCCGAGAGCTTCCTGCTGCTCGGCTCGCGCGAGGGCGCACCCGGCGACATGACCGTCTTCACCCCCGAGGCCCCGCTCGGCGCCGCCATCAACGGCCGCTCCCGGGGCGAGACCGTGTCCTACGCCGGCCCGACCGGCAAGGAGCTGCGCGTCGTCATCCTCGACGCCAAGCCCTACGGCGCCTGATCTGCCGAGGCCCGCGCTGCCGGCAGGGCCCGACCGACTAGGCCACGAAGCCGTGCTCGCGCACCCGCGCGAGCACGGCTTCTGCGTGCTCGGGGCCGCGCGTC
Source organism: Nocardioides montaniterrae (assembly GCF_054782655.1). NCBI lineage: Bacteria > Bacillati > Actinomycetota > Actinomycetes > Propionibacteriales > Nocardioidaceae > Nocardioides > Nocardioides montaniterrae. The sequence continues at coordinate 464,643 of NZ_BAAGSB010000002.1, read as the reverse complement.
TCCAGCTGCAGGTGCACGGCGACCTCGCCGACGTGCAGCGCGGACGACAGCCGCTCGTGGGCGATCTCCAGGACGTTGGCGCCGGCGTCGGCGAGCTCCTCCAGCAGCCGCGCGAGCGCGCCCGGCTGGTCGTTGATGCGTACGTCGACCCGCAGGTAGCGCCCCGCCGCGACCAGGCCGTGCTGGATCACCTTGCCCAGCAGCAGGGGGTCGATGTTGCCGCCGGAGAGCACCACGACGATCGGGCCCTCAGGTGCCTCCCCACGATCGGCGAGGTCCGCGAGGGCGGCCGCGGCCACCGCGCCGGCGGGCTCGACGACGAGCTTCTCGCGCTCGACCAGGGCCAGGAGGGCACGGGCGATGGAGTCCTCGGAGACGGTGACCAGCTCGTCGACGTACTCCTCGATGAGCGGCAGCGTGAACTCCCCCGGCCGGCCGACGGCGATGCCGTCGGCGATGGTGGCCATGTGGGGCAGCCGGATCGGGTGGCCCTCGGCGAGGGACGGCGCGATCGCCGCGGCCCCGGCCGCCTGCACCCCGATCACCCTGATCCCCGGGCGGTGGACCTTGACTGCGATCGCCACGCCTGCCAGCAGCCCGCCGCCTCCGGCCGGGACGATCACGGTCGCCGCGTCCGGTAGCTGCTCGATGATCTCGAGCCCGAGCGTGCCCTGGCCCGCGACGATGTCGGCGTGGTCGAAGGGGTGGATCAGCGTCTCGCCGGTCTCCTCCGAGCGCGCGATGGCCAGGGCCAGGCAGTCCTCGAGGGTCGGCCCGCCGAAGACGATGTCGGCGCCATAGGCACGCGTCGCGCGCTCCTTGGGCAGCGGCGCTCCGTCGGGCATGTAGATCGTGGCGGGGATGCCGAGCTGCTGGGCCGCGAGCGCGACGCCCTGCGCGTGGTTGCCGGCGCTCGCGGCGACGACTCCCCTGGCCCTGACGTCCTCGTCGAGTCGCGCGATCCGGACCGCGGCACCACGCACCTTGAAGCTGCCCGTGCGCTGCAGGTTCTCGCACTTGAGCCACACCTGCTGGCCGGTGAGTGCGCTGAGCCAGCGCGACTCGGCGACCGGCGTACGGACCGCGACGGAGTCGACCAGCGGCCGGGCCGCCTCGATGTCGGCGACGCCGAAGTCGCTCATGCGACGGCCTTGTCGCCGACGTCGGCCTCCGCCTCGGCCTCCGCCTGGGGATCTCGCGCGATGTCGGCGAGGTGGAGCACCACGGCGTTGCCTGCGGCAGCGAGCGGTACGGCGACCAGGGCCCCTGCCACGCCGGCGATGATCACGCCGCTGGCGATCGCGATGATCACGCCGAGCGGGTGCAGCGAGACCCACCGACCCATCAGGAAGGGCTGCATGACGTGGCCCTCGAACTGCTGGACACCGATGACGACGGCGAGCATGACGCCCGCGGTGACGGGGCCGTGCTCGACGAGCGCGACCAGGACCGCAACGGCTCCGGCGACGGACGCGCCGACCATCGGCACGAACGCGCCGAGGAAGACGAGCACGCCGATCGCCAGCACGAACGGCACCTTGAGGATCGCGGCGCCGACGGCGATGCCGATCGCGTCGCACAACGCCACGATCACGGTCGCGCGGACGAACTGGACCAGCGAGAGCCAGGCGACCTTGCCGGAGCTGTCGACGCGCTCGCGGGCGCCGCGCGGGGCCAGCCGCACGGTCCAGGCCCAGATGCGACGGCCGTCGGCGAGGAAGAAGTACGTCGCGAACAGGGTGATGAAGAAGCCGGCGGCCACGTGGCCGACGGCGGACCCGACCTCGGTCACCCGACCGAGCACCTTGCCCCCGTCGGACTGCTTGCTGATCGAGTCCTGGGCCTTCTTGATCCAGTCGTTGATCTGGCTGTCGGAGGCGTGCAGCGGACCGTTCTGGAGCCAGTCGCGGATCTCGCCGAGCCCCTTGACGGTGGAGTCGGCGAGGTCGCTGGCACCGGTCGCGACCTGCTGGCCGGCGAAGGTCAGCAGGGCGGTGACGAAGGCGATGCCGGTGGCCACGACGAGCAGGGCCGCCAGGCCGCGCGGCACCTTCCACCGCTCGAGCCGGCCGACGCCGGGAGCCGCCAGGGCGCTCACCAGGAGCGCCACCGCGATCGGGATGGTGACCACGGCGAAGAAGCCGACCAGCTTGAGCAGGACGTAGATCGCGCCGCCGATCAGCAGCAGCCGCCAGGCCCAGCTCGCGGCCAGGTCGAGGCCGAACGGCACCTCGGCCCGGCGGAGGTCCGAGGGACCGGTCACGACCTCGATCTCGTCGCGCTCGCGCTGGTGCCACAACTGTGCGAAGCGGCGGATCAGGTCGCGCTCCCGGCGCGCGGAGGCCTCGGACTCCGTCTCGGGCTTCTCCGGCGGGGTCGCAACCTCCTCGACCGACGGGGTCTCGTCGGTCATGCCAGCGCCTGCTCGAGGTCGGCGAGGAGGTCCTCGACGGTCTCGATGCCGACGCTGAGGCGGATCAGGTCGGCGGGGACCTCGAGCTCGGTGCCGGCGACGCTCGCGTGGGTCATCCGGCCGGGGTGCTCGATCAGGCTCTCCACCCCGCCGAGCGACTCACCGAGCGTGAACACCCGGGTCGCCGCGCAGACCGCGAGCGCCTGCTCCTCGCCGCCCTTGACGCGGAACGAGATCATCCCGCCGAACCTGCGCATCTGGCGGGCCGCGACCTCGTGGCCGGGGTGGGTCTCCAGGCCGGGGTAGATCACCTCGCCGACGCTCGGGTGCGCGCACAGGAAGTCGACGAGCCGCTCCGCGTTGTCGCAGTGGCGCTCCATCCGCAGCGCGAGGGTCTTCAGGCCACGCAGGGTCAGCCACGCGTCGAACGGACCGGCCACCCCGCCGATGGCGTTCTGGTGGAAGCGGATCTTGTCGGCGAGCTCGTCGTCATCGGTCACCAGGGCTCCCCCGACGACGTCGGAGTGGCCGCCCGCGTACTTGGTGGTGCTGTGCACGACGACGTCGGCGCCGAGCGCGATCGGCTGCTGCAGGTAGGCCGACGCGAAGGTGTTGTCGACGACGAGCAGCGCACCCGCCGCATGGGCGAGCTCGGCGATCGCCCTGATGTCGCTGATGCCGAGCAACGGGTTGGTCGGCGTCTCCACCCAGACCAGGCGCGTGCGGCCCGGCTGGATGGCCGCGGCGACGGCGGCGAGGTCGGAGAGGTCGGCCGGGCTGTGGTCCAGCCCCCAGACCTGCTCCACCTTGTCGAAGAGCCGGAACGTGCCGCCGTAGGCGTCGTTCGGCAGGACCACGTGGTCGCCGGGCTTGCACAGCGCCCGCACCAGGGTGTCCTCGGCCGCCAGGCCGGAGGCGAACGCGAACCCGTGGCGCGCGTGCTCGAGCGCGGCGAGGGTGCTCTCGAGCGCCGTACGCGTGGGGTTCGCGGAGCGGCTGTACTCATAGCCTCCGCGCATCCCGCCGACGCCGTCCTGCTTGTACGTCGACGTCGCGTAGATGGGCGGGATCACCGCCCCGGTGGTCGGGTCCGGCTCGTAGCCGGAGTGGATCGCCCGGGTCTCGAAACCCGCCTGCGAGAGGTCGCGGTCGCTCACGCCACGAGCCTACGGGCGATCCGGGCACGCGGGTGGCATCGCCGCGATCGTCACCAGATCGTTGCGGCCTCAGCCGGTCGAGATGTCGCGTCCCGCCGCCGTCGGCCGAGCCGCCATCAGCAGCAGGCTGAACACGATGACCGCGGCGGCCGCACCCGCAACGAGCACGAGCGGACTCATCGCCGGCCGGTCGTCGGAGGCCGTGGGAGCCGGGGTCACCGGCGTCGCGACCTTGCGCGGATGGCTCGCAGCACCGGCCGGGTGGCGGGCAGGACCGCGCGGCGCCGCATGCGGCGCGACGGAGGACGACGGCATCGACGGGGGTACGGCGGCCCGCGACGGTGCGGGCGCCGCCGCGACGGTCACGGAGGCGCGCATGTCGGGGTGCACGCTGCAGATGTAGGAGTAGGTGCCGGGCCGCTGGAAGGTGAAGGTCCAGCTCTGCCCCCTGCTGAGCATCGGCGAGTGCACCGTCTGCGGCCCACTCGTGACGGTGACGTCGTGGGGTGCGGGGTCGTGGTTGGTCCAGGTGACCGTGTCCCCCACGTCCACCGTCAGGGCGCTCGGGGAGAACGCGTAGCCCGCCATGTCGACGTGGTGGGCGGCCGCCTGCGCGGGCGGGCCGACGAGGAGGACGAGCAGTCCCAGGGCGAGGCTCGCGGCGACGGCGAGCAGGCGTACGACGGGCATCGGCTTCATGGGGATCTCCTCGAATGGGGGGATGATGGGAGCGGTGGCCCGGCCGACTGCGACTCGGCCGGGCCACCGCTCAGCTCTTCGGGACTAGCAGGACGAGGTCCCGGTGAGCGGCGCCAGCATGTTGCCGATCAGCGCCGTGTGGTTGCCCAGCCAGCGGTCCAGGTCGAGGATGTCCCCCACCTGCTGGCCCGGCGACTCCTGCAGGTGCGCGACGTACACGTGCTGCAGGAACAGGTCGAGCGCGGACTGCGAGCCCTCGGTCAGCGGCTGGAGCATGCTGCCGATCCACACGGTGTGGTTCTTGACCCACCGGTCGGTCGAGGCGATGTCGCTGACCTGCTGACCCGGCGACTCCTGCAGGTGCGCGGAGTAGACGTGCGCCAGGAACCGGTCGGTGACAGCGCTCAGGCCCGTGCAGTCACCGGCCGGCATCGGCATGGGCATGCCGGTGGAGCCGGTGGCCGTCGGTGCCGGCGTCGGGGTGGCGGTGTGCGGAGCGGACGGCGTCGGCGCGGGCGTCGGCGAGTGCGTCGGTGCGTGCGTCGGCGGGGCCGTCGTCGGAGCCGGGGCCGGAGCGGCGGCGGTCACGGTGATCGTCGCGGTCATGTCCGGGTGCACCGCGCAGTAGTAGGAGTACGTGCCGACCGTCTTGAAGGTGTAGGAGAAGCTCTGGCCCTTGTTCAGCATGCCGGAGTCGAACTTCACCGGTCCCTTGCTGACCGACACGGTGTGCGGCGCGGTGTCGGTGTTGATCCAGGTGACCGTCGTACCGACCGGCACGCTGGTCGCGGCCGGCGCGAACTTGTAGTCGGCGATCTTGATGGTCACGCCGGAGGCCTTGGCCTTCGCCGCCAACCGCGAGGTGTTCGCGCTGTTGTGCAGGAAGACGGTGCCGCCACCCTTGGGCGTAGCGGCGAGGCCGGCGATGGCGATGACGAGCGCGACCAGGCCCAGCACCAGCAGCGTGGTGCTGCGCCACCGGCCGAGCGCCTGGGAGGGTGTGAGCGGTGCAACGGACAGCTTCGGATTCATCGGGTGTTCCTTTCGGTGGGGTGAACCCGGAGAACCAGCCGTCTGCGACGCGGCAGGGTCCCGGGACAGTTCCCGCCGACAGCGTCGGCGACGGGAGCGATCAGGGCGGGCACGCGGGTCACACGCCCGGGCTCGAGGTGGCCAGGACGCTGGCGACGCCGAGGACGACGACGACCAGCAGGGTCTCGGCGCCGACCGACAGCGCGAGGGCACGTACGCCGGCACGCGCGTCCTCACCGACCAGCCGGCGCTCGACGAGGTGCTTGGACCGCATCGCGACCAGCAGGACCAGGCCGAAGACGGTCACCTTGGCGGCCAGCACGAGCACGTAGCGGGTGTCCCAGAAGCTCGGGACCGTGCCGGCGATGCGCCAGCCGAGCACCAGTCCGGTCGCCGCCACCAGGACGACCGATCCCAGGGCGATCCGCGAGAAGCGGCGTACGACGGCGGGCACCTCGTCGGGCCGACCACCGGGCAGCACGCACAGCGAGAGCACGAGCAGACCGCCGACCCAGGCGCTCACCGCGCACAGGTGGACGAAGTCGGCGACCTCGCCCCACGCGGGCTGTGCCGTCTGCGCGCCGTGCGCCGTCATGCCGGTGGTGCGGACCAGGCCCGCGGCGACGATGACCGCGCCGACCCGCCACGCGAGGCGGCGTACGGCGACCTCGCCGCCCTGCCACACCCCGACGACCACGACGGCGGCCAGTCCCCAGAGGAGGGCCTGGGCGACGTCCACGCGGCCGAAGTCCTGGTCGAGCAGCTGAGCCAGGTCGAGGGCGCCTCCCGCGGCCCGCAGCACCACCCACAGCTGCGCGATTGCGGACACGATCCCGAGCACCAAGGTGACCCCGAGCAGGCCGCGGGCCCGGCGCTGCGAGGCGCCGCGCGGCCACAGGAACGCGATGAAGGCGAGCGCTCCGACGAACAGCACCGTGGCCAGGTAGCCGAGGCCGCGCGCGAGAGCTGCGCGCCAGTCGATCGGCGGGGTCGGCGTGCTGCCGCGTTCCGCGGTCGGTGCCGCCGACCGCAGGTGCAGAGCCAGGACGCCGGTGGTCACGTGGCCGTCCTCGTCGTCGACCGCGCGCCAGGACAACCGCAGCGAGCCGGCGGGATGGATCCCGCGCAGGCTCACCCGGACCGTCGCCGGCCGCCCCTCGACGGGACTTACGCCGAGGCGCCGGTGGCCGACCCTCACGACGACGTCGCTCGCGCGGACGGGCTCGCTGAAGGTCAGGGTCGCGCTCGGCGGGAGGTGTGCGAGCGTCGCGCCCGCGGCAGGGGTCGAGCCGACCAGCTCGTCGTGGGCAGCGGCAGGGGCGGCGAGCACGAGGGAGAGCGCGACGACTGCGAGGACCGCGAGGAGGACGCGCCTCACCGCCCGCATCACTGCGCTGCCCCGTCCGTCGTCGACGACTTCTGTGCGCAGCAGTCCCCGAGCAGCGGGCGCGCCACCGACCCGGTCAGGCAGTCGACACCGGCGGCCGTGTGCGGGCCGATCACCGTCGTCAACGTGGTGTCGAGGAGGGACCCGAGTCCGAGCAGACCGCCGCTGGTGGTCGCTCCGGGGACCAGGTCACCGACGACGGGCAGCTGACCGAGCAGCGAGCGGCAGGTCGGGGTGGCCGGTGACGGAGCCGAGGACGGCGCGGTCGTCGGTGACGGCGGGGGCACGGTCGGGCTCGCGGTCGGGAGCGCGGGCCAGCTCGGGGACGGCGGCGGCACGGGCACCGGAGCTGGGGCGAGCGGAGCGGCCGCCGCGGGCACGACCGGCGGTGCCGGGAGCGCGAGCGGGGCGGGCGCCGGCCGAGCCGGTGCCTGGTGGGTCGGTGCGGCGACGACCTGCGTCGGCTCGACGATGCCGAAGCCGGCGGCGTACGCGAGGACCACGACGACGCCACCGGCGAGGGCTGCGGCCACACCGGCTTCCCGCGGGTCGACGGTACGCAGGCTGGGAAGGGTCATCGGAACCTCCGTTGTCGCCGCCGGGCGGGGCCTGCCCGGCGTCCGAGATGAGCGCCCCGACGACGGTGGAGCCGGTTGCCGAGGTGTGCCCATGCAAAGCCCGCCCGGTTACGCGAGCGTGTGCCCCGGCCGCGCCGCCAGTAACTTCGGACGCACCGTCGGGGCCTCGTCATCGGCCCGTGGGGTGAGTGGCTGTTAACAGGCGGCGTCATCTCGCGGGCGGCGTGCTCACCCCCGGCGGGCCGTCCCCGCCCGTGGAGGCGGATCTCCGGTTTCCGCGCGGTAACGCCGCCGGAAGGACGGCGAGGTCGTCGCCGGAAGGACGGGTTTACCTGCGTGTCGCATGGGCGGCCGCCGCGAGGCGCCGGTGTGACGCCGCGCACGCGCCCGCTGTCCAAGACCTTGCGCGGCAAGGGAGGATGGGAGCGTGTTCGGCGCCAAGAAGTCCCAGATGATCGATCGCTCCGAGGCATTGCCGGGGCGGTCGTCGTACCCCTTCCTCCTCCCGGACCACCACGAGGTGCTCGGCACCCCGCTGATGACCGACGACGTGCCGGACGGGCTCGAGGTCGCGGAGTTCGGCCTGGGCTGCTTCTGGGGTGCCGAGGAGATGTACTGGCAGATCCCGGGCGTCTGGTCGACGTCGGTCGGGTACGCCGGCGGCTTCACCCCGCACCCCACCTATGAGGAGGTCTGCACCGGTCGCACCGGCCACACCGAGGCGGTCCGCATCGTCTTCGACCCCGCTGTCGTGTCCTACGCGGATCTGGTGAAGCGCTTCTTCGAGGTCCACGACCCCACCCAGGGCATGCGCCAGGGCAACGACGTCGGCTCGCAGTACCGCTCCGCGATCTACTTCCACTCCCCTGCCCAGGAAGAGACGGCCCGCGAGCTGACCAAGGTGTACGCCGACGTCATCCGCGAGCGTGGCTACGGCGAGATCACCACGGAGATCGCCCCTTCGTCGGCGTACTACTACGCGGAGCCCGCGCACCAGCAGTACCTCCACAAGAACCCGTTCGGCTACCGCTGCCACGCCAACACCGGCGTGCCGTTCCCCGCGTGATCGCCTGACCTGCCGCAGATGCACCAGGGCCTCCTCGACAGCGCTGCTCAGTGATCTCCTCGGTGGTCGCGTGCCTCGGCATCGTCGCCTTCTCGTTCCAGTCGTTGGTCACGTTCGGCGCCGCGCTCTGGGCTCATCGTCGCGGCGAGCCGCAGGGGCTCGTCGTCCGCATGGTCGTCGGGGCAGTCGTGTACCTCGGACTCGTGGTCTGCTGCGTCCTCCTCGTCGCGCACGTCGTCGAACCCGACAGCCTCTGGACGGCGATCTGCGTGCTCCTGGGGCTACGCGTCCTGCTGACCTGGATTCGTCTGCCCGGCGAGCGACTGGGCCGACCCGCACGCGGGTGAGGTGCGCTGGCCGGCGCCGACGCGTGCCGGACACCTCCGAGTTCGGCTACCGCTGCCACGCCGACACCAGCGTGCCGTTCCCCGCGTGATCGCCTAGCGACGGGACCGCCGGGCGAAGGCGATCGCGCCGACCGCGACCACCAGGTCGAGCCCGACGATCACCAGGTTGGTCGCCTCCCACGGCGTCGTCGCCCTGCCCGGGGCGACCTGACCCTCGGTGTCGGTGAACATCCACATGAGGCCGAGCGGCCCGGCGAGGCAGACGATCGTGCCCAGGGCGATTCCGATCGCGACAGGCCGCGGACCGCGGGGCAGGTCCGGCACGGCTGCGACCAGCGCGAGAGCACCCACACCCGCGTGCCCGACGTACAGCACCGCCACCACACCAGCCCACAGGGCGAGCTTCCGCTCACGGGACATCGAGGCCTCCTCGGGCAGTCGCTTCTGCCCGAACGCTAGGCGCCATTCGACGGGTCCGCTGGCGAATCACGACTCCCGCGCTCCGATGGACGTACCAAAGTCGGTCTGGAGATGTCTGCCACGCGTGGCAGACATCTCCAGACCGACTTTGGTACGTCCATCGGAGCGGTTGCCCACCCTCACCCACCCCTCCGGGTGCTGCGGGCCATCGCGGCCAGGCCGGCGGCGATGGCCAGGCACAACGCGGCGATGCAGCCGAAGACGACCGTGTAGCCGATCAGATCGCCCGTCGAGCCGATCGTCGCGTTCGACGGGTCATCGGACGAGTAGCGGATCGTCACGCGGTCGCCGACCAAGCCCGTGCAGCTCGGGTCGTCGGTGGCGGTGTACCTCGTGCCGCCGACCTCGAACTCAGCGCGAACCTGGCAGTACGAGTTGCGCCCGACGTGACGATGCGTGACGGTGCCGGTCGTGCTGGTGTCGTACGACCCCTCGTCGGACCAGCCGATCACGATGGCCACCACGAACCCGACCGCTGCCAGCAGGCACAGCGCCGCGAGCGCCGCCAGCACCTGCCAGCGATCACGGAGGCCACGACCACGACCGCTCGACGCCGGCGTGTCGTCCGGCAACCACTGAGACCCCCGACCCATGGCCGGAGCCTAGGCCCACGGAGGGGCGCGACGGCGGCGAAGCTGCCGACTTGTCCCGTAGCCGGTGCACGCACCCCGCCGGCACCCCATACTGACCCCGTGATCGGCCGGCCGCTTCGTCTCCTTGCCTCAGCCCTGCTGGTCGTGAGCCTGGCCGGGTGCGGCATGGACTCCGGCGCGACCGGACCTGGTCCCCAGGGCGGGCCGGCGACCAGGCATGCGCCCCTCAGCGCGACGGCGGCCGTCGCGAGGGCACGGGCAGCGGCCGCCAAGGACCACCGCCCGGTGCTGATCGACTTCGGCGCGGGTTGGTGTCCCGACTGCGTGACGCTGGACGGGCTCTACCGGCGGCCGGGCGTGGCGCGAGCGCTGCAGCGATTCCACCTGGTCGAGGTCGACGTCGGCGACTTCGACCAGAACCTCGGGCTGGCCCGGAAGTACGTCGACCTGCGGAGCAGCGGCATACCGGCACTCGTCGTCCTGACCCCGACCGGCCGGATCGCCTACGCGAGCAACGACGGGGCCTTCGCCAACGCGCGCACGATGACGGCGGCCCAGGTGACCACGTTCCTCGGCCAGTGGGCGCACGCCTCATCGTGACGCCCGCCGTACGACGGCGCGCGGCCCTCGTGGCCACCGCCACGGCGCTCCTCACCGCGAGCGGCTGCGGGGACCCCCACCCCGCGGGCACACCCCCGCCGGCACACGCGGTCACGCGGAGCGGCGTACGGGTGAGCGCCGTGCTGACGTCCGACTCCACGGTGCGCGTGCGGCTCCGTCCGCTGCGTCGCGGCTTCCACCTCTACAGCCTGGACATGCCCGACGGCGGCGTCGATGGCCTGGGCGTCCCGACGCGGATCACCGTCGGTGGCGGCCTGACCGCACGGGGACGGGCGCGAGCCGACGTGGCGGCGTACGGCCTGCACCTTTCCGGCCCGGACGTGACGCTCCCGGTCTACCCGAACGGACCGGTCACGTTCACGATCCCGGTCGAACCGACCGGTCCGGGCGCGGCGACGGTCGAGGTGAGCTACGGGGCGTGCAGCCGCCGGGTGTGCCTGATCCCCGTCCACGACCTCGTGATCCGGGTCGCGAGTCGTCGGTAGCCGTGGGATCCGGGTGGCCCTGATCCGTCTGGTGCGCCGGAACCCCCTCGCGGATTGACTCTCACCGTCACAATGGGCGGCATGGCCGATCTCCCCCGCAAGGCGGCATCCCGTACGGCGCGCCTGGCCGCACTGCCGCTGGGGTACGCCGGTCGCACGGCCGTCGGCTTCGGCAAGCGGATCGGTGGTGCGCCGGCCGAGCTGGTGATGAGCGAGATCCAGCAGCGGACCGCGGAGCAGCTGTTCCGCACGCTCGGCGAGCTCAAGGGCGGTGCGATGAAGTTCGGGCAGGCGCTGTCCGTGCTGGAGTCGGCGCTGCCCGAGGAGATGGCGGCGCCCTACCGCGAGCACCTCACCAAGCTGCAGGACAGCGCGCCACCCATGCCGACGATGACCGTGCGCGAGATCCTCGCCGAGGACCTCGGCGCCGACTGGAAGTCGCAGCTGGTGTGGATGGACGGCGCACCGACGGCCGCGGCCTCGATCGGGCAGGTCCACGAGGGGCGTTGGTACGACGGCCGCCGGGTCGCCGTGAAGGTGCAGTACCCGAACGCTGCCGACGCGCTGCTCTCCGACCTGCGCACGCTGTCCCGCGCGGCACGGGCGATCGGGCCGCTGATCCCCGGCGTCGACATGAAGCCGCTGGTCGAGGAGATCCAGGAGCGGGCGCGCGAGGAGCTGGACTACCAGCTCGAGGCGGACGCGCAGCGAGCATTCGCGATCGCGTTCCGGGAGGACGCCGAGATCGTGGTGCCGGACGTCGTCGCGGTCGGCCCGCGCGTGCTGATCACCGAGTGGCTCGACTCCGCCGGATCATTGGCGACGGTGATCGCGAACGGCTCCCAGGAGGAGCGCGACCACTACGGCCACATCTTCACCCGCTTCCAGTTCTCCGGACCGGCGAAGACCGGCATGCTGCACGCCGACCCGCACCCCGGGAACTTCCGGATCATCCCGAACGAGGACGGGAGCCCCGGTCGGATGGGTGTCCTGGACTTCGGGGCGGTCGCGCGGCTCCCCCAGCCCGGGCTCCCGGCGCCGATGGGTCGGTTGATCTCGCTGTGTGCGGCCAGTGACGGCGACGCCCTCATGGCGGGGCTGCGTGCCGAGGGCTTCGTCAAGGAGCGGATCCGGATCGAGCCCGAGCTGCTGATGGACTACCTCTCGCCGTTCGTGGAGCCGACGCTCGTCGAGCGGTTCCGCTTCTCGCGGGCGTGGATGCGCGAGCAGTTCCAGCGGATCAACAACCCGCGGAGCCCGGCGTACACCGTCGCGATCAAGCTCAACCTGCCGCCGTCGTACATGCTCATCCACCGCACCTGGGTGGGCGGGATCGGCGTGCTCTCGCAGCTCGGGGCGGAGGCGCCCTTCCGGGCCATCCTCGAGGAGTTCCTCCCGGAGTTCTCACCGCCGCCGCTGCGATCGACCACTGGCTAGGGTCGAGGCATGGACTGGATCCGGCTGCTGACGGACTCGACCGACGCCTTCGCCACGTGCTTGGACGCCGACCTGGCGGTGCCCGTGCCGAGCTGCCCGGGCTGGACCCTCGCCGACCTCGGCGAGCACGTGCGGACCGTGCACCTGTGGGCCGCGCACGCGGTGACCGAGAGAAATCCGCAGGGGACGTCCGAACCGCTCGCGGCCTCGGAGCTGCCGACCGGGTACCGCGCGGCGGCCGCTCACCTGATCGAGGTGCTGTCGTCGACCGCGCCCGACGCCCCGGCCTGGACGTTCGGCACCGAGCAGGTCGCGGGCTTCTGGCGACGTCGCCAGGTCCACGAGACCGTCATCCACCTGTACGACGCCTTCCTGGCGCTCGGGCGCGAGGCGGACTGGGCGCCGCCGGCCGACCTGGCCTGGGACGGTGTCGACGAGGTCGCGACGCTGTTCTACCCGCGCCAGGTGCGCATGGAGCGGATCGATCCGCTCGCCACCTCGCTCGTCATCACCGCCACCGACGTCGATCGGACCGTCACGATCGGCGAGGCCCCTGCCTCCGTCCCGCTCGTCGGCACCGCCGCCGACCTCTACCTCACGCTGTGGAAGCGCCGTCCCGCCGAGGACCCCGCCGTCGCCGAGGTCCTCGCTGCCGCGATCACACCCTGAGCCGTGGCTTGCTTGCATGCCTGCAAGGAACGGCTCCGGCCTACTTGCATGCATGCAAGCAAGGACCGCCCGACCCACTTGCAGGCATGCAAGCAAGGACCGCACCGACCCACTTGCAGGCATGCAAGCAAGCGCGGCCACAGGCAGCCACGGCCACGGTCGGGTCAGCCCGCCTGACGCGTCTCCAGGACCCGGAAGCCCTTCGCGGAGGCGATCCGCTCGGTGGGGAAGCCCTGGTCGCCGAGCCAACGCTGCAACGAGTCGGCGCCGAGGTTCTTGCCGACGACCATCACGGCCCGCCCGCCCGGTGCCAGGCGCGGGAGCCACTCCAGCAGGAGCGCATGCAGCGCCTCCTTGCCGATCCGGATCGGCGGGTTGGACCAGATCTCGTCGAAGATCGCGTCGGCGGGCACCTCGGCCGGCTCACACGCGACGTACCGGTCGTCCACGCCCAGCGACACGGCGTTCTCGCGGGCCAGCAGCAGCGCCCGCCGGTTGACGTCGACCGCGGTCACCACGGCCGACGGCGCCGCGACGGCACACGCCAGCCCGATGACGCCGTACCCGCACCCGAGGTCCAGCAGACGCCCACCGGCAGGCGGCGGAGTCTCGCGGAAGAGCACCGACGTACCGATGTCGACGCGCCCGTTGGCGAACACGCCGGACCCGGAGACCAGCGACAGCTCGTGGTCCCAGACCACGGCCGAGACCGACGAGCGCGCGAACGGCGCCGACGGGTCCGCGGAGAAGTAGTGGTCCTCGGTGGTCATCCCTCGCCCTCCTGGTCCGAGTCGTCCGGGTGGCCGTCGACCTCGTGCGCCTGCCGGCGGGCAGCGGTCGCCGCGACCCGCGCCGCGAGGCCCGCTTCGTCGGGATAGCCGACCTCCTCGAGCACCAGCCCGCGCGCCGCCATGACGTGCACCCGCTGGTCGCGAACGCGACCGAGCAGGATCGCCTCCGCCCACTCGGCGTCCTGCTTGCCCTCACCGACCAGGACCATGCAGCCGACCAGCGCGCGCACCATCGAGTGACAGAACGCGTCAGCCTTCACGTGCCCGACGATGACGCCGGACGGCTCACGCGACCACGAGAACTCCTGCAGGGTCCGGATCGTCGTCGCTCCTTCGCGCTTCTTGCAGAACGCCGCGAAGTCGTGCAGACCGACCAGTCGCCGGGCCGCGGCATCCATCGCCGCGACGTCCAGCGGCCGGCGCCAGTGCACGACGTGCCCCCGCGTCAGCGGATCCACCGCCTCCGCGGAGTCGACCAAGCGATAGGCGTAGCGCCGCCACAAGGCAGCGAAGCGCGCGTCGAACCCGTCCGGAGCCAGCGCCACGCGCCGCACCCGCACGTCCGTGGGCAGGTAGCCGTTCAGCCGGATCCGCAGGCCGTCGACCACCTCCGGAGCAGTCCCGTCCGGCAGGTCCACGTGCACCACCTGCCCCCGCGCGTGCACGCCGGAGTCGGTCCGTCCGGCGCAGGTGACCCACAGCGTGCCCTCCGGCAGCCGCAGGACCGCGTGCAGCGCCGCGGTCAGCTCACCCTGGACCGTCCGCAGCAGAGGCTGCCCCGCCCAGCCCTTGAACTCGGTGCCGTCGTAGGAGAGGTCGATCCGGATCCTCATCCGCAGCCTCGGCTCCACGTCCACGTCCACGAGCAGCAAGGCTAGTGGCCGCCCGACATACTGCGGTCATGGCCGACGACCGCCCCGTGATCATCCTCGTCTCGGAGCACCACACCGACTTCGTTCGCGACGAGTTCGGGCGCTACGCCCGCGACTACGACCTGCACGCCGCCGCCACGGCCGCCCAGGCCGAGGCGACCGCACGCACCCTCACCGCCGACGGCCGCCAGGTCGCCCTCTTCGTCACCGAGTCCCGCCTCCCCGACGCCCCCACGATGGCCGCCCTGCACAGCTGGCGGGTCGCCGTACCGACGGCACGACGCCTCGTCGCCGCCCACTGGGAGCACTTCCTCGAGGACGCCGAGGCGCTGCGGACCGGTATGACGACCGGCAAGTACGACGCCTTCCTGCTCATGCCCCGAGGCCAACGGGACGAGGAGTTCCACGGCGCCGTCTCCGAGCTCCTGTCCGACTGGGGCTCGACCGTCGCCGCACCGCTCGTCATCGCGGCCGAGATCATCGCGCCGCCGGACGACCGCCTCGCCAACGAGATCCGCGAGTTCCTCGACCGGATGGGCATGCCCAACGCCGTCCACGCACCCGACTCGCCCGAGGGCAGCGCCGCCGTCGAGGAATGGAAGGGAGCGGGCAACGCGCAGACGTTCCCCCTGGTCCGCAACATCAGGACCGGCCTCACCGCACCGACGAGCGTCCGCGAGGTCGCGGCGAGCATGTACGGCCGACCCGACTCGATCGACCCCGAGGGCGCGCACACCGTCATCGACGTCTGCATCGTCGGCGCCGGACCGGCGGGCCTGGCCTCAGCGGTGTACGCCGCCTCCGAGGGACTGACCACGGTCGCCGTCGAGATGGGCGCCATCGGCGGCCAGGCCGGGACCAGCTCGATGATCCGCAACTACCTCGGCTTCCCCCGCGGCATCTCGGGGATGCGGCTCGCACAGCGCGCCCGCAACCAGGCGATCCGCTTCGGGACCCGCTTCTTCACCGGCTGGGAGGTCACCGGCCTCACCCCCGGCGCGGGCAACGCACCGCACGTCCTGCACACCGAGGGCGGCGACGTGCACGCCCGCACCGTCGTCCTCGCCACCGGCGTCACCTACCGCAAGCTCGGCATCGAGCCGCTCGAGGACCTGCTCGGCCTCGGCGTCCACTACGGCAGCGCCATGTCCGTCGCGCGCGAGATGGAGGGCGGTGACGTGGTCGTCGTCGGCGGCGGCAACTCCGCCGGCCAGGCCGCGCTGCACCTCGCGCGGTTCGCACGGTCCGTGACGATCGTCGTACGCCGGGAGAGCCTCGAGACGACCATGTCGGCGTACCTCATCAAGGAGCTGACGTACCACCACCGGATCACCGTCCGCCCCTGCACCGAGGTCGTCGACGGCGGCGGCGAGGGGCGGCTGGGATGGCTGACGTTGCGTGACAACCGCGACGGCACCACCGAGGACGTGCCTGCCATCGGGCTGTTCCTGCTGCTCGGCGCGGAGCCACGCAGCGAGTGGATGGGTGACCACATCGGCCGCGACAAGGACGGCTACGTCCTCACCGGCCGCGACGTCCCGCCCGAGCACTGGGTGGACGGCGTACCTCCGCCGAGCCTGTGCACCACGGTTCCCGGCGTCTTCGCGGTCGGCGACATCCGCTCGGGCTCGATGAAGCGCGTGGCCGCCGCGAGCGGCGAGGGCGCGTCCGTCGTACCTCTCGTCCACGCCCACCTCGGCGGCCTCTGACGGCCTCGTCTCACTGAGAGTGACCGATGGGTCACTCTCAGTGAGACGAGACGGTCCTAGGGTGTGCGCCATGGAGACCTCGCAGGAGCAGCCGGCTCCGGTCCGCGCGATCGCGAACGCGATCGCCGGCTGGATCGACCGCCTCGGCGTGGTGTGGGTCGAGGGGCAGGTCGCGCAGATCAGCCGCCGACCCGGCATGCAGACGGTCTTCATCACGCTGCGCGACTCGATCGCCGACATCTCGGTCCCGGTCACCTGCAGCCGCGTGCTGTTCGACGGCCTGGAGACCCCGGTGACCGAGGGGGCGAGCATCGTCATCCAGGCCAAGCCGTCCTACTGGGCCAACCGCGGCACGCTCTCCCTGCAGGCCCGCGTGATCAGGATGGTCGGCCTGGGCGAGCTGCTCGCGCGCCTCGAGCGCCGCCGCCAGCTGCTGGCCGCCGAGGGGCTGTTCGCGCTCGAGCGCAAGCGCCGCCTCCCGTTCCTCCCCCACCGCGTCGGCCTGGTCACGGCCGCCAACAGCGCCGCCGAGCGCGACGTGCTCGACAACGCCCGTCGCCGATGGCCCGGCGTCGAGTTCGAGATCGCGTACGCCGCGATGCAGGGCCACCGCTGCGCCGAGGAGGTCATCGAGGCCGTACGCCGCCTCGACGCCCACCCGGACGTCGACGTCATCGTCATCGCCCGCGGCGGCGGGTCGATCGAGGACCTGCTCCCGTTCTCCGACGAGGGCGTGGTGCGCGCCGTCTTCGCCTGCCGTACGCCGGTGGTCAGCGCGATCGGCCACGAGCAGGACTCCCCGCACCTCGACCTGGTGGCCGACGTCCGCGCCTCCACACCCACCGACGCCGCCAAGCTGGTCGTCCCCGACGTCCTGCAGGAGACCGCCGGCATCACCGCAGCGCGCGACCGGATCCGACGACGCATGACCGACTGGCTCGACCAGGAGCAGGCCCGCCTCGACGCGATCCGCTCACGCCCGGCGCTCGCCGACCCGCGCAACCTGCTCAGCGCGCGCACCGACGAGGTGGCGACCCTGCGCGCGCGGATGCGACGTACGCTCGCGCACCGGCTCGACCGCGCGGCCGACGACATCACCCACCAGCGGGCGCGCGCCCGCGCGCTCTCACCCCTCGCCACCCTGCAGCGGGGGTACGCCGTCCTCCAGGACGCCGACGGTCACGTCGTCACCAGCGTGGCCGGCGCGAGCGCGGGCGCCGCGATGAGCGTGCGCGTCGCCGACGGCCGCTTCCACGTCACCACCGAGAAGATCGAGCAGATCGAGGAGACCCATGAGTGAGACCCCGTCCTACGAGGACGCGCGTGCCGAGCTGATCGAGGTGGTCCAGCAGCTCGAGGCCGGCGGCACCAGCCTCGAGGAGTCCCTCGCGCTCTGGGAGCGCGGTGAGAAGCTGGCCGGCGTGTGCCAGGAGTGGCTCGACGGTGCCCGCAAGAAGCTCGACGCCGTCGTCGACGCCGAGTCGTAGGTCGAGACCTACCTCTTCTCGGGCAGCAGCTTCGTGGTGAGCACGTCCACGACCTGCTGGAGCTGCTCGGCCGGGGCGGAGCCGTAGACCAGCACCTTCAGCCGCCCGACGACCGCGCCGTAGCCGGTGTCACCGCCGTCGTCGCGGAAGCCGTCCCAGTGGCGGGCGAGCGGCGCGGCGATCTCGGCGGGCACGGTGTAGTCCGCGGCGTCGACGGCGTCCTTGTCGATGCCCTCGTGGACCAGCTGCGCGATCGGCGCGACGTGCGCGACGCGGATCCCGATGAAGTCGTGCTCGCCGTGGAGCAGGTCGATCTCGAAGCCGTCGTTGTCGTCGGGGACCTGGGCCTGGGTGGCGATGTACCCCTCCGGGAGGCGGGTCGGGTAGACCGGCTCGAGCCGCGGCTGCGCGTCGCGCACCGCCTGCAGGTAGTCGATGGGCTGCGGCTTGATGTCGGTGCTGTGCCGGAACATCCCCATGAACACCAGCAGGCCGCCGACGACCACGACCGTGGTGACCAGCGCCGCGACCAGGCCGAAGGGCGTGCGGTTGTACTTGCCGGGCCGGCCGGTCTGCTCCGTGGTGCTCATCGCGCCCCATTCTCCCCGGAGTCGACAAGAGACCCGACGGCGCCCGCCCTTCGGTCGCATCTACGCCGATATCGCCATCAGATCGCCGCAGGTGCGACAATCGCCCGGTGACGACGTACCGCATCTCCGAGACGTCCGACCTGCTCGGCGTCTCCCCCGACACGGTCCGCCGCTGGGTCGAGGCCGGTCGCCTGAGCGCCCACACCGTCGACGGTCGTACGTCGATCCCGGGGCCCGACCTCGCCGCGTTCGCGGCCTCGCTCATCGACAGCGGTGAGCGCGAGCGGATCGGTGGCACGGGCATCAGCGCCCGCAACCGGATGCGGGGCCTGGTCACCAAGGTGACCAAGGACAAGGTGATGGCGCAGATCGAGATGGTGTGCGGGCCCTACCGGATCGTCTCGCTGATGAGCGCCGAGGCAGCGACGGAGCTCGGTCTCGAGCCGGGCGCGCTGGCCGTCGCGTCGATCAAGTCCACCAACGT
The DNA here is from genome assembly GCF_054782655.1 of Nocardioides montaniterrae. Lineage (NCBI taxonomy): Bacteria > Bacillati > Actinomycetota > Actinomycetes > Propionibacteriales > Nocardioidaceae > Nocardioides > Nocardioides montaniterrae. Next base: position 445,746 of record NZ_BAAGSB010000002.1, on the reverse strand, counting down.
CGTCGTCGAGCGGCCCGCCCGATGAGGCGCCTGATCGCCGCGGCGGTCGGCCTGGTCCTGGCGCTGGCACTGACCGCCTGCGGCAGCGACCGCACGACCTTGCGGATCCTGGCCGCCTCGTCCCTGACCGACGTGTTCACGCAGCTGGCCAAGACGTTCGAGGCCGAGCACCCGGGCGTCGACGTACAGCTCAGCTTCGGTTCGAGCACCGACCTCGCCGCCCAGGCGAAGGACGGCGCGCCCGGCGACGTGCTCGCCACCGCCGACCACGACTCACTCCTGGCCGCCGGCCCAGCGGCCACCGCGCACGACGGCGCCTTCGCGACCAACGTCCTGGTCATCGCCACCGCGCCCGGCAACGCCGACCACATCCGCTCGCTCGCGGACCTCGCGGGCCACGCCTGGGTCCGCTGCGACCCGGCCGCTCCCTGCGGGAAGGTCGCCGACGAGGTGCTCGCCGCCCAGCACGTCACCACCCGGCCGAAGAGCGACGAGCCCGACGCCCGCGCGACCCTCGACAAGGTGGTGAGCGGCGAGGCCGACGCGGCTCTCGTCTACGCCAGCGACGCGCGCTCGGCAGGCAGTGCCGTGACGGCGGTCCCGATCCCGGGCGCCGACAAGGCGAAGGCCGACTACTTCATCAGCCCGCTCGACCAGAGCGCGCACCTCAGCCTGGCCACCGGATGGACCGACCTGGTGCTCAGCCGCTACGGCCGGAAGGTGCTGACCGCCGCAGGATTCGGCACCCCGTGAGTCGCACCCTCGGCCGCCCACCGCTGCCGCTGCTGGTCCTCGCGGCCGCGGCGGTCGCGGTCGTCGTGCTGCCGCTGGCGGCCCTCGTCGCCCAGGCCCACCCGGCCGCCGTCCTCGACGCCCTCGGGTCGCGGTCCGTGCGCGAGGCGCTGTGGCTCTCGCTGCTCACCTCCGTCGCGGCCACCGCGATCTGTGGCGTGCTCGGCCTGCCGCTGGCGTGGGTGCTGGCCCGGGTGCCGTTCACCGGCAGCCGCGTCGTGCGCGCGATCGTGATGGTGCCGATGCTGCTGCCGCCCGTCGTCGGCGGCATCGCGCTGCGCTCGGCGTTCGGTCGCAGCGGCGTCCTCGGCAAGCCGCTGCTGGACGCCACCGGCTTCGCGTTCCCCTACACGACCTGGGGTGTGGTCCTCGCCCACGTCTTCGTCTGCCTGCCGTTCGTGGTGCTCGCGATGGAGGGTGGCCTGCGTGCCGCCGGCCAGGAGTACGACGCCGCCGCGGCGACCCTCGGCGCCTCCCGCTGGCACGCCTTCCGGCGGGTGACGGTCCCGCTGGCACTGCCCGGGATCGGCGCGGGCCTCCTGCTCGGGTGGGCGCGCTCGCTCGGCGAGTTCGGCGCGACGATCACCTTCAACGGCAACTACCCGGGCACCACCCAGACGATGCCGTCACTGACGTACGTCGCCCGCGAGTCCGACCCCGACGCCGTCGTCGCGCTCAGCCTGGTGATGCTCCTCGCCGCCGTCGCGATCCTCCTGGCGCTGCGGGACCGCTGGCTGGTGGCCCCATGAGCGGGTTGACCGTCGACCTGGCGGTGCCAGGGCGGCTGTCGGCGTCGTTCAGCGCCCCCGCCGGATCGGTGGTCGGCGTGGTCGGCCCCAACGGCGCCGGCAAGTCGACCCTGCTCGCCGCCCTGGCTGGCACCGTCTCCTGCACCGGGTCGGCCGAGCTGGACGGCGTCGACCTCCTGACGCTCGCGGCAGCCGACCGACAGGTCGGACTGGTCTTCCAGGACCGCCGGTTGTTCCCGCACCTGACCACCATCGAGAACGTCGCCTTCGGGCCGCGCGCCCGCGGGGCCTCCCGCGCCGCCGCCCGAGCCGCCGCCGGCGACTGGCTGGCGCGCCTGGGCGCCACCGATCTCGCCGACCGCCGCGTCACCGAGCTGTCCGGCGGCCAGGCCCAGCGCGTCGCCCTCGCCCGCGCGCTCGTGACCGAGCCACGGCTGCTCCTCCTGGACGAGCCGCTGACCGGGTTGGCCACCGACGCCGCGGACGAGCTGCGGACCCTGCTGGCGACGCACCTCTCGGCGTACGCCGGCGTCGCGCTGGTCGTCTCGCACGACGCCCGGGACATCGAAGCCCTCACCGACCGTCTCCTCCGTGTGGCGGGCGGAGAGGTGCGCGAGGAGAGCCGATAAGGTTCGGGTCATGGAGCGCCTTCGCGTCGAGCCCGATGCCCCCGACCGCAACCTCGCCCTCGAGCTGGTGCGGGTGACCGAGGCCGCGGCGATGGCCGCCGGCCGCTGGGTCGGCAAGGGAGACAAGAACGGCGCCGACGGCGTGGCCGTCGAGGCGATGCGGGTGATGATCTCGTCCGTCTCGATGAACGGCACCGTCGTCATCGGCGAGGGCGAGAAGGACGACGCCCCGATGCTCTACAACGGTGAGCAGGTCGGTGACGGCACCGGTCCCGAGTGCGACATCGCGGTCGACCCGATCGACGGCACCACCCTGACCGCCAAGGGCATGAACAACGCGATCGCCGTGATGGCCGCCTCCCCGCGCGGCACGATGTACGACCCGTCGGCCGTGTTCTACATGGAGAAGCTCGTCACCGGCCCCGAGGCCGCCGACGTCGTCGACATCCGCCTGCCGATCGCCGAGAACATCGCGCGCGTCGCCAAGGCCAAGAACTCCGGCGCGGAGGACGTCACCGTCGTCCTGCTCGACCGCCCCCGCCACGAGCAGATGGCGCGCGAGATCCGCGAGGCCGGTGCGCGCATCAAGTTCATCTCCGACGGCGACGTCGCCGGCGCGATCATGGCCGCCCGCCCCGACACCGGCATCGACCTGCTGCTCGGCATCGGCGGCACCCCCGAGGGCATCATCGCCGCGTGCGCGATGAAGTGCATCGGCGGCACCATCCAGGGCCGCCTGTGGCCCAAGGACGACGAGGAGCGCCAGCAGGCCCTCGACGCCGGCCACAACCTCGACCCCGACTTCGTCCTCCACACCGACGACCTGGTCACCGGTGACGACGCGTTCTTCGTCGCGACCGGCATCACCGACGGCGAGCTGATGAAGGGCGTGCGCTACCGCTCCGGCGGCGCCACCACCGACTCCCTCGTCATGCGCTCCCGCTCCGGCACCGTCCGCCGGATCACCTCCGAGCACCGCCTGTCCAAGCTGCGGGCCTACTCGGCGATCGACTTCGACTGATTCGTTGGTCGAGTAGTCCGAGCCGCTGGGCGAGGACGTATCTTCGCTGGTCGAGTAGTCCGAGCCGCTGGGCGAGGACGTATCGAGACCATCGACGGAGGTTGGTTTCGATACGGCGCTCGCTGGCGCTCGCACCTACTCAACCAACGAGCTAGTTCGATACGGCGCTCGCTGGCGCTCGCACCTACTCAACCAACGAGCTAGCCAGTCGCCTCGAGCGACCCACCACCCCGCTGGGCCAGAAGAGCCGACACGACCTCGTCGCCGACCCGCGGGTCGAAGGCCATGCCGATGTGCGAGGCGAGGACCTCGACGGCCGTGCCCTGGCGGTCGATGCAGGCACGCCAGTCGACGATGCCGTCGCGGCGGGAGTAGATGTTGGTCATCGCCACGTTGCCGCGCAACGGCTCGCGCGACTCCGAGAAGCTCAGGTGGGCGCAGCGACCGGCGACGCAGTCGGCCGACATGACCCCGGGGATGCCGGCCTCGCTCATGCGGTTCAGCAGGCGTACGCCGCTGGTGAGCAGTCCGTGGTGCGCGGCGGGCGCCGCCATCGGGGAGCCCATGGTGACCACTCCCGCGACCAGGTCGGGGCGGCGTACGACGAGACCGCGCGCGATCATGCCGCCGAGCGAGTGACCCACGATCTGGACGCGCTGACCACGCCGCGCCACGATCGACTCGAGCCGCGACTCGACGATCGCGGCGGCGTTGATCGTGCACGAGACGTTCGCGTGGATCGAGGAGCGGTAGGTGCGGAAGCCCTCCCGGCGCAGCCGCTCCGCCAGGCCGACCAGCGTCCAGTCCCCCGCGAGGAACCCGGGCACGAGCAGGATCGGGTCGGCGTCGCCGCCACCGACGGGTCGGCGTACGAGCCCCACCCCGCGACGTACGACGGCGCGCCCGGCCTCCTCAACCACGCGGCGCTCGTGCAGCAGCGCGGAGAGCCGCGGACGGGCGTAGCCCTCGGGCAGCAAGAACGGAGCGAGAGTGTGACTCACGCCACGGATGCTAGCCCGAAGCAAGCACGAAATGTCGGACGTCCGAGGATCAGCGGTCACACTGGATGCATGACCGGTCCCACGCCCCTCCCCGTCCAGGTCTCCCCCGAGCTGTTCGCGCCGGTGTCGCCGGACCTCGAGCTCTGCTACCAGACGTACGGCGATCCGGCGGACGAGCCGCTGCTGCTGGTGATGGGCCTCGGCGGCCCGATGACGTGGTGGGACCCGCTGCTCTGCGAGGACCTCGCACGGCTCGGCTTCTTCGTGATCCGCTTCGACAACCGCGACACCGGCAAGTCCACGCGCAGCAAGGGCAAGGTCGGGCCCAGCCACCTCGTGCGGGCGTTCCTGTGCCGACGGGTGAAGGCGCCGTACTCCCTCTCCGACCTCGCCGCCGACGCCTTCGGGCTACTCGACCACCTCGGCATCGACGCCGCGCACCTCGCAGGCGTATCGATGGGCGGCATGATCGCGCAGACGATGGCGATCGAGGCGCCGCAGCGCGTGCTCAGCCTGACCTCGATCATGTCCTCGACGGGCCGCCGCTCGGCCGGCTGGCAGCACCCGTCGCTGATCCCGACGCTGCTGATCAACCGCGGCCCCAGCCGCGAGGCCTACATCAAGGGCGCGGTGAAGGTGTGGAACCTGATCGGCTCCCCGGGCTACCCGACGACCGACGAGCAGCTGGCCAAACGCGCCGCCGACACCCACGACCGCGGCGTCTCCCAGGCCGGCGTGCTGCGCCAGATGCTCGCCGTGCTCACCCAGCCCGACCGCACCGCCGACCTCGGCCGGCTCACCATGCCCGTCTCGGTGCTCCACGGCATGGACGACAAGATGGTCCACATCTCCGGCGGACGTACGACGGCCGCGGCGGTCCCCGGTGCCGAGCTGCACCTGATCGCCGGCATGGGCCACGACCTCCCCGTCGAGCTGCACACGACGTTCGCCCGCGCGATCCGGCGTACGGCGGACCGGGCGACCTCGCGTCGCGTTCAGCCCTCGACGTAGACGCTGGCGCCGAGCTCGACGAACTCCTCGGACTTCTGCTTCATCCCGAGGGCGGCGTCCTCCTCCGACATCTCGGCACCGAAGCGATCGCGGACGTCCTGGCTGATCCGCATCGAGCAGAACTTCGGGCCGCACATGGAGCAGAAGTGCGCGGTCTTGGCGTTCTCCGCGGGCAGCGTCTCGTCGTGGAACGCCATGGCCGTGACAGGGTCGAGGCTCAGCGCGAACTGGTCGTGCCAGCGGAACTCGAAGCGGGCCTTGGACAGGGCGTCGTCCCAGTCGCGGGCGTTGGGGTGGCCCTTGGCGACGTCAGCGGCGTGGGCGCTGAGCTTGTAGGTGATCACGCCGGTCTTCACGTCGTCCTTGTTCGGGAGACCGAGGTGCTCCTTGGGGGTGACGTAGCAGAGCATCGCCGTTCCGTGCATCGCGATCGTCGCGGCACCGATGGCGCTGGTGATGTGGTCGTAGCCGGGCGCGATGTCGGTGACGAGCGGGCCGAGCGTGTAGAACGGCGCGCCGTGGCACCAGTCCTGCTGCATCTCGACGTTCTCCTGGACCAGGTTGAGCGGGACGTGGCCGGGGCCCTCGACCATCACCTGGACGTCGTGCTCCCAGGCCCGCTTCGTGAGCTCGGCGAGGGTGCGCAGCTCGCCGAGCTGGGCCTCGTCGTTGGCGTCGGCGGTGGCGCCGGGGCGCAGGCCGTCGCCGAGGCTGAAGGCCACGTCGTACTTCTGGAAGATCTCGCAGATCTCGTCGAAGTGCGTGTAGAGGAAGTTCTCCTCGTGGTGGGCGAGGCACCAGCCGGCCATGATCGAGCCGCCGCGGGAGACGATGCCGGTCACCCGGTTGGCGGTCAGCGGGACGTAGCGCAGGAGCACGCCGGCGTGGATCGTCATGTAGTCGACGCCCTGCTCCGCCTGCTCGATGACGGTGTCGCGGAAGATCTCCCAGGTCAGCTTGTCGGCCTCACCGTTGACCTTCTCCAGCGCCTGGTAGATCGGGACCGTGCCGATCGGGACCGGGCTGTTGCGGATGATCCACTCGCGCGTGGTGTGGATGTCGTCACCGGTGCTGAGGTCCATGACGGTGTCGGCGCCCCAGGTGATCGCGTGGGTGAGCTTGTCGACCTCCTCGGCGATGGAGCTGGTGACGGCGGAGTTGCCGATGTTGGCGTTGACCTTCACCAGGAACCGGCGGCCGATGATCATCGGCTCGGACTCGGGGTGGTTGACGTTGTTCGGGATGATCGCGCGGCCAGCGGCGACCTCGCTGCGGACGAGCTCCTCGGGGCAGCCCTCACGCTGGGCGACGTACGCCATCTCCGGGGTGACGATGCCCTGCTTGGCGTAGTGCATCTGGCTCAGGTTCTTGCCGGGGAGGGCACGGCGGGGCTTGTAGGCGCGGCCCTGCCACTGCTCGCGGTGCGTGCCCGACCGCAGCGCCTGGCGGCCGTTGTCGAGCAGCTGTACCTCGCGGCCGTCGTACTCCTCGGTGTCGCCGCGCTCCTCGATCCACTGCTGGCGCAGGAGCGGGAGGCCGACCTCCGGCTCGGAGCCGGGGCCTGAGGTCGTGTAGCGGTCGAAGGTCTCGCTGTTGGTCAGCGCGACGCGCGTGACGGGGACCTGCAGGTCGCCGATCAGCACGCGGGTGTGGGCGGGGTGGACTTGCTGGGTCATGGGGTTCCTCCATCGGTGGACGGGCTGGTCGAGGTCAGGTGGGCAACCGGGCCGCGACCGCGACCGATCCGCCAGGTGCGGCCGACGTCCAGCTGCTGCGAGACGTACGCCGCGGCACGGGCTGCCGCCGTGGGGAGGTCGGCGCCGTGCGCGAGGTGCGCTGCGAGCGCCGAGCCGAACGTGCAGCCCGTGCCGTGGTCATTGGTGGTGTCGATCGGTCCGCCGCGGGTGACGTGGATGTGCGGGCCGACCGGGTGGCCGAGGCGTGCGTGCTCCTCTGCGTTGGGGGTCGCGACGGTGGCGACCGGGATGAGGTGGTCGCGGTAGGCGGCGACGACCTCGTCGTCGGCGAAGCTCACGCCGGTGGTGGCGCTGAGGACGGGGTCGACGACGAGGGTGAGGTCCTTGCAGCGCTCGGCGACGAGGCGCACGACCTCGGCGGACCCGAGCATCCCGGTCTTGACGACCTGGGGGCGCAGGTCGGCGAGGACGGCATCGAGCTGCTGCTCGACGATCTCGATCGGGACCCGGTGGATCGCGTGGACCGCCGTCGTGTCCTGGACGGTGACCGCCGTGACGACGCAGGTCCCGTGCACGCCGACGGCGGCGAACGTCGTGAGGTCGGCCGCGAGCCCGGCGCCTCCGCTCGGGTCGGTCGCCGCGATGGCGAGGACGACGGGCGGGGTCATGCGGTGGCCTCCAGGAGCTGCTCGACCACCCGTGCCGGGTCGCCGGCGGCCATGACGGCGCCCATCACCGCGACGCCGTGCGCGCCCGCCTCGCGGGCCGCGCGGGCGTTGGCCGGGGTGATGCCGCCGAGGGCGTAGACCGGGATCGCGTGGCCGGCGAAGGCGGCCGCCGGCAGCGGGGTCCGGCCGGGCTTGGAGCCGCCGTCGGCGTACGGGCTGAGGAAGGCGTACGCCGCCCCCTCCCCCGCCGCTGCCCGCAACTGGTCGACGGAGTGGCACGAGCGGCCCCAGGGGTGCGGGCTCCTTGCTTGCATGCATGCAAGGTCGTCGTGGTGGCTCCTTGCTTGCATGCATGCAAGGTCGTCGCGGTGGTTCCTTGCATGCATGCAAGCAAGGTCGTCACGGTCGCTCCTTGCAGGCATGCAAGCAGGTAGGTGGACCGCGGTCCCACCCGGCAACGGGGTCCGGGCCGAGATGACGGTCGCGCCGACGCCGACGAGCGCCTCGACGAGGGACGCTCGCGCGGTCTCCGGCTCATCCAGCTCGCGCACCACCACGTGGGTCAACCCGACCGACACGCACTCGGCGATCGTGCGCACCAGGCCGCGGCCCAGGGCGAGCTGGGAGCGGTCGGTCAGCACCATCAGCCGGGGCCACCGGTCGTCGAGGTCGCCGAGGTCGCCGAGGTCGCCGAGGTCGTCGAGGTCGCCGAGGTCGCCGAGGCTCACGAGACCAGCCCCGTCGTCGGCGAGGACGCCCGGGCCACGGCCCGCCGCGGGATCCGTCCCGCAGCTCGCGCGGCCGCGCCCGCCTCCACACCCAGCCGGAGCGCCCGCGCCATCATCACCGGGTCCTCGGCGCGCGTCACGGCAGAGGCGGCCAGCACCGCGTCACAGCCCAGCTCCATCGCCAGGACCGCGTCCGAGGCCGTCCCGACACCCGCGTCCAGGACGACCGGCACCGACACCGCCGCCCGCACCGCGGCGATCGCATGCGGGTTCAGCACGCCGAGCCCGGATCCGATCGGCGACCCCAGCGGCATCACCGCGGCACATCCGACATCCGCCAGTCGCCGGGCGAGCACCGGGTCGTCGGTCGTGTAGGGCAGCACCACGAAGCCGCGGCGTACCAGCATCGAGGCGGCCTCGAGCAGCTCGACCGCGTCCGGCATCAGCGACACCTCGTCGCCGATCACCTCGAGCTTGACCCACGACGTCCCGAGGGCCTCGCGCGCCAGCTCGGCGGTCAGCACCGCCTCCTGCGCCGACCGGCAGCCGGCCGTGTTCGGCAGCACCCTCACCCCGAGCCGCGTCAGCGTGCCGAGGAGCCCGCCGGCCGACGTTCCGGACGTACGCCGCATCGACACCGTCACCAGCCCCGGGGCGGCCGCCGCGACGACCGGCTCGACCAGCTCGGGCCGCGGCAACCCACCGGTCCCGAGGAACAACCGAGACACGAGCGTCTCGCCCGCGATCACCAGGTCAGCCACCCTGCACCGCCGTCACGATCTCGACCCGGTCCCCGTCGCGCAGCGCTGTCGAGCGGTGCTCGGCGCGCGGCACGACGGTCCAGTTGAGCGCGACCGCGATCCCGCGGCACTCCTTCGGAAGGACGTCAGCGACCACCGCACCCGCAGCCACCGAGCGCTCCTCACCGTTGACGACCACGTTCACACCGCACTCCCCTCGAGCTCGAAGCGCCGCGGATCCACCGCGGGATCCACGTCCGCACCCTCGACGGCATCCGCCACCAGGCGGGCGGTCAGCGGCGCCAGGAGCACGCCGTGCCGGAAGTGGCCGGCAGCCAGCACGACCCGCTCGTCGGTGGTCGGCCCGGTCGAGACCTGACCGATCAGCGGCAGGTTGTCCGGCGTACCGGGCCGGTCCCGCGCGATCGCCTCCCGCACCTCGGCCCGATCCAGCCCGGGGAACAGCTCGCGGGCCGCGGTGAGCAACCGGGCCACGCCCTCCACGGTCGCGACCGGAGGCCCGTCGTGCTCCTCCGACGTCGCCCCGATGACGACCTCGTCGGAGTCCGCCCTCGGCACCAGGTAGACCGGCTCGCCGTGGACCAGCGCCCGCACGGTCCCCGCGGGCCGTCCCGCGGACAGCCCCACGCGGACGATCTCCCCGCGCACCGGACGCACCAGGTCGTCGTACGGCGCCGGCAGCCGCGCGCCCGTCGCCACGACCGTCACGTCGAACCCACCGTTGGTTGAGTAGGAGCGAGCGCTGGCGAGCGACGTATCCAAACCGACAGCCTCCACCCGCTCCAGCAGCGCGGCGACCACAGCCCGCGGATCGACCGAGTGGTCGTCCGGAAGCAATGCCCCACCGACGACCCGCCCCAGGCCGGGCTCGCGGGCCAACAGCTCCCGCCGACCACACGACTCGACCGCGACACCGGACGCAGCCAGCAGCCCGACCTGCCGGTCGATCTCCTGCAGGTCGCCGTGGTCCGCAGCAGCGAGCACCGTCCCCGACGCGAGCAGCGGCACCCCCAACGCCGACGCGAACGAAGGCCACGAAGCGGCGGACGCCAGCCCCAGCCGGAACATCGCGGCCTCGCCGTGCCACAGCTCGCCGGCGGGCGAGAGCATCCCGGCGGCGGCGTACGACGCCCCCGACCCGGGCGCCGGATCGACCACCGTCACCGAGTGGCCGCGGCCCTGGAGCTCCCACGCACACGCCAGCCCGATGATCCCCGCGCCGAGCACCCGCACCCTCACGAGCCCACCCCTTCCAGGGCGGCCGCCAGCGACCGGGCGGACGCGACCGGATCCGGAGTCCCCCAGATACCCCCGATCACCGCCACCCCACGAGCACCCGCGGCCACCACGTCTCCCGCCGAGGCAGCCGTGATCCCGCCGATCCCGATCACCGGCAGGCCACCCGCGACGGCCGAGCCGAGCCCGCTCAGGCCGAGGGCCGCCGGAAGGCCCGCCTTCGACGACGACGAGAAGACCGGCCCGACCCCGGCGTAGTCCGCACCGGCCGCCCGCGCGGCCCGGACCGCGTTCTCGTCCCGGCAGGTCACCCCCACCATCAGCGACGCCGCGAACCGGCGCACCGAGCGGGGGTCGACGTCAGCGGCCCCCAGGTGCACGCCGTGCGCTCCGGCGGCCAACGCCACGTCGGCGCGGTCGTTCACCACGACGGTCGCGCCCGCAGCGAGGACCCGCGTCGTCAGCGCGACCAGCGCCCGGCCGGACAGCGACTTGTCCCGCACCTGGAAGCAGTCGACGCCCGCGGACACCAGCGAGGGCAGCAGCGTGAGGTCGTCCGCGGACGACACCAAGCACATCAACCTCGGCAACAAGGCCAAGCTCCTTCACGTTCCTTCGCCGGTATGAGCCGGATCAGGTTCAACGGTCGGAGCGGCGATAGCTCCCTCTCAGCCCGCTGCCGCGGACTCCCGTGTGGATGGGTCCGACCTTAGCAGCCGACCGAGCGGCGAGCCGCCGAGCCGTCAGGCCCGGACGTAGGCGTGCACCTTCTCCATGACCCGCTCGTGCTCGTCGTGGGTCAGCGGTACGCCGAGCTCGTCGAGCCCCTCCGCCACCTCGACCGGCGAGAGCGGCCGGTGCTCGGTCGACTCACCCGCCCGTCGGATCGTGAGCGCGTCGGGGGTCAGCGTCACGTGCCGATCGCCGACGTACTTGGCGACCATCAGCCGTGCGCGGAAGTGGGAGGTCGGGAAGGTGCTGGTGAAGTGGTGGCCGGCGACGACATCCATCGGCACGACCGACAGCAGGTCGATCGTGTGCAGCCGCTGCCAGCCGCCGTCGCGCTCACGGTGCAGCTCGAAGCCGCCGACCGCGGGCGCCGCGACGACCCGGCTCCGCCAGCCGTAGTGGTCTGCCTCGCGACCGTCCTCCAGCGGGATCGGCCGGATCAGGCTCATCCCGAAGCCCGGGTCGCACAGCCACCACCGCTCCCCCAGCAGCACCCCCACCGTGAGGTGCGTGCGCGCGCCGGTGGCGTGCGGCAGGTCGACCCGGCCGAGCTGGCGGCGTACGACGTAGCCCAGCCGCTCGAGCGCCGCCGCCATCAGCGTGGAGTGCTCGAAGCAGTAGCCGCCGCGGCCGCGGCCGAGGAACTTCTCCGCCACCGCCGGCAGCGCGACGCCGCGGTGCTGGTCGAGCAGCACGTCGATGTTGTCGAACGTGAAGGCCCGCACGTGCGCCTCGTGCAGCTCGCCGAGCGCGACCACGCTGGGCTCCTGCGCCTCGATGCCGAGCCGCGCGAGATAGGCGTCCAGGTCGAGCTCGTCGACCTGCCACCCGTCGGTCAGGCTGTCCGTCACGCCGCCAGCGTAGGAGATGGCTGTCGGTCCCGCGTGGCACGCTGCCTCCATGCACGACGACGAGCCCGGCACGCTCGGAGGTACGACGGACCGCCCCGCCCGATTCTTCCGCGATGCCGGTGAGTTCGCGGCGTGGCTCGAGCGCCACCACGACACGGCCACCGAGCTGTGGATGGGCCTGAACAAGAAGCACGTCGCCGACCGCGGCCTCACCTGGGAGCAGGCCGTCCCCGAGGCGCTGTGCTGGGGCTGGATCGACTCCAAGATCGAGCGCATCGACGACGACGCGATCCGCCAGCGCTGGACCCCGCGCAAGCGGACGAGCAACTGGTCCAAGGTCAACCTCGCCCTGTTCGACAAGCTCCGCGCCGAGGGCCGGATCCGTCCGCCCGGCCTGGCGATCTGGGAGCAGCGACGCGAGTCCACCGTCCACGCCTACGAGCAGAAGGACAAGCCCCAGCTCCCGCCGGCGTACGCCGAACGCCTGGCCGCGAACGCCAAGGCGACGGCCTTCTGGCAGATCGCCACCCCGTCCTACCGCGCGCTCTGCGCGAGCTGGGTGGTCACCGCCAAGCAGGAGGCGACCCGCGAGCGCCGGATCCAGCAGCTGATCGACGACTGCGCGAACGGCCGGATGATCCCCAGCCAGCGCTACGGCACGCCCCCGAGGTGGGTCGAGCGCGCCGCCGCAGCCGCCGCCGAGGCCTGAGCACCACCTAGGGTGTCGTCCGTGACCAACCTCGGGGCCATTCCACGGATCCTGGTGACGACCGGGCGACTGCTGCGCGCCCACTGGCCCGCCCTGCTCGCCCTGGCCCTGTTCGGCATGGCGATGCGTGAGGCTTCCCTCTGGGCGGCGGTCAAGGTCAGCGACTGGAACTCCTTCGTCGCCCAGCTGCTGCTCATCGCGGCGCCGCTCGGCTACCTGCTGCCGGTCATCGGCATGCTGGACATCTGCCGCGGCTCGCTCCCGCGCGCCAGCGCCGCCGACGCGGTGCACGCGCCCGACGCCCCGAACGTCCACCGCGAGCGACGCCTGGTCGACGTCGCGGTGGGTGTGCTCATCCCGTTCCTCACCGTCTACGCCGCGCTCGGCCTGCACGACGAGGACTTCAACCGCTTCTTCAACAGCGCCGCCTTCGACGAGCTGAGCAACATCTTCAGCGGCCACTACGACATCGAGAGCCGCCTCGGCTGGTACCCGCTCCGCACCGTCATCGTGATCGTGATCGTGTCGTGGGTCGTGCGCTGGCTGCTCGGCATGATCGAGAGCCGCACCGGCTTCTTCGCGCTGGCCATCCTGGGCGCGCTCGTCGAGACCTACTACACCGCGCAGCTGGTCAACCAGGTCAAGAGCGGCTTCGCGGACTTCAGCGGCTGGCTGTCGCAGCGCCGGGTGTGGGTCGGCATCCACGACGGCTACGAGCGCTTCATCGACTCCCTGGGCTTCATCGCCGGCCCGGTCGATGGCGTGGTCTCGGCCGTCATGTTCGTGTTCAGCCAGTTCGAGCTGGTCCTGATCGTGCCGGCCGCCTGGCTCGCGGTCTCCGCGGTCGTCCTCGGCCACAAGCTGATCCCGGCGCCCGCACCGGCCGACCTGCCGCTCAAGCGTGCCGGCCACGTCATCCAGGAGATCGGCGACACCCTCTTCGACGACATCATGGATCGCTGGGCGGTCTTCTGGCACGGCGTGACCATGGTCTTCCGCACGGGCTTCGCGACGATCGCGGTGTTCAGCGCGATCTTCCTGGTCGCCGCCCGGATGCCCTTCTGGTTCTCGCACCTGGTGCGCTGGGTCGTCGGCCCGACCGAGAAGTGGACCTACCTCAGCTTCTCGACCTACGAGCAGGCCGTCGGTCTCGCGCTCAGCGCCGTGCTGATCGCGCCGCTGCTGGCGGCGGCGACCGAGTGGCTGGTGCTGCCGGCCGCGACGGCTATCGCAGACGAAGCACGACGTAGTCGGGACGCGGCGTCCGGAACGTCAGCCACACCTGCCTGATGTCGGCACCCGCGGCGGTCAGCACGTTCGCCGTCACCTCCCACTGCTCGGGCAGCTGGTCGTCGGGGACATCGGAGTCGTCGGTGCGCTCGCACGGGTCGAACTGCGACGTGGGGTCCGACCCGACGCCGTAGCGGTTGCCGTCGGCGTCCACGAGCACGATGTCGCAGTCGCCGAGGTCGTACGCGCGCTGGGCGTCGAAGGCCAGGTGCACGGCGTACGCCGCGGCGCCCCTCGGCAGCGGCTCGGGGTTGCCGTAGTCCTGCGGGATCCCGCCGATCGGATCCACCCCGACCAGGCGTACGTCGAAGCGCCGCCACACCGTCTTGTCCCCGGGACCGTCCCACGACTGCGCGACCTTGACGTCGTCGCCGATCTCGCCCTGTGCCACGCGGTGGTGGAACGGCTGCTGGTCGTAGTAGTCGTGCACCCGCTGCGAACCGGCGACCGCGAGAGCGCCGCCGGCGACCGGCAGCACGGCCAGCCACAGGCGGTTGCGCCGCCACCATCGCTTCACGAGGCCGCCCCCTGTCCGCTCGGGATCATCGGGTCGGCCTCGCCGGGCTCGGTCGGACGGTGGATGTCGGCATCGGGCTCCTCGATCCCGCCGTCCTCGGCAGGGAGCACGTCGTCGGCGTCCCAGAGCGCGGAGGCCTCCGAGGAGGAGATGCCCAGGTCGATCGCCGCGACGTCGTCGCGACGCCAGTCCGGGTTCGCGCGCTCACCCTTGCTGCGCGCGACCAGCAGCTCGACGCCCGGCAGCGCGCGCTGGGGCACGTCGAAGCAGAAGCGGGCGTAGAACCGGACCGCCGTCGGGTAGTTGTCCACACCGGGCTCGGTGCAGCCGGCGTCCTGCGCGGCGGCGTACAGCCGGCCGCCCGCATCACGCAGGTACACGCCTTCGAGGTCAGCGGCCTGGTGCCGTGCGACGACCTCGACGTCGACGACCAGGAAGGTGCCGGCCGGGATAACGGCATCGCCGGAGTCGTCGAGCTGGTCGGCGGTCGCGACCTGGGTGGCCGTGACGTCGGCGTACTCCAGCCGGACCGTCTCGCGCAGCTTGCCGTGCTCGAAGAAGGGCGCCTCGGCCGCGCCTTCGGGCGGGGCGACCCACACGACCAGGGCCGCGGCCCCGATCGCGACCACCGTCACCAGCACCGCGAGCAGGCGCGCCCTCACGAGGCACCACCCAGCAACGTCACCGGCAGCTCGACCCGGCTGGCCGTCCTGCCCGTGTAGAGCCAGCGCTGCGGGTTCACGCCGGTCGGATCGTCCTGCAGCCACTTCAGGCGCTCGACGTCGACGGTGATCCGGTCGCCGGTCCACTTCGGATCCTGCTCGAACTTCAGCACCAGGTCGTAGGTGAGGCCCGGGTTGAGGTCGTAGACCGACGTGCTGTCCGCGGCCATCCGGAGCGTGCCCGTCGTGACCTCGCCATCGGGATCGGTCGCGGCGCCCGCACCGATCGGGGTGAGCACCGACGCCAGCTGGCTGGAGTCGGTGAAGCTCGTCGCGGTCGTCGACACCTTCACCGGGATCAGCAGCAGCCGGGGTCGTACCTCGCCCTTGTCGAGGTACGCGTCGAGGTCGGGCGTGCTCACCGCCGTGCCGAGCGCGATGCGGTAGGGCCCGACCGTGAACTGCTCCCCGGCGACACGCTCGGTCACGGGTGCGGACGCGACGGTCCGGAAGCCGCCGAGGAGGGCGGTCCCACCGAGCACCGCCACCAGCGCCAGCAGCACGCCGAGCAGGGCGAGTCGTTTCCGAGCGGCGCTCACGCGACCCGATGCTAGGCCATCGGCACCCGACCCTCACCGACTGAGCGTGATCGCCTCGCCGAGCCGCCCGAGCTTGTGCGGGTTGCGGACGACGTAGATCCGCACGACCAGGCCGTCCACGACGTCGGCCGACAGGACGGTGTCGAGCTCGTCGTCGACGTCGAAGCGCAGCCCGGGCTCGCCGTTGACCAGGATCCGTTGGGTCACCGTCGCCCCGGCCGGCGGCGCAACGGCCGCCAGGAAGCGCAGCACCTTCTCGGCGCCGATGATCGGGCGCAGCGCGGCCTTCTTGATGCCGCCGCCGTCGGTGACGAGCACGACGTCGGGCGCCATCACGTCGATCAGGCCCTGGATGTCGGCCGTCCGCATCGCCTCCATGCAGCGCTCCAGGATCCGCTGCTGGTCGCCGCGGTCGACCTCGACCCGCGGCCGGCGTGCGGCGACGTGCGAGCGCGCCCGGTGCGCGATCTGGCGTACGGCGGCCGCCGACTTGTCCACGGCCCCGGCGATCTCGTCGTACGGCACGTCGAAGACCTCGCGCAGCACGAAGACCGCCCGCTCGGTCGGCGTCAAGGTCTCCAAGACCGTGAGCATCGCCATCGAGACGCTCTCGGCGAGCTCGACGTCCTCGGCCACGTCCGGGGTGACCAGCAGCGGCTCGGGCAGCCACTCGCCGACGTACTCCTCGCGTCGCCGCGCCATCGTCCGCAGCCGGTTGAGCGCCTGCCGCGTCGTCGCCCGGACGAGGTAGGCGCGTGGGTCGCGGACGTCCGCGCGCGCCTCCTCGCCGAGGCGGTCCCACGCCAGCCACGTCTCCTGCACGACGTCCTCGGCGTCGGCGGCGGAGCCGAGCATCTCGTAGGCGACGGTGAAGAGCAGGCTGCGGTGGGTGACGAACGGATCGGCCTCGCTCATGCGTCCGAGCGTACGGCGGCGCGGGCGGTCAGCGGCTTGAGCTCGCACGCGTCGGCGTACCCCTCGGACTCGACGCCGAAGGCGATGTTCGAGCGGTTGTAGAAGTTGGCCACCGCGATCCACGCGGTGAGCTCGACGTACGCCGGCTCGCCGAGCTGCTCGCGCAGGTTGTTGGCCATCGCGTCGGTGACGGTGGGCGGCGTGAGGGTCATCGCCTCGGCGTACTCCAGGACGTCGCGCTCGAGCGGCGTGAAGAGCGTCGACTCGCGCCAGCGCGGCACCTCACGCGCCTTGTCGACGTCGAGCTTGTCGTTGAAGGCGTGGAAGTAGCCGAAGTCCAGGCACCAGCTGCAGCCGGTGAGGGCCGAGGTCGCCATGTGCGCGAAGGACTTGAGGTTGGGGTCGCACGCGTCCCACTTGTTCGCGCCCGTGCTGACCTTGAAGTAGGTGCCGAGCACCTTGCGGTTGTGCCAGTAGATCCCCAGCGGCTCGGGCACCTTGCCGAACATCTTGGTGGCGAACCGCTTCATGACGGCGCCGTAGGGGCCGGTGATGGGGGCGGGGGTGATGCGGGTGGTCATGACTGCTCCTGCGGTGTCGGTGGGGTGATGAACATCCAGACACCGGTCGGCTCCCCGTTGTGACACCGCAGAACGGACCAATCGTGCTCCCTATGCGACCTGCCGAGCGTGACGGCAGCCCGGACAGAGCTGATCGGTCCGTTCTGCGGTCGCCCGCCGCAGGACAGACGCGACCCAGTCGGGATCGAACATGACGTCCTCCCAGGCGAAGCGCAGCACGAGCCAGCCGTTGACCACCAGCTCGTCGTAGCGCCGGGCGTCCCTGGCGAGTGCGGCGCGATCGCCATGCCACTCGAACGAATCGGCCTCCAGCGCCATCCCCAGCGCTTCGTCGACGAGGTCGGGACGGCCGAGGAAGTGCGGCTGACGGATGCCCACCTGAGGCACGACGGCAAGGCCCGGGACGTCGAGGGCGATCGCCCGCAGCGCCGACTCGAAAGGGTTGGCAGCGCGGCCGTCAGCCACCGCGGCGACCCGACGCGCCTGCTTGCTCCCCGGCCCCCGGAGGTCGCGGCAGATCGCACGCAGCCGAGTGGCCGAGTAGCCCGAGCGGAGCGCGGAGTCCGCCACAGCCAGCGCATCGGGAAAGTCCAGCAAGCGCAGGCAGTCGACGAGGGTGCGGTCCGTGGTCGTGCGTCCGTCGACGTGCTCCTCGGGCAGCAGATCGACCCAGTGGAGGTCGATGTCGCCGCGGGCGGGCACGCGGCGGTGCTTGGGGACGGCGACCCGAGGCCGCGGAGGCGGCGTCTTGACCGCCCACCCGAGGGCGAGCGCCGCGGACTCGAGACAGAGCACGCCGCGGACAGCGTGAGCCGCCCGGATCGCGCCATCCACCCCGGGCAGGGCGTAGCGCCCGCGCGCGACGCGCACCACCTCGCCGAGCTCGACCGCGCGCTCGAGGGACGCCCGCGAGACCACGGCGAGGACCTCCCGCCGGGCCGCGACACCGCCGAGGCGCAACAGCGCTTCGGCGGTGGTCAGGTCGGGCTCGGGCACGCCACCTTCCTACCCTCTGCGCGCGCGGCGTGCCGTTCGTCATCCACAGGGCTGCCGGAAGGCGGACCGATCGAGCACGCGCACGTGCCGTCGGCGCCGCAGCTTGTCGGCAGCGGCCCCGATCGGTCCGTTCTCCGGTCGGGACGAGGGGCGACACCATCTCCCGATATCCTCGGTTGCCGTGGCTGACGCAGAGTTCCGGTACTCCGACCTCCTCCCCATCGGCAAGGACGACACTCCTTACCGCCTGATCACCGAGGAGGGTGTCGAGACCTTCGAGGTCGACGGCCAGACGTTCCTCAAGGTCGACCCTGCGGTCATCCAGCAGCTGACCGCCGAGGCGATGCACGACATCAGCCACTACCTGCGCCCCGCGCACCTCAAGCAGCTGCGCAAGATCATCGACGACCCCGAGGCCTCGGGCAACGACCGCTTCGTCGCGCTCGACCTGCTCAAGAACGTCAACATCTCCGCCGGCGGCGTGCTGCCGATGTGCCAGGACACCGGCACCGCGATCGTGATGGGCAAGAAGTCCGAGGGCGTCCTGACCGGCGCCGACGACGCCGAGTGGGTCAGCAAGGGCGTGTACGACGCCTACACCAAGCTCAACCTGCGCTACTCCCAGCTGGCACCGCTGACGACGTACGACGAGAAGAACACCGGCACCAACCTGCCGGCACAGATCGAGCTCTACTCCACCCAGCAGGGCGAGAAGGGCCCGGAGTACAAGTTCCTCTTCATGGCCAAGGGCGGCGGCTCGGCCAACAAGTCATTCCTCTACCAGGAGACGAAGGCGGTCCTGAACCCCAAGCGCCTGCTGGAGTTCCTCGACGAGAAGCTCAAGTCGCTCGGCACGGCCGCGTGCCCGCCGTACCACCTCGCCGTCGTCATCGGCGGCACGAGCGCGGAGTTCGCGCTCAAGACGGCCAAGTACGCCAGCGCGCACTACCTCGACAACCTCCCCACCGAGGGCAGCATGGACGCCCACGGCTTCCGCGACCTCGAGCTGGAGGAGGAGGTCTTCAAGCTGACCCAGTCCTTCGGCATCGGTGCGCAGTTCGGCGGCAAGTACTTCTGCCACGACGTCCGCGTCGTCCGCCTCCCCCGCCACGGCGCCAGCTGCCCGATCGCGATCGCGGTGTCCTGCTCGGCCGACCGCCAGGCGCTCGGCAAGATCACCGCCGACGGTGTCTTCCTCGAGCAGCTCGAGACCGACCCGGCGCAGTACCTCCCCGACCCCGAGGAGCAGCACCTCATCCAGGGCGGCGAGGTCGTCAAGATCGACCTGACGCAGCCGATGAGCGAGATCCTCGCCGAGCTCTCGAAGCACCCCGTCAAGACCCGGCTCTCGCTGACGGGTCCGCTGGTCGTGGCCCGCGACATCGCCCACGCCAAGATCCAGGAGCGCCTGGACGCCGGCGAGGAGATGCCCGACTACCTGAAGAACCACCCCGTCTACTACGCCGGCCCGGCCAAGACCCCCGAGGGCATGGCGTCGGGCTCGTTCGGCCCCACCACGGCCGGCCGGATGGACTCCTACGTGAAGTCCTTCCAGGCCGCCGGCGGCTCGATGGTCATGCTCGCCAAGGGCAACCGCTCCAAGCAGGTCACCGAGGCGTGCGACCAGTACGGCGGCTTCTACCTCGGCTCCATCGGTGGCCCCGCCGCCCGCCTGGCGCAGGACTGCATCAAGAGCCAGGAGGTGCTGGAGTACCCCGAGCTCGGCATGGAGGCCGTGTGGAAGATCGACGTCGAGGACTTCCCGGCCTTCATCGTGGTCGACGACAAGGGCAACGACTTCTTCACCGACCCGAGTGGGGCCGTCACCGTCCCGATCTCCGGCCTGCGGGTGCGCTCGGCCGAGTAGCGACGCCGACGGGGTCAGTCCTTGTCGTACTCGTTCTCCCGGGCGTTCTCCGGCGGGGCCGCACCCGGCCCGGGGGCGCCGCCGTCCTCCGGTGGGATCGGCTCCTGACCCTCATCGGCCAGGTCGGCCATCTCGGACACTTGTCCCTCGGAATGCTCCTGGTTCTCGCTCATGGGGTCCCGTACCCGATGCGTGCGCGGGTAACGTCGCGATCATGAGCGAGCAGAACGCGGAGTTCAGGATCGAGCACGACTCGATGGGTGAGGTCCAGGTCCCGGTCGACGCGCTGTGGCGGGCGCAGACCCAGCGGGCGGTCGAGAACTTCCCGATCAGCGGTACGCCGATCGAGCCGGCCCTGATCCACGCGCTGGGCGAGGTCAAGGCCGCCGCAGCGGTCGCCAACGCGGGCCTCGAGGTCCTCACCGAGGAGCAGGCCGGCGCCATCAGGGCCGCGGCTCGCGAGGTCGCCCAGGGCAAGCACGACGCCCACTTCCCGATCGACGTCTTCCAGACCGGCTCCGGCACCAGCTCCAACATGAACGCCAACGAGGTCATCGCATCGTTGGCCGCCAGGGACGGCGTGGAGGTCCACCCCAACGACCACGTCAACGCCAGCCAGTCCAGCAACGACGTCTTCCCGACCGCGATCCACGTGGCCGCCTCGCTCGCCGTCACCCGTGACCTGCTCCCGTCGATCGCCACCCTCTCCGGCGCGCTCGAGCGCAAGGCCGCCGCGTTCCACGACGTGGTGAAGTCAGGTCGCACGCACCTGATGGACGCCACCCCGGTCACCCTCGGTCAGGAGTTCGGCGGGTACGCCGCCACGGTCGAGCTGGCGACCGAGCGGCTGGTCGGCGTGCTCCCCCGGGTACGTGAGCTCCCCCTCGGCGGCACCGCCGTCGGCACCGGCATCAACACCCCGCGCGGCTTCGCCCAGGCCGCCATCGACGCGCTCAACGCCGCGACCCACCAGAGCTTCACCGAGGCCCGCAACCACTTCGAGGCCCAGGGCACCCGCGACTCCCTGGTCGAGCTCTCCGGCGTCCTCAAGACGTACGCCGTCGGCCTGACCAAGATCTGCAACGACCTGCGTTGGATGGGCTCGGGGCCGACCACCGGGCTGGCCGAGATCCACCTGCCCGACCTCCAGCCCGGCTCGAGCATCATGCCCGGCAAGGTGAACCCGGTCCTTCCGGAGGCGACGGTGATGGTCTGCATGCAGGTGATCGGCAACGACGCCACGGTGACCGCCGCCGGCGCCAGCGGCAGCTTCGAGCTGAACGTCGCCATGCCGGTGCTCGCCCGCAACGTGCTGGAGTCGATCCGCCTGCTCGCCGCCACGAGCCGCACGCTCGCGACCCGCTGCATCGACGGCATCACGGCCGACGAGGCCAGGATGCGCAAGTACGCCGAGGGCTCCCCTTCGGTCGTGACGCCGCTGAACAAGCTGATCGGCTACGAGGCGGCGGCCAAGATCGCCAAGAAGGCGGTGGCGGAC
Source organism: Nocardioides montaniterrae (assembly GCF_054782655.1). Classification (NCBI taxonomy): domain Bacteria; kingdom Bacillati; phylum Actinomycetota; class Actinomycetes; order Propionibacteriales; family Nocardioidaceae; genus Nocardioides; species Nocardioides montaniterrae. The sequence continues at coordinate 424,239 of NZ_BAAGSB010000002.1, read as the reverse complement.
GGCGCGACCATCCGCGAGACCGTCCTGGAGATGGGGTACGTCGAGCGCGGCGAGATCAGCTCGGAGGAGCTGGACGCCGCGCTCGACGTACGCACGATGCTCTAGACCTGGATCAGGCCTTGCTGCGTCCGGTGACCGCGGACGCGACCATGACCGCGACGGCGGCCGTGCCGACCTGCCACAGGTGACGGATCCAGTCGATCTGGTTCGTCGCGTTGTCCCACCTGGCCGGATGGCCGTCGAAGTTCGGGTTGTTGTGGCCGAAGAGGCCCCAGTAGATGAAGCTGCCGGCGAGCATGCCGATGATGCCGCAGACGACCGTGAGGCCGAGCGGGATGTTGTCCTTGCCGCCGGGAGCGAGGAACTTGCCCAGGATGCCCAGGATGAGGCCACCCACGAGGGTGACGATGATGGTCCACACGAGATCCATTGGAGATTCCCTTCCGCTGATGCGCCGAGAGCGCAGGAGAATTTCCTCGATCATGCCCCTCGGACGCTCCGCAGCGGAAGGAGCAGCCCCCGCTCAGCGTGTCGCCCCCTGTTCAGCGCACATCGCGCGCACCGTGCCGAGCGGATCGGCCGCGGCGTCGGCGACCCGGCGAGCGCGCGCGGTGGGTTCCTGGGCGGACGGGCGACCTGCGCTCAGTCGCCTAGTACCAGCCGTGGGACTCGGAGTGGCCCCAGGCGCCGCACGGGGAGCCGTAGCGGTCGCGGATGTAGCCCAGGCCCCAGCGGATCTGGGTCTCGGCGTTGTGCTGCCAGTCGGGGCCGGCGGAGGACATCTTCGAGCCGGGCAGGGCCTGCGGGATGCCGTAGGCGCCGGAGGGGTTGGCGGCAGTGGTGCGCCAGCCGGACTCGCGGTTCCACAGGGACTCCAGGCAGCCGAACTGGCCGATGCTGAAGCCGTAGTCGCTCAGCAGCGCGCGGGCGACGTCCTTGGGGTCGGACTGGGACAGCGTGCGGGTCCCGGTGACGGCCGACGGCTGGTCGTCGACGGCCGTGCCGAGCTTGGCCGGATCGACGGCGGGGCGCGCGTCGCCACGGGAGACCACGGCCTCGCGGGTGGGTGCGGTGGCGGAGCTCGAGCCGCTCAGCGGCGAGCCCTCGGCGACCAGCGAGCTGCTCAGGTCGGCGGTGCCGGCGCCGGCGTCCTTGCCGAGCAGCCCGGCGCCGACCGAGACACCGGTGACGGCGGCGGCGACGGAGGAGAGGAGCACCGTGTTGCGTACGGCGCGCTTCGGGGCTTCTGCGATGTGGGCATGTCGAGGGACTCCGCGGTGCTTGGGCGCGGGCCGATGGCTGTTCGACAAGAGGTCTCGTCCTGGGTGGGCGACAAAGGGGCTGTCAGCTCGTCCGAGAATGTCCGGCATCCCAGCCGGAGCCCGAGCGACCGGTTCACCATGCCTGACCCGGGGACAGGGATCAAGTCGGCGACGGGTGTGTCCACAACGACTCTGGACACACCCGCCTCACGGGTCACAAGCGACCCTCCGACGCGCCGTCAGACGACGTTCTCCAGCATCTCGGTGACCAGGGCTGCGATCGGCGAGCGCTCGGAGCGGGTGAGCGTGACGTGGGCGAACAGCGGGTGCCCCTTGAGCTTCTCCACGACCGCGACGATGCCGTCGTGGCGGCCCACCCGGAGGTTGTCGCGCTGGGCCACGTCGTGGGTCAGGACGACCTTGGAGTTGGCGCCGATGCGGGAGAGCACGGTCAGCAGGACGTTGCGTTCCAGCGACTGCGCCTCGTCGACGATCACGAACGCGTCGTGCAGCGAGCGGCCGCGGATGTGGGTCAGCGGCAGCACCTCGAGCATGCCGCGCGCCATGATCTCCTCGACGACCTCGGTGGAGGTCAGCGCGCCCAGGGTGTCGAAGACGGCCTGGCCCCACGGGCCCATCTTCTCCTCGGCACTGCCCGGCAGGTAGCCGAGCTCCTGGCCGCCGACCGCGAACAGCGGCCGGAAGATGATGACCTTCTTGTGCTGCTGGCGCTCCATCACGGCCTCGAGGCCGGCACACAACGCCATCGCGGACTTGCCGGTACCGGCCCGCCCGCCCAGGGACACGATGCCGACCTCCGGGTCGAGCAGCATCTCCAGCGCGATCCGCTGCTCGGCCGAGCGGCCGTGGATGCCGAACGCCTCCCGGTCGCCACGCACCAGGTGGACCTGCTTGTCGGCGCCGACCCGGCCCAGCGCCGTACCGCGCTCGGAGAGCAGGACCAGACCGCTGTTGCACGGCAGGTCGCGCGCGGCGTCGATGTCGAGGGTGCCGTCGGTGTAGAGCTCGTCGATCTCGGAGCCGGAGACCTCGAGCTCGGCCATCCCGCTGTAGCCGGTGTCGGAGGCGGAGACAGCCTCGGCACGGTACTCCTCGGCCGCCAGGCCGACCGCGGACGCCTTGATCCGCAGCGGCAGGTCCTTGGAGACCAGGACGACGTCGTTGCCCTCGTTGGCGAGGTTGCGCGCGACCGCGAGGATGCGGGTGTCGTTGTCGCCGAGGCGGAAGCCGGACGGCAACGTGGTCGGGTCGGTGTGGTTGAGCTCGACGCGCAGGGTGCCGCCCTCGTCGCCGATCGGTACGGCGGTGTCGAGGCGACCGTGCTCGATGCGCAGCTCGTCCAGGATCCGCAGCGCCCCGCGGGCGAAGAACCCGAGCTCGGGGTGGTGCCGCTTGCCCTCGAGCTCGGTGATCACGACCACCGGCAGCACGACCTCGTGCTCGGCGAACCGGCGCAACGAGCCCGGGTCGGCGAGCAGCACGCTCGTGTCGATGACATAGGTACGCCGCTGCGGCGTACGGCTGCCCGCAGCCTTGCCAGCGGAGGTCTTGGCGGTGCGGGGCTTGCGCGCTGCGGTCTGTGCCTTCGTGGTTGCCACGACGTTCACCTCACCGGCCATGCGCGCGCACCCGCGCCCGGCCCTATTCCTCGCAGATGGACCGGGAGAAAACCCGAACGCCGGGGTGCCGGCGCCTCACCGCCCTCAGGGCGATCAAGCCGTGATCAGTCACGTTCGGGCCTCCAGATGAGGCGGGCTTCCCCACCCGCCGTTGCTTCGAAAGTACGCCGGCACGGCAACCCAAGTCCGCGACACGCCCGATCCCGGGGGTGAACGCAGGGATCGGCCGGACGTCGCCGGAGGTCAGACCCGGCGGTAGGCCAGGTCGGTGATGACCCGCTCGGCGCGGATGCCCTTGCGCTCGAACTTGGTCAGCGGCCGCTCGGCCCAGCGCTCGACGACACCGCCCTCGAGGAGCGGCTCCGCGTCGAGCACCTCCACCATCTGCTCGGCGTACTCCGGCCAGTCCGTGGCCAGGTGCCAGGTCGCCCCGACCACCAGGCGCGAGGCGAGCAGGGCGGCATGGGGCGGGGTGACCAGCCGCCGCTTGTGGTGACGCGTCTTGTGCCACGGATCCGGGAAGAACGTCATCAGCTCGTGCACCGACTGCTCGGCGAGGTGGCGCTCGAAGAGCCACACCGCATCGACGGAGCAGAACCGCACGTTGTCCAGGCCGGCCTTGCCGACCCGGCCCAGCCCTTCGGCCACGCCGGGCGCCCAGACCTCGAGCGCGAGGAAGTTGCAGTCGGGACGGGTCGCGGCCAGGGCCGCGGTCGCCTCGCCGATGCCCCCGCCGATCTCGATGACCAGCGGCGCCTCGCGGCCGAACCAGTCCGACCAGGTGAAGTCGTCGGCGTCCACGGCCGCGTCGGGGATGACCCACGCGTCGGCGTACGCGTCCCAGGCCTGCTGCTGCGTCGTCGAGAGCCGCGACCCGCGTCGGCTGTAGGTCAGCACCTCGCGGACCGGTCGGCCGTCCGGCGTCTTCTTGTGGTGCGGACGAGCGGGCGGAAGCTGATGCGACGACACGGCCCCATTCTCCCGGCAGCGGCGACGTACGCCGAAATGCAGGAGGCCCCGCCCAGCCGAAGCTGAGCGGGGCCTCCCCGGTGAATCAGTCGATCACTTGGTGATCTTGGTGACCCGGCCGGCGCCGACGGTGCGGCCACCCTCGCGGATCGCGAAGCGCAGACCCTCGTCCATGGCGATGGGCTGGATGAGCTCCACCGACATCTCGGTGTTGTCACCCGGCATGACCATCTCGGTGCCCTCGGGCAGGGTCACAACGCCGGTCACGTCAGTCGTACGGAAGTAGAACTGCGGACGGTAGTTGTTGAAGAACGGCGTGTGGCGGCCGCCCTCCTCCTTCGAGAGGATGTAGACCGAGGCCTCGAAGTTGGTGTGCGGGGTCGTGGTGCCCGGCTTGATGACGACCATGCCGCGCTCGATGTCCTCGCGCTTGGTGCCACGGAGGAGCAGACCGACGTTCTCGCCCGCCTGGCCCTCGTCGAGCAGCTTGCGGAACATCTCGACGCCGGTGACGGTCGACTTCTGGGCGACCTCGCGGATGCCGATGATCTCGACGTCCTCGCCGACCTTGACGATGCCGCGCTCGATACGACCGGTGATGACGGTGCCACGACCGGTGATCGTGAAGACGTCCTCGACGGGCATGAGGAACGGCTTGTCCGTGTCACGCTCGGGCTGGGGGATGTACTCGTCGACCGCAGCCATGAGCTCGGCAACCGACTCGCCCCACTTGGCGTCGCCGTTGAGGGCCGGGAAGGCCGCAACGCGAACGACCGGAACGTCGTCGCCCGGGAACTCGTACTCGGAGAGGAGCTCGCGCACCTCCATCTCGACGAGCTCGATGAGCTCCTCGTCGTCGACCATGTCGCACTTGTTCAGGGCGACGACCAGGGCGGGGACGCCGACCTGGCGGGCGAGCAGGACGTGCTCGCGGGTCTGCGGCATCGGGCCGTCGGTGGCGGCCACGACCAGGATCGCGCCGTCCATCTGGGCAGCACCGGTGATCATGTTCTTGATGTAGTCGGCGTGACCGGGGCAGTCGACGTGGGCGTAGTGGCGCGCCTCGGTCTGGTACTCGATGTGAGCGATCGAGATCGTGATACCGCGCTGGCGCTCCTCGGGAGCCTTGTCGATCTGGTCGAACGGCGAAGCCTCGTTGAGGTCCGGGTACTTGTCGTGCAGGACCTTCGAGATCGCCGCGGTCAGCGTGGTCTTGCCGTGGTCGATGTGACCGATCGTGCCGATGTTGACGTGCGGCTTGGTGCGCTCGAACTTGGCCTTAGCCATTGCTGGCTCCTCCTGGGATTGTTACTTGACTCGTACTGAAAGGGGTGGTGCGCCGAGGGCACGCGGTGGATGACCCGAAGGTCACTCGCCACGAGCCTTCTTGATGATCTCGTCGGCGACGTTCGTGGGAACCTCGGCGTACGAGTCGAACTCCATCGAGTACGACGCCTGACCAGAGGTCTTGGACCTCAGGTCGCCAACGTACCCGAACATCTCGGACAGCGGCACGAGGGCTGCCACGACGATGTCGCCGTGACGCTCCTCCTGCGCGCGGATCTGGCCGCGACGGCTGTTGATGTCACCGATGACCGTGCCGAGGAAGCTCTCGGGGGTGGTCACCTCCACGGCGAACATCGGCTCGAGGAGGACCGGCTTCGCCTGGCGAGCGGCCTCCTTGAACGCCTGCAGACCAGCGATCTTGAACGCGAGCTCGGACGAGTCGACGTCGTGGTAGGCGCCGTCCTCGAGCGAGAACTTCACGTCCGTCATGGGGTAGCCGGCGAGAACACCGAACTCCATGGCCTCCTGGCCGCCGTTGTCGACCGAGGGGATGTACTCCCGCGGGACACGACCACCAGAGACGTTGTTGCAGAACTCGTAGCCAGCACCCAGGCCGGTCTCGGGGTCGATGTTCGGCTCGAGGGAGACGACCACCTTGGCGAACTGACCCGAACCACCGGTCTGCTTCTTGTGGGTGTAGCTGTGGTTGGAGACCTTGTTGCGGATGGTCTCGCGGTAGGCGACCTGCGGCTTGCCGACGGTGGCCTCGACCTTGAACTCGCGCTTCATGCGGTCGACCAGGATCTCCAGGTGGAGCTCGCCCATGCCGGCGATGATGGTCTGGCCCGTCTCCTCGTCGGTCTTGACGACGAAGGTCGGGTCCTCCTCGGCGAGGCGCTGGATGGCGACGCCGAGCTTCTCCTGGTCGGACTTGGTCTTGGGCTCGATGGCGACCTCGATCACCGGGGCCGGGAAGGTCATCGACTCGAGCACGACCGGGTTCTGCGGGTCGGCGAGCGTGTGACCGGTCTTGGTGTCCTTCAGACCCATGACGGCCACGATCTGGCCGGCGCCGACCGACGCGATCTCCTCACGCTTGTTGGCGTGCATCTGGTAGACCTTGCCGATCCGCTCCTTGCGGCCGTTGGAGGCGTTGACGACGGTCGCGCCGGCCTCCAGCTTGCCGGAGTAGACGCGGACGTAGATCAGCTTGCCGAGGTGCGGGTCGGAGGCGATCTTGAACGCCAGGCCGGAGAACGGCTCGCTGTCGCTGGGCTGGCGCGAGATCTCGACGTTCTCGTCGTTCGGCTTGTGACCGACGATCGCCTCGACGTCCATCGGGGACGGCAGGTAGTCGATGACGGCGTCGAGCAGGGGCTGGACGCCCTTGTTCTTGAACGCGGTGCCGGTGAGGATCGGGTTGAGCTTGTCGGCGAGCGTCGCGCGACGGATGGCGGCCTTCAGGGTCGGGACGTCGAAGACGTCACCGTCCTCGAGGTAGACCTCCATGATGTCGTCGTCGGCCTCGGCGAGGGTCTCGACGAGCTTCTCGCGGTACTCGGCGGCCTTGTCGGCGAGGTCGGCCGGGATCTCCTCGACCGTGTAGTCCTCACCCATCTGGGTCTCGCCGCGCCACACCTTCGCGTGCATCTCGACCAGGTCGACGACGCCGATGAAGTCGGCCTCGGCACCGATCGGGATCTGGAGCACGAGCGGGGTCGCGTTGAGGCGCTCGATGATCGAGTCGACGACGCGGTAGAAGTCCGCACCGGTGCGGTCGAGCTTGTTGACGAAGCACATCCGCGGGACGGCGTACTTGTTGGCCTGGCGCCACACGGTCTGGGACTGGGGCTCGACACCGGCCACACCGTCGAAGACGGCGACGGCGCCGTCGAGGACGCGGAGGGCGCGCTCCACCTCGACGGTGAAGTCGACGTGACCGGGGGTGTCGATGATGTTGATCTGGTGCTTCTTCCACCAGCAGGTCGTCGCGGCCGACGTGATCGTGATGCCGCGCTCCTGCTCCTGCTCCATCCAGTCCATCGTGGCTGCGCCGTCGTGGACCTCACCGATCTTGTAGGAGATACCGGTGTAGAAGAGGATGCGCTCGGTGGTGGTGGTCTTGCCGGCGTCGATGTGCGCCATGATGCCGATGTTGCGGACCTGGTTCAGGTCCGTCGTGATTTCGACTGCCACGTGAGTCAGCGTTCCTTAGGTTGGTGGGTGGAGCAGGTGGTGCTTGGTCGGGATGCGGTGACCGGTCGGGTACGCCGATTCGGCGTACCCGACCGGGACGATCACCAGCGGTAGTGCGCGAAGGCCTTGTTCGACTCGGCCATCTTGTGGGTGTCCTCGCGCTTCTTCACAGCGGCACCGAGGCCGTTGCTCGCGTCGAGGATCTCGTTCATCAGGCGCTCGGCCATGGTCTTCTCACGACGGTCGGCGGCGTAGCCGACGAGCCAGCGCAGCGCGAGCGTGGTGCCACGCGTGCCCTTGACCTCGATCGGGACCTGGTAGGTCGCGCCACCGACACGACGGGACTTGACCTCGATGGCGGGGCGGACGTTGTCCATCGCGCGCTTCAGGGTCACGACCGGGTCGGTGCCGGTCTTCTCGCGAGTGCCCTCGAGAGCCGAGTACACGATCCGCTGAGCGGTCTGCTTCTTGCCGTCCTTGAGGACCTTGGACACGAGCTGGGTGACCAGCTGCGAGCCGTAGACCGGGTCGACGTCGAGGGGGCGCTTAGGAGCGGGGCCCTTACGAGGCATTCTACTTCTCCTTCTTCGCGCCGTAGCGGCTGCGCGCCTGCTTGCGGTTCTTCACGGCCTGGGTGTCCAGGGCGCCGCGGATGACCTTGTAGCGGACACCGGGCAGGTCCTTCACACGACCGCCGCGAACGAGCACGATCGAGTGCTCCTGGAGGTTGTGACCCTCACCCGGGATGTAAGCGGTGACCTCGACGCCGGAGGAGAGGCGCACACGGGCGACCTTCCGGAGGGCGGAGTTCGGCTTCTTGGGGGTGGTGGTGTAGACGCGGGTGCAGACGCCACGGCGCTGCGGAGACCCCTTCAGGGCAGGCGTCTTGGTCTTCGACACCTTGTCCTGGCGGCCCTTGCGGACCAGCTGGTTGATAGTGGGCACCTTGGTGGTTCCCTTTCCTGTTGCTCATCTCGGCCGAGCGACTTGCTCGGCTCGGAATGCTGCTTCTTGCTCGTGCCGCACAGGCGCTCGCCCGGCAGGGGCCGGAGAGGGCAGGCGCGAAGTATCCGGGTGACCAGACACGAGGTACGAGATTAGTCGGGCGCCGGAACAACTGCCAAATCGCCCGTTCCCGCGTGAATCGGCTCGATCTCCGCCTGATCCACCACCTGTTCCACCACCCGTTCCGCCGCCTCTTCCACGCGGCCGACCCGCGCCTCGGCGTACCTCTTGACCAGCAGGGCCAGAGCGACCCCGACCAGCACCATCGAGCCGCCCACCAGGAGGGTCCAGCGCGGCCCGAGATGGGCCCCGATCCAGCCGATCACCGGGGAGCCGATCGGGGTGCCGCCGGCCAGGACGGTGAAGTAGAGCGCCATCACCCGGCCGCGCACGGCAGGGGCCGAGTCGAGCTGCATCGTGGCGTTCGCGGAGTTGAGCAGCGTGATCGCACTCAGGCCCAGGACCGGGCACCAGAGCGCGAAGGCGACGTACCCCGGCATCAGGCCAGCGACGATCTCGGCCACCCCGAACGCGACCGCGGCGCCGAGGATCAGGCGCAGCCGGATCCGGACGCGGCCCGCCGCCATCAGGGCGCCGGACAGGGACCCGACCGCCATCGCCGAGCCGAGCAGGCCGTACTCCCCCGCGCCCTTGCCGAACGCCTGGGTCGCCATCAACGCCGACGTCATCTGGAAGTTCATGCCGAACATGCCCACGAACCCGACCACGACCAGCACCATCAGGAGCTTGGGCTGGCCCCAGAGGTACGCGACGCCCTCGCGCAGCATGCCGGGACCGCGCGCCACACGACGCGGGCTGTGCAGCGAGCGCTCGTCCATCCGCTGCAGCTGCACGATCACCGCGATGAAGGAGACGGCGTTGAGCAGGATCACCCAGCCCGTCGCCGTGGCCCCTCCGCCGAGAGCGCCGATCAGCAGACCGGCCAGCGCCGGTCCGATGATGCGCGCGGTGTTGAACGAGGCCGAGTTCAGGCCGACGGCGTTGGAGACGTCCTCCGGGCCGACCATCTCCGAGACGAAGGCCTGACGGGCCGGGGCGTCGAAGGCCGCTCCCAGCCCGAGCGCGAACGCCAGCAGGTAGACCAGCCAGGTCTGCGCGGCACCGGCGGCCGCGGTGGTGCCGAGAGCGAGCGCGGCGAGCGCCATGGTGGCCTGGGTGAGCTGCAGCAGGCGGCGCTTGGGGAAGCGGTCGGCGACCACGCCGGCGTACGGGCTGAGCAGGAGGATCGGCAGGAACTGCAGGCCGGTCGTGATGCCCAGCTCGGTGCCGCCGTTGCCCGGGAGCGAGAGGACCAGCCAGTCCTGGGCGACGCGCTGCATCCAGGTGCCGGTGTTCGACACCACGCTGCCCGCCAGGTAGAGGCGGTAGTTCGGGTGGGACAGGGATCGGAACGTGGGGCTCGTGATTGCTCCTCAGGGGCTCGGTTCGGCAGCGGGGTTCAGTCGGAGGCGGCGAGGGACTGCAGGAGCGGCGCCGCGCGGCGCAGGACCTCCAGGTCGTCGGGATCGAGGGCGGCGAGGCGTACGGCGAGCCACTCGTCGCGGCGCGCACGGTCGGCCAGCAGCGCCTCGCGGCCCTTCGCGGTCAGGCTCACCACGACCTGGCGCCCGTCCGTCGGATGGGCGGCGCGCGCGGCGTACCCGCCGTCGACCAGGCAGTTGACCGTGCGGGTCATGCTCGGCGGCTGCACGCGCTCGTGCGCGGCGAGCGCGCCGACGGTCAGCTCGCCCAGGCGGTACAGGGCGCCCAGCACGGCCATCGCGCCGAAGCTGAGCTCGTTGGCGGGATCGCGCTCGGCGAGCAGGCGGCGACGCAGCCGCATCACGCCGCTGCGGAGCTCGGGGACCAGGCCGGTGTCAGGCATGTCTTTAGCCTAGCTCATTACCTTTGCTAACTAAAGCTGCCGAGAGCGGCCGCGCCCGAGCGGACGCGGCCTCTCCCCTACCCCGACGGCTCAGGTGAGCCAGGCGGTGATGGGGTGGATCGCGAAGTAGACGACGAACAGCGCGGCCACCGCCCACAGCAGCGGGTGGACGTCGCGCGCCTTGCCCTTGACCAGCTTGATCAGCGCGTAGGAGATGAACCCGGCGCCGATGCCGACCGTGATCGAGTAGGTGAACGGCATCAGCACGATCGTCAGGAACGCCGGGATGGCGATCTCCAGGTCGTCCCAGGCGATGCCCTTGACCTGCTGCATCATCAGGAAGCCGACCAGGACCAGCGCGGGCACGGCGGCCTCGCTCGGGATCACCTCGACCACCGCGGTGAACGGCATCGCAACCAGGAACAGCAGGCCCGTCACGACGGAGGCCAGGCCGGTGCGCGCACCCTCGCCGACACCGGAGGCCGACTCGATGTAGGCGGTGTTGGAGGAGACGCCGCCGATGCCGCCGGCCGAGGCGGCCAGGGCGTCGACGACCAGGATCCGGCCCGTCCGAGGCGGCATGCCGTTCTCGTCGAGCAGCCCTGCCTCGGCACTGATCGCGGTCATCGTGCCGAGCAGGTCGAAGAAGTCGGCCAGGACGAGAGTGAACAGCAGCAGCAGCGCGGTGACGACGCCGGCATGCTGGAAGGAGCCGAGCAGGCTGAAGTGACCGACCGTGCCCAGGTCCGGCGTACCGACGACGTCGTGCGGGAGCTTCGGCACGTTGAGGCCCCAGCCGCCGGGGTTCTTGTCGCCGCGGGCGCCGACGCCGGCCAGGGCCTCGATGACGATCGCCAGGATCGTGGTGGCGATGATGGAGATGAGGATCGCGCCCTTGACCTTGCGGACCCACAGGACCACGACGAGCGCGAGGCCCATCAGGAACGTGAAGACCGGCCAGCCCGAGAGCTCGCCGGTCGCGCCGAGCTGGACGGGTCCACCCGCACCCGGGCGGACGAAGCCCGCGTCGACAAAGCCGATGAAGGCGATGAACAGGCCGATGCCGACCGAGATCGCGACCTTCAGCTCCGCCGGGACCGCCCGGAACACGGCCGTCCGGAAGCCGGTCAGCACGAGCACCAGGATGATCAGTCCCTCGATGACGACCAGGCCCATCGCGTCGGCCCACGTCATCTGGCTGGCGACCGAGAACGCCAGGAAGGCGTTGAGGCCCAGGCCGGTCGCGATGGCGAGCGGCATGTTCGCGACCGCGCCCATCAGGATCGACATGACACCCGCGACGAGGGCGGTGCCCGCGGCGATCGCGGGGATGTTCTCGCCGTGGCCGGCGCCACCACCGAGGAAGTGACCGCCGTGGTCGGAAGCGAAGCCGAGGATCAGCGGGTTGAGCGCGACGATGTAGGCCATCGTGAAGAACGTGACGACACCGCCGCGCACCTCACGACCGATGGTCGAGCCGCGCTGCTGGATCTGGAAGAGGCGCTCGAGGACGCCCGTGCTCGGGCTGGCGTCGTAGCTGTTGGACTGGTAGCTCACGGAACCGCAGCATGTCAGGCCCGACGTCTCGCGGCGAGGGCCTGCGGGTTGCGGAGAGGTAACGTTCGTGACGTGGAGCTCCGCGACGAACAGCCGACGCAGCACGAGATCGGCAACCGCACCTACCTGATCGCCCCGGTCGAGCCGCTGGACGTCGACGGCGTCCGCACCGTCCAGGTCGGCACGGCGCTCTTCGCGCTCGCGTTCATTGCACTCCTGCCGTTCTACGACGGACTGGAGACGAGCGGACGCACCTGGCTGCTGTGGATGTGCCTGGCCGGCGTCGGCCTCGGCCTGCTCGGGCTGGAGTACTGCAAGCGCCGCCGCATCCAGCGCGCGCGCACCCGTGGCTGACCGCCTGCCGCCGACGCGCTGGGCCGCGGGCGGCAAGGCCAACAGCGGCTACTCGACCCGGTTCGCCCAGCTGGCGGCCGACGGTGCCGACATCGTCGGCGAGGGTCGCCTCGCCGACGCGCTCGTACGCCGCGAGGCCCGGATCCTCGACGTCGGCTCGGGCATGGGCCGCATCTCGGCGTACCTCCGCGCCTGCGGGCACGACGTCCTCGCCACCGAGCCCGACCCGGCTCTGGCCGAGCAGTCCCGCCGTACGTATCCCGACGTCGAGGTCCTGCCGCACGAGATCCTCGGCCTCTCCCCCGCGGCCGTCGGGACGTTCGACCTGCTGGTCGTCGTCGGCAACGTGATGGTCTACGTCGGCGAGGACACCGAGGTCGCCTGCCTCACCCGCCTCCGCGAGCTGCTCGCGCCGGGCGGACGCATCCTGGTCGGCTTCCACCTGCGCCAGGGCCCCTCGACCGCGCGCGTCTACGCGCCGACCGACTTCGTCGCCGACGTGGAGAGCGCGGGGCTGGTCGTCCAGCACCGGTTCGGTGGCTACGCCCTCGAGCCCGCGAACGACGACTACGCCGTCTGGGTTCTCGCGGGCGCCGCCTGAACCCGTCCACCTCTGATGGTGGGTTCCTGGGCGTGAGCTCCTAGGCGGGCACCTGCCGCAGCCGCATGAACGGACTATGGGTCACTTGGCCCATAGTCCCGATGACCACTCGCACGATTCCCCGACCCTGCCGGCGAGGACGTAGGGACTATGGGCCAAGTGACCCATAGTCCGTAGCGGCGGCGGCAGGTGCCTGACTACGGAGCTCACGCCCAGGAACCCACCACCCGGCGACTCCATCGAGCGGAATCGGGCTAGAGGATCTCGATGTCGTCGACACCGATGGTGTCGAGGACCGGGGGCGCCGGCGGGAGCGGCTGCTGCTTCTTGCTGAGGCGGACCTCGGAGTGGGCGCCGCAGCCGTGACCGAACGCGACGACCTTGCCGTCGTCGTTGGCGTCGCCGTTGGCGCAGACGCCGAAGTCGCGGGAGAGCGGACCGCGCAGACGGACGAGGAAGCCGCAGGACCAGCAGGTCTCGGGAGCCACCTTGGCCAGCGGGGAGTCGGGGCCGCCATCGCCGTCGTACCAGCGCTCGGCGGCAGCGTCGCGGCCCTCCGGGGAGAGCGTGCGGACACGGCCGAGGCCGAGGTCCTTGGCGACGGCACGGATCTGGGCCTTGGCGTCGGTGTCGAGGTCGTCGTCGCCGAAGGAGTACGTCGGCACGAGGCGCGGGTCGTCGTCGTCGACCGGCAGCAGGTCGCCGGGACCGAGGTCGCCGGGGCGGATGCGCTCGCGGTAGGGGACCCACGCCGGCGCGGTGATCGCCTCCTCCCCGGGGAGCAGCACCGTCTCGACGACGGTGATCTTCTTCTGGCGACTCGCGCGGGTGACCGTGGCGGCCCACTGCCAGCCGACGTACCCCTTGCGGGTGCAGGCGAACAGGTGGGTGGTCACGCGCGGACCGTCGAGGAGGTGCCCGAGGTGCTCGCCGATGTCAGTGGCGGGGATGTGCTCGAGCAGCGCGTCGCGTGCGACGTCGACGGCTGCGACGGTCGCTGCGTCGGGCTTGTCCGCCTTGCGCTCGAGGATGGCCACGGGCACAGCATCCCCCATCGCGCGTTCGCACGTCACGTCGGGGTGGCGACCCCGGGACGGGCAAGATAGGACCGTGGAGCACGACGTCGACCTGCCGCCCGAGACGGGCGAGGGCCATCAGCGCGCCGCCGCCGTGGGCCACGGCCTCGGCACCGGCGCACGCGCGACGGGCCGTGGGCTGCGCGCGGTCGCCCGCACCACCGGCCGCTTCGGTCGGTACGCCGGCATGCAGGCCCGCCGGGCCGCCGATGCGCAAGGCGCCGGCCAGTCCGGCCTGAACCGCCTCCTGGAGCTCCACTCGGCCAACGCCGCCGGCGACGCGGCCGTGACCATCGCCCTGGCCGGCACGGTCTTCTTCGCGGGCGCCACCAGCGACGCGCGCGGCCAGGTCGCGCTCTTCCTGGGCCTGACGATGCTTCCGTTCGCGATCGTCGCGCCGCTGATCGGGCCGTTCCTCGACCGCTTCAACCACGGTCGCCGCTGGGCGATCGGCACCACGTTCGCCGTCCGGGCGTTCCTCTGCTGGGTGCTCGCCGGCGCGATCGCCAACGAGTCGGCGTGGTTCTACCCCGCCGCGCTCGGCGTGCTCGTCTCCTCCAAGGCGTACGGCGTGACCCGGGCATCGGCCGTCCCCCGGCTGCTCCCCACGGAGATCACGCTGGTCAAGGCCAACGGCCGGGTCGCGCTCGCGGGCCTGGTCGGTGCGGCGATCGGTGCACCGTTGGCCGGGCTGGCCGCGATCTTCGGGCCGGAGTGGGTGCTGCGCTACGCGTTCGTGGTGTTCGCGATCGGCACGGTGCTCGCGATCCGGCTGCCGCAGCGGGTCGACTCGAGCGCCGGCGAGACGGGCGTCTCGCAGGTGGTCCCGCGCTCGGAGCGGACCGGCCGGCGGACGCGCCGCGGCGTACCTCCGGCAGTGGCGTTCGCGCTGCGGGTCAACTGCGGCCCGCGCTTCCTCTCCGGCTTCCTGACGATGTACTTCGCGTTCCTGCTGCGCTTCCACCCGGTGCCGGGATGGACCCACGGTGCGGCGCTGCTGATCGCGCTGGTGATCGGTTCGGCCGGCGTCGGCAACACGATCGGCATCGTCGTCGCCTCGCTCGCCAAGAAGATCCGCCCCGCCGCGACGGTGGTCGCGGCGCTGCTGGCCGATGTGGCCGTGGTGATCGTGGCGGCGTTCTTCTACAACCTGCCGGCGCTGCTCGTGCTCGGTGTGACCGCCGGCCTCGCGCAGTACCTCGCGAAGGTGTCCCTGGACTCGACGATCCAGACCGGCGTACCTCCCGAGGCGCACGCCAGCGCGTTCGCGCGCGGCGACACCACGCTCCAGTTCGCGTGGGTGATCGGGGGCTTCGTCGGCATCGTGATGCCGATGAAGCCGCACCTCGGGCTCGGGATCGCCGCTGCCGTGCTGCTCGCGTGGGCGGTCGTCACCGTGGTGATGCCGCGGCTGGACGCGCAGCCGGAGCAGCCGCCGGTCGGCTAGCTGCTCAGGCCTCGAGCTCGGCGGCCAACGCGCGCAGCAGCTTGGCGACGGGCGCCGCGTGGCTGCGGTCGGGGTGGCGGCCGTGACGGTAGGCCTCGCCGACGCCGTCGAGCAGCCGGATCAGGTCCTCGACGATCGGGACCATCTCCTCGGGCTTGCGGCGCTTGGACTCGGCGCGGTTGCGGCTCACCGACGGCGGGGCGTCGAGCACGGTGACCTGGAGGGCCTGCTCACCACGGCGGCCCTGCGCGATGCCGAACTCGACACGCGTTCCCGGCTTGAGGTTGGTGACGCCGTCGGGCAGCGCCTCGGCGTGGACGTAGACGTCGGGACCCTCGGTCTGGGACAGGAAGCCGAAGCCCTTCTCGGCGTCGTACCACTTCACCTTGCCACTGGGCACGGCTCGACCTTCCTTCACACGCGGGTCGGCGGTGGACCCGCCGGAACTTCTGATCAGCCTAGTGCGGGCGGGTCAGGACTCCTGGACGACCTTCATCACCCGGTCACCGAAACGGACCTCGTCGCCGTCGATCAGCGTGCTCGGGCGGCCCGGGTTGAGCGGGCGCGCATGACCGCGGCGTACGACGAAGGAGCCGTTGGTCGAGCCGCGGTCCATCACCACGAGCGCGCCGTCGGCGGCGACCTGGAACTGGGCGTGGGTCTTGGAGACCGACATGTCGTCGGACGGCAGCGTGACCAGGTGGCGCACGGTCTCACCGGTGCGGGGCTCAGGACGGCGCCCGACGACGGCCAGGCCCTCGACGGCGAAGGACTCCCCCGTGTCGAAGCTGACCCGCCAGCGACGCTCGGTCGCGATGCGCCGCGGCGGGAGGTCGGCGGCGGCCGTGGTCGGCGCCGGGACCGCCGAGCGCGCGGCCGCGCTCGGGTGGGCGGGCTGCGGGGTCGGCTCGGCGGTCGGTACCGAGAGGTGGGCGATCGACGCGGGCGTCGGGTCGGGAAGCAGCCGCATCGCGGTGAGGTTGACGACCTTCTGCGGGCCCTGCTGGGGCGCCACCACCACCTCGCGGCGCGGGCGTGCGTCGACGACCATCGCGTCGCCGATCCGGTCGTGGGCCGAGCGTCGCTCGCCCTGCGGGTCACCGACCGCGGTCAGCGCCAGCGCCGCGCAACCGAGGCCGAGGGTGGGCAGACCACCGAGACCGAGCACGGCACCCCGCACCAGCGCCGGCCCGGCCCCGATCGGCCGGCCGTCGGTGCGGCGTACGACGCGAAGGCCGAAGGCCGCCTTGCCCACGGACGTGCCGAGCGTGCCGGTCACCACGGCCGCGATCGCCCCGAGGACGACCAGCGTGCCGACGAAGACCAGCACCGCGACCAGGACCGAGGTGTCCGCGAGCTTCCAGACCAGCACCGCGACGCCGGCCGAGAGCCCCCACCCGATCGCGCGGTCGACGGCGAAGGCGAGCAGGCGCGGCTCGAGACCCGCCGGCACCGCGCCGGTGGTCGAGGACGGCAGAGCCGCGTGTGACATCGATTCGCTCCCGAGATGCGAAGGTCAGGGGCGGCTGACCTGGATGGTGATCCCGTCGCCGAGGTTGACGATGGCGCCGGGAAGGAGGGGTACGGCGATGCCGGGCTTGAGGTCCTCCGGGGGCATGCCGGGCTGGGCGAGGACCGTGCCGTTGGTCGAGCCCATGTCCGTCACGACCGCGGTGCCCTGGTCGGCGCCGGTGCCGGGACGGACCTCGATGTGGGTCGAGGAGATCTCGTGCAGGCGACTCGGGACCGTGACCAGCTGGGGCTGCTCGGTGATGCTGAACCGACGGGCCTCGGGCGCACGGCCGATCAGCACGACCTTGTCGACCAGGATCGTCTGACCGTCGGACACCTGCAGCTTGGCGACCGGGCCCGCGCCCGGCGGGAGCGGCGGCGGGGGCGGCGGGGTCACCGGCATGGCGTGCGCGCCGGTCGGCGTACCGATCGGCGGCGGCGGGAGCGGCGGCGGGGTCAGGGTGTCGGCGTCGAGCGACGGCACCGGCGCGGCCGGCGGGAGGCCCGGCTGCGAGATCGGCCCGGACAGCGGGTCGCCGGCGAAGGTGGGCTCGGTCCATCCGTCGTTCTCCAGCGGCGAGAACTCAGCGGGTGCCTGCTCCGCCGGCAGGTCCATCAGCTCGGTCTCCGGCTCCTCGACGGGAGCCGGCGGCTCGGCGGGCTCGTCGACCGGCGCCAGCGCGAACGCCGGCGCGGCGCCGAAGGTCGGGACGGGCGCGGGGGTCTCGGCAGGCTCGGCCACCGGGGCGGACTCGGGGGTCTCGGCCGGCTCCACCACGCGGGCGGCCTCGGCTACGGGGGCGGGCTCGGCCAGCGGGGCGGGCTCGGCCAGCCGGGCGGGCTCGGCCACCGGGGCGGGCTCGGCCGCCGGAGCCACCGCGGGGCGGTCCAGGCGGGAGGCCCGGAACAGTCCGGAGGGAACGGTGAAGTCCGCGCCGGCAGCATCGTCGACGACGACGGAGACCGCGGTGACGCCCTCGATGGTGCGCTCGGTCCAGGTGCCACCGGCTGCGCCGTCGACGACGACCTCACCCTGGGCGCCGGCGACGGTGACCCGGACGCCCTCACCGCGCACCAGGACCCGGACCGGGCCGGCACTGGTGGAGACGAGCGCGAAGCCGGGCAGCTTGCTCAGGCCGGAGGCCAGCAGGGCGTCGAGGACCTCGTCGAAGGATCCGCCGCCGTCGACGAGCGACCAGAGCGCGCCGACGTACTCCTTCTGCTCGGCGGGGAGGAGGACGGCGACCTCGTCGCCGAGGACGGAGTACCAGGAGCCGGACCGGAAGGACCAGAGCTGGCGGTCGGACCCCTCGACCTGCTGCTCGTCGGTGTTGTTCGTGTTCATCTCGGTCATGGGAGTGCTCCCAGCTTCTCCTCCAGACTCAGACGCTCCGCATCCGAGTCGTACGTCGTGTCGTGGGCCAATCCCACCACATCGATGACGACCGCGGTCGCGTTGTCACGTCCACCGGCAGCCACCGCGGCCTCCACGAGCCTCTCCGCGGCGTTGCGCGGGTCGTGGGAGTCCTTCAGGATCTCGGCCATCCGGACGTCGTCGATCATGCCGTGGACGCCGTCGCTGCAGAGCATGATGCGCTCCGCGGTGACCAGCGGCAGCAGGAAGAAGTCGGGCTCGTGGTTGTCGGCACCGCCGAGCGCGCGGGTGATCACGTTGCGGTTGGGGTGGGTGTGCGCCTGCTGGGCGGTGAGCCGCCCGGAGTCGACCATCTCCTGCACCACCGAGTGGTCGACGCTGACCTGCTGGAGCTCCCCCTCGTCGTAGCGGTAGACGCGGCTGTCACCGACGTTGGCGAGCAGCCAGCGGGGCACACCGGAGCCCTCGAGGAGCACGGCGATGACCGCGGTGGTCCCCGAGGAGGCGTCGTACGCCGCGATGCGCTGCTGCACCATCGCCAGGATGGTCGCGACGGCCTGGGCGGCGGCGGGGTCGTCGAGGTCGCTGACCCCGCGCTCGGCAAGTCGCTCGAACTCCTCGATGACGAACCGGCTCGCGACATCACCGTGCTGGTGGCCGCCCATGCCATCGGCGACGACGAAGACCGGGGGCACGGCGAGGTAGGAGTCCTCGTTGACCTTGCGGACCAGGCCGACGTCCGTGGCCGCTCCGTGGTGCAGCTCGACGGTGCTCATCGGGTGGCTCCCAGCGGGGCGGATAGCGTTGCTCCCGTGGAGACCGAACGGCACCGATCGCTGGCAGACCAGCTGCGCTCGTGGGCCGACGCGGACGTCGCCCGCCTGCTTGCGGACCGACCCGACCTCGCCACTCCCGCTCCTTCCGACTTCGGTCACCTGGCTTCGCGAGCGACCGCTCAGAACTCGATCTCGCGCGCACTCGACATCCTGACGCGTGGCGAGCTCTTGGTGCTTGATGCCCTCGTGTCGGCGGGTCAAACCACCGATGCCGAACTGCGAGACCGGCTGGACGCGGAGGCGGCGTACGTCGACGGCGTGATGGCGCGCCTGCGCGGCCTCGCGCTCGCCTGGGACTCGCCCGAGGGGCTGCGCGCCGTCCGCGGCGCCGCCGACCTCCTGGCGGCGACCCCGTCGCTGCGGGACGGACGGGAGGGCCCGATCGACGTGGTGCCCGAGATCGCGACCGCGCCGGTCATGGCCCGGCTCGTCGACAACGCGGCGCTCGGCTCCGCCACGGACGTCGTACGCCGGACCGAGCTGCTGCTCGACTGGTGGGGCCTCCGTCCCGGGGCGGCGCTGCGCACGACCGGGCTGACCGCGCGCGAGCTCAAGGCGACGGCCGGCCACCTCGGCATCACCGAGCGTGAGGCGGCGGTGCTGATCGAGGTCGCGGTCGCGGCCGGCCTCGCGGCGACGAGGGCCGACAGCGACGGCAACCCGGTCTGGGTGCCGTCCGACGCCTACGACCGGTGGCGCGACGGAACGCTCGCCGAGCGCTGGACCCGGCTCGCCAAGGCCTGGCTGGCCTCGACCCGGCTGCCCTCGCTCGTCGGTGAGCGCGGGCCGGACGGGAAGACCTGGAACGCCCTGGTCCCCGAGCTGTCGGCGATCGGCATGCCGGAGGCCAAGTCGATGGCGCTCACCGAGCTCGCCGGGCTGCCCGAAGCGCAGGCGCTCGCCGCCGGCACCGGTCTCCCCTCCTTGATCGCCCGCCTCACCTGGCTGCGGCCACGGCGCCCCCGGACGCGTCCCGAGCTGATCGGCTGGGCCGTCGCCGAGGCCGCCCTGCTGGGCATCACCGGGGCAGAGGCGCTGTCGAGCTTCGGCCGCCTCCTCGCCGCGGGCGAGGACCCCGCCGAGCGGCTCGACGCGCTGCTCCCCCCGCCCGTCGACCACGTCCTGATCCAGGCCGACCTGACCGCGGTGGCGCCCGGTCCCCTCGAGTCGCCGCTCGAGCGCCAGCTCCAGCAGCTGGCCGACCTCGAGTCGCACGGCTCGGCCACCGTCTACCGCTTCACCCGCGACTCGGTCCGTCGCGCCCTCGACATCGGCTGGAGCGGCGCCGAGATCCACGCGTTCCTGGCCACCTCGTCGCGCACCGAGGTCCCGCAGCCGCTGTCGTACCTCGTCGACGACACCGTCCGCTCCTTCGGGCGGCTGCGCGTCGGCGTCGCCACGGGCTTCATCCGATCCGACGACGAGGTGGCGCTGGCCGAGCTGCTGCGCCACCCGAAGGCCCCGGCCCTGGGGCTGCGCCGGATCGCGCCGACCGTCGTCGTCACCACCACCCCGGTCGACGTACTCCTGCCGCGGCTGCGCGAGCTCGGCCTCTCCCCCGTCGTCGAGGGCGCCGACGGGGTCGTCCGCGTGGGCGCGGCCGACTCGCTGCGCGCCCGGACCCCGAAGTCGAGCGGCCCCACCGCAGCCGCGGGCGACGCACGCCGAGCGGCGCAGGTCGCGGTCGCACTGCGCCACCTGCGCGAGGGCGACGCCGAGGCCGCGGCCCGGCCGGCCACCTCGGGCTCCCCCGCCACCGCGCTCTCCGCCCTGCGCGACGCGATCGAGCGCGGCGCGACGGTCCGGATCGGGCACCTCGACAACCGTGGCCTGGTCATCGAGCGCGAGGTCCGGCCCGTCTCGGTCGAGGGTGGCCAGCTGACGGCGTACGACGTCGACGAGGCCGACATCGAGCGGCACTTCCCGATCCACCGGGTGACGAAGGTCGAGCCCGTCTCCTGAGGGCTGCAGGTTTCCCAAGGGATGCAGCCGAACCTGCACTCCCCCAGCGTTGCAACCACGGGGATGCGCAGGCTTCCCTGCATCCCTTGGGAAACCTGCAGGACCGTACGCTGGGTGGGTGACCGCCGGACCCCTCATCGTGCAGAGCGACAAGTCCCTGCTGCTCGAGGTGGACCACGAGCAGGCCCAGGAGTGCCGCAAGGCGATCGCGCCGTTCGCCGAGCTCGAGCGGTCGCCCGAGCACATCCACACCTACCGGCTCACCCCGCTGGGCCTGTGGAACGCCCGCGCGGCCGGGCACGACGCCGAGCAGGTCGTCGACACGCTGCTGACCTACAGCCGCTACCCGGTGCCGCACGCGCTGCTGGTCGACGTCGCCGAGACGATGGCGCGCTACGGCCGGCTCACGCTGGAGAAGGACCCGGTCCACGGGCTCACGCTGCGCACCACCGACAAGCCGGTGCTCGAGGAGGTCCTGCGCGCCAAGCGGGTGCAGGGCATGCTCGGCGAGCGCCTCGACGAGATGACCGTCGCGGTCCACCCCTCCGAGCGCGGCAACCTCAAGCAGGCCCTGCTCAAGCTGGGCTGGCCGGCCGAGGACTTCGCCGGGTACGTCGACGGCGAGGCCCATGCGATCGAGCTCGCCCAGGACGGCTGGGAGCTGCGCTCCTACCAGGCCGAGGCGGCCGAGTCGTTCTGGCACGGCGGTTCCGGGGTCGTCGTGCTCCCGTGTGGCGCCGGCAAGACGATCGTCGGCGCGGCGGCGATGGCGCACGCCCAGGCGACCACGCTGATCCTGGTCACCAACACCGTCTCCGCGCGACAGTGGAAGGACGAGCTGGTCAAGCGCACGAGCCTGACCGCCGACGAGATCGGCGAGTACTCCGGCTCGGTCAAGGAGATCCGCCCGGTCACCATCGCGACGTACCAGGTGCTCACGCACAAGCGGAAGGGCGTGTTCCCGCACCTCGAGCTGCTCGACGCCCGCGACTGGGGCCTGATCATCTACGACGAGGTCCACCTGCTGCCGGCGCCGATCTTCCGGATGACCGCCGACCTCCAGGCACGCCGCCGGATCGGCCTGACCGCGACGCTGGTGCGCGAGGACGGCCGCGAGGGCGACGTGTTCTCCCTGATCGGCCCCAAGCGGTACGACGCCCCGTGGAAGGACATCGAGGCGCAGGGCTGGATCGCCCCGGCCGACTGCGTCGAGGTGCGCGTGACCCTGCCGGAGAGCGCACGGCTGGTCTATGCGACCTCCGAGGCCGAGGAGCGCTACCGCCTCGCCGCGTGCACGCCGGAGAAGATCGGCGTCGTGCGCTCGCTGCTCGCCCAGCACGCCGGCCAGCCGACGCTGGTGATCGGGCAGTACATCGACCAGCTCCACGAGCTCGCCGACAAGCTCGACGCCCCGGTGATCACCGGCGAGACGTCGGTCAAGGAGCGCCAGCGGCTCTTCGAGGGCTTCCGCACCGGCGAGATCTCGCTGCTGGTCGTCTCCAAGGTCGCGAACTTCTCCATCGACCTGCCGTCGGCCGAGGTGGCCATCCAGGTCTCTGGCTCGTTCGGGTCACGCCAGGAGGAGGCGCAACGGCTCGGTCGGCTCCTGCGCCCCGGTGCTCCCGGACCCGACGGCGAGCGCAAGGTCGCGCGGTTCTACACCGTCGTCGCCCGCGACACCGTCGACGCCGAGTTCGCCCAGAACCGCCAGCGGTTCCTCGCCGAGCAGGGCTACGCCTACCGGATCGTCGATGCGGACGACCTGTCGGTCTAGGACCGCCATCGCGGCGACCCTGGCCGCGGCCGGGGCGCTCCTGGCCGCCTGCGGCTCCTCGCCGGACGCGCGCCCGAGCGCGTCGCCGTCGATCACGATGATCGCGACGCCGACCCTGCCGCCGAGCGGCCGCCTCGACGTCGCGATGACCCAGTCGTCCCACGACCGCGCCCACGACCAGGTGCAGGTCCTCATCACCAACGGCACGGCACGCACGGTCCACCCGCAGCGGATGGTCTACCGCGACGCCCGGCTGACCTCGCCGATCACCGCCGAGCGGCTCCGCGCGATGCCGCCGACCTCGCATCGCCAGTTCCCCCTGCCCCTGCCCGCACCCCGCTGCGACGGCCCGCGCCCGGCCCGCACAGGGGGCTCCGGAACCCTCACGATCACCGCCGCGGGCCGCGTCACCGACCGACCCGTGACCGATGTCAACGCCGATCTCGGACGGTACGTCGCCGCCGAGTGCTTCCGGCTCGCGGTGACCCGGATGGTCCGCCTCGCGTGGTCACCGGCCGTGACCGGTGGCAACCTCACGCTCGACGTACGCCGGACCGGCGTACCCGGCCGCGTGCGGCTCCTCGCCGTCAACGGCACATACCTGTTCGGGCCCGAGCACGGCGGCGCCTGGGCACCGCGGACCACCCTCGGCAACGACGACGTGCGTCTTCCCGTCGAGCCGGTCCGCTGCGACGGCCACGCGTTCTCCGAGGGCGGCACCGCCGCGACGTTCCGGCTGACCCTGCGCGCGGAGGGCGTCACCGGCAGCTTCGAGCTGCCTATGAGCGAGGCGGGCAAGCGGGCGCTGATCGCCGACGGCCTGCACACCTGCGGGCTGGACTGAACCGACCGGTCAGTCGGTCTCGCCGGCGAACTGCTCGTGGTTGCGGATCACCTCGGCGATGATCACGCCCAGGATCTGCTCGGCGAAGTGCGGGTCGAGGCCGGAGGTCTCGGCCATCGTGCGCAGGCGGGCGATCTGCACGGCCTCGCGGGCCGGGTCGGCCGGCGGCATGCCGGCGGTCGCCTTCAGGCGCCCGACCTGCTCGGTGCACTTGAAGCGCTCGGCGAGGAGGTGGACGAGTGCGGCGTCGAGGTTGTCGATGCTCGACCGGAGTCGGAGCAGCTCGGCACGTGCGGCGTCGGCGGTCATGGGTCAATCCTGCCGCACGCGCGGCGCCGGATCGATCAGGCTTCCAGCTGGAGCGACAAGACGTGCGCGTCGGCGCGGTAGATCGTGCGCGACAGCTCGATCGGTCGCTCGCCCCAGAGCGCGCGCCGCGACTGGCGCAGGACCGCCGCCCCCTCGTCGAGCTCGAGCAGCCTGGCGTCGTCCGCGGACGCACCGGCCGCACTGATCGCGTCCTCGACCCAGCTCGGGCGGCGACCGCGTCGCTGCAGGTCGGCGTACAGGCTGCTGGGGAGGTCCCCGTCGAGGAAGTCCGGCACCAGCACCTCGTTGAGGAACGTGTCGGTCAGGCACAGCGGCCGGCCGTCGGCGAGCCGGAGCCGACGCCACCGGATGACCTGGCTTCCCGGCTCGACCTCGAGCGCCTGGGCGATGCGCAGCGGCGCGGGGCACCGCACGGCCATGATGCTGCGTGACTCGGCGACCTGGCCGCGACGCTCGAGCTCCTCGCTGAGACCGGTGACCCGGGTGCGGACGCGCTGGCGGCGCGCGACGAACGTGCCGCGGCCGGGGAACCGCTCCAGGACACCCTCGGACACGAGGGCGTCCAGGGCGTGACGGACGGTCATGCGAGCCACGCCGAAGCGGTCGACCAGGTCGCGCTCGGACGGTGCGGCGGCACCGGGCGCGCTGTCCGCGACGAGAGCACGGACGTATTCGCGGATCGCCACGTGCTTGAGCGCCGTCGTCTTCAACCTGATCCCCCTGGACAGTTCCTCGGCCAGAGATTAGGGGCGGGAGCACCGGCCCCGTCGCAAAACGGAAAAGATTTACCCGCCAGCGGCACGCGGCCGCTCCCGAACACCTGTTCGATCTCGTGCTAGCGTCCGAGCATGGACTTCCAGACGGCCCTCTTCGCCCCGGAGGCGGACGCCGGTCCCGGGTGCGAGGCGATCGAGCGGATGCCGCTCACCGACGGGGCCTGGATCGACGTCGCACGCGACTGGCTCCCGGGCGCTGACGACGTCTTCGCACGAATGGTCACCGACGTCCCCTGGCGCGCGGAGCGGCGCCAGATGTACGACCGCGTCGTCGACGTACCGCGCCTGGTGCACACCTACATGATCGGCGAGGACCTCCCCCACGACGCCTTGACGCAGGCCCGCGAGGCGCTCTCCGCCCACTACGCCGACGAGCTCGGCGAGCCGTTCCGCACGGCAGGCTGCTGCTACTACCGCGACGGCCGCGACAGCGTCGCCTGGCACGGCGACACCATCGGTCGTGGCAGCACCCAGGACACGATGGTCGCGATCGTCTCGCTCGGGGACCCGCGTCGCCTCTGCCTCCGGCCACGCTCGGGCGGCGAGAGCATCGCCGTCGAGATGGGCCACGGCGACCTGGTCGTCATGGGCGGCAGCTGCCAGCGCACGTGGGAGCACGCCGTCCCCAAGGTCGCCTCGGCCGGCCCGCGGATCTCGGTCCAGTTCCGGCCGCTGAACGTCTTCTAGGGCGTCGCCTGCGACGTCGGGCTCGCCGCGGCCGTTGAGGTCGTCGGGCTGCCGGTCGTCGGGCTGGGCGGCTCGGACGGCGTCAGGGTCGTCGACGGCTTGGGCGTGGACACCGGTGTGGACAGGGTCGGCGTCGGCTGGACGGTCACGGTCGTGGTGACCGTGGGCGGCGCGGGAGCCGGCTGGTGCCCGCCCTTGTGGAACACCTCCACGACCGTCGTACCCCGCGTGTTGTCACCACCGAACATCGCCGAGATGCTCCGCCCGGCGAGGAGCTCGACGGCGCTGATCGTGACGAGCGCGAACAGGAAGACCGCGGCCGCCATGACCAGCAGCCGGCCCCACGGCAGCGCCCAGCGCTGCGGAGCCTCGGGCGAGGGCGCGGGCACCATCAGGTCGACGGAGTCGGCGGCGACGTCGCCGGCCTCAGCGGCCTGCTGGGCGAACCCGGCCCGGAACAGTGCGGCCGCCTGAGCGGCCGCCTTGCGGTGGCTGGTCTCGATGCCGCGCTTGTAGAGCGCGGTCGTGACCGTGGCGGTGACGCTGCCGAGGGCCGCCCCGACCAGGGTCCCGGCCGCACCCAACGACGACAGCACGACCGCGACCGTGACGGCCGCACCGGCCCCGGCGAAGACCAGGGGCCAGTCGATCGCGCCCTTGCGCTCGCCGGGGTGCCTGCTCAACTCAGGCTTCGGTTCCGTGGGCCTTGATGAAGGCCAGGATCTGCTCGGAGAGCTCGGGACGGCAGACGATCACGTCGGGGAGGTAGACGTCGTCCTGGTTGTAGCGCAGCTCGCTGCCGTCGACGCGGCTGGTGAACAGCCCGGCCGCGCGGGCGACGGCGACCGGGGCCGCGGAGTCCCACTCGTACTGGCCACCGGCGTGGACGTAGGCGTCCGCGACGTCACGCACCACGGACATCATCTTCACGCCGGCCGAGCCCATCGGGACCAGCTCGGCGTCCAGCTCGGCGGCCAGCGCGGCGACGAAGGCCGGCGGACGGCTGCGGGAGACGGCGATGCGCGGGCGTTCGGCGGTGCCCGCCGGGACGACCGGCGGGGTGCCGGTGTTGAAGGTCTCGCCGATGACCGGCTGGGCGACGGCGCCGACGGTC
This sequence comes from Nocardioides montaniterrae, assembly GCF_054782655.1. NCBI lineage: Bacteria > Bacillati > Actinomycetota > Actinomycetes > Propionibacteriales > Nocardioidaceae > Nocardioides > Nocardioides montaniterrae. The sequence goes on along the minus strand of NZ_BAAGSB010000002.1, from coordinate 397,750 downwards.
AGCTCGCCGTTCTCCCAGAGGGCGACGTGCACAGCCCAGTCGTCACGCGGCGGCTCGGAGAACTCGCGCGTGCCGTCGAGCGGGTCGACGATCCACACCCGCGAGGCACTCAGGCGGGCCTTGTCGTCCTTGCCCTCCTCGGAGAGGACGGCATCGTCGGGACGGTACGTCGCGAGCAGCTCCATCAGCAGGTTGTGCGCGGCGAGGTCGCCGGCGTCCTTGAGCTCCTTGCCCTGCAGACCCTCCTGGCGGACCTCGAGCAGGCGCTGCCCGGCGGCCTCGGCCAGCCAGGCGGCGAGCTGGTGGTCGTCAGCGACGACCTCGGGGGACGGCGTACCGGCGTCGAAAGTCACGGCGTCAGCCTAGGGCGTCGCGACGTCCGGGGTCGCGCGGACCGGTGCCCGGACCGCGGATTTCGCCTCGGCGGGGCGGAGCCGCCAACGGCTGGCGGCGACCACGAGGACCCCGACGCTGATGGCCAGCGCTGGTCCGGTGAGCAGGGCGGCGTAGTAGCCGCGCTCGACTCCCCAGGCCGCACCGAAGACCGCCCACAGTGCCGCAGTGACCGGAAAGGCGAGCTGGAGGCAGCCCAGGTAGACACCCCAGTCCCGGCGCGCGCTCAGGTCGGCCGCCGCCCTTCGGCAACGGAGCGACACGAGCGTCACGATCGCCGCGGCGACCCACCAGCAGCAGCTCACCCGGTCGAGGCCAGAGAAGTGTTCGGCGTACTGCCAGCCGAGCGCAGCGACGCCGATGACGCAGAGGGCCGCGAAACCGGCCCGTGCCACCGGCGAGAGCTCTCGAGCAGCCAGCCGTGGAGACCGTGGCGCCGGGACGAAGCGGGCCACCACGATTCCGGACGAGGGTGCGAGGAAGGCGAGGATCCCGGCCCCGGCCAGGTTGCTGACCTCCTGGGTGCCGTGCGGCCACACGACGCCGAACACCAGGTAGCCGAGCCGGAGGAAGGGTGCAGTGCACAGCAGCGCGAAGGCGTAGGTCATCAGGATCCGGTGCGGCCCGACCTGCCGTCGACGGATCGCGATCCATCCCAGGACCGTGCCGATGAGCGTCCCGACGGCGAGGGCCCACAGCTGCGCGTTGAAGGCTGGACCGTCGAAGGTCCCCGACGGTCCGACCGCCACGAGGAAGGCCATCGCCGCGGACATCGCCACCACGACGAGCGTGACCTGGACCCGGCCCAGCCAGCGGTGGACCACGATCCGCCGGCGGCTGCGCGCGCTGATCTGGAACACGGCGACGAGGATCGCGAGCGCTCCGAGGGTCGTGTGCATCACCATCACCGCGGCGTGCTGCCGATAGTGCTGGTCCTGCACCGCGTGGATCGATCCCGCTCCCAACGCTTGGCCGCTGCCGGCGATCCCTGAGTAGACGTGGTCCCACAGCTGCGGGCCCGGGCCGAAGAACCGCGCCATGTACTCCAGTGCCATCGGCGCGTAGAGCACCACCCAGCAGGCGACGGCGATCCAGCCGATCCTCGCGAGCCGATCTCGGGTCAAGGGGAGCCTCCTGTATAACGGTCGTTATGAGCAAGGATCCCATGGCGTCCGCCGGCGGCCAAGTCGACCGGCGCCAGTCCCTCGTCGCCGCTGCCGCTCGGGTGCTGGCCGACCAGGGGCCCGCCGGCTTCTCCGCGCGCCGCGTGACGGCAGTCGCCGGGACCTCGACGATGGCGGTCTACAGCACCTTCGGCTCCATGGAGACGCTGTTGGAGGCAGTCGTCGACGAGGGGTTCCGGCTGCTGGAGGAGCGCTTCACCGCGGTCGCGCCCACCGAGGACCCGCTGCGCGACGTCGCCGAGCGGACGATGGCGTACGTCGGGTTCGCCGCCGAGCACCGCGACCTGTACGGCGTCATGTTCGGCACCACCCCCCTGGGGCGCTACCGGCGTACCTCTCCCGACCAGCTGCGCGCCGGGCGCGAGGGCACCCTGGACCGGATCGGGGCCGATCTGGCACGCGCCGCCGACCTGGGCCGGATCTCCCGACGCCCGGAGGCGAACCCGTCGTTCCTGTGGTGGAGCAGCGTCCACGGGTACACCCTGCTGGAGACCAGCGGTCACGTCCGCCCCGAGACCGGTCGGCAGCGCATCCTCGCCGAGCTGCTCGTCACTCTGTTCGCCGGGCTCGGCGATGACGCCGAGCGTGCGTCCGCCTCGGTGGCGGCGGGCCTCGCAGCCGCTGAGATCAGGAGTTGAAGCGCTGCTGGGCCTTCTCGAGGCCCTCGGTGATGATCGACTCGACCGCGTCGGCGGCGGTGTCGATCTGGAACGGCAGCTCCTTGCGCTCGACCGTCGAGTAGTTCGACAGCACGAAGTCGGCGACCTCCTGGCGACCCGGCGGGCGGCCGATGCCGGCCCGCACGCGGTAGAAGTCGCCGGTGCCGAGCGAGGAGCGCATCGACTTCAGGCCGTTGTGGCCGTTGTCGCCGCCGCCGAGCTTGGAGCGCAGGGTGCCGAAGTCGATGTCCAGCTCGTCGTGGATCGCGATGACGTGGTCGGGCGCGATCTTGTAGAAGGTGCACAGCGCCTTGACCGGGCCGCCGGACTCGTTCATGTAGGTGTGCGGGCGCGCCAGCACCACCCGCGGACCGCCGGGCTGGAGGCGGCCCTCGACGACGTCGGCGCGACCGACCTTGTGGCGCTTGAACGAGCCGCCCATGCGCGCGGCGAGCTCGTCGGTGACCAGGTAGCCGATGTTGTGCCGGTGTCCGGCGTACGTCGGGCCCGGGTTGCCCAGGCCGACGACGAGCCAGACCTCGGTCTCGGTCACTCGGGCTCCTGGTCGTCGTCAGAGGTCTCGGCGGGCTCGACCGCCGAGGTCTCGGCAGGCTCGTCCACCTGGGAAGGGAAACTCCCCGGTGCGACGTGTCGCACCGGGGAGATCAGCCGACCCAGGAACCACCGGAGTCGACCGAAGGAGATCACTCCGAGTCGCCACCCTCGGCGGACGCGGCCTCACCCTCGGCGTCGCCCTCGGCCTCGGCGGCCTCCTCACCGGTGTCGGCCTCCTGGGCCTCGGTGATGTTGACCATCAGGACCTCGGCGTCGGTCAGCAGCGTCGAGCCCTTCGGCAGGGTCAGCGCACCGGCGAGGATCTGGGTACCGGCCGGCAGGCCCTCGATGTCGACCTCGACCGACTCGGGGATGTGCGTGGCCTCGGCCTCGAGCTGGACGGTGTTGTTCTCGATCTGGACCATCGTGCCGCGCTCGGCGTCACCGACGGTGAGGACCTGGACGTCGACGGTGACCTTCTCGCCGCGCTTGACCGCGATGAAGTCGACGTGCTCGAGGATGCGGCGGACCGGGTCGACCTGGATGGCCTTGGTCAGCGCGAGCTGGGTCGAGCCGTCGACCTCGATCTCGATGACCGCGTTGGCGCCACCGTGGCGGAGCGCCATCATCGTGTCGTGGCCCGGCATCGCCAGGTGGACCGGGTCGTTGCCGTGGCCGTAGAGGACGGCGGGGATCTTGCCCTCGCGGCGGGTGCGGCGGGCGGCGCCCTTGCCGAACTCGGTGCGCAGGTCGGCCTTGATGATCTCGGTGCTCATGGTGCTCCTCGGGGGAAAGTTGTGGATCGCGGGCCCGGCGAGACACGACAGTCCCGATCAACGGGCCCTGTCGATCACGGAGTCATCATCGATGCTCCCTCGCCGAGGCAACCTGCAAAGAATAGGCAACCAGCGGGGATCAACGCGAATCCGCACCGGGTCTCGGCGGGCTCGACCACCGGTGGCTCCCTAGGGTGGCGGTGTGCCGCTGAACCTGACCGAGGCGCGCGAGCGCGCCACGCTGATCACCGACGTCCACACCACCGTCCGCCTCGACCTCACCTCCACCGAGCAGTACACGGTCGAGGCCGAGATCGCGTTCGCCTGCAGGACGCCGGGAGCGACGACGTTCCTCGAGCTGTCCGGCGCCAGCGACGTGCTGGTCGACGGGCGCGAGGCGGCGTACGACGGGGAGCGGATCACCCTGTCCGGCCTGGCCGCCCAGAACACGGTGCGCGTCAACGCGACGATGCCCTACGTCACCGACGGCGACGGGATGACGGTGACCGTCGACCCGGCCGACGGTGAGCGCTACGTCTGCGCGTTCACCGCGATGGACATCGCGCACCGGGTGCTGCCCTGCTTCGACCAGCCCGACCTCAAGACCACCTTCACGGTCGCGGTGAGCGGACCCAGCCACTGGACGGTGCTGGCCAACGGCCCGTCCGCGGGCTCGGTCGCGACCACCGCTGGGACCACCACCTGGCGGTTCGGCACGACTCCCCCGGTGGCGACGTACCTCTTCTTCGTCGCGGCCGGCCCGTGGGTCGGGGAGATCTGGGACGAGCCGTACGCCGGCGCGCCCGGCGGGACCATTCCGTTCGGCTGGTGGGCGCGCGCCTCGCAGGAGCCGGCGCTGCGCCGCGACGCCGCCGAGCTGCGCCGGATCACCAGCACCTGCTTCCAGCACTACACCAGCGTCTTCGAGGCGCCGTACGCCTTCGACGACTACCAGCAGGTCTTCACGCCCGGCCTGAACTGGGGCGCGATGGAGTTCCCGGGCTGCGTGGCGTTCCGCGACGAGTACCTCGTCGAAGGCGTGCCGACCGCCCTGGAGCGCCAGGAGATGGCGACGACCATCGCGCACGAGATGGCGCACATGTGGTTCGGCGATCTGGTCACGATGCGGTGGTGGGAGGACTCCTGGCTCAACGAGTCGTTCGCCGACTTCATGGGCTACGACGTCGCCGCGGTCGCCGCCGGCTACGACGACGCCTGGACCGGTGCCGCACTCACCCGCAAGCCGACCGGCTACCGCGCGGACCTGCGGCGGTCGACCCACCCCGTCGCCGAGGACACCGAGGCGATGCCCGACGCCGACACCGCCTTCGCCAACTTCGACATGATCACCTACGCCAAGGGCAACGCGGTGCTCCGCCAGCTCGGCACCTGGCTGGGCGACGACTTCCTCGCCGGCGTCAACCGGCACCTCTCGGCGCACGCGTTCGGCAACGCCACGCTCGCCGACTTCCTCGACTCGCTGGACGCCTCGACCTCCCGGGACGTCCGCGGCTGGGCGGAGCAGTGGCTGCGCAGCACCGGCTTCGACACCATCGCGGTGTCGCGGGACGGCGACGTCCCGGTGCTGACGCGGATCGGCTCACGGCCGCACACCTTCACCGTGGTGGCGTACGACGAAGCGGCGGCCGAGGTCGCTCGCGTCCGCGTCGACCTGGCCGACGAGCCGGTCCGGCTCGACGACCTCGCCGGGCACGCGGTCGTGGTCAACGCCGGCGACGAGACGTTCGCGGCGGTCCGGCTCGACGAGCAGTCGCTGGCCCTCGTCGAGGCGCACCTGTCCGAGTTCGCCACGCCGCTGACCCGCGCGCTGCTGTGGTGGCAGCTGCTGGAGCGGGTCGAGTCGCGTGCCAGCGACCTGAGCCGGCTCGGCGCGCTCCTGGACCGCCACCTGACCCGTGAGCGGCACCCCGTGATCCTCGAGGCCGTGCTCGGCATGTCCGCCCGCATCGCCAAGCTGTACGCCGACCCGGAGTCCGCGGCGTCACTGGGCGCGAGCCTGGCGGCGGTCGCCGAGTCGGCGCTGACCGCCGACGAGGTGCTGCACCCCGTCGCGGCCCGGACGCTGGCGAGCACCAGCCTCGACGTGGACCTGCTGCGCTCCTGGCTGGCCGGCGGTCCGGCGTACGTCGACCAGGAGGTGCGCTGGATCGTCGTACGCCGCCTCGCGGAGCTGGGCCACCCCGAGCCGATCGAGGACGAGACGGCACGCGACCGGACCGTGTCCGGGCACCTCGCCGAGCTGACGGCGCGGGCTGCGATCGCCACGCCGCAGGCCAAGGCCGAAGCCTGGCAGAAGCTCATGTCGGGAGAGCTCGGCAACCACGAGCTCACCGCCGTCGCGAACGGGTTCTGGACCTCGGCCGAGCTGGTCGACCCCTACCTCGAGCGCTACCTCGACGAGGGGCTGGCGCTGGCCCGGACCTCGGGTCAGGCGATGAGCCGGATCATCGGCCGCGCGTTCCCGGTGCTCGCGCTGCCGACCGAGCGGCGCCGCCAGCTGCGCGACCGGCTGGCGGAGGTGCTCCACCGCGACGTGCCGACGGTGCTGGCCAGGACGTGGAACGACCTGCTCGACGACCTCGACCGCGCATTGGGAACCACCTGAGCGTCACAGGGCCGCTCGGTGCGTGCGGATGCAAGGCGGCGCCGCGAAGGCGGCCTTTGAGCGGAGCGGGCCGTCGAGCGGCGCCAACGCAGCAGACGTGCGTGCCGAGTGGTCCTGTGGCGCTCAGGCGTGGCCGTCGAACATGGAGGTAACGGAGCCGTCCTCGAAGACCTCGCGGATCGCGCGCGCGACGAGCGGGGCGATCGAGAGCGTGGTCAGCTTGTCGAACTGCTTCTCGGGCGGCACCGGGATCGTGTCGGTGATGACGATCTCGGTGGCGGTGCTGTTCTTGAGCCGGTCGACGGCCGGGTCGGAGAGGATGGCGTGGGTCGCGGCGATGATCACGCCGGCCGCGCCCTCGTTCATCAGCGCCTCGGCGGCCTTCACGATCGTGCCACCGGTGTCGATCATGTCGTCGGTCAGGACGCACATCTTGCCCTTGACGTCACCGACGACGCGGTTGGCGACGACCTCGTTGGCGATGTCGATGCGACGGGTCTTGTGGATGAAGGCGAGGGGTACGTCGCCCAGCTTGTTCGCCCACTTCTCGGCGACCTTGATCCGGCCGGCGTCCGGGGAGACGACGGCGAGCTCCTGGTCGCCGTACTTGTCCTTGATGTACGCGGTGAGGACGGGCAGCGCCATCAGGTGGTCGACGGGACCGTCGAAGTAGCCCTGGAGCTGGTCGGCGTGCAGGTCGACGGACATGATCCGGTCGGCGCCGGCGGTCTTGAAGAGGTCGGCGATGAGCCGGGCGGAGATCGGCTCGCGGCCGCGGTGCTTCTTGTCCTGGCGCGAGTAGCCCCAGAACGGCATGACGACCGTGATCCGCTTGGCCGAGGCGCGCTTGAGCGCGTCGACCATGATCAGGTGCTCCATGATCCAGTTGTTGATCGGGCTGGTGTGGCTCTGGATCACGAAGGCGTCGCAACCGCGGACGCTCTCCTCGTAGCGGATGTAGGTCTCGCCGTTGGCGAAGTCGCGTGCCTCGGTCGGGACGACGTGGGTCCCGAGGATCGCGGCGACCTCCTCGGCGAGAGCGGTGTGTGCCCGTCCGGAGAAGACCATCAGGTTCTTCTCGGTGGTCTTCTTCAGTCCGCTCACGCGTGGGCTCCCCAGTGTCGCCGTGCCAGTGTCGCCTTGTGGAAGGTGCTGTTCAGGATTGTGCCGGTTGGCCGGGGTCTCCCCCAAGCCCCCGTCCGTTTTCGTCCGGTTCACCGTGACCGTCGCCACCCTGCGCCGCAGCGGCGGCGGCCTGGGCGGTCCCGGGACGCTTGCGCTCGGCCCATCCGGCGAGGTTGCGCTGGGGTCCGGCGCTGACCGCGAGGGCACCGGCCGGGACGTCCTGGCGCACGACGGTCCCGGCCCCCGTGCCGGCGCCGTCACCGATGCTCACCGGCGCGACGAAGGTGTTGTTGGAGCCGGTCTTGGCGGCCCGGCCGACGGTCGTGCGGTGCTTGTTCACGCCGTCGTAGTTGGCGAAGATCGTGCCCGCGCCGATGTTGGTGTCCTCGCCGATCTCGGCGTCGCCGACGTACGAGAGGTGCGGGACCTTGGCGCGGTTGCCGATCTGCGCGTTCTTGGTCTCGACGAAGGCGCCGATCTTGCCGGCGGCACCGAGGATCGTTCCGGGGCGGAGGTAGGAGAACGGTCCGACGGTCGCCTCCATGCCGATCACCGCGAGCTGCGCATGCGTGCGTACGACGCGGGCGCCGGCGCCGATCTCGCAGTCCTCGAGGGTGCAGTCGGGGCCGATGATCGCGTCCTCCTCGACCTTGGTGGTCCCGAGGAGCTGTACGCCGGGCAGCAGCGTGACGTCGGCGGCGAGGTCGACGTCGGCGTCGATCCAGGTCGTCGCGGGGTCGGTGACCGTGACGCCGGCCTTCATCCATCGGGTCACGATGCGGCGGTTGAGCTCGGCGACGAGCGCGGCGAGCTGGGCGCGGTCGTTGGCGCCCTCGGTCTGCCAGGTGTCCGCGATCGCGTGCGCGGCGACCGGGAGGCCGGCCTGACGGGCCAGGCCGATGGCGTCGGTCAGGTAGTACTCGCCGTTGGCGTTGGCGTTGCCGATCCGACCGATCGCGTCGAGCAGGAAGCGGGCCTCGAAGGCGAGGATGCCGGAGTTGATCTCGGTGATCGCGCGCTGCTCGTCGGAGGCGTCCTTCTCCTCGACGATCGCCTGGACCGTGCCGTCCTCGGAGCGGACGATCCGGCCGTAGCCGTGCGGGTCCTCGACGATGCCGGACAGGATGCTGACCGCGGCCTGCGCGCCCCTGTGGGCCGCCACGAACTCACGCAGGGTGTCACCCTCGAGGAGGGGCGTGTCGCCGTACGCGATGAGGACGGTGCCCTCGGGCCCGACACCACCGATCTCCTGCAGCGCGATCCGGACCGCGTGGCCGGTGCCGAGCTGCTCCTCCTGGACGGCGAGCACGACGCCCGGCAATGCCTCGCTGACGTGCGGCGCGACCAGCTCGCGCTGGTGACCGACGACGGCGACGACGCCGTGCGGCTCGAGGCCCGCGACCGCGTGCAGCACGTGGCCGATCATCGAGCGACCACCGATGCGGTGCAGCACCTTCGGGGTCTTGGACTTCATCCGGGTGCCGCCGCCGGCGGCCAGGACGATGACGGTCAGCTGCTCGCTCACCCCTCAAGCGTAGGCCCCTGGTCGGAGCCGACGTCCCTACGCTGGGCGACATGAGCGAGCAGACCTCTCCCCAGCCCGAGTTCGGCGGCAAGTGCGCGTTCGCGCTGTCCGCCGGCGCCCCTGCCGAGAAGGCTCCCGACGGCAACCCGAAGCACACGCTGACGGTCGACGGGAAGACCTACGTCTTCAAGGCGGCCGTGCCCAAGATGCTGTTCAAGCTGATCCCCGGCTCCGCCGAGCGGGCCCAGAAGAAGTGGGCGGCCTCGCAGGGCGCCTGAGCCCTCGTCGATCCGCCTCGCCGGGGCGCGCGCCGAGCACCGACGACTGAGGAACGTCCGTCAGTCACTAGAGTCATCCCTGCCGCTCCGGCGGCGTTCCCCGGTTGGTCTGCTGGCACGGCCACCTGGACTTTGAATCCAGTTCTCGTAGGTTCGATTCCTACCCGGGGAGCCACTCCCCGCATGCTCCGCCACTGTCGGGTACCGCCTGGTCAGGACATCGCACCCGACAACAGGAGGAGAGCTCGCATGAGCACGATCGAGAAGTCCGTGACGGTCGACGTACCGGTTCGCGAGGCGTACGACCAGTGGACGCAGTTCGAGACGTTCCCCGAGTTCATGGAGGGCGTCGAGGAGGTGCGTCAGCTCGACGACACCCACCTGCACTGGAAGGCGAGCATCGCCGGCGTGACGCGCGAGTGGGACGCCGAGATCGTCGACCAGACGCCGGACGAGCGGATCACCTGGCGCGCCCTGGACGGTACGACGAACGACGGCACCGTCTCGTTCCGGCCCAACATCCCCGACGGCACCACGCAGGTGACCCTGCGGATGGAGTTCGAGCCCGAGGGCATCGTCGAGAAGGCGGGCGATGCGCTGAAGGTCGTCGAGACCCGGACGAGCGGCGACCTCAAGCGCTTCAAGGAGTTCATCGAGGAGCGCGGCGTCGCGACCGGTGCCTGGCGCGGAGCGGTGAACCCCGGCTTCCCCTCGAGCTGAGCGCGGACCGCGTCAGCGGTGGAGTGCCCGGCCGACCACTCGGCCGGGCACCCGCGCGCCCATGACACCGAGCCGCAGCGCCGCGCCGGGGGCGCGGACCGTCGTACCGACCGGGTCCCCGACGGCCGCCGCGACCACCGCGGCGTCGTCGAGGTGGGTGAGCACGAACGGCAGGTGCTGCAGGGCGGTCAGGTCGGCGCGGGTGACGACGGGCCTCAGCGCGGCGACGGTGACGCGCGCGGCCAGCGTGACGGTGCCGAGCGAGGGAACAGCGAGCTTCATCGCGAGCGGACGTCGGAGACGGCGTACAGGACGACCGAGGCCGCGACACCGGCGTTGAGCGACTCGAGGACACCCGCCATCGGGATCGACACCAGTCGGTCGCAGGTCTCGGCGACCAGGCGCGAGAGGCCGTCGCCCTCGGAGCCCACGACGACCACGAGCGGACCCGTGGTCAGCTCGACGTCGGCGACGAGCTCGGGCAGCGTGAGGTCGCCGCCGGCGGCCAGGCCGATCACGAAGCAGCCGGCCTCCTGGAACGCCTGCAGCTGACGGGTGACGTTGACGGCCTGGGCGACCGGGATGCGCGCGGCGGCGCCGGCCGAGGTCTTCCACGCGGACGCGGTCATCGAGGCCGCACGGCGCTCGGGGATGACCACGCCGTGGGCGCCGAAACCGGCGGCCGAACGGACCACCGCACCGAGGTTGCGGGGGTCGGTGACGTGGTCGAGGACCACGATCAACGGCCGCTCGCCGGCCAGCTCGGCCCGCTCGATCAGGTCGTCCGGGTGGGCGTACTCGTACGCCGGCACCTTGGCCGCGATGCCCTGGTGGACCGCCTCGGAGGTGATCCGGTCGAGCTCGCGACGCGAGGTCTCCATCAGGCCGACGCCCATCTCGGCGCACAGGCGGAACGCCTCGCGGGTCCGACCATCCCGCTCGATGCCCTCGGCGACGTACACAGCCGTGACCGGGACACCCTCACGCAGCGCCTCGACGACGGGGTTGCGACCCACGATCCACTCCGCGTCACCGGTGTTGCGGCGGCGCTGGGGCTTCTTGCCCTGCGCCCGCTCCTTGGCGGCGGCCATCTTGTGGGCCTTGTGGTAGGGCCGGTCGACCGCCTTCGGCGTCGGGCCACGGCCCTCGAGGCCGCGACGGACCTGGCCGCCGGAGCCGGCGCTGTCCTTCTTGCTGGTCTTGCGAATCGCGCCTCGGCGCGAGGAGTTACCGGCCATCAGAGAGGCTCCACTTCGGTCCATCGGGGGTGTCGGTGATCTCGATGCCGGCGGCCTTGAGCTGGTCGCGTACGGCGTCCGCCGCGGCCCAGTCCTTGGCCGCACGCGCCGCGGCGCGCTGGTCGAGAAGGCCGCGGACGAGGGCGTCCACGGCGTTGGTGAGGGCTTCGTCGGAGCTCGTCGCCGGGCCCCAGGCCGGGTCGGCGGGGTCGAGGCCGAGCACGTCGAGCATCGCGACGACGGCGCCCGCCGTGGCCGTGACGTCCTCGTTCGCGGCCAGCTGGCGGTTGCCCTCGCGCACGGTGTCGTGCAGGACAGCGATCGCGCCCGGCGTACCAAGGTCCTCGTCCATCGCGGCGCGGAATGCCGCCGGGATCGCGGCCGGCTCGACCACCGCAGCGCGCTCGAGGAACGCCTCGATGCGGCGGAAGCCGACGGCGGCCTCCTCCAGCGCCTCGAAGCTGAACTCGACGTGCGAGCGGTAGTGCGCGGCGACCAGGTAGTAGCGCAGCTCGATGCCGCGGAACCGGTCGAGCACGGCCGGGATGGTCAGCGAGTTGCCGAGCGACTTGCTCATCTTCTCGCCGGCGGTGGTGATCCAGGCGTTGTGCATCCAGTAGCTCGCGAAGTCGCCGCCCGCGGCGCGCGACTGGGCCTGCTCGTTCTCGTGGTGGGGGAAGCGGAGGTCGAGGCCGCCGCCGTGGATGTCGAAGGCCGGGCCGAGGTACTTGCCGGCCATCGCCGAGCACTCGATGTGCCAGCCGGGGCGGCCACGGCCCCACGGGCTCGGCCAGCTGGCGGTCTCGGGCTCGGAGTCCTTGCGGCCCTTCCAGAGGGCGAAGTCGCGGGAGTCGCGCTTGCCGCGCGGGTCGGCGTCCTCAGCGGCGGACATGTCGTCGATGCCCTGGTGGGTGAGCTCGCCGTACTGCTTCCAGGAACGTACGTCGAAGTAGACGTCGCCCGAGCCGTCGGGAGCGGCGTACGCGTGCCCGCGCTCGATCAGCGTGGAGATCAGCTCGACCATCTCGGGGATGTGCCCGGTGGCGGCCGGCTCGTACGTCGGCGGCGCCACGTTGAGGGCGGCGTACGCCGAGGAGAGCTCGCGGTGCATGACCTGCGCATGGGCGTACCAGGGGCGCCCGGCGGCCTCGGCCTTCGCGATGATCTTGTCGTCGATGTCGGTGATGTTGCGGATGAACGTGGTCTCGTAGCCCGACGCGCGCAGCCAGCGCTGGAGCACGTCGAAGTTGACGCCGGAGCGCACGTGGCCGACGTGCGGCTCGCTCTGGACGGTCAGGCCACAGACATAGAGCGACGCCTTGCCGGGCTGCAAGGGCACGAAGTCACGCACTTCGCGGGTCGCGGTGTCGTAGAGCCGGAATGTCACCGGGCGAGTCTATTGACTCCGCGCGCGGGGGCCCTCATCACGAGCGCCACGCCTAGCCACCCGGGTTGGGACTGGAGTGACGGATGTGACGTAACCTCGAGTGATGCGCCGAGCCATCTCGTACGCCGCCACGTCCCTCCTGGCTCTCGGAGCCCTGACCGCGACCACGGCCCAGAGCCCGTCGGACGACGCGGTCACGCTGGCCTCCTCGGGAACCCGGCAGATCGACCTGCACAAGTGGGACACCGCCGACTCGTTCCGCAGCGGCACGCGGTCGGGCACCGCCGTCCACGACGGCAAGCTGGTCCTCGACCGGGTCACCGGCCACCGCACCAGGGGCGGGCACACCTACGACGCCGCCACCTGGGTCTCGCCGTGGAAGACGCCGGGCTTCTCCTTCACCAACCTCGTGGCGTCGTGGACCGCGACGACCCCCGGCGACACCTGGCTGCGCGTCGAGGTCCGCGGCCGCAGCGCGTCCCGCACCGTCACGAGCTGGGACATGCTGGCCGACTGGGCGATGGGCGACGCCCACGTCCGGCGTACGTCGTTCGGCGCGCAGCCCGACGACGGCACCACCGTGGACGTCGACACCTGGAAGACCGGCGGGCTCTCGGCGTACCAGCTGAGGGTGTCGCTGATGCGCCGCACAGGGACCACCGCCACCCCCGCCGTCGACCTCGTCGCCGGCATGGCATCGCGGCTGCCCGCCAGCGCCGGCGCGACGTCACGGCCGGGCCCGGGCGACGGACGCGTCCTGCCGGTGCCGCAGTTCTCGCAGATGACGCACCGGGGCGAGTTCCCGAAGTGGGGCGGCGGCGGCGAGGCGTGGTGCTCGCCGACGTCGACCTCGATGGTGCTGGCCTACTACGGCAAGCTCCCGCACGCCGGCGCCTACGACTGGGTGCCGCAGACCTACCCCGACCGCTGGGTCGACCACGCCGCGCGCGGCACCTACGACCACCGCTACGACGGCACCGGCAACTGGCCGTTCAACACCGCGTACGCCGGTCCGCGGGCCGGCCAGGCCTTCGTCACCCGCCTGGCGAACCTGCGGCAGGCGGGCCGGTTCATCGCGGCCGGCATCCCGGTCGTCGTCTCCGTCGCGTTCGGCCCCGGCGAGCTCTCCGGCGCACCGATCTCCGCCACCCACGGCCACCTGATCGTCATCGCCGGCTTCACCAGGACCGGCGACGTGGTGGTCAACGATCCCGCTGCCAGCACCGACGCCGGCGTCCGTCGCACCTACGACCGCGCCCAGTTCGAGCGCGCGTGGCTCAACGGCTCCGGCGGGACGGCGTACGTCATCCACGACGCCGCCCACCCGCTCCCGGGCTACAGCAACGGCAACTGGTGATGCATCCGCTCGTACTCGGACGTACCTCTTGGAACGGGTGTGACTGGAGAGACTGAGGAGGCCCCCTCGACCGGCCTCCGCAGCCCACAGGTCCGTCCGGGTACGACGGGTCAGAGGAAGGCGAGGAGCGAGACGAGGGACTCGGTGACCAGCTCCAGCAGCTTCTCGCGCGGCATGGCGGAGCGGTCGGCGCACCAGTCGAGGACCAGCCGCTCGACCATGGCCTGCCAGGAGCGGATCACCATGCGGGCAGCGGTGGACTCGAGCACGGCGTAGGCGGGGTCCTCGCGGAAGAACCGCTCCCCCATCGCCTCGAAGGTGGCGTCGTAGATCGCACGCATCGCGTCGTTGCCGCCGGCGGCCGCAGCCACCAACGAGCGGTAGCCGCGCTCATTGGCCTCGACGTAGGCGACGTACGCCTCCATGCAGGCGGCAAGTCGCTCGAGCGGCTCGCCGCCCTCGGGCGGGGCGGTCTGGCGGAACAGGTCGTCGGCGGCGTACCGCACGACCGCCTCGCGATAGCCCGCCTTGGAGTCGAAGTAGTGATAGATCAGGCCGCGCGAGACGCCGGCCTCCTCCATCACCACGTCGATCGAGATGGCCTCGATGTCCCGCGTGGCGAACAGGCGTACGCCGAGGTCGAGCAGCTGGGTGCGCCGCTCCTCCGGCGAGAGCCGGGTCCTGGTCGTGTCCGTCGTCACGCAGACGACTCTATTGACACTTGTTCAATAAGCGCAATAGCGTCACCGTCATGAACAACGAGATCCTGGTCGACCACCTGATCGTGGGAGCGGGCTTCGCCGGCCTGTGCGCCGCGATCAAGCTGGACGAGGCCGGCGAGCGCGACTTCGTCGTCATCGAGAAGGACAGCGACGTCGGCGGCACCTGGCACATCAACACCTACCCCGGCGCCGAGTGCGACGTCCCGAGCCAGCTCTACAGCTACTCGTTCGCGCTCAACCCCGACTGGTCGAAGGTCTACTCCCCCCAGCGCGAGATCTGGGAGTACACCAAGAAGGTCGCCACCGAGGCCGGCGTCCTCGACCGCGTCGTGCTCGGCACCGCGGTCGAGAGCTCGACCTGGGACGAGACGCGGCAGCGCTGGCTGGTCTCGACGAGCTCGACCACCGGCCAGACGACGTACGCCGCGCGCACCCTGATCGCCGGCGCCGGCGGCCTGTCGGAGCCGAGCCTGCCCGACATCAAGGGCATCACGACGTACGCCGGCGAGACGTTCCACTCGGCCCGCTGGAACCACGACGTGGAGCTGTCCGGCAAGCGCATCGCGGTCATCGGGACCGGCGCCTCGGCGATCCAGCTGGTGCCCGAGCTGCAGAAGGTCGCGGCCCACGTCGACGTCTACCAGCGCACCCCGAACTGGATCATCCCCCGCAACGAGCGGCGCTTCAGCAAGCTGGAGAAGACGATCTTCAGGACCGTGCCCGGCGTCCAGCGCGCCGTCCGCGGCCTGGTCTACGCGACCCTCGAGGGTCGGGCGCCGGCGTTCACCCGCTTCCCCGCCGCGATGAAGGTCATCGAGGCGCAGAGCAAGGCCCATATGGCCAAGGCGATCAAGGACCCCGAGCTGCTCGCCAAGGTCACGCCGTCGTACCGCGCCGGCTGCAAGCGGATCCTGGTCTCCAACAAGTGGTACCCGGCGCTCGCGGCCGACAACGTCGAGCTGATCACCGACGGCATCGAGGAGATCACCCCGACCGGCATCGTCGACAAGACCGGCACCGCCCGCGACATCGACGTGCTGGTGATCGCGACCGGCTTCCACGTCACCGACCCGCCGATCGCCCAGCACGTGACCGGCCGCGACGGCCGGACGCTCGCCCAGGCCTGGGCCGAGAAGGGCATGCGGGCCTACAAGGGCACCACCGTGCACGGCTTCCCGAACCTGTTCCAGCTCGTCGGCCCGAACACCGCGCTGGGCCACAGCTCGATGATCTACATCATCGAGTCGCAGGTGCGGTACGTCGTCGAGGCCGTGAAGGCGATGCGCCGCGACGACCTCGCCACGGTCGAGCCGACGCTCGAGGCGCAGGACGCCTGGAGCGAGATGGTGCTGCGCCGCATGCGGCCGACGGTGTGGACCACCGGCGGTTGCGCGTCCTGGTACCTCGACGAGTTCGGCAACAACACCACCCTCTGGCCGGGACAGACGTTCACGTTCCGGCGCCACCTGTCGGCCTTCGATGCCGACCAGTACCTTGTACAGCCTGTCCAGGAGAAGGAAGTAGTCACCGCATGAAGTCCCTCAACGACAAGGTCGTCGTCATCACCGGCGCCGGCTCCGGCATCGGTCGCGCTCTCGCCGAGAACCTCGGCGCCAAGGGTGCGCTCCTGGCGCTCTCCGACGTGAACGAGGCGGGTCTCGCCGAGACCAAGCAGCTCGTCGAGAAGGCCGGCGGCAAGCCGGTGCGCACCGACAAGCTCGACGTCGCCGACCGCGAGGCGTTCTCGGCGTACGCCGCCTCGGTGGCCGGTGAGTTCGGCAAGGTCAACGTCGTCATCAACAACGCGGGCGTCGCGCTCGCCGGTGACGTCATCGACCTCGAGTACAAGGACATGGACTGGATCATCGGCATCAACTTCTGGGGCGTCGTGCACGGCACCAAGGAGTTCCTGCCGCACCTGATCGCGTCCGGCGATGGCCACGTCGTCAACATCTCCTCGCTCTTCGGCCTGGTCTCGATGCCCGGCCAGAGCCTCTACAACGCCAGCAAGTACGCCGTCCGCGGCTTCAGCGAGGCGCTGCGCGAGGAGCTGCTCATCTCCGGTGACAACGTCGGCGTCACGGTCGTCCACCCGGGTGGCATCAAGACCGGCATCGCCCGCAACTCCCGCGTCTCCGCCAAGGAGGACCAGGCGGCGACGGCGAAGCTGTTCGACGAGAAGCTCGCCCGGATGACACCGGAGAAGGCCGCGAAGATCATCGTCAAGGGCATCACCAAGAACCAGGCCCGCGTGCTCGTCGGCATCGACGCCCACGCGCTGCACACGTTCGCGAAGCTCACCGGATCGCGCTACCAGGACGTCGTCGCGATGGCGTCGAAGAAGGTCCTGCCGAGCAAGGTCGTCTGAGGCTTCCCCGACCGACGCGCACCGGCGGCTACTGCATCGACACCAGTCGGCAGGCGTCGCCGGTGCACGGGGCGACATCGCCCCACCCGGTCGACGGGTTGAGCCGGTTGCCGTCGCTGATGATCACCCGGAAGCCGAAGAACTTCGCCTGCCGCAAGCCCTTGGCGAGGTAGACGACGTCCGCGTCCCCGTCGCCATCCACGTCGCTGAGGCTGGCGCCCTGGACGTCGCGGTCACCGATGGACTTGTCGACCACGGTCATGCCGCTCTCGGGCTTGGCGGCGCCCGTGCTGACGTCGTACGCCGTCACCGTGAGCGTCTTGTAGTAGCTGTCACCCTCGAGGACGACCAGCGAGTCGTGGCCCTTGCCGGTGACGTCACCGGTGAGGAGGTTGCGGGCGTACCCGAGGTGGCTCTCCTCCGGGAGCGGGACGAGGTGCGGCGGCCCGAACGACTTGCCGTCGGAGGCGAAGATCGACGAGCCGTCCTCACCCACGACGTAGCCCTCGCGGTAGTCCTTGGCCGTGAGGGTGCCGATCGGCTGGACGCCCCACAGGTCGGTCTTGCCGTCGCCGTTGAAGTCACCGACCGCGATCTCGCCCTCGGTGGTCATCGCGTTGGGGATCGAGATCCACCGGGTCGGGCTGTCGAACGTGCCGTCACCGTGCCCGAGCAGCACGTAGGCGTCGATGGTGCGGTTGTGCTGGCCGTAGACGACCAGGTCGTCCGAGCCGTCGCCGTCGAAGTCACCCCCGGCGACGGTCACGTCGGGGTCGCCGTACTCGCGCAGGCTGCTGAACGGCACCGCCATCGAGGACGCGATCCCGAATCCCGGCGAGGTCGAGGAGAGCGAGAGCTGCTGGCTGTCGTCGTCGTAGGTGTAGTCGATCTGGTCGGGCGTGCCGTCGCCGTTGAAGTCGATGGTCGCCGGAGTGTTGTGGTTGTAGCTCGGCGTCGCGCCGATGGTGGCGAGCTGGAAGCGGGTGCCGTCGCTGGTCCCGGTGACCTGGCGGTAGGAGTCGTAGTCGTCGGCGATGACGACCCGGACGTCGCCGAGGCCGTCGCCGTTGAGGTCGCCCCGGACCAGGCCGCCCTTCGGGTCCGCCTTCTTGGTGTCGTGGCGCTGGGGATCCTTGGACCAGGGGTGCACCGCGACCAGCACGATCGCGCCGGCCACCACGAGCAGCAGCACCGCACCGAGCGCGATGAACAGGGCGATCGGACCCTTGCCGCGCCGACCGCTGGGCGGAGGTCCCTGCGGGGCGGCGTACGACGGCGTCGCGGGTGCGTACGCCGGACGCTGGGGTACGCCGACGCTCGGCACGTGTCCGTAGGACGACGGCGGAGAGGACGGCGGAGCCGACGGAGGCGGGGACGACGGCGGCGGGGAGGACGGCGGCGGCCCGAGCGGCGCGATGGGCCGGCGGTCGGCGGTCCAGCTGGTGCCGTCCCAGCGGCGCTCCCAGCCGGCGCCGTCGGGGTACCAGCCAGGCGGCGTCGCGTACTCACTCACGCGGGCGTTCCTTCCCGGGCGCACCCGTCGTGAAACCCGCCGCCGTACCGGGCATCCACGGCTCGGAGGCGAGCGCGGGTGATCTCGGAGACGGTGCGGTAGCCGGCCACGTCGGCGCTCGAGCCTGCCACGACGGGCTCGGCGGCGTTGACCGAGAGGCAGGTGCGCGACCCGCCGTCGGCGAGGTTGGCGAGGACCACCGCGTGCCCGGTCGTCCCCGAGCCGGCGAAGCAGTCGAGCACCTTCGCGTCGGCGGGCATCGTCTCGAGGATCCGCAGCAGCAGGCCGGTCGGCTTGGGCGAGGCGAACACCGGCCCGACCAGCGCCTTGACCTCGTTGACCGCCACGTCGGTCGAGCCGATCTCGTCGGCCGTCCAGATGGTCCGCAGCTTCTTGCGCCGGCCACCCTCACGCACGCGCCAGTCGCGCTGGTAGACGTCGATCCGCTCACCGCCCTGCCCGTGCACCACCCGGCAGATCAGGTCGTCGGGCCGCTCGGCGATCAGTGGCGCCGACCACCGCCAGACCGCGGGTGAACCGTCACCGAAGACCGGCTTGATCTCGACCGCACCCTCGAACGGGTCGACCCGCACCTCACCGGTCTCCGGCGAGCCCCAGACCGGGAAGTGCAGCGTCGGCGAGGTCAGCGGGTTGAACTTCTTGTTCGTGTTGCGCAGCGGGAGCCGACGGTAGCGGCGGCCGTCGGGCGCGACGTGCGGGAAGTCGGCGTCCTCCACGGTCGCGGTCGAGGACGCCTCGAGCACGCACGCCTTCGCGTCCTTGGCGTAGACCAGGACGTACTCGTGGGAGGTGGCGAAGCCGGCGCCGAGCTGGCGGCCCTTCGGGTTGAGGCCGACCACGACCTGCGCGAGGAAGTTGGCCTCGCCGTACACCTCGTCGAGCAGCAGCCGCAGGTGGGCGACCTCGTGGTCGTCGATGCTGACGAAGATCGCGCCGGTCGCGGCCAGGACCCGGTGAGCGGCCTCCAGCCGAGGGCGGATGAACTCCCGCCAGGCCTCGTGGCGCCCGGCCAGCCCGGCGCCGTGGCGGCCGCGGAAGGCGTCGCGGTAGGCGAACCCGTTGCCGGTGTTGTACGGCGGGTCCAGGTAGATGAGGTCGTACGACGACGCGGGCAGCGTGGCGAGCACGTCGAGGTTGTCGCCCTCGACGAAGGTGTTCCACGGCTCCGTCACCCGCCCATCTTCACCGCACACGCCGCCGGAAGTCCGCCAACCGCAGGCGTGTCATGCCTAGCCTGGAATTCATGCGTCTCTTCCCCTCGATGCTGACCCTGGCCCTCGTCGCCGTCCTCTCCCCCGTGGCCGGAGCGACCCCCGGCGTGCAGGCCGACGAGCCACCGCACCCCGGACCCCAGGTGCGCGATCGCGGATCGGACCCGCACACGTGGCAGACCTCCGACCGGGTGATCGGGCCCGCCGTACCCGCGATGCCGCGGTTCGCGCGCTCGACTCCCGCGCGTCGCACCCTGCGCTACCGCTACGACCTGCGGCCCGGCGTACGCGTCGCGTCGTACGACGAGCGGATCGGCTCACGCCGGATCCGCTACTACACCGTCCGCGCCAACTGGCGCACGCCCGGCGTCGGCTTCGGCCTCCTCGAGCCGCCGCACCACGACATGGTCCAGACCGTGCGCTGGCAGGCCCGGCAGGACCGTGGCGTCGTGGCCGCGGTCAACGGCGACTTCTTCGACATCGGTGAGACCGGCGCCCCGCTCGGGCTCGGGGTGCGGGGCGGCTCGGTCGAGCACGGCATCGACAACGGCTGGAACAACGCGTTCTTCGTCAACAGCAAGGGCGTGCCGCACATCGGCGTCAAGCCGGTCAAGCTCTACGCGCCGCTGTACCCCCACCTCGGCCTGACCAACCTGAACTCACCGCAGGTGCGGCCCGGCGGGATCGGGATCTACACCCCCAAGTGGGGCACCACCTCCGGCCTGTCCTGGGTGCAGGGACAGCGCACCGACATCGCGATGGCGCACGTCGTCGACCACAAGGTCGTGCAGGTCAAGAAGGTCTTCACCCGGGGCACGCCGATCACCGGTGAGTACGTCGTCGCCCGCGGCGCTCATGCCGTCGAGCGGCTGCGCCGGCTGGCGGTCGGCGACACCCTCTGGTGGCGCCCCACCGTCGCCAACGACCCCCGCATGGCCATCACCGGCAACCAGATCGTGCTGAAGGACGGCCGGATCACCGCGACCGACAACCGCGAGCTGCACCCCCGCACCGCCGTGTGCATCGATCCCTACCACCACTGGGTGTTCCTGCTCGTCGTCGACGGCCGGCAGGAGTCCAGCGACGGCTACACGATGGTCGAGATCGCGCGGAAGCTCCGCGCACTCGGCTGCTCCAGCGGCCTCAACCTCGACGGCGGCGGCTCCAGCACCATGGTCACGACGTACAAGGGTGACCTGAGGGTGCGCAACGCACCCTCCGACGGCACCCCTCGCCGGGTCGGCAACGGGCTCGGGATCACCTTCCGGCGACCCTGACGGGCGTCCCGTCGGGGACCATGATCACCGCGGCGCTGGCGAGTGCGGTGATGCAGTCGAGGTTCGCGTCGTGCACGTCGGCGCTGACGGTGACAGGCCCGCGGGCCGAACCGGTCAGGTGGACGTCCTGCACCCGCGCCGACAGACAGCCGACGTGGACGACCCGGCTGACCAGGCGCGAGTGCGCCGGCAGCCGGTACCGCCTCTCGAGCGCCGCCACCTTCCGGCGGAGCTCGGGGGTCATCCCGGCGCCGGGGGCGCTGACGACGCCGACGACCCTCACCTGCGGGTCGGAGCGCAACTTCTCGTGCGTGGCCCTGGCGCCGCAGGCAGTGAGCGCGAGCAGGAGGGCGAGGGCGAGGGCGAGGATCCGAGTCATGGTCGTACGACGCTACCCAGGACCGTGCGGTTCCCTTCGGTGCGGCAGGCTGGGTCCGTGGCCCGGCGTACCTTCTCCCGAGCGGAGCTCGAGTCGTTCCGCGACGCCGTCGTGCCCGATCTCCTGCCGCGTCCGGACCAGGACCTCCGGCTTCTCTTCGTCGGCATCAACCCCGGCCTGTGGACCGCGGCGACGCAGACCCACTTCGCCCACCCGGGCAACCGCTTCTACCCGGCGCTGCTCCAGGGCGGCGTGATCACCGAGCCGATCGACCCGGCCGACGGCATGTCCGAGGCCGACCGCGACCGCATCCGCGCGCGCGGCATCGGCATCACCAACCTGGTCCACCGCGCGACGGCGAAGGCCTCCGAGCTGACCAGGGCCGAGCTGGAGGAGGGCGGCGCGGTCCTTCGCGCACTGGTGGACGAGCGGAGACCGAAGGTGGTCGCGGTCGCGGGCATCACGGCGTACCGGTCGGCGTACGGGCTGCCGAAGGCGACCATGGGGCGCCAGCCCGAGGACTGGGGCGCGAGCGAGCTGTGGGTGGTGCCCAACCCGAGCGGCCTGAACGCCCACGAGACGGTGAGCAGCCTCGCCGAGGCGTACGCCGAGGTCGCCCGCGCGGCCGGTCTGCTTCACTGAGGACATGGTTCGTCGTCTCGGAATCGCCCTGGCCATGGCGACCCTGCTGACCGGCTGCGGCTCGGCCCCGCACGCCTCCGGCGAGGCCCGCCAGGCCTCCGCGCCGACCGCGCCACGCGTCGCCGGCTCGGTCTCCAAGGTCCTCGTCTTCGTCGTGGAGAACCACTCGATGGCAGAGATGCGGGCCGGCATGCCGTGGGTCTACCGACTCGCCAAGCGCTACGGCCACACGACCGCCTACCACGCGGTGACCCACCCGTCGCTGCCCAACTACCTGGCCATGGCCGGCGGCTCGACGTTCGGCATCCGCGACGACCTGTCGCCCGCCAGCCACCCGCTCTCCGGGCGTTCGGTCTTCGGCCGCACGCTCGCCGCCGGCCGGCGGGCCAAGGTGTACGCCGAATCGATGCCGACCACCTGCGCCCTGGACCCGTCCGGTCGCTACGCCGTCAAGCACAACGCCTGGGCCTACTTCACCGCCGCCCGGCGCGGTTGCCGGCGCTTCGACGTACCTCTCAAGGCGTACGCCGCCGACGTCACCAACGGCCGGCTGCCCAACGTCGGCTTCGTGATCCCGAACCTGTGCAGCGACGCGCACGACTGCTCGCTGTCGGTGGCCGACAGCTGGCTGAAGGCCAAGGTCGGCCGCGCGCTGGCAGGTCCCGACTTCACCAGCGGCCGGCTGGCGATCGTGATCACCGCCGACGAGGACGACCACAGCGACGGCAACCGGATCCTGACCGTCGTCGCGCACCGCTCGTTGAACGGCAAGGTGGTCAGCACCCCGCTGAACCACTACGGCCTGAGCCGCTCGCTGTCGCAGGTCTCGCACACCGCGCCGCTGCGCAAGGCCCGCAACGCCACCTCGGTGCTGCGCGCCTTCGGCCTGACCCTGGGCTGATCTCTGGGCTGATCCCTGGGCTGATTCCTGGGGTGCAGGCCCTAACGTTGCCCGCATGGCCAAGGAGGCGTACGTCGTTGCGGGCGACCGGGAGGTGCGGGTCTCCAGCCCGGACCGGGTGATCTACGAGGCGACCGAGCGGACCCCGGAGGTCACCAAGCTGATGGCGGCCCAGCACTTCGCCGACGTCGGCGAGGTCTTCATGCACGCCAACGGATCGCGGCCGGTCGCGCTCGAGCGTTGGCCGGGAGGCTGGCGCGAGGGCATGCAGCTCTCCGTCGGACCGACGGGCCAGCAGCAGGGCGACGGGTTCTACTCCAAGCGGCTGCCGAAGGGCGCACCCGACTGGGTCGAGACCTGCCGCGTCTCGACGCCCAACGGCCGGCCGATCGACGAGCTGCTCATCACCGAGCCGGCCGCCGCCGTGTGGGCGGCCCACATGGGCACGCTGACCTTCCACCCGTGGGCGGTGCGTGCCGACGACGTCGACCATCCCGACGAGCTGCGCATCGACCTCGACCCGCAGCCGGGAACGGGGTTCGCCGACGCGGTGCGGGTCGCCGGGGTCGCCCGCGAGACGTTCGCCTCGCTGGGCATCACGGCGTACGCCAAGACCAGCGGGAACCGCGGCATCCACGTCTACGTGCGCATCGAGCCGCGCTGGACCTTCGAGGAGGTCCGCCACGCCGCGATCGCGTTCGGGCGCGAGCTGGAGAAGCGCGACCAGGGCGTCACCACCGCGTGGTGGAAGGAGGAGCGCGGCGAGCGGATCTTCGTGGACTTCAACCAGAACAACCGCGACCGCACCATCGCCTCAGCCTGGTCGCTGCGCCCCCGGCCCGGCGCCCCCGTCTCCACTCCCCTGTCCTGGTCGGCGCTGGCCGACCTCTCGGACCCGGCCGAGCTGAACCTGTTCACGGTCCGCGACCTGGTGGAGGACGGCGACCCCTGGGCCGACATCGACTCGGTGGCGCACTCGTTGGAGCCGCTGCTCGAGCTCTGGGAGGCGAACCCGATCGAGCTCAACTACCCGCCGGACTATCCCAAGATGCCCGGGGAGCCCCCGCGGGTCCAGCCCTCCAAGAAGGTCGCCGAGCACTGGGACGAGCAGGGCAACCGGGTCGAGAAGTAGCGATCAGCCGCGGCCGACGGCGTACCAAGCCACGGCGGTCAGCGTGAACGGTCCGTCCGGGACCTCGCTGCGGGCGGCTTCGCGCGCCCGGGCCACCTCGTCGCCGGACAGCTGCGCGAGAGCGTCGACGAGCGGCCCGGCACCCCCGGTGATCGAGGACCACAGGTCGTCGAAGTCGTCGTACGCCGCCTCGACGTGGAGCTCGCCCTCGTGCTCGACGTCCAGCCCCGCCTCGCGCATCAGGCCGCTGATGTCACCCTCGCGGGTGCCGACCACGTCGAAGTGGGGTGCGGCGTCCGTACGCGCAGCATGGACCGCGCGGGTGCCCAGCGAGAGCATCTGGTGGCGCGAGACGTCCCAGAAGCAGATCGCCACCGCTCCACCGGGCTTGGTCACGCGCGCCATCTCGCGCACGCCCTGGAGCGGGTCGGTCATGAAGCCGACGACGAGGCTGGACAGGCTCGCGTCGAACTCGTCGTCGTCGAACGGCAGGTCCTCGGCCGTGCCGTGGACGACGGCGACGCCGGGCAGCCGTGCGCGGCAGGCCTCGACGAACGGCAGGCTGGGGTCGATGGCACAGATGCCGGCGGGACGCACCCGCTCGGCCAGCTCGGCGGTCAGGCCGCCCGGACCGCACCCGACGTCGAGCAGCTGCATCCCGTAGCGGACCTCGGCCGCGTCGGCGAGCAGCGGGGCGAGGCCGGCGGTGTAGCGACCCATGAAGTTGTCGTAGCGGTCACCGGCGACCTCGAAGGTCATGACGCGTCGGCGTCGCCCGCAGCCTCGAGGGTGAGGCTGATCGAGTTGATGCAGAAGCGGTCGCCGGTCGGGGTGCCGTAGCCGTCGGGGAAGACGTGCCCGAGGTGTGAGCCACAGCTGGCGCAGCGGACCTCGACCCGCTTCATGCCGTGGCTGGTGTCCTCGATGTACTCGACCGCGGTGTTGTCGAGCGGCTGGTAGAAGCTCGGCCAGCCACAGCCGGAGTGGAACTTGGTGTCGGACTCGAAGAGCTTGGCCTGGCACGCCTTGCAGCGGTAGACGCCCTTGGTCTCGGTGTCGGTGTACTCACCGGTGAACGCGCGCTCGGTGCCCGCCTTGCGGAGGACGGCGTACTCCTCGGCGCTCAGCTGCTCGCGCCACTCCTGGTCCGACTTGTCGACGTCATAGGCCATGCCCATGAGCCTACTCAGCGGTCCGCAGGATCAGCCGTCGAGCGAGGCGACGTCCTTGGCGGGCGGCGCCTCGATGCTGACCGGGTCGCCCCAGTCGGTGAAGTCCATCGGCATCGCCTTGTGCCCGGTGTCGACCAGGATCCGGCGGAGCAGGTTGTCGTCGTCGAGCCAGACGCGGTAGCTCACGCCCGGCACGTCGGCGGCCTTCGGCGGCTTCCGGCCGGCCTGCTGCGCCTCGGCCCGGGCCTGGGAGAGCACCCACGAGCGGCTCATCGTGAGCCGGTACAGGTGGTACTTCTGGCTGCCGATCGCACTCTTGCCGACGTACTTCACGGACTGGAGGCCGGCCTTGAGGTCGGCCGCGACGTTCGCCGGGTTGGCGTCGTCGAGCGAACCGACCATCTCGCGGGCGAAGTCCTGGGGGAACTCGCTCCAGCGCTTCTCGCCGGTGCCCTTCTGGAAGAAGTCACCGTCGACCAGGACGATGTCGTTGACCTCGCCGCCCTCAGTCATCCGGCCGGCCATGTCCATCGCGCCGCCGGCGCGGTAGCGCACGTCGACGTCCAGCTCGGTCCCGTCGACGGCGGTCTTGATGTGGCCGGTCAGCCCGTCGTGCAGCGGGGCGAACAGCCCGCCGGCGAACGTGGGCTGGGTGAGCACGACGTACGGGCCCGCCGACTGCGCCGGGTCCGTGGCCTTGTCACGGGCCGAGTCGTCCCCGGCACCGCAACCCGTGACGACGAGGGCCAGGGCCGTCAGGGCGAAGGCGGCGAGCTTGGTGCGCATGCTCGGATCGTACGACCAATCAGATGGGTGCCGGGCCGATCACCGGCATCCCGGCATCGCGCCAGGCGAGGAACCCGCCGTCGAGGTCGGTGGCCCGCTCGACGCCGAGGGCCCGCAGCGAGTGCGCCGCGAGCCACGAGGTGTAACCCGCCTGCCCGACCACGATCACGCGCAGGCCGTACGCCGCCCGCGGGATCCGCTGCTCCGAGCGGGGGTCGAGCAGCCGCTCGATGCCGTCCGGCCCGATCACCAACGGGCACATCCAGGGCGCGATGCCGCCGTACGTCGACCGCACCTCGGCCGGCCGGATGTCGACGAGCAGCGCGCCATCGGTGATGGCCTCCTGGAACGCGGCCCGTGCCGATACTCGCGCGGGAGCCGATGCGTGAGCGGCTCCCGCGCGAGTGAGGTCCACGTCGAGCGTGGGGTGGGTGTCGGTGGACATGGGTCAATAGTCCACTAAATCACTCGACTTTGCAAGTTTAAATTCTCGGTGGGGTCGTGAAGCGGAGCGCGGTCTCTGGGCCTCGCTCCGCTTCACAACCCCTCAGGCGGCGAGTGGAACTCCCAGACGACGGAGGTCCGCGGCCACCACCTCCGAGCACTCCCGCACCTCACGCGTCGTGCAGCGCACCACCAGACGGCTCGGGGTCGTCAGCGCGCGCTGCCGGGCGATGTCGTC
Source organism: Nocardioides montaniterrae (assembly GCF_054782655.1). Taxonomy (NCBI): domain Bacteria; kingdom Bacillati; phylum Actinomycetota; class Actinomycetes; order Propionibacteriales; family Nocardioidaceae; genus Nocardioides; species Nocardioides montaniterrae. The sequence continues at coordinate 371,121 of NZ_BAAGSB010000002.1, read as the reverse complement.
CTCCCACTGCTCCACGTCCATGTGGAACAGGCCGTCGACCTCGAGCACTGCCGTGCGGCCGTCAGCGAGCCGCCACTCGCAGTCGGTGTAGCGGAGCCGGCCGTGGGCGTCACGGCGACGGACCTGCCGGTCGGGCAGGCGCAGCCCCGCGCGCCGGCACATCCGGGCCACGTCGATCTCAGCGAGCGACTGCGCGCCGCCTGCGATCTCCGCCAACGTCCGCCGGAACAGCGCGCTCCGCCGTAGCGGCACGAGGCGCTCCACCCACTCCTCCAGGCGCTCGGGAGTCGTCAGGCCCTGTTGGACGCAGGCAGCCAGCACGCCCTGCGCGGTCCGCTCGGATCGGTCCTGCGCGGCGAACAGCAGCACCGCGGCCTCGAGTCCGCACCGAGGCAGGCCATACCGCCGCAGCCGCATCGCGGCGAGATCTCTGCGCGTGCGGATGAACCGGATGCCCTCCACGGGGGTCGGCCTCCCCAGCTCGTAGGGCACCAGGACGGTGGTGACATCGCGCTGCCACCCGCGGAGACCCAGGTCCTCAGCTGTGGTGAGGCCACCGATCAGCGCCCCGTCGCCGGCGTGCAGCACCCCGAGCCACGCCCGCTGCTCGCGGGTGAGCTCGCCGGTCGTCGTGCAGACGACCCGAGAGCTGACCTGCTGCCAGCGCTCGGTCCTGACCCGCTGCGCGACGGTCCAGCGACGGACCCCGAGCGCGTTGAGCTGCGCTCGGGTGATCAGCCCCGCCTGCTGCTCGGCCACGCGCCGCCACGCATCCATCGGACCAGTGTCGGCATTGCGCCGACATCGCGCGTCCGCTCTCCACAGGCATCAGGTTGTGAAGTGGAGCGAGGCCTCTGAGCCTCGCCCCACTTCACAGCTCAGCGCCTCAGGGCAGGCGCTCCAGCAGAGCCGCCGGCTCGACCCGGCGACCGGTGTAGAACGGGACCTCCTCGCGCACGTGGCGTCGGGTCTCCGAGCCGCGCAGGTGGCGCATCAGGTCGACGATGCGGGTGAGGTCGTCCGCCTCGAAGGCGAGCATCCACTCGTAGTCACCCAGCGCGAAGCTAGGCACCGTGTTGGCACGGACGTCGGGATAGCCGCGCGCCATCTGGCCGTGCTCGGCGAGCAGGCGACGGCGCTCGGCGTCCTCGAGGAGGTACCACTCGTAGGAGCGGACGAAGGGGTAGACCGCCGCGTAGTCGTGCGCCCGCTCGTCGGCCAGGAACGCCGGCAGGTGGCTGCGGTTGAACTCCGCCGGGCGGTGCAGCGCCATCTGCGACCAGACGGGCGCGAGACGCGAGCCGAACGCCGTACGACGGAAGCGGTGGTACGCCGCCTGCAGCTCGTCGGAGGTCGAGGCGTGCCACCAGATCATCAGGTCGGCATCGGCACGCAGGCCGGCGACGTCGTACAGGCCACGCACGACCACGTCGGCCTCGGCGAGCTCGGCCAGGAACGCCTCGAGCTCCCCCGCCTCGACCTTGCGCTGCGCGTCGTCACCACCGAGCACCCGCTCGAGCTTGAAGACCGACCACATCGTGAAGCGGATCGTGTCGTTGAGCTCGTTGATCTTGGCGGCGTTGCTCTGGATGTGGGCCTGCGGGTCGGTCATGACCCCATTGTGCCGGGGCAGCTGAGCACCCGTGCTCACGCATCGGCCGATCGCGCAGCGGGACCCTCGAGCATGAGAACTCCAACCCGCCGCATCGCCGCTGCTGTCACCCTCGGCCTGGGGGCCGCCGGATCCTGGTGGGCATGGCTCGGCTGGGACCACACCTACCAGCGCAACGCGGCCGGTCAGTGGCACGGGCCCTACGAGACCTGGCAGGTCATCGGCTGCGCCGGCACCCTTCTCGCGGTCGCACTGCTCGGAGCGATCCGCGTGCACCCACTCACGCTGATGCTGATGCCGATCGCGTTCACGGCCGCGTGGGTGCAGACCGTCGTCGCAACGACGGACCCAGTGAGCGACGACGGCATGTGGGTCGCGGGAGCCATCATGGTACTCATCGGCACCACGTTCGGCGCCGTCGTGATCGGCGGGGTCGCCACGGTGATCAGGTCAGGAAAGGAGAGCCGCGACGGCCTTCTGCGCTGATGCGACGGTCGGGGCGATCCCGACACCGTCGTACGCCGCACCGCAGACCTCGAGCCCAGGGACCTCGGCGACGGCGGCGCGGATGCGCGCGACGCGGTCGAGATGGCCGACGGCGTACTGGGGAAGCCCGCCGCCCCAGCGCTGGACGACGGCGTCGACGGGAGCGGCGGTGAGACCGGTGGCCTCGCGGAGGTCGGCGAGCGACGCCTCGATCAGTGCAGCATCGGGCACCTGCAGCGAGGCCTCCTCGCCGAAGCGACCAAGGGACGTGCGCAGGATCAGCAGGTCACCCCCGGCGGCACGGACCCAGTCCCACTTGGCGAAGGAGTACGTCGACGCCTTGATGCGGCGGCCGTCGACCGCCGGCACCAGGAAGCCGGAGGCTCCGACGTCGAGCGCATCGGCGGCCTCGGAGGCACGGAACGCGAGCGTCACCAGGGCGGTCGATGCGTAGCCGATGGAGGCCAGCTCGGCGGCGGCGCCGGGCGCGATGTCGCCGAGCAGCCGGGCCGAAGCAGCGGCCGGGGTCGCCAGCACGATCCCATCGGCCGAGAGGTCCCCGAAGGAGGTCACCGGAGCCTCGAGCCGGATCTCCCCACCGCCCTCGACGATCGCAGAGGCAAGAGCGGAGGCGAGCCGCCACATCCCGCCCTCGATGCCGGCGAAGACCGGCGACTCGGCCGTGGCGGGCCCGGTGGGGGCCGAGAACACCTCGGCCGCCAACGGCCCGATCAGCTGAGGAGCGGCGGCGCGGATCGAGATGTCCCGGGCCAGGCCGGCGTACACGCCACCCAGCAGCGGCTCGAGGAGCCGGTCGGCGACCTCGTCGCCGAACCGCTCGGCGACGGCAGCACCGACCGCGACGTCGTCCGACACCACCACCGGAATCTGCGCCGAAGCACGAGCAAGGCCGGCAGGAGAGAGAATCCCGGAGGAAGCGAGACCGTCGAGGTCCACGGGCGCCCCCAGCAACGTCCGCGGCAGCGGCCGCAGCGCGTCACGGGTCCAGATGCGAGAGGTCGCGGACGTGGGATGCACGAGCGGCAGCCCCAGCGAAGCAGCCAGCGCAACGGCCTCGGGCCGCCGGTTGATCATCGCCTCGGCGCCGACGTCGACGCTCACCCCCGCGACGGAGCCGGCCCGCAGCTTCCCGCCGACCCGGTCGCTGCCTTCGTGCAGGACGACCGAGGCTCCGGCACGCACCAGCTCATGGGCAGCGGTCAGCCCGGCGATGCCCCCACCGACCACGACCACCCGCACGGCGACCAGCCTGTCAGTCGAGCGGGTAGGACTGCACGAACTCCGTGAGCTTCTTGAGCTGGTCGGGGTTCGTCGAGGGGATGACGCCGTGGCCGAGGTTGAAGATGTGGCCCTTGGCAGCACGACCGGCGTCGATGATCGAGGCGGCCCGCGCGAACATCACCTCGTCCGGCGCGAAGACCAGCGTGTTGTCGAGGTTGCCCTGGACGCAGCGGTCGGGCCCGATGCGCCGGATGCCGTCCTCGAGCTTGACCCGCCAGTCGACGCCCACGACGTCCGCACCGGCGTCGCCCATGAGGTCGAGCAGCTCACCGGAGTTCACGCCGAAGTGGATCCGGGGTACGCCGGTCGCGCCGATCTGCGACAGCACCCGGGCGGAATAGGGCTGGACGTGCGAGACGTAGTCGTCGCGGTTGACGGCGCCGGCCCACGAGTCGAAGAGCTGGACGGCGGAGGCGCCGGCCGCGACCTGCACCTCGAGGAACCCGGCGGAGATCTGCGCGATCTTGCTCATCAGCGCGTCCCAGACCTCGGGGGCGCCGAACATCATCGCCTTGGTCTTGGCGTACTCGCGGGACGGACCGCCCTCGACGAGGTACGACGCCACGGTGAACGGCGCGCCGGCGAACCCGATGAGCGGGGTCGAGCCGAGCTCGCCGACGAGGTTCTGGACCGCCTCGGCGATGAAGGGCAGGTGCTCGGGGGTGATGTCCGGGATCGCCTCGACGTCGGCGAGGGTGCGCACCGGGGAGGCGATGACCGGGCCCACGCCCGGCTTGATCTCGAGGTCGACGCCGACCGCCTTGAGCGGCAGCACGATGTCGGAGAAGAAGATGGCCGCGTCGACGCCGTAGCGGCGTACGGGCTGGAGCGTGATCTCGGTGATCAGGTCCGCGTTCATGCAGGACTCGAGCATCGCGATGCCCTCGCGCACCTTGTGGTACTCCGGCAGCGCGCGACCCGCCTGGCGCATGAACCAGACCGGGGTGTGCGCGGGCTTCTCGCCTCGCGCGGCCGCCAGGAAAGCACTCTGTGACAGGTCGTTCACGCCTCTCATGGTCGCAGGTGGACGGCGTGGGACGCGCATCGCCGTACGCCGGAGCGCCTAGTGTTGGCGTCATGGTGGCCCCGCAGGAGACTCACCGGGGATCCGGCACGGCCGGAGGCCCCCCGGAGTTCGAGGCTGCCGTCGCCTGCCTGCAGGCGGCGAGCTTCCGCCCCGAGGTGTGGTGCGAGGAGATGCCCGCGCCGCAACGCATCGCGCCGTACGCCGCGGCGCTCTCCGCGGACGTGACGGTGGACGACGAGGAGGTCTCCACCGGCCGCCTCGTGCTGCTGCACGACCCGGCGGGCAACGACACCTGGGAGGGCACCTTCCGCTGCGTGGCCTACTGCCGCGCCGAGATCGACACCGAGCTCGCGACCGACCCGATGCTGGCCGACGTCGGCTGGACCTGGCTGATGGAGGCGCTCGACGCCGCGGGCGTCGCCCACACCGCCGCCTCCGGCACGGTCACCCGGGTGGCGACCGAGAGCTTCGGGACGATGGAGGGCGAGCCCGGCAACGCCCAGATCGAGATCCGGGCGTCCTGGACGCCCGTCGACCCGACCGACCTGACCGCTCACGTCGAGGCGTGGGGCGAGCTGCTGTGCACCGCCGGCGGCCTCGAGCCGGTCCCCGAGGGCGTCGCCGTGATGCCCTCACGACGCGGCCAGCGAGGCGACGCACCCCGATGACCGACGATCCGATGGACGAGGACCAGGCGGCGGTCGAGCCTGTCGCGACCCCGCTGCTCCGCCTCGCCGGCGGCCTGACCGAGGTCATCGAGACCGAGGAGGCGCTGGCGGCGTACTGCGACGCGATCGCGGCCGGCTCGGGACCGGTGGCGATCGACGCCGAGCGTGCGTCGGGCTACCGCTACTCCAGCCGTGCCTATCTGATCCAGGTCAAGCGCGAGGGCGCGGGCATCGGCCTGATCGACCCGATCCCGTTCGAGAACCTCGACCTGCTCCAGGATGCCATCGGCGACGCCGAGTGGATCCTGCACGCGGCCACCCAGGACCTTCCCTGCCTCAACGAGGTGGGCCTGCGACCGACCGCCCTGTTCGACACCGAGCTGGCCGGCCGGCTGCTCAACTACCCGCGGGTGGGCCTGGCGACGCTGGTCGAGACCCTGCTGGGCCAGCAGCTGCTCAAGGAGCACTCCGCGGTCGACTGGTCGACCCGGCCGCTGCCCGAGCCGTGGCTGGAGTACGCCGCCCTCGACGTCGAGGTGCTCGTCGAGCTGCGCGACCTGTTGGCCGCCCAGCTCAAGGAGGCCGGCAAGGCCGAGTGGGCCGCCCAGGAGTTCGACCACCTCCGCGGCTTCGAGCCGACGCCGCGCGTGGACGCGTGGCGGCGTACGTCCGGGCTGCACCGGGTTCGCGGCCGCCACAACCTGGCCGCCGTCAAGCTGCTCTGGGAGCGCCGCGACGAGATCGCGCGTGAGCGCGACGTGACGCCGGGGCGGCTGATCCCCGACTCCGCGATGGTCGCCGCCGCGACCGCGATGCCGACCTCACGCGGCGCGCTCATGCGCACCGAGGGCTTCCACGGCCGGGGCGCGTCCCGGCACGCCAGCGACTGGCTCGAGGCGATCGCCCGCGCTGCCGCCCTCGAGGAGGACGAGCTCCCCACCCGGGCGAGCCGCAACGAGGGCCCGCCGCCGCCGCGCGCCTGGGCCGACCGCGACCCGGTCGCCGCCCGCCGCCTGGAGGTCGCCAAGGCCGCGATCGCGGAGATCGCCGAGACCAACGACCTCCCGCTCGAGAACCTGCTCACCCCCGACCACCTGCGCCGCGTGATGTGGACGCCGCCCAAGACCCGCGAGCCGATCGCGCTGCTCGAGGCGATGATCGACCAGCTCCGTGAGCTGGGCGCCCGCGGCTGGCAGGTCGGCCTGACCGGCCCGAGCCTGGCCCGGGCGGTCCTCGAAGCCGAGTCCGACTAGCTCGTCGGCGACGCGCTGGGAGAAGGCGTCGGAGTGGGCGGCGACAGGATCCGCATCGAGCGCTTGTCGATGTTGTCCAGGCGTACGTCGAGGTCATCGAGGACCGGCGTCGACATCAGCTGATCGAGCTGGCCGGCGACCGCCGTCTGCAGGCGGCCCCAGGGGACGTCGAGCGGCGGGGTCACGATGTAGCGCAGCAGCCGGGTGAAGACCAGCGAGTTCGCGGGCTGCTGGGTGGGCTGCAGGAACGCCTTCGAGTACGCGACCCGGAGGTCGGCGGGCTCGAGCGAGCCAGTCTGGGCGACGCGGCGCATCGAGGCGTCGCTGATCAGCGAGGTCAGCAGGTCCGCGGCGGCCTCGACCTGGGTGTGCTTGCCGTGGGCCAGGCACAGCCCGCGGAACTCCCCGACGGTGGTGTGGTCGCCGATCACCGGCATCGCCAGCACGTCGAAGTGCAGGCCCTTGGTGGCGCGGAGCTGCGGGACGAGGCCACGGAAGCCGGCGATCATGCCGAGGCGGCCGGCCTTGAACCGGTCGACGGCGGTGTCCTTGCCGAGCTGCTCGGCGGTCAGGCTGAGCTGCGGGTCGCGCAGGACCTCGAGGGTGCTGCGCAGCGCGTTGGTTGAGCTGTCGTCGCCGAGGGCCAGCCGCGTGGGGTGGGTGTCGTCGTCGAAGAGCTGTCCGCCGCCGGAGTAGATGAACGGCGCGAGCCCCTGCAACGTCGGTGCGATGGCGATGCCGGCGGCGTGGTGGCCGCGGGCGCGGGTCGCGACCCGCGCTGCGGCGCGCAGGTCGTTCATCGTGAAGGTCAGACCGCTCGAGGACGGCACCGAGAGGCCACGGGTGCGCATCCGCTGCAGGTGGATCAGGTCGGTGTTGTAGTAGATGACCATCGGCGAGACCGTGAACGGCATGCACTGGAGGTCGTCGTCGGCGGAGAAGGCGGCGACCGCGTCGCGCGAGTAGTTGTCGCCCAGGCTGACGCCACGGTCGGGCAGCATGGTGCCGAGCGGCTGGTTGAGGCCGGCGTCGATCACGCCGCTGAGGTCGGACCGGTCGAGCAGGTAGACATCCGGCACCGCACCGCTGTGGACGGCCTGCAGCAGGTCGGCCCGGGAGGCGTAGGCCCTGACCTCGACCTGCACCCCTGCGTGCGCCTTCTGGTACGCCGACGCCAGCCCGCGGTAGGTCGCGAGCTCGGCCGGGGAGCCGTAGACGCCCAGGGTGAGGTCCGTCGGGGTCGGGGCGACCGACGAGGTCGGCTCGCCGGGACCGGGGGCCGCGCTCCGGTGGTGGTGATGGCGGTGGTGCGGGCGCACCAGCAGCATCGCGGTGAGGACCGCGGCGAGGACCACTCCGACGGTGAGGTAGGTCCGCCAGCCCATGCGCTCCGCCGTCATCTACCCCTGGTCTTCCTTCTGGTCCCGTCTGGTGAGCACGCCGGACCGGGAGCGCCTCACGGCGCATGGCCGCTCGTAGCGGCTTGATTTGGGACCCGGGGCTGCCGCGGCCCGGCGTGCTCGAGTCGAAGTCTAGGGGGTGCCGGGTGAGGGACCCGCCAGCTCGGCGTGCCCGGCCGCCTCCAGCTGCTCGGCCAGCCCCAGCAGACGGCGTACGTCGACCGCGGGGTCTCCCGCCTGTCCGGCGGCCATGATGCGGGCGAAGGCGCTCGCGCGGAGGAGCACGTCGGCGAAGTCGCGGGTGACGATGCCGCGCAGCACGTCGTCGATCATCGCGCGCAGCTCGTCGGGTCCGGGCGGGTCCGCGACACCCGCGACGACCTCGGCGAACCGGTCACTGGCCCGCCCGCGGTCGAACGCGCTCGCCACACCGGCCGGGTCGGCGTACACCCAGCTCCGCAGGACGTAGAGCCGCCACAGGCACCCCGCGAGCGAGTCGGCCGGGGCACCGGCCCAGACCTCGGCGATGGCCTCCATGCCCTCGGTGTCGGCGAGGTGGACCAGGCGGTCGGCGACCGCGCCGTCGCTCTCGGAGCGCGGGCCGCGCACGAGGATCTCGGCCGCCCGCTCGCCCGCCTCGGCCACCAGCGCGGGGTCGGAACCGCCCTCGACGCTCTCGAAGAATCGAGCGCTCATCGGGGCGGGCTTGTGGTGCTCACGCGCCATCGAGGGCCTTCCTGATCCGGACGTCGCTCACCGGGCCGGCGGTACCGACCTGCTGTGCCCACAACGAGATGCGGTACTCCTCCAGCATCCACCGCACCCGGCCCAGGGCCGGCCCCGGCGGGCAGCCCTCGGGCAGCGCGGCGAGCTTGTGCAGGTAGGCGTCCTGGAGCGACCCGATCCTGCCCATCGCCTCCTGGTCCTTCCACAGCGCGGCGGTGCCGTCGGCGAGCTTGTCGCGGCGGATCCGCACGGCCAGGAGGTACGCCGGGTAGCGACTCAGCTGCGCACTGCCCGCTGCCCCGATGAACCCGTCGCAGACGAGCCGCGCGACCTGGTTCTGGAGGTCGGTGCGGGCGTGCAGGAGGTTGATGTCGACCCGGCCGGACAGCGCCTTGTCGGTCTCGCGCCAGCTCTCCAGGACCCGCAGCACGATGCCGGTGACGAGCTCGCGGACCCGTGCCGGAGCGTCGCGCCGCAGGGCGGCCAGCAGCTCGTCGTACGTCGTGGCCGTCCGGGGCGCGTCCTCCCCGATCGCGTCCAGCACGACGCACCGCAGGCAATCGGCGAGGAGGGCGTCGACGGAGGGGTACGGCGACCCGGCGAGCCCCAGCTTGTCGGCCATCGAGAGCCCGTCCACGATGCCCTTGGTCGGGGCGGTGCCGAGACCGAGCAGGAGCAGACGCGCCACCCCGTGCCGATGCCGGGCAGCGGCCTCAGCGGCCGACCCGAAGATCTCCGCCCCGACGGTCGAGCCCTCGTCGACGAGCGCCGGGTAGGCGGAGACCTCGTGGCCGGCGCGCTTCTGCTGGACCACCTCGGGAAGGTCGTCGAACACCCACGTCGTCTCCCCCGACCTGGCCAGCCCGCTGTCCGACGCGACGGCCCGCAGGGCCCGGGTGAAGTCACCGGTCAGCGGCGCCTTCAGGTCCTCCAGCGCCTTGCCACGCGACTTCTCGCGGCCGCGCTCGTCGACGACGCGGAACGTCGGCCGCAGGTGCGCGGGGAGCCCGGCGACGTCCCACGAGTCGCGCGGGACGTGCACGCCCTTGGCGGAGCGCAGGTAGCGCTCCAGCGCGGTCAGCAGCGACTCCTCGCCCGGGGGCACCGCCGCGAGGAACTCGCGGGCCGTGTTCGGCGCGGGCACGCACTGCACGCGGATCGCCTTGGGCAGGCCGCGGATCAGCTCGGTGACGAGCTCCTCGCGCAGGCCGGGGACGTTCCACGAGAAGTCGTCGTCGTCGACCCGGTTGAGGGTGGCGAGCGGGATGTCGATCAGCACGCCGTCGTCGGCCGCGCCGGGCTCGAAGTTGTAGGACACCTCGAAGTCGTGGCTCTGCGACACCCACCGGTCGGGGAAGTCGTCGGCGCTGACCTCGTCGGCGGCATCGCGCACCAGCATCGCCGGATCGAGGTCGAGCAGTCGCCTGTCACGACGGCTCGCGCCCTTCCACCAGGTGTCGAAGTGGACGCCGCCGGTGACGTCGGCGCCGACCCGCGCGTCGTAGAAGTCGAAGAGCGTGTGCTCGTCCACGACCAGGTCGCGGCGACGGGCCTTGTGCTCGAGCTCCTGGGCCTGCTCGAGCAGCCGCCGGTTCTGGTGGAAGAACTGGTGGCGGGTCGACCACTCCCCCTGGACCAGCGCGTGCCGGATGAACAGCGCGCGCGCCACCGCCGGCTCGATCCGGCCGTAGTCGACGAGGCGATCGGCCACCAGCGGTACGCCGTACAGGGTGACGCGCTCGCGCGCCATCACCGCCTGCCGCTTGGTCGACCAGTGCGGCTCGGAGTAGGTGCGCTTGACCAGGTGCGCGCCGAGCCGCTCGGCCCACTCGGGCTTGATCTCGGCGTTCTGGCGGGCCCACAGGCGGCCGGTCTCGACGAGCTCGGCGCTCATGAGGTACGCCGGGTTCTTCCGCGCCAGGCCGCTGCCCGGGAAGATCGCGAACTTCGCGCCGCGTGCGCCGAGGTACTCCCGTGGTCCGGGACGCTTGCCCTTGGTCGCCGGTGGCCGAGACTCCCGTTCCTCGAGCATCCCGACGTGGCTGAGCAGTCCCGACAGCAACGCCTGGTGGATGCCGTCCGCATCAGGCAGGTCGGCCGGCGCGCCGACCTGGAGCTTCATCTCCTTGGCCACCCGCCGCAGCTGCGACTCGAACTCCTGCCACTCCCGGATCCGGAGGTAGTTGAGGAACTCCCGCTTGCACATCCGCCGGAACGCGCTGGAGGAGAGCTCACGCTGCTGCTCCTTGACGTAGCGCCACAGGTTGAGCCAGGTGAGGAAGTCCGAGCCCTCGGCCTTGAAGCGGGCGTGCTGCTGGTCGGCCTGGGCCTGCATCTCGGCCGGCCGTTCGCGCGGGTCCTGGAGCGACAGCGCGGCGACGATGACGATCACCTCGCGCACGCAGCCGAGCCGCTCGGCCTCGAGCAGCATCCGCCCCAGGCGGGGGTCGATCGGCAGCCGCGCGAGCTTCTGCCCGAGCCGGGTCAGCCGCACCCTGCCGTTGGTTGAGTAGCCCGAGCCGCTAGGCGAGGGCGTATCGAAACCAACCGCCCCGAGCTCCTCGAGCAGCTGCTGCCCGGCCTGGACGTTGCGCCGGTCAGGCGGCTCGACGAACGGGAACCGGGCGATGTCCCCGAGCCCGAGGGCGGTCATCTGGAGGATGACCGAGGCGAGGTTGGTGCGCAGGATCTCGGGGTCGGTGAACTCGGGGCGCGCCTCGAAGTCCTCCTCGGAGTAGAGCCGGATCGCGATGCCCTCGGCGACGCGGCCACATCGACCGGAGCGCTGGTTCGCCGAGGCCTGCGAGATCGGCTCGATCGGCAGCCGCTGGACCTTGGTCCGCGCGGAGTAGCGCGAGATGCGGGCCAGGCCGGCGTCGACGACGTACCTGATGCCGGGGACGGTCAGCGACGTCTCGGCGACGTTGGTCGCGAGCACGACGCGCCGCTTCGAGCCGGACGGAGAGAAGACCCGGTGCTGCTCGGCGGCCGAGAGCCGCGAGTAGAGAGGCAGGATCTCGAGCTTGTCCGAGATCGAGGAGAGCTCGTCCGCGGTGTCGCGGATCTCCCGCTCGCCGGGCAGGAAGACGAGCACGTCGCCCGGTCCCTCGGCCGAGAGCTCGCGGACCGCCGCGACGATGGCCTCGGTCTGGTCGCGTACGACGACCTCCCCGTCCTCGTCGCGGCCATCGTCGGTCGAGCCTGTCGAGACCACCAGGGGCCGGTACCGGATCTCCACGGGGAACGTCCGCCCCGACACCTCGATGACGGGGGCGTCGTCGAAGTGGGAGGAGAAGCGCGCGGTGTCGATGGTCGCCGAGGTGATGATGAGCTTCAGGTCGGGGCGTCGCGGCAGCAGCTGCTTGAGGTAGCCGAGCAGGAAGTCGATGTTGAGCGAGCGCTCGTGCGCCTCGTCGATGATGATCGTGTCGTAGCGCTGGAGCATCCGGTCGCGCTGCAGCTCGGCGAGCAGGATGCCGTCGGTCATCACCTTGAGCCGGCCCCGGGCAGACGTCCGGTCGGTGAACCGGACCTGGTAGCCGACGGTCTCCCCGATCTCCTCCCCCAGCTCGGAGGCGATCCGCTCGGCGACCGATCGCGCCGCGATCCGCCGGGGCTGCGTGTGCCCGACCAGCTTCCCGTCCAGGCCACGCCCCAGCTCGAGGCAGATCTTCGGCAGCTGGGTGGTCTTGCCCGAGCCGGTCTCGCCCGCGATCACCACGACCTGGTGGTCGCGGATCGCCGCCGCGATGTCGTCGCGGCGCGCACTGACCGGCAGGTCCGGCGGATAGGTGATCTTCACAGCGGGCCCATTGTCGTCGTACCTGATCGTTTGGCCCCAAATAAGCCCGAGAAAGGGCCAGAAGATCAGGTACGACGCAGATCAGGAGGCCGAGAACCGCACCGTGTGCCAGCCGGTGGCACCGTCGGGAGCCACGTCGCGGCGTACGCCGGTCTGAACCTCCCCGTCGCGACCGGTGGCCCGCACCCGGACCTCGTGGTCACCCTTGTCGACGCTCAGCTCGGCCCGCCACTGCACCCAGGTGTCGAGGTCGGGGGTCCCGCCGAGCGTGGCGCCCGTCCAGGGTCCGCCGTCGAGGGACACCTCGACGCCGCGGATGCCGGTGAGCTGGTGCCAGGCGACGCCGCCGAAGACGACCTGACCGACGGCCACGTGCTCCCCGGAGCGGGGTACGTCGACCCGGGAGGCGATCTTGACGGGGCCGCGCTCGGACCAGCCCTTGTCGATCCAGTAGCCGGTGACCTTGTCGAAGGTGGTGACCTCCATGTCGACCACCCACTTGCACGCCGAGACGTAGCCGTAGAGCCCGGGGACGATGGTCCGCACCGGGAAGCCGTGCTCGATCGGCAGCGGGGCACCGTTCATCGCGACCGCGAGGATGGCGCTGCGGTGGTCGGTCAGCGCGGCGAGCGGGGTGCCGCAGGTCCAGCCGTCGTCGGAGGTCTGCAGCACGGCGTCGGCGCCGGGCATCACGCCGGCCTCGGCCAGCAGGCCGGAGAGCTTGACGCCGCTCCACCAGGCGTTGCCGATCAGGTCGCCGCCGACCTCGTTGGACACGCAGTTGAGCGTGATCCAGTCCTCGGTCAGGCCACGGGCGATCAGGTCGGCGTACGACAGCGTGATCTCGTTCTCGACCATCCCGTGGATGCGCAACGACCACTCGTCGGGCTCGATGGTGGGCTTGATGTACGCCGTGTCGATCAGGTAGAAGTCGCGCGCCGGCGTCATCCACGGCCCGACGCCGGATACGCCGACGCTGGCGTCGCGCGGCACGCGCGGCTGGCTGACGCCCTCGAGCCGCAGCAGGCGGCGGCTCTGCTCGACCTTGCGGCGGGCGCTGCCGGCGAACCGGCCGGCGACGCCGGACGCGGCGGCGAGGACGGCCATGCCGCCCAGACCCATGAAGAAGGCGCGGCGGGTGTGCGAGGGGTCGTGATCGGGGTCCTCGGCCTCCTCGACGATCTCCCAGCGGCGCAGCCACTCGTAGGCCAGCGCGAACCCGATGAGCCAGGCTCCGGCGCCGACGATCAGGGGCAGCACCTCGACGAAGCCGGCGCCGCGCTCGCGGAGCACCGCGAACAGGCCGACGGCGCCGACGCCCAGGAAGCCGACGGCGGTCGCCCACCAGCGCTTGCGGGCGAGCCAGCCGAGCAGGCCGAAGATGATGACGAGCACCGCGAGCATGCCGCTGACCAGCACCGTCTTGTCGTGCGTCCCGAACTTCTCGATCGCCCAGTGGGCGAGGCTTCCGGGCGTCCGCGCGGTGATCCAGTCGGCGACCGCGACCGGCGGCGAGGCCCGCACGCGCAGGAGTGCAGCAGCGAGATAGCTGAGACCCAGGCCGAGCATGCCGACGACCACGCCGACCAGCGACCACCACCAACGAGACCTCAGCACGCCCCCATCTTGGCGCACAACCGTCTGGTGCATGATCGATATGTGACTGCGAACCCTCCGACGCCTGTCATCCGGGTCGGCATCGGCACCGACGTCCACCGCCTCGTCCTGCGTGCCGGGGGCGACCCCGTGCTCGCCCTGGCTGGCCTGACCTGGCCCGAGGAGGACGTGCGCCTGGAGGGTCACTCCGACGCCGACGTGGCCGCGCACGCCATCTGCGACGCCCTGCTCTCGGCGGCGGGTCTCGGCGACCTGGGCAGCAACTTCGGTACGTCGGAGCCCGAGTGGTCCGGCGCCGCCGGGACCGCCCTGCTCGAGGAGACGGTCCGGCGCGTCCACGCCGCGGGCTTCGCCATCGGCAACGTCGCGGTCCAGGTGATCGGCAACCGACCGCGCATCGGCACCCGCCGCGACGAGGCGATCAAGGTGCTCTCCGACGTGGTGGGCGCCCCGGTCTCGCTGAGCGCGACCACGACCGACGGCCTCGGCCTGACCGGTCGGGGCGAGGGCGTCGCCGCCATCGCGAACGCCCTCGTGATCGGCGGCTGAGTGGGCGCCGCGGTCGCCGTCCTCGCGGCGGGCTCCGGCACCCGCGTCGGCGCGGATCGCAACAAGATCCTGCTGCCCCTCGACGGCCGGCCGGTCCTGGCCTGGTCCGTGCTCGCGGCGCTGGAGGCCCAGGAGGTGACCACCGTGATCGTCGTCTGCCGGCCCGGCGAGGAGGCGGCGATCGGCGCAGCGCTCACCCCCGAGCTGGGAGCGCACGAAGTCCTCCTCACCACGGGCGGCAGCACCCGCCACGCCAGCGAGCAGGCGGCCCTGAACGCCCTGGAAGCGCGGATCAGGACCGGAGGGATCGACGTCGTCGCCATCCACGACGGCGCCCGTCCGCTCGCCACGTCGGAGCTCTTCGACGAGGTGATCCGCACGGCACGCGCGCACGGCGGCGCCGTACCGACGGTCGACCTGCCTGGGCTCTCGCCACGGACGGCCGGCCTGGTCGGCGTACAGACTCCACAGGCGTTCCGGGCGCCGGACCTGCTCGATGCCTACTCGCGAGCCGCAGCGGACGGCTTCGAGGGCACCGACACGGCGGCCACCGTCGAGAGGTACGCCGACCTCGCGATCCACGCCGTCCCGACGGGACCCGAGAACCTCAAGGTGACCTACGCCGAGGACCTCAGCGCGGCAGCAGCCCTGCTGACGGGTCGTCGTCGGGGCGTGTGAGCGCCTCCAGGACGCGTACGTCGGCCTCCGAGCCGATGCGTCGCGCGGCGGCGGGAGCCTCCAGCAGCTGGACCGGGTAGCGCTCGCGCAGCAGGGCCAGGAGCTCGACGAGGTCGGTGGTCGGCAGCTCCTCGAGGTCGGCGACGACCTCGGCCGGCAGCACGACGGGGCTGCACGCGGCGACGAGCGAGTCCCGGTCGACGGTCCCACCGAGCACCCCGTCGGCAACGGTCTTGACGGTGTCGGTCACCGGACGGACGCCCACGACGACCGCATCCGTCTCCAGCGACCGCTCCACGCAGGCGGCGAGGAAGGACGGCGGCGTCATCGGGCAGAGCGGGTCGTGCAGCACCAGCGGCTCGTCGCGCTCGGCGACCACCTCCAGCGGCACGGTGGCGTCGATCAGCTCGATCCCGGCCTCACCGGCCGCCCACGCGGCGGCGGCGACCAGCGACTCGCCGTGGATCAGGAGAAATGGCAACGTCCCGCGGTCGGCGTCGAGGATGACGCCGGAAGCCGCGGGACGCTGCTCTTCGAACCAGTTGTCCAAGGTCAGGACGCGAGGACCTCGTCGAGGATGGTCTCGGCCTTGTCCTCGTTGGTGTTCTCGCACAGGGCCAGCTCGGAGACGAGGATCTGGCGCGCCTTGGCCAGCATCCGCTTCTCGCCGGCCGACAGGCCACGGTCACGCTCGCGGCGCCACAGGTCGCGGACGACCTCGGCCACCTTCATGACGTCGCCGCTGTGCAGCTTCTCGAGGTTCGCCTTGTAGCGACGCGACCAGTTGGTCGGCTCCTCGACGTGCTCGGCACGCAGGACACCGAAGACCTTGTCCAGGCCCTCCTTGTCCACGACGTCGCGCACGCCGACCAGATCGAGGTTGTCTGCGGGAACCCGCACGACCAGATCCTGCTGCGCCACGATGCGGAGCACGAGGTACTGGCGCTCCACTCCCTTGATGGTCCGCATCTCGATGTTCTCGATGACGGCAGCCCCGTGATTCGGATAAACGACCGTTTCGCCGACGGTGAAAGACATATGTGTGAAACCCCTTCCTAGGCCTCAATCTTACCACGGCACCGCGGGACCTCCGAAAGCGTTTGTGCAGGTCAGCAAGGCAATCGAGGGCTTGACACACGCGAATGGCTGTGTATCTCAGGTCACAGACCAGCCGATGACATACTGCTCCGCATGGCGAACGACGACCTCGGGACCGACCCGGAGGACCTGCTCGAGGACGACGACCTCCCCATCGACGAGAACCCCGTGGTGGAGAAGCCGCGACGCGGCGTACGCGGCTCCCTCGTCCTGAGCCTGGCCCAGGCGGCCCACCCCAAGCAGGCCGTCACGACCGCCCTGGTCCTCGCCGCCGTGGCGATGATCGCCGGCCGCTCGGCCCGCGAGGTGGGCGTGGTCCTGGTGACCGTCCTGGTCGGCTCGGCCATCCTCGGCTGGCACAACGACCTGACCGACCGCGAGCGGGACACGAAGCACCAGACGCCCGGCAAGCCGCTGGCCGACGGTCGCCTCGAGCCCGGCGCCGTCTGGTACGCCATCGTCGTCGCCGCGCTGGTCCTCGTTCCGCTCGCCGTCACCACCGGCATCACCGCGGGCTGCCTCTACCTCGCCTCGATCGCGGTCGGCATGCTCGGCAACGTCATGCTCCGCACCGGCCTGCTCTCCTGGTGGTCGTGGGCGGTCTCGTTCGCGCTGCTCCCCTGCTACCTGTCGTACGGCGGATGGGGCGGCCGTGCGCTCGGGCCGGCGCCCGAGACGGCGATGGTCGTGCTCGCCGCCCTGCTCGGCATCGGCGTCCACTTCCTCCGCTCGGTCTGGGGCCTGGTGGCCGACCACGAGGACGGCTGGCGCACCCTGCCGCTGCGCCTGGCGATGAAGGTCGGCGCCAACCGGCTGCTGATGATCTCGGCGGTCTACCTGGTCGTGATCGTGGTGCTGTTGCTCATCTTCGCCGCCCAGGTCGGCCTGTCGCGCTGATCGACCGCTAGAGTGTGGCCGCCCGTATCACCCGTGTGACCACACAGCGGAGGCCCGTCCGAATGCTCCACCGTCGCTCGTCCGCGATCGCTGCGCCCGTTCTCGGCGTACTGCTCGCCGCGTCCATGTCCGCCTGTGGGTTCCACTACCCCACCGACCGCGTGAACACCATCAGCGCCGGTGTGAACAACCGCGACGCCTCCGTCGACGCGCTCGGCATCCGCGTCCTGGCCTCCGCGCCGGACCAGGGCCGCCTCATCGGTGCGCTCTCCAACCAGGAGAACAGCGACGCCTCGCTGTCCGCCGTCTCCGGCGACGGCCTGAAGGTCGCGGCGTTCAAGCCCGTCCAGGTCGCCCCGATGGCCGGCATCAACCTGGCCACCGACGTCAGCGACCCGATCGAGGTCTCCGGCACCTTCATGCCGGGCACGACGCTGACCAACGTCCAGCTGACCTTCACCCGTGGCGGCAAGACCGAGACCATCGAGATGGACGTCCCGGTCGTCAAGCCGTGCCACTTCTACACGGCCGTCCCGACCCCGAGCGCGGCTGCGTCGACCAGCGCGCCGGCCAAGGCCGCCAAGGGTGCCAAGGCCGCGACCGCCACGACCACGCCGTCCGAGGTGACCGGGTCGGCCACCCCGATGGCCTCGTCCTCCGAGTCCGGCAGCGCCGCCTTCGACTGCGAGGACCCCTCGCCGTCCCAGGCCCCGGCCGAATGACCTACACGCTGGTCCTGCTCCGCCACGGCGAGAGCGAGTGGAACGCGCTCAACCTCTCCACCGGCTGGGTCGACGTACCTCTCACCGAGAAGGGCTTCGGCGAGGCCGTCAACGGCGGCCAGCTGCTGGCCGACGCCGGCGTGCTGCCCGACGTCGTCCACACGAGCCTGCTCCGGCGCGCCATCACCACGGCCGCGGTCGCCCTCGACAAGGCCGAGCGCCACTGGATCCCGGTCAAGCGCGACTGGCGCCTCAACGAGCGCCACTACGGCGCGCTGCAGGGCAAGAACAAGAAGGACACCCTGCAGAAGTTCGGCGAGGAGCAGTTCCAGCTGTGGCGTCGCTCGTACGACGTCCCGCCGCCGCCGCTCGACGACAGCGACGAGTTCTCGCAGGCCGGTGACCCGCGCTACGCCGACATCGAGGTGCCGCGGACCGAGTGCCTCAAGGACGTCGTGGCCCGCCTGGTCCCCTACTGGGAAGAGGCGATCGTGCCCGACCTCCGGGCCGGCAGGACCGTCCTCGTCACCGCCCACGGCAACTCGCTGCGGGCGCTGGTCAAGCACCTCGACGGCATCTCCGACGAGGACATCGCGGCGCTGAACATCCCGACGGCCCAGCCGCTGGTCTACCGCCTCGACGAGGACCTCAAGCCGCTCGTCGCAGGTGGCGAGTACCTCGACCCCGAGGCTGCCGCCGCAGCAGCTGCCGCGGTCGCCAACCAGGGCAAGTAGCCCGCGCGGCCCCGCTGATCAGGGGGTGTGACCGGTGACGACGAAGACGACCCGGTTCGCCACCGACACGGCGTGGTCGGCGATGCGCTCGTAGTAGCGACCCAGCAGCGCGAGGTCGACCGCCGGCTCGACGCCGTGCGACCACGAGTCGCCGAGCAGCTCGATGAAGCTCTGGCGGCGCAGCTGGTCCATCTCCTCGTCGGCACGGCCGAGCGCGATGGCGGCCTCGACGTCGCGCGTGGTGATGATGGCGCCGACGCGGCGGACCATGTCGAGGGCGACCTCGGCCATCCGCTCGGTCGTCGGGCGTGCCTCGTCGGGGACGGCCACGGCCGGCACCCGCAGGCGCGCGATCTTGGCGACGTGGACCGAGAGGTCGCCCATCCGCTCCAGCTCGCTGACCATCCGCAGCGCGGCGACGACCAGGCGCAGGTCGCCGGCGACCGGCTGCTGCCGGGCAAGGATGTCGAACGCCTCCTCCTCGATCCGGTCCCGCATCCGGTCGATCTCGGCGTCGTCGGAGATGACCTTCTCGGCGACCCGGGGATCGGCCGTGAGCAGCGCGGTCGTGGCGTCCTTGACGGCCACCTCGACCGCTCGGCACATCAGGGCCAGGTCGTTGAAGGTGGTCTCGAGCTCGTCGATGAAGGCGTTGCGCATGAGCGCCGAGCCTAGGGGCGCCAGGTGTCCAGATCGGCGGCTCCGGTGAACCACAGATGAACAGCTGATACGTCGGGTCCGGGGATTCGCGGCGCCGACCTCGGCGCGCCGTACGATCCAAGCGTGAGTACGACGACGCAGACGGCTCTCGCCGCTGTTCTCGGCGCACTCGTCACGTTCAGCGCCATGCTTGCCTGGCACCTCAGTGATCGCCAGCAGCGCCGCTACCTGCCGCCCGTCGAGCCGCTCGTGCCGCCCGGCGTCGCCGACGTCCTCTCGGTCCTGCGCAGCAGCGCGGTCCTCGTCGACGAGCGCGACGCGGTGGTCAAGGCCAGCGCGCCGGCGTACGCCATGGGGCTGGTCAGCGGGACCCAGCTCCAGTTCGGCGTGCTCGCCGACCTGATCGGGGAGGTACGCCGGGACGGGCAGATCCGCGAGACCGAGCTGCTCGTTCCGCGGCGCAGCGGGCCGGACCGGCACGTGACCGCCCGCGTGGCGCCGCTCGGGTCGCGCCTGGTGCTGGCGCTGGTCGAGGACCGGACCCGCGAGCGCCAGGTCGAGGCGATCCGCCGCGACTTCGTCGCCAACGTCAGCCACGAGCTGAAGACCCCCGTCGGGGCGATCCGGCTGCTGGCCGAGGCCGTGCAGGACGCGACCGACGATCCCGACGCGGTGCGGAACTTCGCCCACCGGATGATCAACGAGGGCGATCGACTCTCCCGGCTGATCCAGCAGATCATCGAGCTGTCGCGGCTACAGGGCGACGATCCGGTCGACTCCCCCGAGACCGTCTCGATCGACGAGGTCATCGCCTCGGCCGTCGACGCGAGCACGACCAACGCCGGCGGCAAGGACATCGAGCTGATCGCCGAGGGCGAGCACGGCCTCAAGGTCCTGGGCCGCGAGAAGCTGGTCGTCGCCGCGATCTCCAACCTGGTCGCCAACGCGGTGGCCTACTCCGACCCGGGCTCGCGCGTCGTGGTGACCCGCCAGTCCGTCGCCGACGGCGTCGAGATCTCCGTGATCGACCAGGGCATCGGCATCCCCGAGGACGAGGTCAAGCGGATCTTCGAGCGCTTCTACCGCGTCGACCCGGCGCGACACCGTTCGACCGGTGGCACCGGCCTCGGCCTCTCCATCGTCAAGCACGTCGCCGCCACCCACGGTGGAGACGTGCGAGTGTGGTCCGCGCCGGGGCACGGATCCACCTTCACCCTGACCCTTCCGCAGCACACCCCCGAGGACAGTGAGGATCGACCGTGACCCGAGTGCTCGTAGTCGAGGACGAGGAGAGCTACAGCGAGGCTCTCTCCTACCTTCTCCGGAAGGAGGGCTTCGAGGTCGCCGTCGCCGCCGACGGCAACGCCGCGCTGACCGAGTTCGACCGCAACGGCGCCGACATCGTGCTGCTGGACCTCATGCTGCCCGGCATCCCCGGCACCGAGGTCTGCCGCACCATCCGCCAGACGTCCAACGTCCCGGTGATCATGGTCAGCGCCAAGGACGACGAGGTCGACAAGGTGGTCGGCCTCGAGCTCGGCGCCGACGACTACGTCACCAAGCCCTACTCCCCGCGCGAGCTGGTGGCCCGGATCCGCGCGGTCCTGCGCCGCGGCCAGGACCCGGAGCTGCTGCCCGACACGCTCGAGGCGGGCCCGGTCCGGATGGACGTCGAGCGCCACGTGGTCACCGTCGACGGCACCGAGCAGCGCCTGCCGCTCAAGGAGTTCGAGCTCCTGGAGATGTTCCTGCGCAACCCCGGACGGGTGCTCACCCGCGGTCAGCTCATCGACCGCGTGTGGGGGTCGGACTACGTCGGCGACACCAAGACCCTCGACGTACACGTCAAGCGCCTGCGCGCCAAGCTCGAGCCCGAGCCGTCCGAGCCGCGCTACCTGATCACCGTTCGCGGCCTGGGCTACAAGCTCGACGTGTGACCCTTCCGCGCGGGGCCGGTGACTGACACCATCCCGTCATGGACCTCGACGTCGGCACGCTCTGCGAGGCCTTCCAGCACACCGCCACCCGGCGCGCCGACCGCGTCGCGCTCCGCACGCCGGGCGGCACGGTGGCCCTCACCTGGAGCGAGTACGCCGAGCAGGTACGCCGGCTCGCGGCCGGGCTCGCTGCGAGGGGCGTCCGTCGCGGCGACAGCGTCGCGCTGATGCTGCTCAACCGACCCGAGGCTGCGCTCGTCGACTGTGCAGCGCTGCACCTCGGCGCGATCCCGTTCAGCGTCTACAACACCTCCTCGCCCGAGCAGGTCGCCTACCTCTTCGGCGACGCCGGCAACCGGGTCGTCGTCACCCAGCAGGCGTTCCTCGACACAGTCCGCGGCTCGGGCGTCGCGCTCGACACGGTGGTCAGCGTCGACGGCGGGGAGGGAACGATCAGCCTCGAGGACCTCGCGGCCGCCGGCGACCCGGACTTCGACTTCGACGCCACGTGGCGGGCGGTCGGTCCCGACGACGTGCTGACCCTGATCTACACCTCCGGGACGACGGGCCCGCCGAAGGGCGTGGAGATCACCCACCGCAGCATGCTGGCGCAGCTGCGCGGGACGCTTGCGGTCTGCCCGGTGACCTCCGAGGACCGCTCCACGTCCTACCTCCCGATGGCCCATGTCGCGGACCGCTGGGCGTCGTACTACACCGCCATCGCGACCGGCTTCACCGTCACCTACGTCGACAACCCGCAGGACATCATCGGGGCGCTCGCCGACGCCAAGCCGACGGTCTGGGGCGGGGTCCCCCGCATCTGGGAGAAGATCAAGGCCGGGCTGGAGGCCAAGGGCATCACCGACCCGGCCGCCCTGCCGGCCGAGACCAGGGCCGGGGTCCTGGCGCTGCTCGGGCTCGACGAGGTCCGCTGGGCCGTGTCGGGCGCCGCGCCCGTCGCGCGCGAGGTGCTGCAGTTCTTCACCGACCTGGGCCTGCCGATCAGCGAGCTGTGGGGCATGTCGGAGATCTCCTGCTGCGGCACGATCAACCCGCGCGACGACATCCGGATCGGCACCGTCGGCAAGGCGATCCCCGGCGTCGAGCTCTCGCTCGCCGAGGACGGCGAGCTGCTCATCCGCGGCGAGCTGCTGATGAAGGGCTACCGCAACCAGCCGGCCAAGACCGCCGAGGCGATCGACGCCAACGGCTGGCTGCACACCGGCGACATCGCCACGATCGACGAGGACGGCTACGTCACCATCGTCGACCGCAAGAAGGAGCTGATCATCAACGCGGCCGGCAAGAACATGTCGCCGGCCAACATCGAGCAGGCGCTCAAGAGCGCGCACCCGCTGATCGGCCAGGCCGTGGTCATCGGCAACGCGCGGCCCTACAACGTGGCACTGCTGGTGCTCGATCCCGATGTCGCGCCGACCTATCCGGCCGAGTCGATCGCCGCCGAAGTCGCGAGCGCCGTCGAGCAGGCCAACGCCCGGCTCTCCCGCGTCGAGCAGATCAAGAAGTACGACCTGCTCCCGGACGAGTGGCTCCCCGGCGGCGACGAGCTCACCCCGACCATGAAGCTCAAGCGCAAGCCGATCGCCGAGAAGTACGCCGACGCGATCGAGGCGTTGTACGCCGGCTGACCGGATGTCGCGCAGCGATGTCCGTTATCCGCGCGACGGTGTCGGCGCCGACCTCTAGCGTGAAGCCGTGAGCCGGACCCAGGCGCTGCCACTGGCAGCGGTGACGACGACGTTGGTGCTCTGGGCGTCGGCGTTCGTCGGGATCAGGGCGCTCGGCGACACGGTCCCCGCGGGTCCGCTGTCCCTCGCCCGACTGACCATCATGGCCGTGGCGCTCGGCCTGCTGCTGGCCAGGCGCGGGAACCTCCAGGTCCCGAGCCGACGCGAGTGGCCGCTGGTGCTCGCGGGCGGCCTCGGCTGGTTCACGATCTACAACCTCGCGCTCAACACCGCCGAGCAGCGCATCGACGCCGGAACGGCCGCGCTCGTGGTGCAGGTCGGACCGATCGTGGTGGCGCTGCTGGCGACCGTGTTCCTCGACGAGCGGCTGACCCGGTGGATCATCGTCGGGATGCTCGTCGGCTTCGGCGGCGTCGCGCTGATCGCGCGGGCCTCGGGCAACAGCCGCGGTGACCTGCTCGGCGTCGCGCTGGCGCTGGTGGCGGCGCTGGGCTTCGCGGTCGGCGTGCTCACCCAGAAGCGGCTGCTGGGGCGGATGAAGGCCCTCGACCTGACGTTCTGGTACACCGCCGTCGGCGCCATCGGCTGCCTGCCCTGGGTTGCCCAGACCGTCCACACCGCCGGCCACCTCACCGCGCAGGACGCCGCCTGGATCGGCTACCTCGGCATCTTCCCCTCGGCGGTCGGCTTCGTGCTGTGGGCGTTCGCCCTCTCGCACGCCGACGCCGGTCGGTTCAGCCAGTCGACCTTCCTGGTCCCGTTCCTGACGGCGCTGATGGCGTGGGCCTTCCTCGACGAGGTGCCTCCGGCCCTGGCGTTCGTGGGTGGCGCGCTCTGCATCGGTGGTGTGCTGATCAGCCGCCGCAGCGGCGTACGCAAAGAGCTGGTGGCCGATGTCGAGGATCCGTTGCCGGCTCCGTCCTAGGGTCAGAAGGCGGCACCGGCCGCCTCGGACCTGAGGAGAACACGATGGCCAAGTACCTGTTGCTCAAGC
Organism: Nocardioides montaniterrae; assembly: GCF_054782655.1. Classification (NCBI taxonomy): domain Bacteria; kingdom Bacillati; phylum Actinomycetota; class Actinomycetes; order Propionibacteriales; family Nocardioidaceae; genus Nocardioides; species Nocardioides montaniterrae. The sequence goes on along the minus strand of NZ_BAAGSB010000002.1, from coordinate 347,250 downwards.
ACTACCGTCGCGACCACGACATCGCCGCCGAGCCGCTCGCGTCGATGGACACCTGGACGCCCGCGGAGATCGAGGCGCACATCAGCTTCATGCACCGGGTCGCCGACGACCTGCGCGAGCGCGGCGAGTTCGTCGGTGCCGAGGCGGTGGCGCCCGAGGGCACCTTCGTCCGGTACGACGGCGAGGGCCGGCCGCCCGTGACCGACGGTCCCTTCCCGGAGACCAAGGAGCTCGTCGCGGGCTGGATGATCATCGACGTCGACTCGCAGGAGCGGGCGTACGAGGCGGCGGCGTACCTCTCCTCGGCCCCCGGCCCCGGCGGTCGGCCGATCAAGGAATGGATCGAGGTGCGGCCGTTCATGACGGCTGACGAGGTCCTCCCGGACTGCCACTGATGGAGCAGCTGCTTCGGGACCTGTCGCCGCAGGTCCTCGGTGTCCTGGTCCGCCGCGGAGGAGACTTCGCGGCGGCCGAGGACGCCGTCCAGGAGGCCCTCCTCGAGGCCGTACGCCGGTGGCCCGGCCAGCAGCCCGACGACCCCAAGGCGTGGCTGATCCGGGTGGCGCAGAACAAGCTGATCGACGCACAGCGCTCGGAGACCGCACGTCGCGCGCGTGAGCGGAAGGTCAAGCTGGAGCCGGCGCAAGGGCCCACCGAGCACGCCGACGACACGCTCCTGCTGCTGAGCCGCTGCTGCCACCCGGCCCTGACACCGGCCTCCGCGATCGCGCTCACGCTGCGCGCGGTCGGCGGCCTGACGACGGCCCAGATCGCGCGTGCGTTCCTGGTGCCCGAGAGCACGATGGCGCAGCGCATCTCCCGCGCGAAGCGAACCGTCGACGGCCAGCGGTTCGACCGGCCGGGCGACATCGCGGCGGTGCTCAAGGTGCTCTACCTGATCTTCAACGAGGGCTTCACCGGCGAGGTCGACCTCGCCGAGGAGGCCATCCGGCTCACCCGTCAGCTGGTCGCCGCGACCGACGACCCCGAGGTCGACGGGCTGTTGGCGCTGATGCTGCTCCACCACGCTCGCCGGGCCGCCCGGCACACCCCGACCGGCGCGATCGTCCCGCTCACCCGCCAGGACCGGACCCGGTGGGACACGGCGATGATCCAGGAGGGCGTCGACGTCCTGCAGGGCGCGTTGGCGAGGGAGGCGCTCGGCCCCTACCAGGCACAGGCGGCGATCGCGGCCCTCCACGACGACGCCCCGAGCCACGACGAGACCGACTGGCCGCAGGTCCTCGAGTGGTACGACGAGCTGGCGCGGATCGACCCCAGTCCCCTGGTCGCCCTCAACCGGACGGTCGCGCTCGCGGAGGTGGACGGGCCTCTGCTGGCGCTCAAGGAGCTGGCGAGGATCGACCCCGAGATCCCCCGTCACGACGCGGTTGCGGCGTACCTCCACGCGAAGGCCGGCGACCTGGCCCGGGCAGCGGACCTCTACGCCCGAGCAGCCAGCAGGGCGACGAGCACCACGGAGCGCGACCACCTCACCATGGAGGCGGCGCGTCTCACCCACCGTGACCTCTAGGTCACTCTGAGTGAGACGACTCCGGGTCGAGCCACCCGCGGAAGGCCTCGAGGTTGGCGGTGGACTCGCCACGCAGCTTGCGCCACTCCCACTCCTTGCGGATGGAGGTGGCGAAGCCGAGCTCGAGGATCGAGTTGAAGGACTCGTCGGCGTAGGTCAGCACCGATCCGACCAGACGGTCGAGGTCCGCGGGATTCACCGCCGACAGCGGAAGCCGCGCGTCGAGGTAGATGTCGCCGTGGTGGTCGAGCCCGAACGCGACGGCGTACATCTTGAGGTTGCGCTCGAGCAGCCAGCGGTAGACGCGCTCGAACTCCTCGTCGGGCCGGCGGCAGACGAACGCGTGCACGCCGAGGGCGTGCGGACCGATGTCGACGCGGACCGGCGTCTGCAGCTTGCGCTCGCCGGGGAGCGCGAACGAGAAGACGCCGGCGGGCTCCTCGTCGTACTCGATCTCGTTGGCCTTGAGGTAGTCACGGACGACCTCGATCGCTTCGGCGCTCACGCCACGACCTCCTCGCGCATCAGCTCGCGGGCCCGGCGGTAGACGTCCAGCGTCTGCGTGGCCGTGGCCTCCCAGGTGAACTCCTCGGCCTGGACCGAGGCGCCCGCGGCAAGCCTGGCACGGTACGCCGGGTCGCCGGCCACGCGCTCCAGGGCATGGGACCAGGCGACCGGGTCGTGGGTGTCGAGCAGCAGGCCGGAGCGGCCGTCGGCGACGACGGTGGTCAGGCCGCCGACCGCGGCCGCGACGACGGGCGTGCCGCAGGCCTGCGCCTCGGCGGCGACCAGGCCGAAGGACTCGTTGTAGGAAGGTACGGCGACCAGGGTCGCGGCGGCGTACCAGCCGGCGAGGTCGGCCTGGGAGACCGGCGGCACGAAGCGCACGACGTCGGCGATGGCGAGCTCGGCGGCCAGCTCGGCCAGCTCGGAGGGCCGGTCGAGACCGGACCCGGACGGCCCACCGACGACCGGGACGACCAGCCGGGACCGGAGATCCGGGCGCCGGTCGAGAAGGGCGGCGACAGCGCGCAGCAGCACGTCAGGAGCCTTGAGCGGCTGGATCCGCCCGGCGAACAGGAGGACCAGCGCATCCGCAGGGATCCCGCGAGCGGAGCGGGCCGCCGCCGCGGAGGTGGGCCGGAACACGGACGTGTCGACGCCCGGGTGCACGACCTCGACCCGGCCGGCCTCGGCGTCGTACAGGTTGATCAGCTGCTTGGCCTCGAGGTCGGTGTTGGCCAGCAGCACATCGGCGGCGGCGACGACCTGCTCCTCGCCGATCACGCGGGCCGCGGGCTCGGGGGTGTCGCCGAGCGCGAGCGCCTCGTTCTTGACCTTGGCCATCGTGTGCATCGAGTGGACCAGCGGCACGCCCCAGCGGTCGCGGGCCAGGAGCCCCACCTGGCCCGAGAGCCAGTAGTGCGAGTGCACGACGTCGTAGTGGCCCAGCGGATGCGCGGCCTCGGCGCGCAGCACCTCACGGGCGAAGGTGCAGAGCTGACCTGGGAGCTCGTTCTTGGAGAGTCCCTCGAACGGCCCGGCGTGCACGTGGTGCACGGTCAGCCCGTCGCCGACGACGACCCGGGGAGAGAGCGAGGACCGCGTCGCGCGCGTGAAGATGTCGACCTCGACGCCCATCCGCGCCAGGCGCCGGGCCACCTCGACGACGTACACGTTCATGCCGCCGGCGTCGCCGGTGCCGGGCTGGTCGAGCGGCGAGGTGTGCAGGCTGATCATCGCCACACGGCGGATCTCGCTCATGCACACCTCCAGACGGCGGGCCGGGACCGGCCCGATTCGGTCAACCACCGTGTACCCGACGGCATTCCCGGGATGCCAGACTCGGGCCATGAGCATGGGTCTGGCGGTCGTCACGGGTGCGTCGAGCGGGATCGGGGCGGCCACCGCGCGCCGCCTGGCGGCGGAGGGGTACGACGTCCTGTGCACCGCTCGTCGCGCCGACCGGATCGAGGCGCTGGCCGCGGAGATCGGCGGCCGCGCGGTCGTCTGCAACGTGACCTCGGAGGAGGACGTCGCGGCCCTGGCGCAGGCCGCGGGCGAGAAGGTCAGCGTGCTGGTCAACAACGCCGGCGGCGCCTTCGGCTCCGCCCCGGTCGCGGCGGCGAGCAGCGAGGACTGGCGCAAGATGTACGACGTCAACGTGGTCGGCCTGATGCAGGTGACCCGTGCGCTGCTGCCGGCCCTGATCGCCAGCGGCAACGGGTTGATCGTCAACATCGGCTCGACGGCCGGCCGCGTGGCCTACGAGAACGGTGCGGGCTACAACGCCGCCAAGTTCGGCGTACGCGCCGTCACCAACGCGCTGCGCCTGGAGCTCTGCGGCGAGCCGGTCCGGATCAGCGAGGTCGCGCCCGGCATGGTCCACACCGAGGAGTTCGCGCTGGTGCGGTTCGGCGGCGACCAGGCCAAGGCCGATGCGGTGTACGCCGGCGTGCCCGGACCCCTCGTCGCCGAGGACGTCGCCGACGCCATCGGCTGGATCGCGACCCGGCCGGCCCACGTCAACATCGACGAGCTGGTCATCAAGCCGCGCGCCCAGGCGGCCCAGCACAAGGTGTTCCGGGGTTAGGCGAGCGCCCGGTCGAGCGCCGCGGCGACGTGCAGCGAGGTGCACGGGAAGACCGGGATCTCGGAGTCGGCCTGCTTGACCAGCAGCTCGAGCTCGGAGCAGCCGAGGATGACGCCACCGGCTCCGGCGTCCCAGACCTCCTCGATCATCGAGACGACGGTCCGGCGGGAGGAGTCGAGCACCTTCCCGTGCACCAGCTCGTCGTAGATGATCCGGTTGAGCTCGTCGAAGTGCTCCTCGGCGGGCGTCGAGACGACCAGTCCGTGGGACGCGATCCGGTCGGTGAAGAAGGTGCGCGACATCGCGAACTTGGTGCCGAGCAGCGCAACGGCCTCCACGCCCTCGGCCTTGGCGGCCTCGGCGACGACGTCACCGAGATGCAGCAGCGGCAGGGCGACGGCGTCCTGGACCTGCTCGGCGACGCGGTGGAAGGTCGTGGTGCACATCAGCAGGAAGTCGGCACCGGCGCGCTCGACCGACTGGGCGGCCCCGGCCAGGATCGACGCCACGCCGTCCCAGTCCTCGGCCTCCTGGAGCGCGGTGACGCGGGCGAAGTCGACCGACGCCATCACCGTCTGCGCCGAGCTGAGACCTCCCAGGCGCTCCTCCACCCCACGGTTGAGCAGCTCGTAGTAGGCCGCGCTGCTCTCCCAGGACATCCCGCCGATGAGGCCGATGGTCTGCATCCGTTCAGTGTGCCAGACCACCGTCTCCGCGATGCAGGCCCCACGCCTGTTCGCGGATAGGCTGAGTCCTCGTGTCCAAGACCCTGCGCACCGATCTCCGCAACGTCGCCATCGTGGCCCACGTTGACCACGGCAAGACCACCCTCGTCGACGCCATGCTGAAGCAGGGCGGAGCTTTCTCCGCCCACCACATGGAGTCCGGGGTCGACGACCGCGTCATGGACTCGGGTGACCTGGAGCGCGAGAAGGGCATCACGATCCTCGCGAAGAACACCTCGATCGCCTACAACGGCATGCACGCCCCCGAGGGCGGCATGCACATCAACATCATCGACACCCCCGGCCACGCCGACTTCGGTGGCGAGGTCGAGCGCGGCCTGTCGATGGTCGACGGCATCGTGCTGCTGGTCGACGCGTCCGAGGGCCCGCTCCCCCAGACCCGCTTCGTGCTGCGCAAGGCGCTCAACGCGGACATGCCCGTCGTCCTGGTCGTGAACAAGACCGACCGCTCCGACGCGCGCATCGACGAGGTCGTCGACGAGACCTACGAGCTGTTCATGGACCTGCTCGACGACAGCCACTCCGACACCGCGCTCGACTTCCCGGTCATCTACGCCTCGGGCAAGGCCGGCATCGCCTCGACCGAGAAGCCCGAGAACGGCGTGATCCCGGACGGCGAGAACCTCGAGCCGCTGTTCAAGACGATCCTCGACACGATCCCCGCTCCGTCGTACGACGAGGGCGCGCCGCTCCAGGCCCACGTCACCAACCTCGACTCCTCGCCGTTCCTCGGTCGCCTCGCGCTGCTGCGCATCCACCAGGGTGAGCTGCGCAAGGGCCAGCAGGTGGCGTGGATGAAGGCCGACGGCACCGTCAAGAACGTCAAGATCACCGAGCTGCTCATCACCGAGGGCCTCGAGCGGGTCCCCGGCGACCTGGCTCGCCAGGGCGACATCGTCGCCATCGCCGGCATCCCGGACATCATGATCGGCGAGACCATCGCCGACCCCGAGAACCCGGTCGCGCTGCCCGTCATCAAGGTCGACGACCCGGCCATCTCGATGACCATCGGTACCAACACCTCGCCGCTGGTCGGCCGGCTCAAGGGCTCCAAGGTCACCGCCCGCATGGTCAAGGACCGCCTCGACTCCGAGCTGATCGGCAACGTCTCGCTCAAGGTCCTCCCCACCGAGCGTCCCGACGCGTGGGAGGTCCAGGGCCGTGGTGAGCTGGCGCTGGCGATCCTGGTCGAGCAGATGCGTCGCGAGGGCTACGAGCTGACCGTCGGCAAGCCGCAGGTCGTCACCCAGGAGATCGACGGCAAGCTGCACGAGCCGCTCGAGCGCCTGACCATCGACGCGCCGGAGGAGTACCTCGGCGCGATCACCGAGCTCCTCGCCGTCCGCAAGGGCCGCATGGACAACATGACCAACCACGGCACCGGCTGGGTCCGGATGGACTTCGTCGTCCCGGCCCGTGGCCTGATCGGCTTCCGGACCGCGTTCCTGACCGAGACCCGCGGCACCGGCATGGCGTCCTCGATCTCCGACGGCTACACCCCGTGGGCCGGCGAGATCCGCTCGCGCAACAACGGCTCGCTGGTCGCCGACCGCGCCGGTGCCGTCACCGCGCACGCGATGACCGGCCTGCAGGAGCGCGGCACGATCTTCGTCAAGCCCGGCACCGAGGTGTACGAGGGCATGATCGTCGGCGAGAACTCCCGCGCCGACGACATGGACGTCAACATCACCAAGGAGAAGCAGCAGACCAACATCCGGTCCGCCACCTCCGACAACTTCGAGAAGCTCACCCCGCCGAAGGAGCTCTCCCTCGAGCAGTGCCTGGAGTTCTGCCGCGACGACGAGTGCGTCGAGGTCACCCCGGAGATGACCCGCATCCGCAAGGTCGTCCTGGACAAGAACGACCGGGCCAAGACCGCCTCCCGGGCGCGCAAGGCCAACAAGTAGCGCCACAACAACTGGAAGCTCGCGCCGCGGCCGCCCCATCGGGCGGAAACGGCGCGAGCTTCCAGTGTTTTTGGTGCCTATGGAGAGCCATTCGCGCAGAACCCGGGCTTGGGTGAGGGTGGTGACGTGGATGCAGTGGTCGCTCTCAGCCGCCTGGGTGGCGTGGCGACCCATGCGGAGCTGGTGGATGCGACCACACGTAGCCGGGTCCGAGCTGCGGTTGCCGCCAGGCTGATCGAGCGCCGCGCGCACGGGGTCTACGCCCTCGGCGACGCCGAGCGCGACCGGGTCGCCGCGGCCCGGCTGCACGGCGCACTCGGTCTGACCAGCGCCGCGCTCGCGCACGGTTGGAAGGTCAAGACGCCGCCGCCCCAGCCGATGCTGTGGGTACCTCGCCACCGGAAGGTGAGTCCTGAGCGCCGTTCGGGCGTGGACCTCCGTTGGGGCGATGTCGAGGCTCGCGAGCTGGCCGATCGGCTGACCCTTCCCGCGCGGACGGTCATCGACTGCGCCCGCTTCCTGCCCTTCGACGACGCGCTGGCCGTCGCCGACTCCGCGCTCCGCAGTCGCGAGGTCGGGCCGCGCGAGCTGCTGGACCTGGCGGAGCGGTCGCCCCGCATCGGTCGTGCGCGGGCGATCCGGGTGGCGACGGAGGCCACCGCTGAGGCGGCCAACCCGATGGAGTCGGTGCTCAGGGCGATCTGTCTCGACATCCCCACGCTGTCGGTCGAGCCGCAGATCTGGGTGCAGGACATCGGGCGCGCGGATCTCGTCGACGACGACCGCCGACTCGTCATCGAGGCGGAGTCCTACGAGTTCCACGGCGGCCGACCGGCCTACCGCCGCGATGTGCGGCGCTACACCGCCTTCGTGCGAGCGGGCTACGTGGTGCTGCGGTTCTGCTGGGAGGACATCATGCTTCAGCCCGCGCTGGTCCGGGACACCATCATCGACGTCATCCGCCAGGGGCCCGGACCACTACGACGACAAGCTCGACGTGACGCGGCATGAAGCCGCGTCTTTGGACGCCAGCTTCCAGTCGAAGTGGTCAGCCCTTGAAGGCCGGCTTCTCCTTGGCCAGGAACGCCCGGACGCCCTCGGCGAAGTCAGGGCCGCCGTAGACGGAGCGCAGCAGCGCCTCCTCGCCGGCGGGGGCCGTCTCGACGAGGGCCGCGCGCGCGGCGAGCTGCTGCTTGGTCACCCGCAGGGTGACGGGCGAGGCCTGCAGGATCCCGTCGACGAGCTCCGACACCTGAGCATCGAGCGCCTCCCGATCAGCGACGCAGGCGGTCAGCGCACCGGCGGCGTGGGCGCGATCGGCGCCGACGAGCCGCGAGGCGAGCAGCATCTCGCGGGTCAGGGACTCCCCGAAGACCTCCGCGCAGCGGTAGAGCACCGGCGTGGAGAGGGCGTTGCCGAGCGTGCGCGCGATCGGGTAGCCGAAGCGCGACGACGAGGTGGCGACCCGCAGGTCGCAGTTGGTGGCGACGGCCAGTCCGCCGCCGACGCAGACGCCGTCGACGGCCGCGATGGTCACCTGGGGCAGCGCGAAGAGACCCTCGAGCATCTCCCGGATCCAGGTCTCGTACTCGACCGCGTCGGCCTCGAGGAAGTCGCTGATCTCGTTGCCGGCCGCGAACGCCTTGCCGCCCTCACCGCGCAGCACGACCACCCGCACCTCGCGAGACGTGGCCAGCTCCTGCCAGAGGGCTCGCATCTCGGCGTACATCGCCTGGGTGAAGGCGTTGCGCCGCTCGGGCCGGTTGAAGGTCACATCCACGACGCCGGGGCGCGCCCGGTCGATGATCAGGTCGCTCACGCGCGCCAGTGTCTCAGCCGGCCCGCTCCCCGTGGCCGGTGCGTCAGGACTGGACGTCGTCGGCCAGCAGCACCGGGCCGCCTGCGCGCCGGAGCTCCACCCGCGCGATGTCCGCCACCGGCAGGTCGGTGGCCCCGGACGTGTGGGCCGTGTCGCCAGGCCCCGAGCGCCAGCGCGACACCAGCTGGCGGTGGCCGGCGGTGTCGACGACATACAGGGCGTAGGGGCGGCGGGCGCCGTACTCGCCGGTGTAGGCACAGGTCATCGCCACCTCCGTGCCCCACGCGTGCGGGGTGAGGGTGACGGTCGCGGCGAGGGGTGCGTCGGTGAGCGCCGCGAGGGTGACCGTGTGGCCGCCGGGGGCGTCGGGCGCGTGCCGCAGCAGGGGTACGCCGACCCCGACCGCCAGCACCACGCCGGCCGCGAGCCCGGCGAGTGCCCAGCGGCGGCGGAGGGTGGTCGAGCGTGGCGGCGCCGGGGCCTCGGCAGGCTCGTCCGCCGACGGCTCGACCACCGGGGCGGGCGCGAGCCGGAGCAGCCCCGGCATCATCCCGAGCTCGGCGACGGCGGCGGCGCAGCGGGCGCACCCGTCCACGTGGTCCTCGTACTCCAGGCGCTCGTCGCGCGAGAGCGCGCCGAGGACGTACGCCGCATCCCAGTCGGCGTAGCGGTCGCTCATCGCGTCACTCCCCTCTCCTGCAGCGCCAGCCGCAGCGCGCGCAGGCCGTAGTGCAGGCGGGACTTGACGGTGCCCGGCGGGATCTCCAGCTCGTCGGCGATCTCCGCGATGCTCTGGCGGCGGTAGTAGGCGCGGACGACGACGGCCCGGTGCTCGGTGCTGAGCCCGGCCAGCGCGTCGCCGACGAGCATCGCGTCGAACAGCGCGTCGACGCGGTCGGGCTCGATGGTCCGCTCGGTCTCGGGCAGCTCGGCGGTGGCCGACTCGTGGCGTGCCCGCGCGGAGCGCGCCTCGTCGACGACGAGGTGCCGCGCGACGGTGTAGAGCCAGGCCCGGACGGGTCGGCCGTCGTCCGCGATGTCGTGCAGCCACGCCCGCAGCAGCGCCTCCTGGACGACGTCGGCGGCCCGGTCCCGGTCACCGGTGAGGCGCGCGACGTACCGCTCCAGCGCTGCCGCGTGGTCGTCGTGCAGCGCCTGCATCAGCTCCGGGTCACCGGACATCGGCCTACCTCCGAGGAGGACACGACGGCGGACTCCGTTCGGTTCACCGCCGCTCCCATGATCCTCCTCCACGGGCGGCCAGTAACCTGCAGGAATGTCCGACCTGCACCAGACGAGCGTCGCGCAGCGGTCCCTGACGGACGACGACCTGCTCGCGGCGTACCCCTGGCCCGACGGCGAGCGCTGGGTGCGCGCGATGATGCTGACCACCCTCGACGGTGCCGCGGCGGGGCCGGACGGGCTGAGCGGGTCGCTCGGCTCCGAGGCCGACATGCGGGTGTTCAACACGGCGCGACGGCTGGCCGACGCGGTGCTGGTGGGGGCGCAGACGCTGCGGGCGGAGCGCTACACGCCGATGGTCGCCAAGGAGCGTGACGCCGCCCTGCGCAGCGCCGCCGGTCAGCTGGACGCCCCGGTCGTCGCGGTCGTCAGCGGCTCGCTGGACCTGCCGTGGGATCTGCCGATCTGGCAGGAGTCCGCGCAGCGTCCGCTGGTCATCACCGACCGGGACGCACCGTCGGCGCGGCGCACCACTGCCGAGCAGTACGCCGACCTGGCGGTCCTCGACGCCACCACGCCCGAGGCGATCCTGGATGCCCTCACCCAGCGAGGTCTGCAGAGGATCGTCTGCGAGGGCGGGCCGCGCCTGCTGCTCGACCTGACCGCGGCCGGGCTGGTCGACGAGCTCGACATCACCGTCGCGCCGCTGATGGCCGGTACCGGCGAGACCCCGCACACGAGCGTGCTGGCGACCCCGCACCGCTTCGACCTGGCCCACGCGCTGATGAGCGAGGGCTTCTTGATGAACCGCTACGTGAAGGCGCCCGCATGATCACCCTGCTCGACCTGGCCCGCCTCGCAGAGCGCCACCGCGACGACCTGGAGACCCCGGTCGCCCCCTTCACCATCGGCGACCAGACCTTCGACACCGACACCCGGCCGGTGCTGATGGGCGTGGTGAACCTGTCGCGCGACTCCACCTACCGCGAGTCGATCGCGGTCACCACCGAGTCGGCGATCCGCAAGGGCCGCGTCCAGGCCGTGCAGGGTGCGCACCTGATCGACATCGGCGCCGAGTCGAGCCGCGCGACGGCTGCCGCGGTGACCCCTGAGGAGCAGGCGCGCAGCATCGTCCCGGTCATCGAGCAGCTGGCCGCGGACGGCGTACCCACCTCGATCGAGGGCTACGACCCGGTCGTCGTGCTGGCCGGCCTCAAGGCGGGCGCGAAGGTCGTCAACCTGACCGGCTCGCACGTCGACCAGGAGATGTTCGACCTCGCGGCCGAGTACGACGCGTCGCTGGTGCTGTGCCACGTCCTCGGACCGCACGCGCGGGCCCTCGACGGCAGCGACGTCGAGGCCGACCCGATCCCCCGGATGCTCGAGACCTTCCACCACCGGATCGAGGACGCCCGCAGGGCCGGTGTGCGGAGCGTGGCGATCGACCCCGGCCTCGGCTTCGGCTTCCGGCTGGGCGACCAGCGGTCCCGTGCGCAGTACCAGGCGACGGCGCTGCTGCACACGTTCCGGCTGCGTCGTCTCGGCGTACCCATCTGCCACGCGATGCCGCACGCGTTCGACATCTTCGAGGACCAGTTCCGCAGCGCCGAGGGCGTCTTCACGGTCCTGGCGCACCTCGGCGCGACCGGCATCTACCGCATCCACGAGATCCCGCTGGTGCGCGCGGTGCTCGACGGCATGGCCTCCTTCGACGTCGAGGCCTGAGAACTCGCGGACAGCTTGGGACCCGCTGGCTAGGCTGAGGACGGAATCTCGGGCTCCACCCCTCCCCCTTGCACGTGCCGTTTCACTGGAGTCAGTCATGCCCGGGTTCCGCAGGTTCAGGCGCAGCCTCCGCTGCCATCTCAAGCACGGCAACCGCTGCCCGCACATCGAGCGCCACTCGTTGCGCCGCAGCAGGCGGCGTCAGGTGGCTCGGCGCAGCAAGTAGCCCTCGAGCCCGGCGACCAGCGCCCGCGCCAGCCGCAGCCGGCCTCGGGCGGAGGTCATCCAGGCGGCGTCGCGCTGGGCCCGCATGTTGCCGGCCTCGAGCATCACGGCCGGCCGTTCGGACCAGTTGAGGGTGCCGAGGTCGCTGCGCACGTCGATGCCGTCCGTGCCGCGGTACGTCGAGGTGGCGAACCCGCCCGCCACCAACCGGTCGCGCACCGTGCGGGCGAGCGCCAGCGAGGGCGCCGCGATGGCCGAGGTCCGGCCGCCGGCACCGGGCGCGATGACGTGGAAGCCGTGGGCACCGTCGGCGTACGAGCCGTCGCCGTGGATGCTGAGCTTGATGTCGGCCGTGGGCCCGGGGCGGCCGGGGTTCCCCCGCCGGCCGCGTACGTCGATGCAGGGACCCCAGCGGTCCTCACGGTTGGAGTGCCGGGTCATCAGCACGGTCACGCCGTCGTCTCGCAGCAGGCGGCGTACCTGCAGCGCGGTACGCCACGCGAAGGTGGCCTCGGGGTAGCCGGCGTTGGTGGCCGTGCCGGTGGTGTTGCACGCCTTCTCGAACCCGCCCGCGTCGACCATCCGGTTGATCTCGGAGGGGAAGTTGTGGTTGCCGAGCTGGTGGCCGGGATCGATCACCACGACCTTCCCGACCAGCGACGGAGCGGTGGTCGAGCTTGCCGGGTCCGAGGGCGTCGAGCCTGCCGAGGTGGTCGAGCCTGCCGAGACCGACAGGTCCGTGGCGTCACACCCGACGGTGAGCAGCACGACGACCGCGCACGCGGCGAGGACCCGCATCAGTCGTAGCCGAGGATGGAGCGGCGCTTCTCGCCCCAGGCCAGCGACGAGCGCACGGCTTCCTCGAGGGACAGCTCGGTCTGCCAGCCGAGCAGCTCACGGGCGCGGTCGGCGTTGGCGAACGCGCCGACGGCGTCGCCGGGACGGGCGGGCGCCTCGACGTACGGCACGTCGTGACCGACGACGGCGGAGACGGCGCCGAGCAGCTCGCGCACGGTGACCCCGTCGCCGCCCCCGACGTTGAGGTAGGTGGTCGTCTCGCCGGTGGTGGCCAGGACCGAGTCGAACCTCTCCACGGCCGCGACGTGCGCGCGGGCGAGGTCCCAGACGTGGATGTAGTCACGGATGCCGGTGCCGTCGCGGGTCGGGTGGTCGACGCCGGTCAGGGTGAAGACGTCGCGCTGGCCGAGCGCGGCCTGCGCCATCAGCGGCACGACGTGCGTGGCGTCGCGGAGGTGGTAGCCGGTCTCGAGGTCGGGGTCGGAGCCGATCGGGTTGAAGTAGCGCAGGACGATCGCGCGCAGGTCGGTGGCCGCGGACATGTCCTCGAGGACCTGCTCCATCATCCGCTTGGTCCGGGCGTACGGCGACATGGGCGCCAGTGCGTCGCCCTCGCGGACCTCGAACTCCGGCGTGAGCGCGTAGAGCGAGGCGGTCGAGGAGAAGATGATCCGCGTCTTGCCCAGCGCCGCCAGCTCGTCGAAGAGCTCGAGCGACTTGGCGACGTTGTCGCGGTAGTACTCGTAGGGAAGCTCCACCGACTCCGGCACGACGATCCGCGCGGCCATGTGGATGGTCGCCTCGATGTCGGGGTGCTCCTCGATCACCCGACGGATCAGTGCCCGGTCGGCGATGTCGCCCTCGTAGAAGATCCGGTCGCCGACGTACGCCCTCGGACCCGACAGCAGGTTGTCCACCAGGACGGGCGTGTGGCCCGCCTGCTCGAGGGCCTTGGACGTGATGGAGCCGAGGTAGCCGGCGCCGCCGGTGACGAGGACCTTCATGGGCACGACCCTAGACGGGGAGGAAACGGTCCGTTTCAGGCCTTCGGGGTTTCAGTCCCGGTTCTCGAGCAGATCGAGGAGGTAGCTGCCGTAGCCGGACTTCACCAGCGGCTCGGCCAGCTCGGCCAGCCGGGCGTCGTCGATGTAGCCCATCCGCCACGCGACCTCCTCGGGCGAGCCCACCTTGGTGCCCTGGCGCTTCTCGATCGCGCGGACGTAGTTGGAGGCGTCGTTGAGGTCGTCGACGGTCCCGGTGTCGAGCCAGGCGGCCCCCCGCGGGAGCACCTCGACCTGCAGCCGCCCCTCCTCGAGGTAGAGCCGGTTCAGGTCGGTGATCTCCAGCTCGCCACGCGGGCTCGGCCGGAGCGACTTGGCCTTCTCGACCACGTCGTCGCCGTAGAAGTAGAGGCCGGGGACGGCGTAGTTGCTCTTGGGCTTGGCCGGCTTCTCCTCCAGCGAGATCGCGACGCCGTCGGCGTCGAACTCGACCACGCCGTACGCCGTCGGGTCGGCGACGCGGTAGCCGAACACTGCTCCCCCGTCGATGTTCTCGAACCGACGCAGGTGGCCGCCCAGGCCGGCACCGTAGAAGACGTTGTCGCCGAGGACCAGGCCCGCGGTGCCGCCCTGGAGGTGGTCCTCGCCGATCAGGAACGCCTGGGCCAGGCCGTCGGGGCTGGGCTGCTCGGCGTACGTCACCTCGACGCCGAGCTGCGAGCCGTCATCGAGGAGCCGCTTGAACTGGTCGGCGTCGTGCGGGGTGGTGATCACCAGGACCTCGCGGATGCCCGCGAGCATCAGCGTGGAGAGCGGGTAGTAGATCATCGGCTTGTCGTAGACAGGCATCAGCTGCTTGCTGATCGCGTGCGTGATGGGGTGGAGTCGGCTCCCCGTGCCGCCGGCCAAGATGATCCCGCGCATGCTCGTTAGCATGCCCCATATGAATCGCATCCTGGTCACTGGCGGGGCAGGTTTCATCGGGTCGAACTTCGTGGGTCACCTCGTCGAGAACACCTCGGCGCAGGTCACCGTCCTCGACAAGATGACGTACGCCGCGAGCCGCGACTCGCTCGCCGGCCTGCCCGCCGACCGGGTCACCCTGGTCGAGGGCGACATCGCTGACGCGGCCCTCGTCGACCCCCTTGTCGCTGCCTCCGACGCGGTCGTCCACTACGCCGCCGAGTCGCACAACGACAACTCCCTCTCGGACCCCTCGCCGTTCATCCAGACCAACATCGTCGGCACGTTCGTGCTGCTCGAGGCCGTCCGCAAGCACGACGTCCGCTTCCACCACGTCTCCACCGACGAGGTGTACGGCGACCTCGACCTCGACGACCCCAAGCGGTTCACCGAGTCCACCCCCTACGCCCCGTCCTCGCCCTACTCGGCCTCCAAGGCCGGCTCGGACCACCTGGTCCGCGCCTGGGTCCGGTCGTTCGGCGTACGCGCGACGATCTCGAACTGCTCCAACAACTACGGCCCCTGGCAGCACGTCGAGAAGTTCATCCCGCGTCAGATCACCGAGCTCATCGACGGCCGCCGGCCGCGCGTCTACGGCGACGGCCTCAACGTGCGCGACTGGATCCACACCGAGGACCACTCCTCCGCGGTCCTGGCCGTCCTCGAGCGCGGTCGGATCGGTGAGACCTACCTGATCGGTGCCGACGGCGAGAAGGCCAACGTCGACGTCGTCCGCGCCCTGCTGCGGGCCTTCGGTCGTCCCGAGGACGACATCGAGTGGGTCACCGACCGCGCCGGCCACGACCGCCGCTACGCCATCGAGTCCGGCAAGCTGCGCTCGGAGCTCGGATGGGCTCCCCGCTACGACGACTTCGACGCCGGCCTCGCCGCGACCGTCGAGTGGTACCGCGCCAACGAGGCCTGGTGGCGCCCCGCGAAGGCCGCCACCGAGGCCAAGTACGCCGACAAGGGTCAATGAGGGTGTCCACGGACACCGTCACGGTCGAGACCACCCCGATCCCCGGACTGCTGGTCGTCCGGCTGCCTGTCCACCGCGACGCCCGCGGCTGGTTCAAGGAGGCCTGGCAGCGCGAGAAGATGTGCGCGCTCGGCCTGCCCGACTTCCACGTCGTCCAGAGCAACGCCAGCTTCAACGCCTACCGCGGCGTCACCCGTGGCGTCCACGCCGAGCCGTGGAACAAGATCGTCTCGGTCGCCACCGGCCGGGTCTTCGCCGCCTGGGTCGACCTGCGTGAGGGCGAGTCCTACGGCACCACCCACTGGACCAAGATCGACGAGAGCGTGGCCGTCTTCGTGCCCCGCGGCGTCGGCAACGCCTACCAGGCGCTGGTCGACAACACGGCGTACATCTATCTCGTCGACGACCACTGGCGCCCCGGCATCAGCTACCCCGCGCTGAACCTGGCCGACCCCACCGCCGCCATCCCGTGGCCGATCCCGCTGACCTCCTCCGAGGTCGAGCTGTCCGAGAAGGACCTCCAGACGCCCTACCTCGAGGACGTCGTGCCGATGAAGCCCAAGAAGACGCTCATCACCGGCTGCCGCGGGCAGCTCGGCCGGGCGCTCGCCTCGGCCTTCCCCGACGCCGTGTGCGTCGACGTGGACGAGCTCGACCTGACCTCCTCGGCGGCGTTGGAGGCCTGGCCGTGGCGGGAGTACGGCGTCATCCTCAACGCCGCCGCCCACACCCGCGTCGACGCCGCCGAGTCCTCCGAGCGGGCCGACGCCTGGGCCGCCAACGCCGCCGCCCCGGCCGCCCTCGCCCGGATCGCGACCGAGCACGACATCACGCTGGTCCACTACTCCACCGACTACGTCTTCTCGGGTGACGTGGTCCCCGGGGGGCATGTGGAGAGCGAGCCGCTGGCTCCTTTGGGCGTCTACGGGCAGACCAAGGCCGCCGGCGACGTCGCCGTCGCGACCACTCCCCGCCACTACCTGCTGCGCACCTCCTGGGTGATCGGCGAGGGCCACAACTTCGTGCGGACCATGGAGCGCCTGGCACGTGAGGGGGTCTCGCCCGCGGTCGTCGACGACCAGGTCGGCCGCCTCACCTTCACCGCCGAGCTGGTCCGCGCCACCTCGCACCTGCTCGCCGTCGCGGCGCCCTTCGGCACCTACAACGTCACCAACGCGGGTGAGCCGCGGTCGTGGGCGGCGTACGCCCGACGGGTGTTCGAGCTCTCCGGCCGCTCCCCCGACGACGTCACCAGCACCACCACCGCGGCGTACGGCGCCCCCGCCCCCCGCCCCCTCTTCAGCGTCCTCAACCTCGACAAGCTCGCCGCCACCGGCTTCGTCAGCACCGACGCCGACGAGGCGCTCTCGGCGTACCTGGCCTGAACGCTGAGTCATCGAAAGCGCCTCCATCGCCGCGTTCGAGGCGCTTGCGATGACTTCAGACAGGGAAGTCCCAGTGGTCCAGCTTCTCGTCGGCCGTGAACTCCCGCGGCCAGCCCGGCGGCGCCTCGAGGGTCCATCCGCGTTCAGCATCCGTACGCCGCTCAGCCCGCCGCAGCGCTGACGCCATCCGCTGCAGCTGCACCGCCGGTCCATCACCGGCCACGACGGCGAAGCCCTCCAGCCCCGCGCCAAGGAGCCGTTCCGCGCGAGCCGTGTCAGCCCGATGACGTTCGCGGTCACGATGATGTGCCCCGTCGTACTCACCGAACACCCCACGGACCGGGTCGAGAAGATCGGGGCGACCGAGGAATCCACCACGGAGATCGAAGACGTCGCGGTTGACCAGTGGGGCCGGCCAGCCCGCATCGAGTCGCCACGTCATCCGCATCTGGACCTCGGGTGGCGAGACCGCGTGCTCGCTCGCGAGGACGAGAGCGTCGGCGACGAGCCGTCGCGTGCGGTCCTGCCTCTCCAGCCATCGGGAGAGTCGTTCGAGCGACGTCACCGGTGCCGCGCAGGCCATGTCGATCGCGGCGACCGCTGCACGCAGCTCACCTCGGCGCGCGACCTCGACGGAGAGCGCCTCGGCCGGGGACACCACCGGGATCCCGGCGATCAGCCACACCTGGTCGACCGGCCGTCGCGACACCGTGCTGGCGGTCGTGTCGGACAGATGTGCCGCGCACACGAGCGGGACGGGGAGCCGGGTGCGGCCGTTGACGTCCAAGCCATCGAAGAATGCCGCGCCCCACAGCCGCAACGCCGCCCAGCCGGTCACCGCACCGGCGACGCCCTCCGGCAGGCGCGCCGCCTGCTCGATGATCCGCTGCTCCACGCGGGCCCGCTCGGTCCCCGCGGGGAGGTAGAGGTTGAACCCCACGCGCTCCCACAGCCCGCGCCGCGCCTGGTGCCGCGTCGGCCCCGCGGCGCCGGTCGGATCGATGCGGACCGGGCGCACCAGGTCACGCGGGACCCCACAACGCGGGCGCCAGTCATCGTGCATGCCCGATCGACTGCCCGCCCGGCGTACGAGCGAACCAGGCGACCGAGCTAGCTGTGGAAAGTCATGAGAAGCGCCTCGACACGAGGGTTCGAGGCGCTTGTGATGACGCGCTCAGCGGCGACGGAGGCCGGCGAGGGCGGGGCGGACGTCGGCGAGGAAGACGCAGGCGGCGACGAGGAAGCCCAGGTTGATGATCTGCAGCGGCAGCGGCACGACCTGCAGCAGGACCGAGACGGCCAGGACGAGGGTCCAGCCGGACTTGTGCCAGCGGTCGGCGGCGACGTAGGCGTCGGCGGAGTACATCAGGGCGCTGACGAAAGCGAAGATCTTCATCGCGAGCACGATGAAGGTGACGACGATGCCGATCCAGAACTCGGTGTCGTTGATCGGGGCGGCGAAGTACATCCCGGGGATCCAGGTCACGGGCTCAGCCTATCGGCGCGAAAAAGACGTCAGCCCCCGGCCGGAGCCGGGAGCTGACGAGGGGAAGTACCTCGAGGGAGGTCAGGCCTTCTTGGCCGGAGCCTTCTTCGCGGTGGTCTTCTTGGCGGCGGTCTTGGCCGGCGCCTTCTTGGCCGGAGCGGCCTTCTTGGCGGCCGGCGCCTTCTTGGCCGGAGCCTTCTTGGCCGGAGCCTTCTTGGCGGCCGGGGCCGGGGTCTCGCCGCGGAACTTCACGACGACGGCCTCGCCGCGCTTCGCGAGGTCGGCGTACGCCGAGGTCACGGTGGCGACGTTGCTGTCAACGGTGCTCTTCACGGTGGTCTGCACCTTGGCCGGCAGGGCCTTGGCGTCGGCCTGGACCTGGGCGATGCGGGCCTGGGCCTGCGCACGACGGTCGGCAACGGTGGCGGCGGCGCGGTCCTGGACGGTCTTCGCGGCCGGAACCTCGAAGCCCTTCACCTTGGCCTGCACGTCGGCGACCTTGGTCTGGACCTCGGTGAAGCGAGCCTGCGCCTTGGTCTGGACCTCGGCGATGCGGGCCTTGACGGTCTCGACGGCGAGGTCGGCCGCACCGACACCGGCGTAGAGCGGCTGCTCGACCTGGGCCGGGACGGTGACGTTCTTGACGTCGACCTTGGGGAGCTCGATCTTGGGGAGCTCAAGCTTCGGGAGGTCGAACTTGGGGAGGTCAAGCTTCGGCATGTGGATCACCCTTCATTAGTGATGTGGTTGGGAACTTCGTGCTCGGACTGGAGACTCGCGTCGTCCAGGCCGCCTTCGGTCGCCGGCGACGTGGACTCCAGCTCGGGTGTGGAGCCCGCCTCGTCAGCGGCGTTGAGCGCCAGGAATGACGCGTAGACATCGAGCAGCGACTGCTTCTGTCGCTCGGTGAGGCCGGTATCTCCCAAGATGGCGAGTTCGACCGAACCCCCCACACCGTCTTCCGGGCTGAGAATTCCGGCCCGGATGTACAACTGCTCCGCAGAGATCCGCAGCGCCTTGGCGATCTGGTTGAGCACCTCGGCGGACGGCTTGCGAAGACCGCGCTCGATCTGGCTGAGATAGGGATTGGAGACGCCCGCCATGTCCGCGAGCTGTCGCAGAGACAGACGCGAGGACGTGCGCTGATCCTTCAGGTAGTCGCCGAGTGTCTCGACGGTCTTACCAACCTTGCCCATTGCCATGCCCCTAGTTTGCTAACAACTGCTAGCAATTGCAAGCAGAGGCGGGGTGAGACGGCCCACACCGGCGCAAGGGCATCCCTACTCAGGTCTCGGCAGGCTCGCCCGCGGGCTCCAGCGCCGTCCCGACATTCCGGCTAAAGCAGAGTGACTCACGTTTGTTTGGCAGGATGCTCCCGTGGCCGATCTGCAGCACTGCCCCACGCCCCGTGAGCTCGACGACCTCGAGCTGCTGACGGGCGGCGCGCTCTCCCCCATCGAGGGGTACGACGAGCTCGGCAGCCCGGTCGTCCTCGACCTGCCCGCCGAGGTCGACACCGAGCTGGCCGCAGGCCGCAGCGTCGAGCTGGTCGATCCCGAGGGCCTGCCGCTCGCGCGGGTCACCCGCGCCGCCGACCACAGCCTCACGGTGACCGCGCTGACCCACGCGCAGTACGGCCCCTTCCGCCGGCTCCACCTCTCCCCCGACGCCGTGCGCCAGCAGTACGCCGGCCGCACCTTCTTCACCGTCGACGACGTCCTCACCGACGCCCAGCTCGCCCAGATCCGCGAGGCCGGCCCGGCCGTGGTCCTCGCGCTCGTCGGCCACGGCACCCCGACCATGTCGGCCGTCGGCCTGCTGCGCGCGACGCTGCGCGCCGTCGAGGGTCTCGACGTCGCGGTCGTGGCGGTCCCGCTGGCATCGCACGGCACGCCCGAGGGCGACGCGCTGCTGCGCCGCCTGGTCGTGGCGAACTACGCCCACAAGGACCCCGTCGAGGTGCTCACGCCCGAGGGCGAGGTCCTGCCGCAGCTGGCCGACATCGTCGCCGAGGAGCACCCCGCCAAGACCGACCAGGGTCTCGTCCTGTTCTTCACCGGGCTCTCCGGCAGCGGCAAGTCGACCCTCGCGCAGGCCCTGATGGACCGCATCCTCGAGCAGGGCGGTCGCTCGATCACCTCGCTCGACGGGGACGTCGTACGCCGCAACCTCTCGGCCGGCCTGACCTTCTCCAAGGCCGACCGCGAGACCAACATCCGCCGCATCGGCTGGGTCGCCGCCGAGATCGCGCGCCACGGCGGCCTCGCCGTGTGCAGCCCGATCGCGCCGTTCGACTCCACCCGCAAGGCCGTGCGCGCCGACGTCGAGGCGGCCGGCGGCGCGTTCTTCCTGGTCCACGTCGCGACCCCGCTCGAGGAGTGCGAACGACGCGACCGCAAGGGCCTCTACGCCAAGGCGCGGGCCGGCGAGATCCCCGAGTTCACCGGCATCTCCTCGCCGTACGACGAGCCGGCCGATGCCGACGTACGCGTCGACACCACGGGTCGCACCATCGACGAGGCCCTCGACGACGTCATCGTCGGGCTGCGCGCGGCCGGGTACCTCGACCTCCCGACGTCGGAGACCGGTTCTCCCGTTGGTCGAGCAGCGAGCGCCAGCGGGCGTATCGAGACCACCGTCGGTTTCGATACGGCCTCGGCCAGCGCCTCGGCCCACTCGACCAACGACAAGCTGAACGTGCTCTTCGTGTGCACGGCGAACATCTGCCGCTCGCCGTACATGCAGCTGCGCTCGCAGGCCCTCGTCGGCGACATCGAGTTCACCAGCGCCGGCACGCACGGCTTCGACGACAAGGCCGCCGACCGGACCATGTCGATCGTGATGAAGCAGCGGGGCATCAGCGCAGAGGCGGTGCAGGACTTCCGCAGCCGGCCGATCACCCGCGACCTCGTCGCCCAGGCCGACCTGGTCCTCACCGCCGAGGCCAGCCACCGGGCGTTCCTGCTCGAGGAGCTGCCGAGCTCGTTCCGCAAGACCTTCACGCTCGGCCAGTTCACCGAGTCCCTCGGCCGCATCGACGAGTCGCTCACCGGGCGCGAGCTGATCGCGACCATCGGCCACAGCCGCGCCGGCGCCGAGGCCATCCACGACATCAACGACCCCTACCGACGCGGGCTCGAGGCCGCAACGGACTGCGCAGACCAGATCGACGGTCTGCTGCAGATCGCTCTCTCCCGCCTGACCGGAAGGACCCTCTGATGCACGACCTCATCACCTGGACCGCGCTCTCCATCGTGGCGGCCGGCTTCTTCGTCGGCATCGTCGTCGGCCTGACCGGCATGGGCGGTGGCGCCCTGATGACCCCGGCGCTGATCTTCCTCGGCGTCGGCGGCGGCGAGGCGGCGACGATCGTCACCGCCGACCTGACCGCGGCGGCGATCTACAAGTCCGGCGGCGCGCTGGTCCACGCCAAGGTGGGCGCGCCGAACTTCAGGCTCGCCGGTTGGCTCATCGCCGGGTCGGTGCCGATGGCGTTCCTCGGTCCGTTCCTCGTGCACCACCTGACCACCAACGAGGACCAGCTCGACTTCGTCCTGAAGGTCTCGATCGGGTTCGCGCTGCTGCTGGCGGCGTCGACGTACGCCCTGCGTCTCTACATCAACCTGCGCAGCGTGCGCCGCGGCGGTCTCGGCGGCGACCCCGACCCCAAGATCCGCCCGCTGCCGACCTTCCTGGTCGGCGCTCTCGGTGGCCTGCTCGTCGGAGTCACCAGCGTCGGCTCCGGCTCGGTCATCATGATCGCGCTGCTGATGCTCTACCCCGGCCTGTCCGCCGTGAGGCTGGTCGGCACCGACCTGGTCCAGGCCGTGCCCCTGGTGCTGTCCGCGGCGATCTCCAACATCGCGATCAACCACGGCATCGACTGGACCATCACGCTGCCCCTGATCCTCGGCTCGGTGCCCGGGACCATGCTCGGCAGCCGCATCGCGCCGAAGGTTCCGCAGTCCTACCTGCGGCGCGGCATCGTGGTCGTGCTCACCATGTCCGGTGTCGCACTGCTCGACAAGTCCGGCTGGAAGCCGCTGGGCGCCGACACGACGCACCCGATCATGGTCGGCCTGGTCGGCCTCGCGATGGTCGTCCTGGTGCCGCTCGTGTGGGGCGTGATCCGCCGTACCGAGGGCCTGCCGCTGATGGGCGCGCCGACGGTGGCCGAGCTCGAGAAGATCCCGAGCGACCGGAAGGGCTGAACCTTCAGGCGACCCGGTGGAAGCCTGCCGGGCGCTCGTCGAGACGCCATGCCGACTCGTGGCTGCCGTGGGCGAGCGCCGCCACGAACGCGCTTCCGAGACCGAGCAGCAGAGCCAGGGTCATGGTGAGGACCATGGCGCACCTCCTTGCTTGAAGGAACCGTCGGTCGGTTCTCCTCCAGTGTGCTCCTCGGGTGCACGGTTCCCGATGAGCACACGGACAAACTCAGCCGGGACCTTCGTCCCGTCCTGACCCGGTGTGCGACCGACGTCACGTTCGTCCGGTAGCGTCCAGGCACGTGTTTGCCCTCGACTGCGCCACTCAGCGATATGACTGGGGATCGACCGACGGGATCCCGCAGTTCCGCGGGGTCCCCGCCAACGGCTCACCCGTGGCCGAGGTCTGGATGGGCACCCACCCGCTCGGTCCCGCGCAACTGCTGACCGGCGACGGCTCCAAGCCGCTCCAGGACGTGGCCGGCGAGCTGCCGTTCATGATGAAGATCCTCGCGGCCGCCCGGCCGCTGTCGATCCAGGTGCATCCGCAGTCCACCCGCGCCGCGGCCGGTTTCGCGGACGAGGAGGCCGCCGGCGTACCACTCGACGCGGCCGACCGGGTGTTCAAGGACCCGCAGCCCAAGCCCGAGATGGTCTACGCCCTGTCGACGTTCGACACCCTGGTCGGCTTCCGGCCGACCGCCGAGATCCTGCGGGTGCTCTCGCCGATCGAGTCACCGACCGTGCAGTCGCTGACGGCGTACCTGCGCCGCAACCCCGGCTTCCGCGGCATCGTGAACACGCTCAAGCGGCTCCTCGACGAGCCGCCGAGCACCGAGGAGCTGCACGCCATCGTCGCCCAGTGCGGGCGTGCGCTGGAGCTCGGCATCGACGTCAAGCGGGCCTACGCGACCGCGCAGATGATCGCCGAGTCGTTCCCCGACGACGTCGGCGTGCTCATCTCGCTGATGCTCAACCGCCTCACGCTCCAGCCGGGCGAGGCGGCGTACCTCGAGGCCGGGATCATCCACGCCCACCTCTCCGGGATGTGCCTGGAGGTCATGGTGTCCTCCGACAACGTGCTCCGCGCCGGCCTCACCACCAAGCACGTCGCGGCCGACGAGCTCGTCCGCTGCCTGAGCAAGGGCATGTCCCGCGTCGCCCGCGTGACGCCCCGCCTGTTCGGCACCTCCACCGATGTCTTCTCCCCCGGCCAGGGCGACTTCGCGCTGTCGCTGACCCAGTGCTCCCCCGCCGACCCCGACGGCATCCTCCTGCCGGCGCGTGGCCACCGTCTGCTCGTCTGCACCGGCGGCGAGGCGATCGTGACCAACGAGGCCGGCGAGGGCCTGCGCCTGCGCCGCGGCGACTCGGCGTACGCCGGGCCCGACGACGGCGACCTCCACGTGATCGGCACCGGCGAGATCGCCCAGGCCTTCCAGCCCCGCGACGAGGTCGTCGGGGTGCTCACCGACCTCGTCTGAACCACTTCGTTGGTTGAGGAGGCCGAGTCCCCACTTTCGTTGGTTGAGGAGGCCGAGTCCCCACTTTCGTTGGTTGAGTAGGCCGAGCCGCTAGGCGAGGCCGTATCGAAACCAACGCCTGTGGAGAAGCGGTTGACGCTCTCGGGACGCCGACGCACAGTCAGGTGATGCCGTGGACCTACATGCTTCGCTGCTCGGACGGGACCTACTACGTCGGCAGCACTCGGTCACTCGAGAAGCGCCTTGGGGAGCACCAGCAGGGTCTCGGTGCGGCGTACACGCGCCGACGCCGTCCGGTCGAGCTGGTGTGGTCGGCCGAGTACCCGAACGTCGGCGAGGCGTTCTTCTGGGAGAAGCGGATCCAGGGCTGGTCGCGCAAGAAGCGGGAGGCCTTGATCCGAGGTGACTACGCAGCGCTGCCGGCCCTTGCGAAGAAGGACTTCTCGAAGCGGCGGCCCGACGAGGCCGAAGGCTGAGCTGGTTTCGATGCGCCGCTCGCTGGCGCTCGCGGCTACTCAACCAACGACCCCGGCTACTCCCAGTCCCAGATCGAGGAGATCGGGAGGACCCAGAGGCCGGGGCGGTACTTGAAGCCGACGGGGGCGGTGTTGAGCACGATGCCTCCACGGAAGCGGGAGCCGGCGCGGCGGGCGAGGGCCTCCAGGGCCGAGAACTGGTGCGGGCGGAACGCCGCGGCGGTGCGGATCTCGATGCCGTAGACCGTGTCGTCGGACAGCTCGACCAGCAGGTCGACCGCCAGACCGTTGCGCTCACGCAGGTGGGTGAGGCCGAACTCGACGCTGCTCGTGGCCCGCTGGCGCAGGAGCGCCACGATCGCCAGCCCCTCCAGCAGCGGCGCGAGCCGCGCACGGCCGCTCATCTGCAGCAGCTCCCCGGTCGGTACGCCGCCCAGGTGGCGCGCGAGCGCGGGGTCGGCGTGCAGCACCCGCGGCCGGGCGATCGGGCGCTTCGCGACGCTCGAGCTGGTGCCGGGAAGCAGGTGGATGAGACCGAGCCGCTCGAGAAGGGCGACGTACGGCGCGATGGTGGTGCCCGGGATGCCGGCGGCGGCCCCGAGCCGGGCCATGTTCAGCTCCGCGGACGGTGGCTGCGCCATCGAGGTGAGCAGGGCTCGCAGGCGGGCGCGGTCCAGGCGGCCGGTCTCGGCAGGCCCCTCCAACGGCTCGGCAACCGGACCGGCCAGCGCGTCGACGTACTCCGCGATGGTCCACGCCGAGCGCACCTCGCCGGGCTCGGAGGCACGCGAGCCGAGACGGGCGACGAAGTCGGCGGGCACGGCCGCAGCCTAACTCGTAGATTTGTCTACGCGCGTCGCGGCGATGCCGGAGCCCATTGACGGACGTGCCACCATGGGCGCACCTCAACCCCCAAGTTGCCCCCGAGGGCACGGTTGGAAGGAAGGCATCACCCCGCATGACACAGACCCACAGCGACTACCGGCTGAGTCAGCTCGACCAGCTGGAAGCAGAGTCGATCCACATCTTCCGTGAGGTCGCGGCCGAGTTCGAGAAGCCCGTCCTCATGTTCTCCGGCGGCAAGGACAGCATCGTCATGCTGCGCCTCGCGGAGAAGGCCTTCTTCCCGGCCAAGATCCCGTTCCCGATCCTGCAGGTCGACACCGGCCTGGACTTCCCCGAGGTCATGGAGACCCGCGACCGCTGGGTCAACCGCCTCGGCGTGAACCTGGTCGTGGCCAGCATCGACGACGCGATCGCCAAGGGCATCGTCCCGGACGCCGCGAAGATCAGCCGCAACCGCCTCCAGATCCCGACGCTGCTCAACGCGCTCGAGGAGGGTGGCTTCACCGCCGCCTTCGGTGGCGGTCGCCGCGACGAGGAGAAGGCCCGCGCCAAGGAGCGCGTCTACTCCCACCGCGACGAGTTCGGCCAGTGGGACCCGAAGATGCAGCGCCCCGAGCTGTGGAGCCTGTACAACGGCCGCCTGCACGAGGGCGAGCACATGCGCATCTTCCCGATCTCCAACTGGACCGAGCTGGACATCTGGGACTACATCGGCCGCGAGGGCATCGAGATCCCGGGCATCTACTTCAGCCACCAGCGCCGCGTCTTCGAGCGCGACGGCATGCTGATGACCGAGACGCCGCTCAACCCGTGCCGCGAGGGCGAGGTCGCCGAGGAGCGCACCGTCCGCTTCCGCACCTGCGGTGACATCACCCTGACCGGTTGCGTCGAGAGCACCGCGTCCACCATTGCCGAGATCATCGAGGAGGTCGCCGCCGCCCGGGTCACCGAGCGTGGCGCCACCCGCGGTGACGACCGGTTCTCCGAGGCTGCCATGGAGGACCGCAAGAAGGAGGGTTACTTCTGATGGGTACCGAGACCGGAATGGACCTTCTCCGCTTCGCGACCGCTGGCTCCGTCGACGACGGCAAGTCCACGCTCATCGGCCGGCTGCTGTTCGACTCGAAGTCGATCTTCGCCGACCAGATGGACGCGATCGAGGCCACCTCGACGGCCAAGGGCCACGACTACGTCGACCTCTCGCTGCTGACCGACGGCCTGCGCTCCGAGCGCGAGCAGGGCATCACCATCGACGTGGCCTACCGCTACTTCGCGACGCCGAGCCGCAAGTTCATCATCGCCGACACCCCCGGCCACGTTCAGTACACGCGGAACATGGTCACCGGTGCCTCCACCGCCGACCTGGGCCTGGTGCTGGTCGACGCCCGTCACGGCCTGACCGAGCAGAGCCGCCGCCACGCGGTGCTCCTCTCGCTGCTGCGGGTGCCGCACCTGGTGCTGTGCATCAACAAGATGGACCTCGTCGACTTCTCGCAGGAGGTCTACGAGAAGATCCACGCCGAGTTCACGCAGTTCGCGACCAAGCTGAACATCCCGGACCTCGAGGTCATCCCGATCTCGGCGCTCGCCGGCGACAACGTGGTCAACCGCTCCGAGAACATGGAGTGGTACTCCGGCCCGACGCTGATGCACCACCTCGAGCACGTCCACGTCGCGTCCGACCGCGACCTGGTCGACACCCGCTTCCCGGTGCAGTACGTCGTGCGTCCCAAGTCCGACGAGCACCACGACTACCGCGGCTACGCGGGCCAGGTCGCCGGTGGCGTGCTCAAGCCGGGCGACGAGGTCGTCGTCCTCCCCTCGGGCATGACCTCGAAGATCGCGGGCATCGACCTGTTCGACAAGGAGATCGACGAGGCGTTCCCGCCGATGTCGGTCACCGTGCGTCTCGAGGACGACGTCGACGTGTCGCGCGGCGACATGATCGCCCGCGTCAAGAACGCGCCGACGCCGAGCCAGGACATCGACGCGATGGTCTGCTGGATGACCGACGCCCCGCTGCAGCCCCGGCAGAAGCTGGCGATCAAGCACACGACCCGCAACGGTCGCGCGCTGGTCAAGGACATCCAGTACCGCCTGGACGTCAACACGCTGCACCGCGACCAGGACGCCGGCAAGCTCGAGCTGAACGAGATCGGCCGCGTCCAGCTGCGCACCACCGTGCCGCTGCTGTGCGACCCGTACTCCAAGAACCGCACCACGGGCTCGTTCATCCTGATCGACGAGTCGACGGGCATCACCGTCGGCGCGGGCATGATCAACGGCTGACGCACGCAGCGCGCCGGACGGCGCCGCCCCTTCACGGGCGGCGCCGTTCCGCTTTTCCCTGTGCCAGACTCGCGACGTGAAGATCCTGGTGACCGGCGGGGCGGGTTACCTCGGATCGGTCACGTGCACGTCACTCGAGGCGGCCGGCCACACGCCGATCGTGCTCGACTCCCTGGTGACCGGGCCGCGGGCGTTCGTCGGCGACCGGATCTTCTACGAGGGTGACGTCGCCGACCGCGCACTCGTACGCCGGATCGTGGCCGACCACCCGGACCTCGACGCGACGATCCACATGGCAGCCCTCGTGGTCGTGCCCCAGTCGGTGGCCCACCCCGTCGACTACTACCGCGCCAACGTGGTCTCGTCGCTCGAGCTCTTCGACGAGCTCGCGACCCTCGGCCGGCCAGGCGTGGTGTTCTCGTCCTCGGCCTCCGTCTACGGGCCCTCGGCCGAGCCGGTGGTCACCGAGAGCAGCCCGCTGGCACCTGCGTCGCCGTACGCCCGCACCAAGACGATGGTCGAGGCCGTCCTGCGCGACCTCGCCGCGGCGGGCCGGATCCGCGCGGTGAACCTGCGCTACTTCAACCCGATCGGCTCCGATCCCGACGTACGCTCCGGCATCCATGCCCGCGAGCTGTCGCACGTCATCGGCCAGCTCGCCCGTGCGGCCCTCGGGCAGCAGGCCGCGTTCACGATCACCGGCACCGACTGGGACACCCGCGACGGCACCGGCGTACGTGACTACATCCACGCCTGGGACCTCGCGCGGGCACACG
Organism: Nocardioides montaniterrae; assembly: GCF_054782655.1. Taxonomy (NCBI): domain Bacteria; kingdom Bacillati; phylum Actinomycetota; class Actinomycetes; order Propionibacteriales; family Nocardioidaceae; genus Nocardioides; species Nocardioides montaniterrae. The sequence continues at coordinate 318,828 of NZ_BAAGSB010000002.1, read as the reverse complement.
TGCGCGCGGTCGAGCGCCTCACCGCGCTGACCGACCACCCCACCGGCGAGGTGACGATCAACCTCGGCACCGGCTCCGGTGTGACGGTGCGCGAGCTGATCGCGACCTTCGAGGAGGTCTTCGGCCGGCCGGTGCCGGTCGTCGAGGGGCCGGCACGTCCCGGCGACATCGCCGGGTCGTACGCCGGCGTGGACCGGGCCCGCGACCTGCTCGACTGGCGCGCGGAGCTGGGCCTGGCCGACGGCATCGCCTCGACGCTCGCCTGGTCGGCCCGACGGCAAGAGGTCCTCGGCTACGCCTGATGCCTGACAGACTGGCCCGACACGCACTCGGGGGGCCAGGGAGGAGGCCGAGGTGCTGGCGACCGTACGCCGCGCATGGGCGCTGTTCGACGTACCCACCCGCAAGCGGCTGCTCCTCGCGCTCGGCGGCTCGGCCCTCATCGCGCTCGCCGATGTCGTGGCGCTGTTCGCCGTCGTACCCCTCATGCAGCTGCTGACGACCCCGGGCCGGCACGTCGGCGCGGTCGAGGTCGCGCGCGACGCGCTCGGCCATCCGAACGACGACCAGCTCGCGACGTACCTCGCCGGCATCATCTTCTCCGGCTTCCTGCTCAAGGGCCTGATGGCGATGGCGATCCGGTGGTGGATCCTCGGATTCATGAACCAGGAGATGGCCGTGGTGTCGGCGCGACTCCTGCGCTACTACCTGCGCGCCCCACTCTCGGTCTCGGCCGGCCGCGGCACCGCCGACCTCCTCCGCACCGCGAACGATGCGACGACCGTTTTCTTCAACCAGGTCGTCATCGGCGGCGCCGCGTTCGCGACGGAGGGCATCACGGTCCTCCTGATCGGGCTCAGCATCCTCGCCGTGCTGCCGCTTCCCGCCGTTGCGCTGGGCGCGTACTTCCTGTTCTGGGGCACCCTCATCCAGCGGTTCGCGCGGCGTCACGCCCGCGCGGCCGGGGAGGCGACGATGCATGGCGCCCGCGACAGCAACCGGACGGCCCTGCACGCCCTGGGCGGGATCAAGGAGATCAAGCTCCGACACGCCTCCGACGAGTTCGCCGCCGCCTACCTCGACGCACGGCGCCGCACCGCACGCTCCAGCCGGGTGATGACGTTCCTGACGGAGATGCCGAAGTACGCCATGGAGCTGGTGTTCGTCTCCGGCGTCGCGCTGCTCGCTGCGATCGCCTATCACGCGGGCGGGTCCGCGACCGCCCTCAGCACGCTGGCCATCTTCGCCGCCGCCGGCTTCAAGCTGATGCCGAGCGCGGTCCGCATGCTCGCCTCGGCCAGCCAGGTCCGCGCGGGCACCGCGGCACTCGAGCTCGTCGAGACCGACATCCTCGCGAGCCGCGATCTCGGCCCCGAGCCTGCCGAGTCGCCGGAGCCGCTCCCCTTCACCAGCGAGCTCCGCGTCGAGGACCTCCACTTCTCCTACGACGGCAGCCCGGTCGAGACCCTGCGCGGGATCGACCTCGCGCTGCCGCTCGGCACGTCCCTGGCCGTCGTCGGCCCGTCCGGAGCAGGCAAGAGCACGCTCGTGGACCTGCTCCTCGGCCTGCGGACACCGACCGCGGGCCGGATCACGGTCGACGGGACCGACATCGCCGCTGACCTCGGCGCCTGGCACCACCAGCTCGCCGTCGTCCCCCAGGACGTCTACGTCCTGGACGCCACGCTGCGTGACAACGTGACCTTCACCCGCACCACCGAGGCCGACGACGCACGCGTCATGGAGTGCCTCGAGGCCGCCCACCTCGGCGACCTCGCGCGCGCCGGCGGCCTCGACCAGTCCGTGGGCGAACGCGGCGTACGCATCTCCGGCGGCCAGCGCCAGCGCCTCGGCATCGCCCGCGCGCTCTACCGACGCCCCGCGCTGCTGGTCCTCGACGAGGCGACGTCCTCGCTCGACAACGAGACCGAGCACGAGATCACCCGGACCATCGACCGGTTGAGCGGATCGGTGACGACGGTCGTGGTCGCGCACCGGCTCTCGACGGTGCGCCACTGCCACCAGATCGCGTTCCTGAAGGACGGCAAGGTCGAGGCGGTCGGAACCTTCGAGGAGGTACGCCGGGCCTCCGCCGACTTCGCCCGGCTGGTGGAGCTCGGCTCGCTCGAGGCCGACTGAGGCCAGCGCCTCAGAAGCTCTTGGTCGGCGCGGTGACCTTGTGACCGAAGGAGTCCGTGCCGCTGGCCGTCACCGACCGGTTCGGGAGGTTGAGGCTCGCCAGCCAGGTGAGCTTGACCTGGGGCGCACAGGCGCCGGCCGCGAGCGGGGCGTTGTAGGTCACCGTGATGACGCCCAGGCCGACCAGGTCGGCGAGCGAGGACGTCAGCGTCCAGCCGGAGCCGCTGACGCTCGGCAGGACCGAGAGGCCGAGGCCGACGTTGAACGTCATGGTGATCGGGCTGAGGATGCTCACGGTGCCGGTGTTGCAGACCGTCGCGGTCGCGCTGGCTCCGACGCCGAGCAGACCGCCGTTGAAGCCGGCCTGGGTGACGGTGAGCTGACCGACCGGGCTGCCGACCGCTGCGGCGGGCGCCGCCGTCGCGACCGCGATGACGGGAACGGCCCAGGTGCTGTTGGCCGCGATCCGGAGGACGGAGCGACGGGAGGAGGGACGCGTCGCGTCCTGCTCCCCCAGCTCTGCGTCGCCCATCACACCCCCGTTGGTTCGACCCTGCAACCGAGGGTACGTGGCCACGAACGAGCCACCCAAGGCGCCGATCACCCAGGTCGCGCTCGCGGGACTACTTGAAGGTGTCGCTGTTGCTCAGAGAGTGACCGTAGATGTCGGTGCCGCTCGCGGTTCCGGTGATGGTGCCGACGCCCACCGAGAGCACCGGGGTCAGGGTGAATGCGGTCGTCGGGGCGCCGGGCGCAAGGGATCCGCCGTTCCAGACGAGGACGAGCTGGCCGGAGACGTTGATGGTGTTGCCGCTGGCGAAGCTCCAGCCGGTGCCGGAGAGGTTCCAGGCGAGACCCGCGTCGATGAGCGGGAACTGGATCGTCACCGTGATCGGGCCGGTCGTGGCGACGGTGCCGTTGTTGAGCACCGCCCCGGTCAGGCTGGTGACCAGCAGGCCGGCGAGGTTCTTGTTCGCCACGGGCTGGGAGCCGGCCAGGCCGGCCGCGTTGGTCAGCTCGATCGAACCGGTCGGACTGCCGACCGCGGCAGCGGGAGCGGTCGTCGCCGCTGCGATCACGGGCACCGCCCATGCACTGCCCGCTGCGATGCGCAGGACCGAGCGACGCGTCGCGCCCTGCACCACCCGCGGTTCGTCGCCCATCGCTGCGGATCCTCCAGTCCCCGGGTTGCGAGCCTACCGTCGAACGACCGGGCGCACGGGCGTCTCCACGAGATCAGGACCGGCGGTCGCATCACATCGCGGGTCGCCCCTCGACGACCTCGATGAGCCGCGCACGCTCCAGCTCCGCGAGCATGGAGTCCCAGGCGCCCTGCGGGCTCTCCGGCTCCCCGAACTCCGCGAAGAGCTGGTCGCGCAGCAGGTCGGCGGCCACGCCGCCGGACCCCACGAGACCGATCAACCGGCTCGCGACGGGACCTAGCAGGAGCACGTCCCCCCGGACCAGGACCACCAGCTCGCCGTCGATCTCGACCTCGTCGTCGACCGGCCCGCGCCGCAGCATCATGAGCGACCCACCAGGTCGGCGACCAGGGGCGCCAGGTCCGCCGCATCGGCGTACCGCACCGTGAGGACCGGTACGCCGGCCAGCAGGTCGGCCACGGTGCGCAACGGGCGCTCGAACGCGGTCAGGTGCGAGGTGTGCTCGGCGAGCAGGGGGAGCGCCGCGGCCCGGCGTACGGACTCGCTGGTGACCCCGGGCGTGCCGTCGCGGCGGAGCACGACGACGGCCGCCAGGGTGAGGGCATCGGGGGCATGCAGCAGGCCGAGGTCGTCCGGCGAGGTCTGCACCTTCGGGTAGGCCCCGTCCACGATCACGGACAGCGGCTTGGGGTGCGGCAGGACCCGCCCGTCGAGGGTGACGCCGACGGTCTCGTCGGTGACATAGGCGAAGCGGTGGGTCAGCTGCCGCACGGCCGTCGACTTGCCGACGCCGGAAGGCCCCACCAGGGCGACGGTCCGGCCGGAGTCCGGGTCGGCGAGCCCGGCGGCGTGCAGCATCCACAGCTCTCCCGCCCTGCGGTCGATCGCGGCGATCGTGACCATGCTGGAGAGCTGGGACATGGTGCCCGGGTGCCACTCGCCGAGCGCGACCGAGGTGTCCACCGGGGCATCGGCGAGGCTGCGTGACCATGCCGCGCGTACGACGGGCGCGTGCTCGGCGGCCACCTCGATCCCGACCGTCACCCCGAGTGCGCGGACCGCGACGACCTCAGTCGACATCGTTGCCCACCAGGTCGGGGGCGATGAGCACCAGGCCCGCACGGACCCGGTCGGCGACGTGCGCCCAGTCCGGGCGGTCGCGCGCGACCCGGCCGAGCCCGGCGGCACGGCGGATCGCGTCGGCGTACTCCTCGGCGCCGGTGGCGCTGTCGCTGGCCGCGCCGTCGCGACCGACGACCTCGGCCACCGCGCGACAGCTGCCGAGGTGGGCCACGGGGGTGCCGCTGCAGATCGCTTCGAGCGCGGGCAGCCCGAACCCCTCGACGGTCGAGGGCATCGCCAGCACCTCCGCGCCGCGGTAGCAGGCCGCGAGCTCGGCGTCACCCAGCCCGCTGAGGATCGTCGTACGGTCGGCGACGCCGTGCGCGCTCATCGTCCGAGCGACCACGTCCGCCTCACCCGAGACCACGACCAGGTCGCGGTCCGGCATCCGCGCCATCGCCCCCGCGAGGAGCGCGAGGTTCTTGTGGGCCTTGGCGTTGCCGACGTACAGGACGTAACGGCGGGAAGACTCGTACGCCGGTCCGGCCGGCGTGAACACCGGCGAGCAGGCGTTGCCCGTCACGTGCACGGTGACCGTGGGTCCGAGCCAGGAGCGCAGGTCGTCGGCCGACGACTCGGAGACGGTGAACACGTGGCCGCTGCGCCTGAGCGCGGGCTTGACCAGCCGCTCGAGGTAGAGCCGTTGCAGCGCGGCGTCGCGGCCGCGCGCGTGGAGGTAGATCAGGTCATGGACCGTGAGGACCTGGCGGGCGACAGACCGGCCGGTCCAGAAGGCCGGGCTGTAGATCAGGTCGGCCGCCGACGGCCGCCGCCACCCCTTCTCCAGGTAGGCGCGCGGCGACATCGCGTCCAGGTGCAGCTCGAGCGGTCGCTCCCCCAGGCCCAGTCGCGGCAGCACCTCGGCGGCGTACCGCGCGATGCCGAAGTGCCCGGTGTGCCGCGGGTCGACGTACAGGGTCACCGCGCAATCGTGGCACGACCGCGCCGCGCCACCGGCTAGCCTGCCCGCGTGACCCCGACCAGCCGTGCCCGCCGGATCGCGGGGCGGCTGCGCGCCGCGACGCGCGAGCAGGCGCGGTCGGCGTACTACGCGGCGTACGACCGCGACTTCCCCGGCAAGGACCTGCTCGGAGCGCGCGTGCGCCGCTGGGAGGCCGGCCGCGGCGACGTGCCCAAGGAGCCGGGGGCCTGGGACGAGCAGTACGCCGGCGGCGGCTGGGACTACCTGTCGGGCCTCGGCGAGGTCGCGCACTACGCCGTGATCGCCGGCTACGCGCGGCACCTCCATCCCGGCGGCTCGGTGCTGGACGTCGGCTGCGGGACCGGCGTGCTGCACGACCACCTCGCTGCCGGCGGGTACTCCCGCTACACCGGCGTCGACATCTCGTCGGTGGCGATCGCCGCGCTCGAGGCACGGGTGCCGCGAGGCTCGGCCGACTTCTTCGCCGTCGACGCCGACCGGTTCTCGCCTGAGCGGTCCTACGACCTGGTGATCCTCAACGAGTCGCTGACCTACTTCCCCGACCCCGCCGCGACGTTCCGGCGGTACCTGGGCTTCGTGGCGGACGGCGGCTTCGCGATCGTGTCCTGCCACCTGGAGTCGCCGCGCTCTCGGGCGATCCTGCGCTCGCTGGTCGACGAGCACGGCGCGCTCGACGAGACGGTGGTCCGGCAGGGTGCCAACTCGTGGCAGTGCGCGGTCTTCGCGGGGCCCGCATGACCGACGTCCCGGTGGCCGCGTTCGCCTACTACCTGCCGCAGTTCTACCCGGCTGCGCTCAACGAGCAGTGGTGGGGCGAGGGCTTCACCGAGTGGGTCTCGCTGCTGCGCTCGCACCGCGGCCACCGCTCGCCACGCGGTACGACGCTGACGCCCGGCGAGCTCGGGTTCTACGACCTCCGCTCCCCCGCCACGCGCGCCGCACAGGGTGACCTGGCCCGGTTCGGCGGGCTGTCGGCGCTGTGCGTCTACCACTACTGGTCCGCCGGGTCGCGACCCTTGGCCGCCGTCGAGGACCTCATCCTCGCCGACGGCCAGCCGGACTTCCCGTTCTTCCTGGGCTGGGCCAACCACGACTGGACGCTCGCCTGGAAGGACGACCCGACCGTCACCCTCGAGCAGGAGTACGACGAGCTCGACGACGACCGTCACATCGACTTCCTGCTCGACGCGATGCGCGACCCGCGCTACTGGACCATCGACGGACGCCACGCGCTGCTGGTCTACGACCCGCTCTCGATCCCTCGGGTCGCTGATGTCCTCGCTCGATGGCGTGCCGTCGCTCGGACGCGCGGCGTGGATCTGTTGCTGCTCGGAGCCACCCGGACCTCCGCGGTGCCTGCCGCGGAGTCCGTCGGGCTGGACCTCTGGGTCGAGGGAACCGCGCACGTCTTCTCCGCCTCCGGTCGGTGGGCTCGCGCTCGTTCGGCGCTGCGCTCGCCCGGTGCCGCGTGGCGGTTCGCCCGGCACCGGGACACCTTCACGCCCTACGCCTCCCTTGCGCGGCGTCTTGCCGAGACGGTGGCGGATCATCCGTCGGGCACGGTCCCGCTGGTCCTCTCGGGCTGGAACAACACCGGGCGCCGCTCCCGTCGCGCCGCGACGACCGACGTCTCCCCCGATGCGTTCCGGGCGGCCGTTGCCACTGCCGTGCGATCGGCGCCCGTCGTGGGGTCGGGTGCCGAGGCCCGGCGCCTGGTCGCGATCAACGCCTGGAACGAGTGGGGCGAGGGCATGGTCCTCGAGCCCTCCACCGAGCACGGCCGCGGGATGCTCGAGGCCCTGCGGGCCGGCCTGGGTCGGACCTGACCAGAGGTCAGCGCGCCCGGGCGACGACCACGAACTGGACGTAGGCACCGTCGCCGATCAGCCGGGTGAGGCGGTGCTTGATCCAGCGCCGCGGCGCCAGCGGGTCGGTGTCCCATCGCGCGTCAAGGCTCCCGATCCCCTCGACCCTCTCGACGGCGTACCCGGCGTCGGCGAACATCTCGACCATCGTCCTCCGGGTGAAGAACCGGACGTGCGTGCGGTCGAGCGTGCCGCTGTCGACGTAGTCCCACCGCCCCCTGCGCACCAGCTGCCACACCACCGGGAAGTACTGGATGCTCGGGATCGACGCGAGCACGGTGCCGCCGGGCTCGAGGAAGCGGTGGCAGTCGCGCAACGTCTGCCACGGGTCGAGGATGTGCTCGAGCACGTCGTTGAAGACGATGAGGTCGAAGCGCTCCTCGCCCATGGCATCGGGGAAGTAGCCCTCGACGACCCGGTCGTAGTCACCGGTCTGCTCGGCCAGGCGTGCCGACTCCGGCATCGCCTCGACGGCCACCACGCGGGCGTCCTTGCCGAGGAGGCGGCGCAGCGTCGCCCCGAACCCGCCATTGCCACAGCCGACCTCCAGCGTGGAGCGTGCGTCGGTCGGGACGTACGGCGCGACGTCGTCGCGCGCGTCGCGCCCGTAGGTCGACTGCGGCGGATGCTGCATCAGGCCCTCCTGGTCCGGAGGTTCTCGCCCACCGCCGCGAGACGGCCACGGATGCGGGTGCGCAGGTCGCGCTGGCCGCTCAGCCTCAGCTCCCAGGCAGGGGCCGCGACCGTGAGGGCCTCGCCGAGGGTGACCGCCTTGAGGCCCTGGCGGCGCACCTCCGCGAGGACGCCACGGATGAGCTCGACCCGGTCGAGCTCGGGGGCCGGTCCGTCGTCGACGCCGTCACAGCCGTCGGGGAAGCCGTCGTGCATCAGCACGACCTGACCACGCAGGCTGCTTCGGCGTACGTCGAGGAGGTACTCCTCCGGGTCCAGGGTCAGCCAGTCGCGGCACGTCAGCCCCCACATCACGGGGGTCATCCCGGCGTCGACCGTCGCCTGCCAGGAGGACGCGCTCTGCTTGCCGTAGGGCGGCCGGAACAGCTCGACCGACGAGCCGAGCAGGTCCTCGAGCTCCGCGCGCGCGTCGCGCAGCAGGGCAGGAAGCTCGGCCGGGGCGACGTCGGTGAGCAGGCGGTGGTCGCGACCGTGCAGGCCGACCTGATGACCAGCGGCGACCACCTCGGCGAGCAGGCCGGGCGCCTTGCGGACCCGCGAGAGCAGCACGAAGAAGGTCGCCCGCGCGCCCGCCTCGGCGAGCTCGGGAAGGAGCTGGTCGGTGATGTCGGCGGTCGGGCCGTCGTCGTACGTCAGCAGCGCGACGCCGGTCGGCGGGTGCACCCCGACCAGGGAGTCCCCGACCTTCATCCGATCACCTCCCGCGCGCGGTCGCCGCAGAGCCTACGCTGGCCACCGATGGAGACCTCGCGCCCGCTCGGGGCGAACCCGGGAGTCAGTGTGGTGATCCCGCACTACGGCTCGCCGGCGCCCGCACGAGCGCTGATCACGCAGCTCTTGGAGCAGCCCACGCGTGGTCCGCTCGAGGTGATCGTGGTCGACGACTGCTCACCGTCCCCGTTCCGCGAGACCGAGGGCGTCACCCTGGTCCGGCGCGAGCGCAACGGCGGGTTCGGGTCGGCCGTCAACAGCGGCGCCGCGTGTGCCACCCACGAGCTGCTGCTCGTGCTCAACAGCGACCTCGTGCTGCCCGATCGCTTCGTCGACGCGCTCGTCGACGCGGCCACTCCCTGGCTCCCGGCGGTCGTCAGCCCGCTCGTCCTCGACACGGACGGCCACGAGGCCGGCACCGGCCGACACTTCCCGACCACGCGCCAGCAGACGGTCGAGTGGCTGGTGCCCCTGGCCCGGCTGCGCCCGCGGCTGCGCGACGCCGTCGGCCACGACACCCGCGTCGGCACGGCCGGCGACACCGTCGTCGACTGGGTCTTCGGCGCGGCGCTGCTGCTCCCCCTGATCGACTTCCGCGCGGTCGGTGGGTTCGACGAGCGGTTCTACATGAACGCCGAGGAGGTCGACCTCCAACGCCGGCTGCGCGAGCGCGGCCTGCCCTCGGTGGTGGTCGGCTCCGTCTCCGTGTGCCACGTCGGCGGCGCCTCCTCCGACCCGGCGCTGCGCCGGGCCTGGTTGGTCGAGTCGCGCCTCGAGTACGCCGCGAAGTGGGGCGGCCGGCGGCGTCTGGCGACCTCGCTGCGGGCTGCGACCGCGGCCAATCTCGTCTGGAACCTCGGACGTCGCGTGGGCGGACGCGACGTACGCCCGCTGCGCACCGCGCGCGAGGAGTGGCGGCTGCTGCGCCCGGAGCGACGCCGATGAGGCTGCTGCTGGTCAGCCCCGGCTTTCACGGCTACTCGCGCTCGATGGAGCGTGCCTTCCGCGACCGCGGACACGACGTCGCGACGCACGTGTACGACGACCTGCCCACCTTCTCCGCCAAGGTCGGCCACAAGCTGCGGCACGAGCTGCCGGCGCTCGCGGGGGCCGACACCCACTCCCGGCACGCCGCCGTGGTGACCCGCTCGGCGGTCTCGGCGCTCCACTCCGTGCGGCCGGATGCCGTCGTCGTGGTCAAGGGCGACCTGCTGACCGATGACTTCTGGGACGCGGTCGGCTCGCTGCCCCGCGTGCTGTGGCTGTACGACGAGATCCGCCGGATGCGGCACTCCGTCGACCGCCTGCTGACCATCGGGCCGCTGGCGTCCTACTCGCTCGAGGACACCACCCTGCTGACCGAGGCGGGGGCGGTGGTCCGTCATGTGCCGGGTGCGTTCGATCCCTCCCTCGCGCCCTCCTCTCCGGTGACCACCGACGACGTCGTCTTCATCGGGGCGCGCTACCCCGGCCGCGAACGGACCCTCGTCTCGTTGGCCTCGGCAGGAGTGCCGGTGCGTGCCTACGGCCGCGACTGGTCGCGGCACTGGTACGACCGTGCCCGCACGTGGGACGTACGCCGACCGCCGGTCGCCGCCGAGCGCGACATCGCCCTCACCGAGGGCTATCGGGTGATCGCGGGCGCCCGCGCGGCGATCAACCTCCACGAGCGCCAGGACGGCTTCACCATGCGGACCTACGAGATCCCCGGGGTCGGCGGCCTCCAGCTGATCGACCGCGCGGACGTCGCCCCGCTCTACGAGCCGGACGTCGAGGTCGCGGTCTTCTCCTCCGTCGAGGAGGCCCGCGACCTGGCCTCCCGCGCTGCGGTCGACCACGCGTGGGCCGGCCGGATCCGTGAGTCCGGGCGCCGGCGTACCCTCGCCGAGCACACGTTCGCGCACCGGATCGCGGTCCTCGAGGAGCTGCTCGGATGAGCCTGGACCACCCCCGCGACCTCGCCGCGTGGCAGCACTGGCAGGACAGCGGGCGACCGCTGCGGCGCATCCGTCGTGCGGTCTCGAGGCCTGCCGACATCGAGCTCGTGTACAGCGGCCCGTCCCCCGACCTGGTCGTCGTGGTCGACGCCTGGCACGCCTCGATGCGTGCAGCCGTCGTGGCCGCGCTTCCCCACCTGCCCGCGGAGCGGGTGCTCGTCGTCGGACCTCCCGGCGTGACCTCCGTGGTGCCGTTCGTGCCCGCGCGGGTGCGGACGCTGCGACCCGGTGACCTCGGCGCCGCCCTCCGGGGCGTCCGCGCCGTGCTCGGCTCGGGCCACTTCCTCGAGCCCGGCGCGACCGTCTGGGCCGCCCGCCCGCCGCGCGTGCCCTTCCTCGTCTCCCAGCACGGCGCCCTCACCCCCAAGGCCCCACCGCTCCCCGCCGGCGCCCACCTGCTCGCCTGGTCCGAGGCCGATGCCGAGTTCTGGGCCTCCGGGCGCTCGGACGTGACGTGGTCGGTCACGGGGTCGCAGCTGCTGGCCTCCTCGCTGGTCGAGGCAGGCCAGACCACGGGTGGTCGAGCCCGCCGCGACCTTCCCCCCGTCTACCTCGGCCAGCTGCACGGCGCCGAGCTGCCGTACGCCGACCTGGTGGCCGCCGTCGAGCGGTTCTGCCTGGAGCACGGGGCGACGTACCGCCCCCACCCCTCCGAGCGCGACCGCCGCTCCCTGCGCGCCCACGCACGCTGGCGGGCGATGGGCATCGAGATCGACACCTCCGGCGTCCCGCTGCGCGAGCTCGACCGACCCCTGGTCAGCGTCTTCTCCACCGGCGTCCTCGAGGCCGCGGCCGCCGGGCTGCCGGCGTGGGTCGCCTACCCCGACCCGCCCGCCTGGCTGCGCGAGCTGTGGGAGCGTTACGACATGAGCGAGTACGCCGGACCGCCGACCCCGGTGCCCGCCGCAGCGCTCCGGCCGTCCCCCGCGGCGGCCGTCGCGGCCGCACTCGTGGAGGCCGCCCGATGAGTGTCCTGGTCGTCATCCCCGTCCGCGGTGGCAGCAAGGGCGTTCCCCGCAAGAACCTTCGCGACGTCGCCGGGAAGCCGCTGGTCGTCTGGACCATCGAGCACGCGCTCGCGATCACGGCGCCCGACGTGCAGGTCGTCGTCTCGACCGAGGACCACGAGCTGGCCGCGATCGCGCGCGCGGCCGGAGCCGAGGTCGTCGACCGGCCTGCCTCCCTCGCGGAGGACACGACCGCGACCGAACCCGTGGTGCTGCACGCCATCGACGCCGTGGCCACGACGCCTGACACGGTGATGCTGCTCCAGGCCACGTCACCGGTCCGGCTGCCCGGCACCCTCGACCGCGCCCTGGCCCAGTTCGCGGACACCGGCGTCGACTCCCTGGTCGGCGTCGTCCCGCAGGCGCCGTTCCTCTGGCAGTCGACCCCGCTGGGCCCGCTGCCGGCGTACGACCCGAGCCGGAGGCCGCGCCGGCAGGACCTCACGCCCGAGGCGCTCCGCTACCGCGAGACCGGGTCGGTCTACGTCACCCGTGCGTCGGTCTACCGCGAGCACGCCAACCGCATCGGCGGCGTGGTGGGATTGTTCGTGATGGACGAGGAGGAGGGCCTCGACATCGACACCGAGCTCGACGTCCTCGTCGCCGAGCAGTGGCTGGAGCGCCTCGGGAGGAGCGGCGGATGATCATCGAGCGCGACCTGGCGCCGTACGTCGTCGCCGGCGACGAACCGGTGCTGCGGGCGCTCGAGAAGATCACCGCCAACAAGGCGCGGGTCATCTTCGTCGTGTCCGTGCACGGGCACCTGCTCGGCTCCCTCTCCGACGGTGACTTCCGGCGCTGGGTGGCGGCGAACCCGGGCGCCGACCTCTCGACGCCTGTCGTCGAGGTCGCCAACCCAGCCGCCCGCTCGGCCCCCGTCGCCGCGCCTCCGGCGCAGGTGCGCGCGCTGTTCGCGCCCGGCATCGACCACGTCCCCCTGGTCGACGACGACGGCCACCTCCGAGGGATCGCGGTCGACCGCGCCGACTCGCTGCGGATCGGCGAGCGGACGGTGGGAAGCACCGCACCGGCGCTGATGATCAGCGAGATCGGCAACAACCACCAGGGCTCGGTCGAGCTGGCCAAGGAGCTCGTCGACCACTCGCTCGCCGCGGGCGCCGACGTCGCGAAGTTCCAGCTGCGCGACCTGGACGCGCTCTACCGACAGGCCGGCGGCGCGAGCGGCGGCGAGGACCTCGGCGCGCAGTACACGCTGGACCTGCTGGCGAAGTACAACCTCTCGACCGCGCAGCTCTTCGAGGTCTTCGACCACTGCCGGTCGATCGGCATCGACGTCATGTGCACGCCGTGGGACCTGCCCTCGCTCGAACGGCTGGTGGAGTACGGCGTACCCGCCCTCAAGATCGCGTCCGCCGACCTGACCAACCACACCCTCGTCGCCCGAGCGGCGGCGACGGGCATCCCGCTGGTCATCTCGACCGGCATGTCCACCGAGGCCGAGATCCGCGAGACCGTCGCGCTCGTGCGGAGCACCGGCACCGACTTCGCGCTGCTGCACTGCCAGTCGACCTACCCCGCGCCGTTCAAGGACGTGAACCTCGCCTACCTCCCGCGGCTCGCGGAGATCGGGCGCTGCCCGGTCGGCTACTCCGGCCACGAGCGCGGGATCCACGTCGCGGTCGCCGCCGTCGCGCTCGGCGCGCGGATCATCGAGAAGCACCTCACGGTCGACCGCGACCTCGAGGGCAACGACCACAAGGTCAGCCTGCTGCCCGAGGAGTACGCCGAGATGGTGGCCCGCGTGCGGGAGGTCGAGGCCTCGATCGGCAGCGGAGCACCCCGCGCCGTCAGCACGGGCGAGCAGATGAACCGGGTCAACCTGGCCAAGTCGCTGGTCGCGGCGCGGGCGTTGGCGGCCGGCGAGGTCATCACCGCGGACGCGGTGGACGTGCGGAGCCCCGGGCGCGGGCTGCAGCCCAACCGGCTGTCCTCGCTCGTCGGGCGGGTCTCGTCGCGGGCGATGGCGGCCGGCGACTTCTTCTTCGCCGGCGATCTCACCGACTCGACGCCCGGTGCTCGCGCCTACTCGTTCGGGCGGCCCTGGGGCGTGCCCGTGCGCTACCACGACGTCGCCGAGATGACCCGCGACGCCCGGCCCGACTTCCTCGAGTTCCACTTCTCCTACAAGGACCTCGACCTCCCGGTGGTCGACGCCGAGACCTCCCTGGCCGTCGAGCCTGCCGAGAGCCTCGGCTTCACCACCCACGTCCCGGATCTCTTCGCCGGCGACTTCATCCTCGATCTGGCCAGCCCGGACGACGCGACCTGGCAGCGCTCCATCGTCGAGCTCCAGCGCACGATCGACCGGACCCGCGAGCTGCGCGCACTCTTCCCGGGCCAGACCTCGGACCCGTTCGTGGTGGCGACGCTCGGCGGCTTCACCCACGACGGCCACCTGCCGGCCCGCGAGCGACCTAGTCGCTACGAGCGGATCGCCGCCGGCCTCGCCCGGGTCGACACCGCCGGGGTCAGGGTCCTCGCGCAGACGCTGCCGCCGTACCCCTGGCTGATGGGCGGGCAGTCGTTCCACAACCTGTTCGTCGACCCCGCCGACACGGCCGCGTTCTGCGCGCAGACCGGCATCCGCCTCTGCCTGGACACCTCGCACACCGTGCTGGCCGCCAACTTCCACGGCATCCCGTTCGCCGACGCGGTCGAGCAGCTCGCGCCGTACGCCGACCACCTGCACCTCGTCGACGGCACCGGTGTCGACGGTGAGGGCGTGCAGGTCGGTGACGGCGACATCGAGTGGCCGGCGCTCGCCGAGCAGCTCGACCGGCTCGCGCCCTCGGCGAGCTTCATCCCCGAGATCTGGCAGGGACACGTCAACCACGGCGAGGGCTTCTGGCTGGCACTCGACCGCATGGAGCAGTGGTTCTGATGCGCACCGCCCTCTGGGTCGTGCCCGTCTCGGACCTGGCCGGCGTCGCTCGGCACGTGCTCGACACCGTCACCGCCGGCCTGCCCGGCTGGCGGCTGGTGGTGCTCTGCCCACCCGGGCCGCTCGCCGACGCCGTCCGCGAGGCCGGCGGGGCGGTCATCGCCGAGCCCTTCGGCCCCGAGGCCGGTCCGCGGACCTCGGCCCGCACGTTGCGCGCGGCCGTCGTACGCCTGCGGCCCGACGTCGTGCACAGCCACCTGTCGTACGCCGACGTCATCGTCGCCGGTGCCACACCCCGCGGCCCGCTGCTGGTGACCACCGAGCACGGCATCGCCGCCGACGACCTCGTCTACCACGGCAGCGCTGCCAAGGCCCGGGTCATGGCTCGCGTCCACGCCGCTCGGCTGCGCCGCTTCGACCTGGTCCTGGCCGTCTCGGAGGCCACCGCCGCCGCGATGCGGGACAAGTGGCGTCCCCGGCAGGAGATCCTCGTCGTGCCGAACGGGGTGGATCGTGGTCTCGATACACCGCTCGCTGGCGCTCGCGGCTACTCGACCAACGACGGGAGCATCCGCGTCCTCTCCCTGGCCCGCCTGGCCCCCGAGAAGCGGCTCCCCGACCTGCTGCGCGCCTTCGCGCTGGTGCACCGCGACCAGCCCGACGCCACCCTCACGCTGGCCGGCACCGGTCCGCTCGAGGCCGAGCTCCGGGCGCTGGCGGGCGACCTCCAGATCGCCACCGCGGTCACCTTCCCCGGGTACGTCGACGCGGCGGCCGCGCTCGCCGAGCACGACGTGATGGCGCTGCTCTCGGTCTGGGAGAACTGCTCCTACGCCCTGCTCGACGCGCTCGTCGCGGGGGTCGGGGTGGTCGCCTCCGAGGTCGGCGGCAACCCCGAGATCCTCCCCGACCGCTGCCTGGTCGACGCTGCCGACCACGCTGCGGTGGCCGCCAAGCTGGTCGTCCAGGTCGACCCGGCCCACCGCCCACGGCTCGCAGAGGACTGGCCGACGACCGCACAGATGGCGACGCGGATCGCGGACGCCTACGCGGGGGCCCAGCGATGAGCCTGCAGCGCAGCGACGGCTTCGACCCACGGACCGCCGACCCCACCGACATCCGCCTCCCGCTCGTCACCACCGACGGCCGCGACAACGAGACCAAGGCGTTCGAGTTCGTCCTGTTCGCCGCGATGGGCTTCAGCTCGGTCGCGGTCAAGGGCCTCCCCGTCGGTGAGCTCGCCCTCGGCCTGGTCACGCTGCTGGCGATGACCAAGCGGCCCACCCGCCTGCCTCCCCCGCTCATGACGGCCCTGATCGCGGCCGTCCCGACGTGGATGCTGGCGGCGGCGGTCATCGACGGCGTCTCGCCGTACCGTCGCCTGCTCCACCTCGCCCTGTGGGGCCTGCTCGCCCTGTGCATCGGGCAGGGCCGGATCCACCTGCAGACGATGGCCCGTGGCTTCGCGACCGGCCTCGTGGTCTCGCTCGGCGCCGGGCTGTTCGGCCAGGTGGCGCGCAACGAGCACGGCGCGGTGGCGTACTCCGGCCGGCTCACCGGCTACGTCGGCGATCCCAACACCGCCGGCTACTACGTCCTGGTCCTCGGGCTCGTCGCCTGCGCCTACATGGGCTCGAGGCGACAGGTCGTGCTCTTCCTGATGACGGCCACGCCCCTGCTCGTGCTGACCTGGTCGCGGACCTCGCTCTTCGCGGCGACGGCCTGTGTGGTCTGGCTGCTGATCGGGCACCGCATCTCGCCCGTCCTCGGCGTGCTCTTCCTCAGCGGCCTGGTCTACGGGTTCGCCCGCTTCCCCGACACCCTCAAGCAGATCGGGCCGTTCAGCGACCGCAACGGCAGCGACGAGCTGCGCCGTCGCATCGATGCGGGCGCCGCGCACCTCGTCGACACGGCCGGTCTCACCGGCCACGGACCCGGCACCAGCCTGGTGCCGGACTGGAACCAGCCCGGCAACTTCTGGTTCTTCCACAACTCCTACAACAGCATCATCAACGAAGGCGGCTGGATCGCGTTCGCCCTCGTCATCGGCCTGCTGGTGATCACCATGCTGCTGCTGACCAGGCTGGAGATCCGCCACCGCAACGGCTGGGTCGAGGCGGCCCTGATCAGCCTCTCCGTGGTGGCCATCAACCTGGGCGAGGTGCTGCTCGAGCTGCCCGCGGCCGTTGCGCTCGGCGCCGCGGCCTACCACCTCGGGCGGCCCCCCGCAGCGGTCCAGGAGGAACGCGAGGAGCGGCAGGAGATGCGATGGCCGTTCTGACCTCGCTCGTGGTCCCGAGCCGCGGCGGCGCCGCCCGCCTGCCCCGCCTGCTCGACCGGCTCGCCGCCCAGGAGGACGCCACCGTCGAGGTCGTCGTCGTGCTCGACGGCGACGTCGACGGCTCAGCCGCCGCGGTCGCGGCGTACGCCTCACGCCTGGACCTGAACCTCCTCACCTTCGCCGAGAACCGCGGCCGGGCGGCCGCGCTGAACGCCGGCTTCGCCGCCGCCCGCGGCGACGTGCTGGTCCGCTGCGACGACGACCTCGCGCCCGCGCCCGACTTCGCGGCACGCCACGCCGCCCACCACACCGGCGACCCGGTCGGCGTGATCGGCCTGGTGCGCAACCTGTTCCCCGACACGGCGTACGCCCGGGCCTACGGCCGACACTGGGACCGCCTCCAGCGCGAGCAGGCGTACGCCGCTCCGCCGGCCCAGGCGTGGCGGCACTGGGCCGCGAACGCCTCGGTGACCCGCGCGACCTGGGACCTGGTCGGGCCCTACGACGAGGGCTACCGCGGCTACGGCTGGGAGGACGTCGACTGGGGCTACCGGCTGCACCTGGCCGGTGTTCCGGTGGTCATCGACGAGCGCCTGGAGACCGACCACCACCTGGCCGCCGTCACCACCGAGATCCGCGTACGCCGGGCCCTCCACTCGGGTGCCGCGCAGGCGCGCTTCGAGCGCAAGCACGGCCTGGCGTCCACCGAGCCGACCGACAGCGCCTGGGCGCGCGCCGTCCGCGCCGCGGCGGGGCACCTCGACGAGACCCGCGCGACGCGGCTCGGCAGACGTCTGGACCGTAGGCTCGACCTGCTGCCCGAGCCCGTGGCCCGCAAGGCCGTGGCGTTCCTCGTGCAGGCCGCGTCCGCGGCAGGGCGCCGCCGCCCCGAAGCCGTCACCTCCACCTTCTGATCTCGGAAAGCGCCCCATGCCGAAGCTCGCCATCGCGCACGACTACCTCACCCAGCGTGGGGGTGCCGAGCGCGTGGTGCTGGCGATGCACCGCGCGTTCCCGGAAGCGACCATCCACACGACGCTCTACAACCCGGAGACGACGTTCCCCGAGTTCCGCGACGCCAGGATCGTGACGACCTCGCTCGACCGGGTGCGTGCGCTCCGGCGCAACCACCGCGCAGCGCTGCCCTTCCTCGCACCGGCGGTCAACGCGCACCACATCGACGCCGACCTGGTGCTGATGTCCAGCAGCGGCTGGGCGCACGGCTTCGCGACGTCCGGCAAGCGGCTGGTCTACTGCTACAGCCCGGCCCGCTGGCTCTACCAGACCGACACCTACCTCGGCAGGTCCGCGCGGTCCAGCCCGATGGGATGGGCCACCCTCGCGATGCGTCCCGCGCTGCGCGCCTGGGACAAGCGGATGGCCGCGCGTGCCGACCGCTACCTCGCGATCTCCTACGTCGTCCAGGACCGCATCCGCGACACCTACGGCATCGAGGCGGACGTCGTACCGGCTCCGCACCGCGGCCTGCCCGGTGCGTTCCGCGAGCCCGTGGCCGAGCTGTCCGACTGGACCAGCGGCTTCCACCTCCTGGTGAGCCGGCTGCTGCCCTACAAGAACGTCGGCGCGTGCGTCGAGGCGTTCGCGAGCCTGCCCGACGAACGGCTCGTCGTGGTCGGCTCGGGTCCGCTCGCGGACGAGATCCGTGCCGGCCTCACGCCCAACGTGCGCCTGGTCTCCGACTTGACCGACGCCCAGCTGCAATGGGTCTACTTCCACTCCTCGATGCTGGTCGCTCCCAGCATCGAGGACTTCGGCCTGACCCCGCTGGAGGCCGGCACGCACGGCGTACCCGCCCTGGCGCTGCGGCTCGGCGGCTACCTCGACACCGTCCGCGAGGGCACGTCCGGCGCGTTCTTCGACGAGCCGACGCCGGAGGCGATCGCGGCGGCGGTGACGGCGTACCGCGGACACCCGTGGGACCGCGACGCGATCCGCGCGCAGTCGGACCTGTTCACCGAGGAGCGGTTCGCGGCCGCCCTGCACCGCAACGTCGACGAGCTGCTGGCGTAGGTCTCAGCGCCCGCGACGCAGGAACGAGAACAGGCCCCTGCGCGTGCCGCGTCGGTTGCCGGGCGCGCCGTAGTAGTTGTAGCTGCTCGCGTAGTGGCCATAGCCGTACCCGTAGCCGTAGATCACCGACGCGAGGCCCTTCATCGGCGCCTTGTTCACCACGACCCCGAGCAGGTGGCCGCCGACCTGGTTGAGGCGCTGCGCCGCGAGCCGGGCCTGCTCCTTGTACGTCGACCCGACGGCCAGGACGAGCAGGGTGCCGTCGACCTGGCCACTGAGCAGCCCGGCGTCGGCGACCGGCAGCAGCGGTGGAGCGTCGATGACGATGAGGTAGTGCTTGGAGAGCTCCTTGAGCAGGTGGCTCATCCGCTGCGAGCCGAGCAGCTCGCTGGGGTTCGGGGGGATCCGACCGCTGGGCAGCAGGTACAGGTTCGTCTCCGAGGTCGTCAGCAGCGCGTCGTCCATCGTCAGGTCACCCGCCAGGACCTGGGTGAGCCCGGCCTGCGCGTCGGCGCCGAACAGCGAGGCGATCATCGGGCGACGCAGGTCGGCATCGACGAGCAGCGTCGGCTGACCGGCGGCCGCCAGCAGCCGGGCCAGGTTGGCCGACACCGTGGACTTGCCCTCGCCGGGGTTGGCGCTGGTGACGACGACCGAGCGCGGCGGCCGGTCGACATCGACGAAGCGCAGGTTGGTGCGCAGCTGGCGCAGCGCCTCGACGCCTGGGCCGCGCGCGGACTTGTCGACGCCGCCGTGCTGTTGGCGGTTGAGGCTGCGCATCTGCGGGATCACCGCGAGCACCGCCTTGCCGACCAGCTCCTCGACGTCGGCCACGTAGCGCACGCGGCGGTCGAGCGACCGGCGGGCGATCGCGGCGACGTACCCGAGGACGAGGCCGAGCAGGGCACCACCGAGCAGGTTGCGCCGGTAGTTCGGCGAGGAAGGGCTCGTCGGCAGCACCGCGTCGTCGAGCGGCACGACCCGGACGACCGAGGTCGCGCCCTTGGCACCCTTCTCCTGAGCGATCGACTGCTGCTCCTGGTCCGCGACGACCTCCGCCAGCGCGCGCACCGCGGCGTCGGCGACGTCGCGTGCCATGGCCGGGCTGGACGTGGTGGCGCTGAGCTTGATCTGCGGGCTGACGTTGTCGGTCGTCGCCGTCAGCGTGTACGCCGGCACGACGTCGCCTGCGGAGTGGATCCGGGCCGCGATCTTGTCCCGCACCGCCTGGCTGTTGACGTACGCCGCATAGACCTGCGACTCGCTGACGGCCAGGCTCAGGCTGCTCAGCGCCTCGCCCGTGGATGTCGACGCCCCGGCGTGCACCTGGCCGGTGGCGACCGAGGTGTAGAGCACCGGGCGGGTCCACGTGTACGCCGCCGCGAGCGCGATCCCGATGACGAGCATCACCAGGATCAGCTTGAGGTGCGCGCGGGTGAGCCGCACGAAGTCGAGCAAGGTCAAGAGGGGTCCTCGTCGTCGGGTCGCTCCAGTATGACGGCCGCGCCCCCGCCGTAGGCTCGTACCCGTGAAGCAGGCGGAGATCCCCCTCGGTGCGCGCCTGCGCCTGGCCCATGCGGTCGTCCAGGCCGTCGCCGAGCGCGCCGGCGTCGACCTGCTGCACGTCAAGGGTGTCGCGGCGTCCCCGGAGTGGTACCCGCCGCACAGCGGCAGCGACGTCGACGTGGTCGTGCGGCCCTCCCACATCGCCGCTCTGGAGACCGGGCTGACCGCGACGGGCTGGCGTCCGATCGGTGCCTTCGAGGACAGCTCGGCATGGGCGCACGCCGCCGCCTGGTGGCACGACGGCTGGGGCTGCCTGGACCTGCACCGGGCGTGGCCGGGGCTGGAGGTCGACGCGGAGGCGGCGTACGACGCCCTCGGCCGCTCCTCGCGCATCCGCTCGATCGCGCACCGGGACTGCGTGGTGCCCGGGGAGGCGGCCGAGGTGCTGCTGCTCGTCCTGCACGAGGGCAGGTCCGGGCCGGTGCGGCCCAGCACCCGGCACCTGCGCGAGCGGTGGGCGGCCGCCGACCCGCTGCTGCGGGCCGAGGTCGAGGCGCTGGTGCGCGAACTCGGGGCGGAGGTCGGCTTCGCCGCCGGTCTCGGGCGGCTCGACGAGATGCGCGACCACCCCGACCATGCGCTGTGGGTCTACTACTCCTCCGGCGACACCAACCGCTGGCGCGAGTGGCGCGCCCGGCTGGTGTCGGCGCGGGCGCACGGAGCGCTGGGCTCGACCTTGCGGCGTGCGCTGCGGCCGGCGACCCCTGCCGGTGCACCCGATCGCCCCGTGGTGGTCGTCCAGGCGGCGCGGGCCTGGCACCTGGTTCGCGACGTGCTGGACCGGGGGCGGCGATGACCTCGTTCGCCGACTGGTCGGTGGCGCCGGACGTGGCGTGGGTCGACGACCAGGCCGTCTACGTGGCGCGGGTGCCGGACGGCGTACCGCTCGTGCTGGAGGACTCCGCGGCCGCGATCTGGCGCGCCGTCGCCGCCGGCGCGGAGATCGAGGCCGACGAGGACGTGGCGAGCGACGTCAGCGCCTTCCTGGATCAGCTCCTGGCGGCCGGGCTCGTCGTACGCACTCGCTGAGGGCGGTCGTGCGATCGAGCGGGCGGCCGATCGGAGCGATCGGGTGCCTCGGGTGTGCCACAGTAGGCGCCGTGACGAGCCACCGCCGCGGACGCCGCAGGCGCCGGATCGGCCGGTTCTTCCGCCACCACAAGGCGATGGCGGTCATGTTCGGGCTGATCGGGCTGCTGCTGGCGATCGTGCTCGGTTGGGCGCTCTACCTCAACGCCCAGCTCGGCGACGTACGCCGCTTCCCGATCACCCCTCCTGCTGCGGAGCCGGCGCGCTTCCCCGGCGGCGCGATGAACATCCTGCTGATCGG
Organism: Nocardioides montaniterrae; assembly: GCF_054782655.1. Lineage (NCBI taxonomy): Bacteria > Bacillati > Actinomycetota > Actinomycetes > Propionibacteriales > Nocardioidaceae > Nocardioides > Nocardioides montaniterrae. The sequence continues at coordinate 297,078 of NZ_BAAGSB010000002.1, read as the reverse complement.
CGCCGACGACCCCGACGACGACCCGAACCGGGGACCGAACATCCGCGACGAGCTGGCCCACGGCGGGTGGACGCCCGGCGCCTTCCGCAGCGACACCACGATGGTGCTGCACCTGGACGCGGGCCGCCGGTCGGGGCAGCTCATCTCCATCCCGCGCGACTCCTGGGTGCCGATCCCCGGGCACGGCAGGTCGAAGATCAACGCCGCGTTCTCGTGGGGCGGCCCGAGCCTGCTGCGCACGACGGTCGAGGACCTCACCGGTCTCTACATCGACCACGTCGTGGTGATCGACTTCAACGGCTTCGTCACGATGAGCGAGATCGTCGGCGGGGTGGACGTCTACGTGCCGCAGACCGTCACCGACTACGTCCGCGACAAGGTGTGGACCAAGGGTGAGCACCACCTCGAGGGCGAGGACGCCCTGCTCTACGTCCGGCAGCGCTACGGCCTGCCCAACGGTGACTTCGACCGGATCGCCCGCCAGCAGAACTTCCTGCGCGAGCTGCTCTCCAAGATGGCCAGTCGCGGCGTGCTGTCCAACCCGTTCCGGGTGACCTCGCTCGCGAAGCACCTCTCGGACACGATCGCGGTGGACAAGGGGCTGACGACCGGTCGGTTCCGGTCGCTGATCCTGTCCCTGGCGCACTTCCACCCCGGCGACCTGCGCTTCGTCACCGCGCCCGTCGCCGGCACCGGCATGGAGGGGTCGCAGAGCGTGGTCCACCTCGACCTGGTGAAGGTGCGCTCGCTGTTCAAGGCGGTCGCGGCGAGCAACTTCGAGGGCTGGTACGCCCACCACCAGGCGGACCTGCTGCCGCCGACCAAGCAGGTCGGCTGAGGCTCCTGGCCGCCCTCCGGTCAGCGGCTGGGGCGGAAGTGCAGGCCGATCTCGGGATCGACCACGACCTCCTGGGCCGCCGGCAGGCCGTCGACCTCGAGCTGCTCGTCGGTGTCGACGTTGCGCTTGACCAGCGCGAGCGCGATCGGGCCGAGCTCGTGGTGACGGGCGCTGGAGCCCACGCGGCCGATGGCGCGGCCGCCGCCCGTCGGGGTGATGTCGGCGCCGATGGCCGGTAGCCGGTTCTCCGAGCCGTCGAGGTGGAGCAGGGTCAGCCGGCGGGGCGGACGGCCGAGGTTGTTGACCCGGGCGACGGTCTCCTGGCCGCGGTAGCAGCCCTTGTCGAGGTGGACGGCCGACCACGCCTTGCCGGGCAGCAGACCGATCTCGTTCGGGATGGTGCGGTCGTCGGTGTCGATGCCGAACCGCGGCTCGCCGCGCTCGATGCGCAGCGCGTCGTAGGCCCACAGTCCCGCGGCCGGGCCCGCTGCCTCGGCGTACGCCGTGAGCTGGTCGCGCGGGACGAGGTCGAACTTGCCGCCTGCGGGCTCGGTCAGCACCGGGCGCCAGGCGACGGCGTGCTGTGCGGTGACGTCGGTGATCTCGACACGCATCATGAAGCGCATCCGCTCGAGGAACCCGATCAGCGCGGCGGCGCGGCCGGGCTCGGTGTGCAGCCGGAAGGTCTCGCCGTCGTCGACGCCGGTGAACGCGTGCTCGACGTGGCCGTTCGGGCTCAGGATGAGGGCGTTGGTCTGCACGCCGGGCTCGAGACCGTCCAGGTACTGGGTCGTCAGCGAGTGCAGCCAGGTCAGTCGGTCCGGCCCGGTGAGGTCGACGACCTCGCGGTGCGAGAGGTCGACGAACCCTTCGCCGGCGGCGAGCGCGTGCTGCTCGCCGTAGAGGCTGCCGTAGTGCGCCGCGACGCCCGCGTCGACGCCATCACCCGCGACCGCGCCGGGTAGAGCGAGCAGGGGTGAGGTCATCGGGTCGTCTCCGTGTGGTTGTCGGTAGGGGTGTCGTTGTCGCACTCGGCGCAGGTGCCGAAGACCGTCAAGTGCCCCATGTCAGGGGTGAACGCATGACGGGCGGTCAGGGATTCCACGAACGGCCCGGCTTCCCCGGCATCCACCGAGATCACCTTCTGGCACCCGCGGCAGACCAGGTGGAAGTGCGTGTGCCCCTTCGTGGAGTGGTACGTCGGCGCACGGTCGCTCAGGTGTGCGTGCCGCACCAATCCGAGCTCCTCGAGCACCTCCAGCGTCCGGTAGACCGTGGAGGCGTTGATCGCCGACGCCTTCGCCTGCACGTGCGCCAGCACCTCGTCCGGCGTGGCATGGCCCAGCTCGTCCACCGCCGCCAGGATCATCTCCCGCTGCGGCGTCAGCCGGTAGCCCCGCTGCCGGAGCGCGGCGCGCCAGTCCGTGCCCTCGTCGCCCTCGGGGCTCTCGTGCCGATGTCCGTCCTCCACACGACGATCGTAGGGCGCCGGCCTCAAGCCACCGTGCCGGCGTGTGCGTTGGCGAGGGTGGCCCCGACGGACTTGCTTGCATGCATGCAAGTGGCCCGGCAGCGCTCCTTGCTTGCATGCATGCAAGTGGCCCCGCAGCGCTCCTTGCATGCATGCAAGCAAGGACGTCGGGGCTCACCCCGTCAGCCCCCTCGCCGCCGCCTCGCGCGGAACACAGATCGCGGTGATCGTCTTCTCAGCGACGTCTTTCGCCGCAGCGAGAGGCATCGGCGCGACCGGATCGGAGACGGCGAGCTGCAGACCATCGGTGACGGCCAGCAGCGCCAGGCCCTGACCCCACGGTAGACACTCGTCGCCGGGCCCGAGTCGGTCACGGATCTGCTCGACCTCCAAGGCCCTGATCCGCGCGACCTCATCGGCCGGCCCCGGCTCACCGTCGAGCCGATCTGCCTCCGCCAGCCGGCGCAGCGCGTGCCAGATGCGGACGGCACATCGCTCATCCTCGGTGGCGGGCAGCACCAGCGAAGGTGGAGCTCCCCGGTCGCCCCACCAGGCTTGCATCCCGACGGAACACGACCAGGAAAGCCACCGCTGGCCGAAGGTGAGGATGACGATCTCGTGCATCAGCGCGACCGGAGAGCCTTCCATCGACCATCTCCGACCCTCCATCTTGAGCTGCTCGGTGAGCCCCTGCCGGGTCATCCGCAGGCGAGAGGCAGCGACGCTGATCGACAGCCGCGCGGCTCCAGCACCCTCCAGGAGGAGCACAGCACCGTTGGTCAGCTCATCGGCGAACGAGAACGAGGACCCGAGGAATTCATCCATCCCGCCACGCAAGCACCACGCACCGACAACCGGCCCGGATCAGAGCCGGTTGTCAACAGGCCCGACGAGAGCCCGCCCGATCAGACCCGCTTGAGCCGCGCCCAGAGGTGCGGCTGAAGCTCCTGCCCCGCCGCCTCCATGTCGTAGGCGTAGAGCAGGTCGCCCTCGACGTTTCCGTACATCCGCGTCCCGGCGTCGACCGGCTTCGCGGTCTCGGTGTAGCCGACACCGGCCGTGTGCATCTCGAGCTTGCCGCCCTCGGCACGCCCGTACCAGATCTCGGTGATCCCGGTGTTGTGCGTCAGCACGAGCTCGACGTCGCCACCCTCCAGCGCCCGCAGGAAGCCGGTCTCGAGATGGGCATCCCGAACCTTCGCCCCGTCCTCGTCGACGATCCACGTCCGCGAGAAGTAGTGGAAGAACGGCCGACCGTCGTGGGTGAAGATCAGCTCCTCGCCGTACTGGAACGGCTCGATGGTCGGGTAGTCCCCGTGACCGTTGCCGCGCCACGTGCCGAGCAGCCACGCGATCGGGCCGCAGTTGGGATGCAGGTTGTCGGGAATCTCGAAGGCCACGGCGCGAGTCTAGAGGCCGCGGAGGCCGTACGCCGTCCCGCCGGTCAGGGAGCCGACGTGGCTCGGACCCAGTCGACGTCCATCGTCGCGGTCGCCGGTGTCGCGGCCGTCGGGGCGTTGTCCCCGGCCCCGAAGCCCATGCTGAGCACGAAGTAGAACGGCTTGTCGAACGGAGCCAGGCCGGGCAGCACCGACGGCGCCTTCCACGCGTGCGACCAGCAGTCGTGGCCGTCGATCGAGAACGTGGCGACGCCCTTGGCCCACTGGACGGCGTAGGTGTGGAAGGAAGACGGGGTGGCGGTGCGGCAGGCGATGCCGACGTTTCCCGTGTTCCCCGTGTAGTGCAACGCGTTCAGTGCGATCGACGGCCGGTTGCTGAACCACTCGGCCACGTCGATCTCGCCCGACGCCGGCCACGCGCCGTAGGTGTTCTTCGCCGGGTAGAGCCACAGCGCGGCATGCAGACCGGGCGCCGTGGTCGCCGGCATCCGCGCCCGGAACTCGAAGCGGCCGTACGCCTGCGAGAAGTGGCCCCGGGTCGCGATCGTCGAGGCGGCGTACCGCGTGGACCAGTTCCCGTACGGGCTGCGACACACGAACGGCGTCGACGTACGCCGTGCACTGAGGTGCACCGACCCGCCCCACTGCGAGATGACCTGGGGGTTGTTGACGATGCAGTCCCGATTCGCGTCGGACATGCCACTGAACGAGGTGTCCTGTGCGACCCACTCGTCGGTGTTGACCCGCCAGCCGGTGAAGCCGGACCCGAAGGTCACGACCGGGCCGGTGGCGGCGTCTCCGGTGACGCCGAGCGTGACGACGACCAGAAGCGCGGCGAGCGAGAGCACAGCGGTGCGCATGACGATCTTCCACATGAGATTTGGAGCCTTCCGAGATCCCGAGAGCGGCCACCCCCGCCGACGCGATCGCCAGAAGCCCCCCGAATGGCCTGCAGCATTGTGAACATGCGCGCGGCCGGTCGTCCAGCACGCCGCCCGTCATGCGGGCAGACTTGGCGAGTGCCTTCCGCCTCCGCCAGCCCTCGGACGGGCGACTCCGCGGTCGCCGTCGTACGCCGGGCCGTGCGCTCCGCCCTCGCGACGGAGGACGCCCGACCGGGCGGCTGGACGTGGCCCGACGGTCTTCCGGAGGCGCCGTTCCTCGACGCCGTCGCGCGTCATCGGGTCGCCCAGGTCCTGGCCCCGCACAGCGCCGAGCACCGCTACCCCGACGGCGTCGCCGCCACCCTGGAGGCGCTGCGCAACCGCGGCCGCCTCGAGGCCATGGCCGGTGTCCACGCCGCGGCGAAGGTCCACGAGCAGCTGGCCGGCATCGACCACCTCTTCCTGAAGGGCCCCGCCCTCGCGGTGCAGACCACCGGCGACCCGACGTCGCGCGGATCGGGCGACATCGACCTGCTGGTCCGCCCGCAGCAGCTGACCGACGCCGTCGACGCGCTGGCGAGGACGGGGTGGAGCGTGCGACCGGGCTACACCGTCGACCGGTCGACCTGGGCCTGGCGCCACCAGCTGCACGCTCTCTACGAGCTGGTGCTCGACGGACCGCTCGGCTCGATCGACCTGCACTGGCGGCTCGACCCGACCATCCACGGCCTGCCTTCCTTCGACGAGGTCTGGTCGCGCCGGGCGGACGTACGCGTCGGCGAGGCGGACCTGCCCACCCTGTCCCCGCCCGACGCGCTCACGCACTCGTTGCGCCACGCCGCCAAGGACCGCTGGGACCTGCTGCGCAGCCTGGTCGACGTCCATCGCCTGGCCGGCGACCCGTCGACCGCGAGCCGCGCCACCGCGCACGACCGCCTCTCCCGGATGACCCTGACCATCACCGAGGCGACGATCGGCCTGCCCGCTGCAGCCCCCGCGTTCCGACGTACCCGCGCGGGCCTGGCCCAGGCGGTCCGCGCCCAGGAGCAGGACGACCGCCGCGCGCACCACGTCGCCGAGAACTCCTGGCGCCACGTCCAGTACGCGCTCCGGTCGAGCCGCCACCCGAAGGACCTCGCCGTGGTCACCTCCGGTCTGGTGCTGCCGCCGTTGCTGACCTGGGAGGTCACCGAGCGGCGAGCCCTTCCGGCGGTCGCGGCCGCGGCGCGCATCCGGGTGTCGTCCGCCATCCACCGCGAGCACGCATGATCGCGCTGGTCGCCCTCTTCTGGCGTACGACGGCGCAGGTCGTCGGCCGCGCGGCCCTGGTGCGCCTGCAGCTCGTCGAGATCGCCAACGCCCTGGTCGAGGCAGCCGTCCTGGGCCTGCTGATCCCGCTGGTCGCGATCGTCGCGGGCAACCGGCCGCCCGAGATACCGGTCATCGACCAGCCCCTGTCGCGGACCGCGGCGCTGATCCTGTTCGGTGCCGCGGTGCTGGTCCGTGCGGGCCTTGAGTGGTGGTCGGCAGTCCGCTCCAGCACGCTGCGCCTGCGCACCGTCCACGACCTACGGCTGCGCACCCTCTCGGGCGTCCTGCACGCCGACTGGACCTACGTCGCACGTCAGCGCCGCAGCGACATCGTGCAGGCGGCGACGACCGAGCTCGAACGCGTCGACGCCGCCCTCGGCCTGCTGCTGCGCCTGGGCGTCGAGGCGCTCCTGCTCGGAGCCAGCGCCGTCGTCGCGCTCGCCATCTCCCCCGTCATCGGCATCGTCGCGCTCGTCACCCTGGCGGCCGTGGTCGCGCTGACGCGACGCAGCATCCGGCGCACGCTCGAGCTCGGTCTGGACTGGAACCGGCGTACCTCCATCTTCTCCGCCACCGTGACCGACTCGCTGTCCTCGCTGCGCCTGATCCGCGCCCACGACGCCGCCCCCTCGTGGACCCGGCTGCTGCGCGACGCCGCCGACGGCGGCCGCAAGGTCGAGCTGCGGTACGTCGAGACCACTGCCGGGCTCCAGTCGGGCCTCGGCGTGCTCGCGGTCACCGCCGCCCTCGGCCTGGTGGTCCTCGGCAAGGAGCTCGGTCTCGGGCTGGCCGCGCTGCTCACGCTCGCGCTGGTGACCAGCCGGATGCTGACCATCGCCCGCGGGGTGCTCCAGAGCCTGCAGGCCTTCACGCAGTTCGCGCCGGCTCTGCACCACGTGCTGGGCATCATCGACGACACGGCGGCCCACGCCGACCCCGCTGGTCGAGGAGGTCGAGCAGCGGCCGTCCCGAGACCCGCCGCCGACCGCACTCCGCCCACGATCCAGCTCCGTGGCGTGACCGCCGGCTACGCCGACGTCCCGGCGTTGCGCGACCTCGACCTCACCGTTCCCGCCGGCGAGACCACCGTCCTGACCGGTCCGAGCGGATCGGGCAAGTCGACCCTGCTCGACGTCCTGCTCGGGCTGCTCACCCCGGCGAACGGCGAGATCACCGTGGACGGCGTGCCCCTGACCGATCTCGCGCTGTGGCGCTCGCGGCTCGCCTACGTCCCCCAGCAGACGGTGCTCGTGCCCTCCACGGTCCGCGAGAACCTGTCCTGGTCCGCGGGCGGCGACGTGAGCGACGACGACCTGTGGCGCGCGTTGAAGGATGCCTGCGTCGCCGACGTCGTACGCCGGCTGCCCGACGGGCTCGACACCGAGCTGCTCGACTTCACCCAGCTCTCCGGCGGAGAGCAGCAGCGGCTGTGCATCGCCCGGGCCCTGGTCCGCGAGCCGGAGGTCCTGCTGCTCGACGAGGCGACGAGCGCGCTGGACGTCGAGACCGAGCGCGAGGTGCTGTCCCGGTTGCGTCGGCGGGGCTGCACGACGGTGCTCGCGACCCACCGCCAGGGCGCCGTCGGGACCGCCGATCACGTGCTGGACCTCACGCGAACGTGACGCATCCGAGGTTTTCTCGTTAGCATGGATGTGTCCCTGGGGGGACAACGCATTGGGACATCACGTATCGTGGGATCTCGGGCTCTGCTGAGCCCACGTCGGAGGGACAAGGAACACATGGACAAGAAGACCTGGGTCAAGCCGTCGGTGAAGCCACTGACCGCCGCCAAGGACGCTCAGCTGCTGGGTTCGACCGTCAGCGACGGCCTGCTCGGCAAGGCCAACAAGTCCTCCTGACGTTCCACCCTGTCGGCGGCTGGCATCGCCCCGCTCCCGACCTCACGGTCCTCACCGGACCGTCCACCTTCTCCACCGAAGCCCTGCGCGCATGGCTGGACGGCGACTGCCAAGGTCTGCCTCCGCTGCGACAGGGCTTCGTGGCGTGTCTGCACAGGCCCGACGGGTCGGCCATCGCCGCCGTCGGCAGCCGCTGGGAGCTCTCCCTCCTCTACGCGAGCACCCCTGAGGGCATCCTGCTCGCCACGCACCCGCGCGACCTGATCCAAGCCCTCCCCACGCCGCCGCCGCTCGACCGCGGCAAGCTGGCCGACCTCCTCGCCCTATACGACGCACCCGACACGACCGTCTTCGAGGGCGTACGCCGCGTCCCGCTGGGCCACCTGATCCGCATCTCCCCCGGCGACCCGGCCCCCACCGTCGAGCGGTGGTTCCGGCCCGACACCGAGCAGGACCACACGATCAAGGTGGCCGACGCGCCCGCGCTGCTGCGCGCGACGGTCCGCGACGCCGTCGAGGCCTCGCTGCCCGCTGACGGGCCCGTCGCCGCCACGCTGTCGGGCGGCCTGGACTCCTCGATGGTCGTCGCCACCGCGGCCGCGCTGCTCGGCGACAGCGGCCGACGCATCGCCGCGTTCACCCACGTCCCCCTGCCCGGCACGCCGGATCCCGCGATGGCCTGGGAGGCCTCGGACGCGCCGTACGCCGCCGCGACCGCCGCACACACCGGTCGCGTCGACGTGACCGAGCTCGTGAACGTCGACAAGATCCAGCCGATCGAGGCGACCGAGGCGGCGATCCGGACGACCTGGCAGCCGCCGTTCAACCCGATCAACCAGGGCTGGTTCAACGAGGCCTTCGCCGGTGCGGAACGTGTCGGCAGCCCGATCCTGCTCACCGGCGCCTCCGGCAACTTCACCTTCTCGCGCGACCGCAACGGCATCCTGCGCACCCTCGCCGAGGAGCGCCGCTGGCCGGCGGTGCTCCGCGAGATCAAGGCGCGACACCGCGCGGGCACGCCGTGGCCGACGGCTCTTCGCGGCGTCGCCCGCGAAGCGGCGCCGGACGGTGCGATCCGACTGGTCCACCGGCTGCGCGGCTTCGACGCCGAGGTAGGCCTGCCCGGCTACCGCGACCTGCCGTTCCGCGAGGAGCTGATCAGCGACGAGGCACGCGCGGGCCTGGAGCCGATGGCCCGCACCTTCCGGCCGACCCGCGCCGACTACGTCGACTACGCCCAGCTCGACAACGCCCGCATCGGCTTCGTGCAGAACATGTCCGAGTCGGTCTGGTGGAGCGACCCGCTGTCCGACCCGGAGGTCGTCGCGCTGGCGCTGCGGCTGCCCGAGGAGGCCTGGCTGCGCGGCGGGCTCGACCGTGGTCTCGCCCGTGCGGCGGCCGCAGGCCTCCTCCCCGACCGCGTGCGCCTGCGCCAGACCCTGGGCGCGCAGGGCGCCGACGCCGGCCTGGTCACGCAGGGCCGCGTCGCCGACTACCGCGCCCTGCTCGAGCGCTTCCGCGCCTCGGCGACCGCGTCCGCGGTCATCGACGTCGACCGGCTGGAGGTCTCCCTCGGCGCCGAGTTCGAGGACCCGACGATCGCGATGGAGTGGCAGGGCGTCTACGGGCGCGCGTTCTCGTTCGGTCAGTTCATCTGCTGGTACGAGGACGAGGTCCTCAGCCGCTGATCTGCTCGATGGCGTCCGCGACGGCATCGACGGTCTCGCCCGCCGGCGGCCGGCGCAGGTCCCAGATGGGTACGTCGTGGCACAGCCGCGTCGTCCAGGCCAGGAAGTCCGCACGGTGCTCGGGCAGCTTGCCGATGCCGTAGCGGTCGGCGGAGATCGCGATCGTGGGTACGGCGGCCAGGCCGTCCACCTGCCGCGCGGTGACCTCGTCGCCCGCCGCCGTCGAGCTGAGGACGACCAGCGCGGCCAGCGGGCGCGGGGTCAGGTCGGCGGACGCGACGTACGCCCTCTTGGTGGTGTCGGGGATCGGCCGCCCGAGCCTGGGGTCTCCCCCGAGCAGTCGTACGGCGGCCTCCGAGAGGTGGATCGGCCGATCGACGGGATGCGCGACCGCACCGTCCTCGCCGTGGCGTACGACGACCACGTCGTCGCTGCCCAGGCTCCAGCCCCGACGCAGCAGCTCGATGGTCGTGGTCGACTTGCCGGCGCCGGAGTCGCCGAGCACCGCGACGGCGCCGCCGGACGGGGCGAGGACCAGCGAGGCGTGCAGGTTGTAGTCGCGCCGGAAGGTCAGCATCGCCCGCGCGGCCGTGGAGTAGAGCAGCCAATCGGCCTGCGCCCGCACCAGCTCGTCGGGCGCGGAGAAGACGACCCGCTCGGCCTCGACGTACAGCTCGGCGCCGTCGGCCGCGAACCTCAACCGGTCATGGTCGGCCCAGAACCACGGGTCCTGGACGACGGCAGCGGCCCAGGGCGGCGGGACGTCGCCGTGCTCGACGGGTACGCCGAGGACGGCCTCGGTCAGCCCGGGAGCACCCAGCGACACGGTCATCGGTGGCGTCAGGAGGTGCTGACGAGGTGGTGGCGCTCGAGTGCCTGGACGAAGCTCGTCACGTCGCGTGCGCAGTCGTCGCGGCTGACGTCGTACTCGTCGGTCAGCGTGCCGACGAGGGACGGCAGGGTCTGCGGCGCGGCGAGCAGGTCCCAGATGCGCTGGCCGACCTCGTCGAGGCCGAGGTACTCCAGGTCGTCGTTGAGCAGCACGCGCACCTGGTCGAACTGTGCCTCGACGACACCCGTCGCACGCCTGATCTGCATGTCGGGGAGTCTAGCGACGAGCGAGTGAGGCCGGCACGAACTGGTTCACGGGCCGGTGGCCGCCCTCGTCGCCGCCGCACACCACCAGGCCGGACGAGCCGCCGACCAGCCACGCATGCGGCACCGCGGAGGGGTCGGCGACGTCCAGGCCGATCACCACGACGCCGGGCGTACGCCGGACCCGCAGCATCACGCTGGCAGCAACCGCCTGCTCCAGGCAGTTGGCGTGGAGACGCACCGCGCCGCGCCAGACCGCCGCGGACACCTCCTGCTCCACACCGCCGAGCGGGCCGGTCACGATCGGCGAGGTCGCCGGACCGTGGGCGCCCAGGATCGCGGCCCAACGGCGCATCGGCACCACGTGGCGCAGCAGCCGTGCCCCGAGCACCAGCACCATCGCCTCGAGGACGCGCAGCCGATGCCTGGTCATGGGCACACCCTAGGCACCTACTAGGGTCGCTCGCATGGCACGCTCGCTGGTCGTCAAGGTCACCTGCGCCGCGGAGGCGCCCGAGCGGGCCAACCAGGGGCTGACGGTGGCGGCGACCGCCGCCGCCTCCGGCGTACCGGTGTCGTTGTGGTTGACCGGGGACGCCACCGGCTTCGCGCTGCGCGAGAGCCCCACGACGCTCGACCTCCCGCTGGCCACGCCCGTCTCCGAGCTGATCGCCACGATCGCCGAGCTCGGCTCGATCACGGTGTGCGGTCAGTGCGCGGCCCGTCGCGGCATCACCGAAAACGACATCACCGGCGGCTCCCGCATCGCGGGTGCCGCCGGCTTCGTCGAAGAAGTCCTGCGTGACGAGGTGCAAGCCCTCGTCTATTGAGCGTCAGGCTGCGAGGGCGTCCTCACGGCGGGCCGCGAAGGCGATCGCGCCGGCGCCGGCGATCAGCAGGCCGAAGCCGGCGATGATCCAGGCGAAGTCGGGGCCACCGGTGTTCGGCAGGCCGCCGCCCGAGGTGCTGGTGCTGCCGGTCGGGCCGGAGGTGCTGACGCTCGCGCGGTCGGCGCCGCGGGAGGGGAGGTACTTGGCCGTGTTGGCCGGGGTGAAGCTCGCGTTCGAGACGTAGCTGCCCGGGTGGGCGACCTCGCCGGAGACGGTGGTCGAGCCCTTGATCGCGGTCGTGCCGGTGGTGGAACGGGCCACCACGAGCGCACCGCCGCCGCCCGCACGGGCGATCGAGTAGGTCACCGTGCCTGCGGGACGCGAGCCGTCCGAGGCGACGACGGAGATCGTCACCGCGAGGGGCTTGCCGTTGGTCGCCTTGATCTTGACCGACGTGGTGGTCGGCAGCTTCGGGCCGTAGGTCTCAGCGTGAGCGCTGGACGTGAGCGGCACGATGGCCATCGACAGCGCGACGAGGAGCAGCGCGGCGAACTTCCTGAGCATGAATGTATCCCTCCGAGGACAGCTGACCTGCCGAGACTACCGCAGACGTCGCCGAATGACCCAAGTCACGAACGCGACGGCTAGACCGCCGAGCACCACCCACAGCCACGGGAAGCCACCGTGGTGCGCCGGGGGCGGCGTCACCGGGGCTCCGGAGTCCTTTTTCAGCACCCGGACCAGGTGCCCGAACACGACGCTGCGGTTGTCGGTGTGGAAGATCTCCGAGCAGGTCACCAGGGTGATCAGCTTGTCGAACCCGGGAGCCGGCTCGACCCCACCGGCCGGGTTGACCGGCGAGGAATCGATGACCCAGGTGTCCTGCATCGGCACGACGAGGTCGGTCCCGCCGGTGTCGAGCTGGTAGTCGTAGGTGGCGGTGCGGGTCTCGACGTACACCTGGTCACCGGCCCGGAGCTCGGGGAACTTCGCGAACGGCTCGCCGTGGGTGACGCGGTGCGCGGCGAGGGCGTAGTTGCCGTCCTTGCCGACCGCGGCCGTGTGCGGGAAGTGCGCGATGCCGGCGGCGAGGATGCTCTCGCTGTCGCCCTCCAGGATCGGTACGGCGTACTTGTCGCCCCACCGCGGCACGTGCAGGATCGCGGTCGCCTTGCCGAACTTGGTGCTGACGGTGTCCTCGCCGTTGCCCCAGCCCTTGGCGACCTTCGCCGAGATCTCGTCCTGGCGGTGGTGGGAGACCCAGTTGGTGCCCCAGAACTCCCAGCCGACCCACGACAGGACCGCCAGACCCGACGCGATCAGCCCGAGCCCGACGTACAGCCAGGGCTTGTTGAACTTCGCCGGACGGCGCGAGCGGCTGCCGCCGGAGCGGGACTTGCTCGAGCGCGAGCGGCTGCCGCCGGAGCGGGACTTGCTCGAGCGCGAGCGTCCGGAGCCGGAGCCGCCACCGCTCGAGGAGCGCCGGCGGCGCACGATCGTCGGGTCCTCAGTCATGCACCCTCCAACGGGACTCGGAGCACCCCGTCACGCCGGACGGCGCGTGAACCGCAGCCCGAGGAGGTACAGCTCGCAGCCTAGGCAGAAGCCGAACGCCGCGTTCAGCAGGGCCGCGACGACGGCCAGGCCGGTCGCGACCTGGCCGAGCAGGATCGCCCCCGAGGCGTAGCCGACGAAGCCGACCACCGCGAAGGCGAGGCCGACGGCCTGCGCGAAGCGCGGCGGCCGCGGGTCCTCGAGGGCGACCGGCGGGGTCAGTCGCGGACGGATCAGGTGGCGGAAGAACAGGCCGGTGGGCGTGCGCTGCACGCCGAGCCCGGCACCGATGGCGAAGCAGATGCCCTGGATGCCGACCAGCACCGCGGAGACGGTGTGGTTCGGGACGGCGAGCGCCACCGCCAGCACGATCAGGGTGACCGTGGCGGTGAAGCGCGGGCCACGCGGGTCGATGCCCTGGGTCATGCGACGGCCTCCGGGAGGACGGCGAGCACCTGGTCGCGGCGGGGAGCCCCGGCGGCACGGGTCACCTCGGCGCCCGTGGCGTCCAGGACGAGGGTGGTAGGGGTCCGGCGTACGTCGAGCGCGCGGACCAGCTCCAGGTGCGCCTCGGCGTCGACCTCGAGGTGGACGATGCCGGCCTCGCGGGACGCGATGTCACCGAGCAGGACCCGGGTCGTGCGGCAGGGGGCGCAGAAGGACGAGGAGAACTGGACCAGCGTCGCGCGCTCCCCCAGCTCGGCCGCCGGGACGGCGCCGGAGATGGCGGTCCAGGTCGTCGGCACTGGGGCCTCCGTGGCGAATCGGCCGTCGGCGTGCTTGCGGTAGACGCCGAAACCCAGGGCAGCCACGACCGCCACCGCGAGGATCGCGATTCCGGTCATGGCTGCTCCTGGGGTTTCGTTCGCTGGTTGAGTAGCTGCGAGCGCTAGCGAGCGGCGTATCGAAACCAGGTCAGATGTTGACGGTGACCTCGGCGACCTCGCCGACGGTCGCCTGGACGGTGCGGTCGACCGTCTCAGCGCCGGGGGCGAGGGTGCGCAGGGTCCACTGGCCGTTGCCCGCGAAGAAGCGGAAGTGGCCGGTGGCCGAGGTGGGGACCTCGGCGGTGAACTCACCGGTCGCGTCGAGGAGGCGGACGTAGGCGTTGCCCACGGGCTCCTCGCCGCGCAGGACCTGGCCCTGGATCACGGCCTCCTTGGCCGCGACGGCGTCACCGAGCGAGAGGCCGCCGGCCTTCGCGCCGCACATCAGAGGGTCCCCGGCTCGTCGCCGAGCGCCACCGGGACGCCGACCAGGCTGCCGTACTCGGTCCAGGAGCCGTCGTAGTTCTTGACGTTCTCCTCGCCGAGCAGCTCCTTGAGCACGAACCACGTGTGCGAGCTGCGCTCGCCGATGCGGCAGTAGGCGATGGTGTCCTTGCCAGTGTCAAAGCCGGCCTCGGCGTAGATCTCGCGAAGCTCCTCGTCGGACTTGAAGGTGCCGTCGTCGTTGGCCGCCTTGGACCACGGGACGTTGACAGCGGTCGGGATGTGACCGGCGCGCTGCGACTGCTCCTGCGGGAGGTGGGCCGGGGCGAGCAGGCGACCGGCGAACTCGTCGGGGCTGCGCACGTCGACCAGGTTCTTGGTGCCGATGGCCTCGATGGTCTCGTCACGGAACGCGCGGATGGAGTGGTCCTGCTCGGTGGCGGTGTACGACGTCTTCGCGCGGGTGGGCAGCTCGTCGGTCAGCTCGCGGCTGTCCAGCTCCCACTTCTTGCGGCCGCCGTCGAGCAGCTTGACGTCCTGGTGGCCGTAGAGCTTGAAGTACCAGAAGGCGTAGGCGGCGAACCAGTTGTTGTTGCCGCCGTACAGGACGACGGTGTCGTCGTTGGCGACGCCACGGTCGGAGAGGAGGGCCTCGAACTGCTCCTTGGAGACGAAGTCGCGGCGGACCTGGTCCTGGAGGTCCTTGGTCCAGTCCAGGCGGATCGCGCCCTGGATGTGGCCCTTCTCGTAGGCGCTGGTGTCCTCGTCGACCTCGACGAGCACGACCTTCGGGTTGTCCAGGTTGTCAGCCACCCACTGGGCGGAGACGAGGGAGTTCTCGCGGCTCATGATGAAAAGTATCCTTAATTGGTTGACTTAATGCAATACATGGCGACCGACCTCGGTGATCGACGCGGGGAGGTCGTGGGCGCAACAGCTCACGCAAGGTGAACCAGAAGGAGCGCCCAGAGTCAGTCGACGCGATCCGTGGACCGCAGGTTCATGACCCCGCTCAGTGCATTCGACACAGCGCGCTGCTGACGCGGCAGTGATCCACTGCGCGGCGCTTGGTCAGCAGAGTCGCGGGCATGGGGAAACAGTAGGGCGTGATCGGCGTACGACCCAGCCGGCATCCCAAACTCTGAGACTCGTGACCAGATAATGAGATCAACAGGCGGACGGGAGCGTGGCGGACTGCGTCCCCGGCTGCGTCCCCGGCGTGACCGCGAGGTCCCAGCTGCCGGTCTGGCGCAGCCCGGTCTGCAGGCCCCACTCGATCGTGTGCGACGTCCGCGGCTCGAGGAGCACACCGACGCTGGCGACCTGACGGCCGCGGTAGGGCACCACCGCGACGGGGCTGACCTCCTTGCCGTCGACCGACAACGAGGTCACCCGTCCCTCGATCGGGGAGGTCAGGTAGACCACGACGTACTGCGAGCCCTTGGTGATGTCACGGGAGCGGTCGGCCCATCCGGTGACGGTGACCGGAAGCTGGTCGACGTTCGGCGGCGTCGCGTTCGTCAGGGTCATCGTCCCGACCGCGGTCTGCACGCCGGCCGCGCACGCCTGCGTGGCGACCTCGGAGCTGTAGCGCAGGTAGTAGGACATCTTCGACTCGGTCGAGTCGTTGAGGTAGATGCCGGCCTGCGGGTGGATCGTCGGCCGGGTCGGCATCTCCCCCGCGATCGCCGTACCGCTGAGCTGCACCTGGTCCTTCGGCACGAACGAGACCATCCGGATGCGACCGTCGCCGACGCCCCGGGCCAGGCCGCGCAGCGCGGTGACCGGGTTGCCGTGCCCGTCGGCGAAGGCGTTGAAGACCGAGCGGGCGATGGCGTTCTGGTAGGCGCTCTGCAGGTGGCGGTCGGTCGTCGCGATGTAGGCGAGGTTCTCCACGGCCGCGACGACGTTGTTGTAGGCGACCGACTGGAAGCCGGGCACCGGAACCGGTCCGAGTCCCTGCATGAGGTAGGAGACCGCGACCGGGTCGACGAAGAAGACGCCGTCGACCTTCCCGCCGTGGGCCAGCACCCAGCGATCCTTGACCAGCTCGGCCGCACGCGGGGCGTCCGGCGTCATCGTGGCGTTGACGCCGGTGGCGGTGAGCAGGTTCCCGAACAGGCCCCGCTCGTCCTTGGTCGGACCACCGGGCGGTGTGCGCGGCATGTCGGCCATGTCGTCCTGCTGGGTCATCTGCACCCGGCCGTCGCGCGCCTGCACGAGGCTGACCGACCCGGCCAGCCCGCCCATCGAGCGCAGCTCGGCGTTGTTCTCCATGACGAGCAGGTAGTTGCGCGGACCGTCGGCACCGAGCAGGCCAGGCATCATCCGCGCCGCGCGATAGACCGTGGCGAGGGTGTGGCGCGAGGTGCCGACCAGCGAGCGCAGCTGGTCGAACTTGCCGCGAACGGGGCCGATGAAGCCCGAGCTGTCGACCCCGGCGAGCCGGTCGGCGGCGTCGGCGAACGCTTGCTCGCTCGTCCGCGCCGGCTTCTCCATCGCGGCGATCCGCGCCAGCGGGAAGCGGTGGTCCTTGGGCCGGAAGTCGTCGCCGGTGACCTGCCCGGCCGCGCCGACGACCGGCGGCAGCGCCTTGGTGCCGATCTCGTCGAGGACCGAGCTCACCTCGGCGATGCCGTGGGCGTCGTCACCGAAGATCGGCAGGTGATCGAGGACGGTCCAGGTCGGACCGTGCGTGCGGCTCGCTGCGGCGTGGCTGGCGTCCTGGTACTTGGCCAGGGCCACCCGGGCGCCGTGCACGTCACCGCGGCCCAGCGCCATCTGCATGATCTGGGCCTGCTCGGAGACCTTGTCGAGCGCGCTCGCGACGGTCCAGGCCCGCCAGCCGGTCCACAGGCCGAACAGGACCACGAGGGTCAGCACGGCGGCGGCGCCGACACGACGCGGGTGGTCCTCCACCCAACGACGAGCGCGGCGCCACTTCTTGCTACGCCGACGGCGGCGGACCTCAGGCGACACGGTGAGCAGCCTAACCAGCGCTTGCGGTGGCCTGACTAGGATGCCGGGGACGGCTCGGGGGGCGGGCTGTTGCACCACCACTTCGACACAAGGGCGAACAGGGCGGATTTCGTGGATTTCAAGCAGTTTCTCGGCGTCATCCGTCGACGCTGGATCAGCATCGTCCTGGTCTTCGCCGTCTGCGTCGTCAGCGCAGGCGCGCTCACGGCGCTCATGCCGCGCAAGTACGAGTCGAAGTCGCAGGTCATCCTGACGGTCGACGTACGCAACCTCACCGACGCGTACGCCGCCTCGCTGTTCGCCCAGAACCGGGCCAACGCGTACGCCGACCTGGCGCACTCGACCGAGCTGGCCACCGAGGTCATCGGCAAGCTCGGCCTGAACATGACGCCCGGCGAGCTCGCCGGCAACATCAAGGCCGAGGTCGTCGACTCCACCCTCATCGCGCTCACCGTGACCGACACGAACCCGCAAGAGGCGCAGAAGATCTGCGACATGACGACCACCCTGTTCACCAAGTTCATCGCGGACCTGGAGAGCCCGGGCGGTTCCGGCGGCGGCTCGCAGATCCTGGTCAACACCACCGACAAGGCGTCGCTCAACACCAACGCGGTCAGCCCGCACGTCGCGCTGAACCTCGTCATCGCTGCTCTCATCGGCCTGCTGCTCGGTGTCGCGCTCGCCGTCGCCCGCGAGCTGCTCGACCGGACGATCCGCACCGCCGACCACGTCGCCGACATCACCGACGCCCCGGTGCTGGCTAGCATCGGCTTCGACGGCGACATCCGCCGCGCGCCGCTGCTCACCGACCTCGGTGGCTTCGCCGCCCGCACCGAGGCGTTCCGCCTGCTGCGCACGAACCTGCAGTTCATCGACCTCGACCACCAGCCCCGCTGCCTGGTCATCAGCTCCGCCGTCCCCGGCGAGGGCAAGACGACCACGTCGACCAACCTCGCCATCGCCCTGGCGCAGACCGGCCGCCGCACGCTGATCATCGACGCCGACCTCCGCCGTCCGCGCGTCGCCTCGACGCTCGGCCTGGACCCCGCGATCGGTCTCACCACCGCGCTCGTCGGCAAGACCGAGATCGCCGACGCGATCCAGGTCCACGGTCCCTCCGGGCTGCACGTGCTGGCTTCCGGCGCCAAGCCGCCGAACCCGACCGAGATCCTGCAGTCGCGGGTCACCCACGACCTGATCCGTCGCCTGCGGTCGTCGTACGACACCGTCATCATCGACGCCCCGCCGCTGCTGCCGGTCGCCGACGCGTCGGTCCTCGCGACGCTGGGTGACGGCGTGATCCTGGTGGTCCGCCACGCTCACACGACCCGTGACCAGGTGGCCGACGCGGTCAGCCGCGTCCAGCACGTCGGCGGTCGCCTCTACGGCATCGTCGTCAACATGGTCGCCAAGCGTGCCGTCGGCTCGTACTACTACTACTACTACGAGGAGACCGGTCCCGCCGGCGGCGCCTCGAAGGACGGCAAGCGCCGCAAGTGAAGCGCCCGGCCACGCTCGTCGTGACCGCGACGGTGCTCGTCGGCGGTCTGGCGGCCTGTGGCGGGCCCGGTGCGGCCCCGAGCACGCTCGGCGCCGAGTACGTCGCACTCGGCGACTCCTACACCGCCGCTCCCGGCATCTCGACGGCCGACGACCGGTCGGGGTGCTACCGCTCCGACGACAACTACCCGCACCTGGTCGCCCGGGCGACCGGGATGGAGCTGGCCGACCGGAGCTGCTCGAACGCCGACACGACCGCGATCGAGAGCGTCCAGACCACGATCACCCACCGGACGGTCCTGGCCCAGTCCGGGCCACTCGGCCCCGGTACCAAGGTCGTCACGATCGGCATCGGCGCGAACGACTTCGGCCTGATCAGCCTGGTCAAGGGAACCTGTCCCACGATGCACCGGCACGACCCGACCGCGCCGAGCCCCTGCACCGACGCCGCCGACAGCGGCGCGGTGTCCGTCCACCAGCTGCTCGACCAGATGGGCCAGCGGCTCGACGGCGTTCTCCGGCAGGTGCACGGCGACGCTCCGGACGCGCAGGTCCTGGTCATCGGCTACCCGACGATCCTGCCCACCGACTCGGTCTGCGACCTGCTGCCGATCGCGCCGGGCGACCTGGCGTTCGCCCGCAGCATCGTCGACGGGCTCAACCGGATGGAGTCCAAGGCCGCCAAGGCCACGGGCTCGACGTACGTCGACACGACCCGGGCCACCCGCGGCCACGACATCTGCGCGGCCCACCCGTGGATCGCCGGCGCCAAGCTGCTGCCTGGCAAGCAGGGCGCGCCCTGGCACCCGTACGCCGAGGAGCAGGCCGCCGTCGCCAAGCTGGTCGAGGCGCGGCTCCACTGAGCCGTCAGGCGGCGAGCATCGCCTCGATCGCCACGAGCACTCGCTGCGCCGGGATGGAGACGTCGTCGGCGATACCGGCGTTCGGGCCGTCCGGACCACCGCGGCCGTCCGCGACCAGGTAGCGGTAGTCGGCGTCGAGGGCCTGGGCGATCGCGTAGAGCCCCCGGTGGACGTACGTCGACGGGAAGAGCTCGAGCACCTTCACCCCGCGCGGGCTGAAGGTGAGGTTGGTCAGCCCGGCGCCGTGCGGGGCGACGATGATCTCCGCCCGGCTGAACAGGTCGATCTGCTCCTGGACGCTGAGGGTCCCGGGGTCGACCCGCTGGAAGCCCTGCGGGGCGAGCAGGCCCATCAGCTCGGCCTCCTCGACGTAGATGCGCGTCGTCGGCGTGGAGCCGCGGGTCAGGAACAGGCGCTGGGGCTCGGCCGGCGGGTTCTTCGCGCGCAGGCGGTCACGCAGCCAGTCGACCATCGACGGCGGTGCCTGCAGCGCCCAGTTGGGGTTGTTCGGGACCAGCAGGCGGTCGGCCTGGTACGTCGTCCCGTTGGCCGGCTGCAGGTAGGGGCCGGGGATGCCGGCCAGCTCGAGCAGCTGGCGCTGGTAGCCGCTGCCGTGGGCGACCACGACCGCGTCGGGGACCAGGCCCGGCAGCGCCTTCTCGAACAGGCCGTAGCGAGCGATCGCGTCGTAGAGGAAGTGGTAGTAGTTGCCGCTCGTGCCCCGGTTGCCCAGGCTCAGCACGGTGCCCGGGACCTGGACCAGCTCGCCGAGGCTGGGGCGGAGGTAGACCGGGTGCTCGCGCCAGTCCCAGGTGCCGAAGTAGCGACTGGTCTCGTGGTCGAGCCGGTTGCCGGGCGTGATCGCGGCGGCGAAGTCGCCGGCGAGCCGCCCGTTGCGGATGTCCACCACGAAGCCCGGCGGGATGCTCGCCGACGGCTCCTCCTCGAACACCCAGTGGCGCTCGGGCGAGCCGCTGACCGGCGTACGCACGACCAGGGCGGCAGGCTCGGCCGGGTGGACGACGACGTCGTGCTGCTCGAGCCGGGCCGTGTCGACCGACCGCTCCGACACGCCGCGAGGAACCCCGCGCGCTCCGAGGAACAACGCCAGGAAGCGGGAGAAAGCCCCACTGATGCGGGTGATGCCGCGATGGAGCCGCTTGAAGAGGGGCCACCAGCGACGCAGAGCGGAAGGGAGCGGCACGGGTCACATTCCACCAGATAGTCTCTGCGCTCGTGGCCTCCCCCAACACCAAGAACCTGATCGCCAAGGCGAAGCGCGCCAACCCGGCGCTCGTGAAGGACGCCGTGCAGCGCCGAGTGCGCATGGGCCTGGCCCGTCGCGGCATCCTGATCTCGCGCATCGACGAGGAGGGTCGCCGGCACTTCCAGGTCGGCCACGACTCCGACGTACCGCTGCCGCCCGGCGCCGAGGCCGAGCTGCGCGCCGACAACCCGCGCCTGACCGAGCTGCGCGCGGCGTACGCCGAGCTCACCTACCCCTCGGCCGTCCCGAGCCAGTGGAGCGACGAGTTCCTCGCCAAGAACCTCTCGCTCGCCTGGTTCCGCGGCGACAACGCCTACGTCTGGCAGCTGCGCCTGTTCACCGGCGAGGCCAAGACCCGCAACTTCGTGGCGATGACCGACATCGAGTCGCGCGACCGCCTCGGCCTGTTCGGCAAGGTCACGGAGGACGGGCTGTTCGGTGCCTACACCTTCTCCTTCGGCGACCGCGTCGTCAGCCGCGACCTGCTCGACTCGATCAACGAGATCAACTACCTCGACGAGCACATGGGCCTGTCCTCGATCAAGGACGCCAAGATCCTCGACATCGGCGCCGGCTACGGCCGCCTGGCCCACCGCATCGACGAGGGCCTGGACAACGTCGCGGTCTACGACTGCACCGACGGCGTACCGATCTCGACGTTCCTGTGCGAGTACTACACCAAGTTCCGCGGCCTCTCCGACGCCGTGCGCGTGGTGCCGCTGTCGGAGATCGAGACGCTGCACGACTCCTACGACCTCGCCGTCAACGTGCACTCGTTCTCCGAGCAGACCCTCGCCTCGATCCAGTGGTGGTTCGAGCAGATCGGCAAGCGCGACATCGGCTACGTCCTGATCGTGCCGAACACCCAGGGTGCGCTGCTCTCGACCGAGGCCGACGGCACGCGTCTGGACTTCGAGCCGGTCGTCCTCGGCGCCGGCTACGAGCAGGTCGACCACCGGCAGATCTACTCCACGCAGGAGATGTGCGACATGGTCGGGCTGCACGACGAGTTCTACCTGTTCAAGAAGAAGAGCTGATCCGGCGTACGACGTCGCGAGGGGCCCCGGTCGATCCGGGGCCCCTCGCCTTTTTCGCGGCCTAGGATCCGGTAACGATCGTCCCGGTGCCGGACAGGTGGTGTCATGCGCGAAACCCGGTTGCGTGCCCTGTACGACGCCCACGTCGACGCCATCCTCGCGTTCGCGCTGCGGCGCGCACCCACGCCGGAGGACGCCGCCGACGTCGTCAGCGACACGTTCCTCGCCGCCTGGCGGCGCCTGGACGAGCTGCCCGTCGGCGCCGAGCGGCTGTGGCTCTTCGGAACCGCCCGGCACGCGATCGCCAACAGCCATCGCGCCCACCGCCGACGGGCCGCCCTCGGCTCGCGGCTGCGGCACGACCTGGCTGCTGCGGTGCCCGACCACGCGAGCAGGGTGGCGGCGACGACCGACGTACGCCGTGCGCTGCGTGCCCTCGGCGCTGCCGACCGTGAGGTCCTGGAGCTGTCCCTGTGGGAGGGCCTGGAGCCGCGTGAGATCGCCCTCGTGCTGGACATCGCCGAGGGAGCCGCGCGCACCCGGCTCTCCCGCGCCCGTGGCCGGCTGAGGAAGGAGCTCGGTGACGATCCACCGCTGGGTGGACAAGTGCCAGCAGCCATCCGGCCCGTCGCCCCGACCACCGAAGGAAGTCCCTCATGAACGACCACGCCACCTACACCGAAGCCGAGGTCGCTGCGCTGCCGCTCGGCGAGGCCAAGGCCGACCTCCTCGACGCGGTGCTCGCCTCGGACGCCGCCGCCCCTGTCAGCCCGCTCGGCCGGCACCGGCGTACCTACCGCCTGGTGCTCGCCGGCGCGGCCGCCGCTGCCGTGGCCGCGGTCGGCATCAGCATCGCCGTCAACCGGCCCGCGGACGTCCCCGTCGCGCAGCCCGGCCACCCGACGTCGCCGTCCACCAACGCGCAGGCGGCCGCCCACCTCCGGCTGGTGGCGATGGCACAGCGCATGCCCCGGTTCCTGCTCGACGCACCCGGCTGGACGATCACGACCGTCTACGGGTTCGGCAAGTCCGAGGGCACGCTGGGGTTCAGCCGTGGCACGGGCGCGGACCGGCAGGACCTGGAGCTCAACTGGTACCCGGGGGACCAGTACGACTCCTACTTCCACGACCGCTTCGACGACCCGTCGATCGCTCATGAGGACACCCAGCTGCTCGGCGACACCGTCAAGCTGTTCACCTACAGCGCCGACGACCACGCGACGATGCTCAAGCCCGACGGCGACAGCTTCGTCGAGATGCGCGGGCAGGGCCTGTCCAAGGCCGACTACCTCACGCTGACCGCGCAGCTGCGCAAGGCGACCGTCGACGAGTTCCTCGCCGCACTGCCCGCCGACGTCACCACGCCCGGCTCGCAGAGCACCCGCGCCCAGCAGGTGCTGGCCGACATCCCCGTGCCGCCGGGGTTCAGCTTCAAGCCCGACGGCGAGACCCTCGACCCCTACCAGTTCGGCGCCCTGGTGACCGGTCAGGTCACCTGCGCGTGGATCGACGTCTACCGTCACGGCGACGCGGCGGCCCAGCAGCAGGCAGCCACCGCGCTGGAGACCAGCCACCACTGGAAGGTCCTCCACGACATGGACGCCACGGGAGACTGGCCCGAGGTGATCTGGGAGTACGCCGACGGCATCGCGAAGGGCGACCTGCGGCCCCAGACCGAGTACGACCAGGGCATCGGGTGCACGCGCTGAGCTGAGCGCACCGACGTTCCGACGGACGTACCAAAGTCGGCACCGACACCGAAGGCCCGCGGGGCACCGCGGGCCTTCGTGCTGTTGGAGCCACTTTGGTACGTCCGTCGGATCAGGCGTCGCGGCGCATCTGCTCCGGCGTCTCCATCCACGGGTGCAGCGTGCGGAGGTCCTTGCGGATCGTCGCGGCGAAGATGTTGCCCTGGCGACCGGCGATCGCGTTCATCACCCTCTGGCCCTGGACGAAGGTGCGCTCGGCCGTGGCCTGGCTCATCCGCAGCTTCTTGCGCAGCACCTCGGAGGCGACGCGGCCGGTGCCGAGGTTCCACTCGGTGTGGACCTCGATCGGGATGTCGTACGCCGGGTCGTACGTCGCGACCGTCTTGTAGAGGTCGCGGCGGGTCCAGCGATAGACGAAGTTCGGGATCCCGGTGCCGTCGACGCCGCCGGTGTCGTAGCCGTCCGCGACGACGGCGGCGAGCTCGTACCAGCCGACCACGCCGGCCTTGGAGGCCGCGCGCATCAGCGCGGAGTCCTGGTTCTCCACGAACAGCACGGTCTTGCGGGCGATCCGGTACATCTCGTGCAGCGCCTCGTGCGGGCGGCTGCAGTGGTGGATCCCGGAATGACCCATCACGTGGTCGTAGCTCTCGTCGGCCTGCGGCATCTTGTGCGCGTCGAACGCGGTGCCGCCGATCTCGCTGGAGGGGCTGTCCGGCGCGATGTTCACGAAGGTGACGTTGGTGAGCCCGACCTCCTGGCACACCATCTCGTCGAAGGTCCCGGCGAACTGGACCAGCACCGAGTCATCGGTCCTGATGACGCCGTTGCTGATGTGCTCGCGAAGGAGTCGGGCGAAGGTGGTGGCTCCGGGCTCGGTCACGATCCGAAGGCTAAGCCATCCCTCCCGACCAGCGGCCTCGCGTCTATCCTGTGGAGCGCCATGGCGATCCTCTCCCGCAGCACGGTCGAGCCCGATCTCGTCACCGTCGAGTGCGACATCTGCTTCCCCCAGCACATCGCGACCACCACGATCGCCGAGCTGGTCGATCGCGGCTGGATGCTGAGGCTCAACGGCGAGCCGAAGGACATGTGCAACATGTGCCGCTACGAGCCGTTCCAGGGCCAGACGCCCCGCGTGGACAGGGCTCCGGCGGCCGACCCCGCGCAGGGCCACCTGCCGAACTTCTTCATCATCGGCGCCGCCAAGGCCGGCACGACATCGCTGCACTACTACCTCGACCAGCACCCCGACCTGTTCATGGCCGAGGCCAAGGAGCTGCACTACTTCTGCGACCCGCGCTTCGCCGAGTGGGAGTCGCTCTACCGTGCCCACTTCCCGGTCGACGCCGTACGCCGCGGCGAGGGCTCGACGCTCTACACCCGCTCCCCCGCCATCCCCGGGGTTGCCGCCCGCATCGCCGCTACCGTCCCGGACGCCAAGCTGATCTACCTGGTGCGCGACCCGGTCGAGCGCGCGCTGGCCTCCTGGCGCGAGGAGCGCTTCCACGTGACCGAGCGGCGTCCCGCGGAGGTGGCCTTCGCCCACCCCGAGGACCCGCACAACGCCTACGTCGCCGCGAGCCGGTACGCCGAGCAGCTGGACAACTACCTCGAGCACTTCCCGCGCGAGCAGGTCCTGGTGCTCGACCAGCGCGAGCTCGCCACCGACGCCGCGGCGGTCGTCGCGCGCGTGGTCGAGTTCCTCGGCCTGCCGGCGTACGACATCGACACGACCACGCGCTACAACGAGGGTGGCACCAAGCTCGAGTACGGCGGCCTGGGCCACCGGCTCCGCTTCAGCGCACCCGCGCGCGCCGTACGCCGGATGCCGGCGCCGGTGCGCAACGCGGTCATCGCGCCGGCCCGCAAGCTGCTCCGCAAGCCCGTGCCGACGCCCGACCTGCCTGCGGACCTGATGGCCCGCCTCGAGGACGTGCTGAGCCCCGACGCCGCACGTCTCCGCGAGATGACCGGCCTCGACCTCGCCCACTGGTCCGTCTGAGGTCCTGAGGCCCCTGAGCGAGGACCGTCGTCGGAGACCCTCGGTGACCGCTACGGACTATGGGCCACTTGGCCCATAGTCCCCACCTCTGGTCAGGTCCTCGACCCGTACGAGATTCGACGGACTATGGGCCAAGTGGCCCATAGTCCGTGATGGGTCACCGAGGGTCTCCGCCGAGGTCCCCGCTCAGGGGCCTCAGGACCTCAGCCGCGGTGCTTGGCGACCCGACCGCCCTGACCGCTGCCGGTGAAGTGCCACCACAGCGCCATCCACCAGGCGAGCGCGGTGGCGGCCTGGCCGCCGACCAGGCCCCACACGGCACCTGCGGCACCGTCGATGGTCGCGCCGATGACCAGGCCCGCCGCGGAGATGAGGCCGGTGATGACCTGGACGACCATGGCGAGGTGGAACTGGTGCCGGCCGATGAGGGCGGGAGGTACACCGGCCTGGGCCGCGGCCACGACGAGCCACAGCGACGTCGGCAGCATCAGCCCCTTGATCACCGGCCACACGTTGCCGAGCAGACGCGAGCCGATGGCGTCGGGCAGCAGCACCAGGCAGACCATGTTGATCAGGGCCACGACGGCCGCGATCAGCAAGGTACGCCGCTGGTGGCGCATCAGCGCGCGGTTGTCAGGCTGCTCGCGCGCGACATCGGCCGCCATCGAGGAGGCGACCGCGTTCTGGACGGCCGAGGCGGGACGACCCAGGAAGATCGCCGTCCGGGCGGCAGCGACGGCGATCGGGCTGGAGACCACCGCGACGAGGGTGGCGCCGATCAACACCGAGCCACCTGCCGCCAGGTTGCCGACCAGCAGCCGCCAGGACGCCTCCCAGCGCTCCCGGAGCCAGACCAGCGAGATCTCGCGGGGTCGCAGCACGCCGTACTGCACGACGAGGATCAGCGCCGACAGCGCGCCGGTGCCGGCCCACGCGAGCGTGAGCGTCAGCAACGAGGCCGAGCCGGTGAGGTGGATGACGACGAAGACCGTCAGCATCAGCACCAGCCAGGTCCCGTCGAGCAGGATCGAGCCCATCGGGCGGCTCCGCGCGATCGCGACCCAGCGGCCCACGTCCTGCACGACCAGGAACGGCAGCGCCAGGCCGAGCGTGAGCATGGCAGGGCCGATGCCGATCCCGGCGGCGACCTGCAGGCCGCCGACGACGGCGCAGCCGATGCCACCGATGGCGCCGAGGACGAACGAGCTCCCGAGCACCCAGCGCGGGCGCTCGTCGGCGTCCTCGGGATGGACCACCACACGCATGCTGACCAGGGCGTGGATCGGACCCATCACGAACGTGTAGACCAGCATCAGCAGGCTGAACGACCCGAAGTCGACCGCTGAGACGGCGTGCGCGACCCAGAGCATCGCCAGCAGGTTGCTCGCGCTGGAGAGCGCCTGGTCGATCGTGACGACCACGGCGCGGCCACCGGTCGAGCCCCGAGGCGCGGCCAGGGCCGCGGTCTCGATCTCCTCGATGGCCTCCGGTTCGCTCACCTGCGCGGCATCAACCGGTCGAGCACCGCGAGACCCGCGGCGTCGTCGTCGTGCACGACCGCGATGTCCCAGTAGGAGCGGCTGCCGGGGCGCTTGTGGTTGAAGTCGTCGAGCTCGGTGTGGCGGGCCGCGATCTCCTCGCCGGTGAGCTGGCCCACGACGCCGCCGTGGTGCATCCACACGGCGGCGCGGTGGTAGCCCAGCGCGTCGAGCCGGGTCCAGACCTCCACGGGGTCGTAGCCCGCGATCCGGGTGAGATACGGGTCGTACTCGAAGAAAAGCACCGGCTTGGACTCCGCCCAGGCCTCGGCGATGACCGGGATCAGGGTGCAGTCGTAGCCGTCGGTGTCGGACTTGACCAGCCGCATGTCGGCGAAGTCGGGCTGCGTCTCGCGCAGCCGCGTCGGCGTGATCGAGGGCATCGCGTCCTCGGCGCCGGTGGCCTCCACGAAGCGGGTGGTGCCGCCGGAGCGCACGGCCGTGGTCTTCGCGGCCGCGTCGTCGACCGCGAGCAGCGACTCGACGACGGTGACCCGCGGGTCGGCGTCGACGTTGCGGTGCAGGAAGTCGAGGTAGAACTTGTCGGCCTCGACGCAGAGCACGCGACCGTCCGCGGCATCGAGGATCTGCAGCGTCGAGTCGCCGACGTTCGCGCCGACGTCGAGCACGGTCAGCTCGGAGGTCTCGGCGAGCAGCTTGGCCAGCTCGACCAGGTTCTGGCCGTAGATCGAGCCGTTGCCGGTGTAGTCGGGCAGGCGGTGCGACCACGGCAGCACCATCTCGACGCCCTGGACCTCGCGCACGACCGCACGTCGCGGGAACCGGTCCCGGACGAACCAGCCCGCGCGGCGGCGTACGGATCCGACCAGAGAGCTCACACTGCGGATGCTAGTCATCACTCGTTGCCTCGCACGGTCTTGCCGCCCTTCATCTCCAGCTCCTCCACGATCCGCACGCTCTTGGGCTGTGCGGGGCGCGGGAGGTCGGCACACGCGGCCTTGACCTCACGCTTCAGCTCGGTCTCGTCGGTCCCCGGCTCAGGCACCACGTCGACGGCCACGACGGCGCCGACGAGGGCATTGGCCCGGCCGTACACCCGCGCGGCACGTACGCCGGGAACGCGCGCGACGCGCTCCTCGACGGGCAGCGGGTGCACCTTCACGCCACCCACGTTGATGACGTCGGACGCGCGGCCGCGGAACTCGATGCGGCCGTCGACGATCTCGACCATGTCCCCGGTCGGCCACCACTCGTCGGCCAGGTCCGGCTCGCCGTAGTAGCCGAGCATCGAGGCGCTGCTCCTGACCAGGAGCTGGCCGTCCTCGACCTTGAGGGTGACCTCGCCGCTGCCGTCGCGCTCGAGGAGCGAGGCGGGCAGGCCGTTGCGCCGGTCGCTGACCGAGCCGGTCGAGCCGAACTCGGAACCCGCGTAGACATGGGAGATCCGGGCCTGTGGGAAGGCCGCCTCGAGCTCGTCGAGCAGGCTCGCGGGCGCAGCCTCGCCTCCGAGCGTGATCTGGCGCAGGGTCGGCACGGGCCGCCCGTCGGCGCGCAGCTCGGCGAGCAGGAACCGCCAGAACGTCGGCGTCGCGCTGATGTGGGTCACCCCGTGGTCGTAGATGTCGTCCTTGACCATCTTCGGCCGCCGCACCGGCGGGGCGACCAGGGTCGCGCCCGCACCCAAGACGTGGATGAGCACCTGGAGGCCGGCGAACTGGTTCGGGCCGTAGACGAGCAGCCAACGCTGGTCGCCACCCTTCGGCTCGGCGGGCACGCGGGAGAGCTGGCGAGCCCAGTCGTGGCGTACGCCGCGGGGCAGGCCGGTCGTGCCCGTGGTCAGCACCAGGTGCGGGCGCCCTTGCGGCGGCGAGGCGATCGCCTCGCCCGTCCCGCGCAGCGCGTCCGGCGTCAGGACCTGCAGACCGAGCGAGGCGAAGTCCTCCGGCCGGGTGGTCAGCAGCACGGTGTGGTCGATGACGGCCGCCTGCTCGGCAAGGCCCTCGGCGCTGATGTCGGGCGCATAGACGCACGCCTCGACGCCGGCCAGCGACGCAGCCGCGAGGACGGCGACGATGAGCGCGACGTCGTACGTCACCAGCGCGAAGCGCTCCACGCCCGCCGCCCGCAGGCCGCCGGCGAGGGACTCGGAGTCGGCGGTCAGGGCGGCGTACGAGACGGGACCGGCCTCGCCGATCACGGCGACCCGATCGGGCTCCTCGTCGCGGACCCGGCGCAGCAGCTCGATCATCGGACGGCGCCGATCAGAGCGGCTTGGCCGCGGCGACCAGGCCGTAGCCGAAGGTGCCGTCGCGCCAGAGGCCCTCGAGGATGTCGCAGCTGCGCACGAACGCCTCGTGACCGCGCTCGCCGAGCAGCTCGACGATCTCGGCCTTGTTCGTCTCGGCGTTGGCGCGCCAGGCGTCGAACGTCGGCAGCGTCTGCTCGGTCAGGTCGTCGGCCTGCTCGACCACCAGGCCGGCGTCCTCGAACCACGAGACGTACGACGCCAGCGGCTCCATGCGCGCGTTGCCGAAGCCCTCGCGCAGGATCGCGAACTCCTCGCGGCGCTCGCGGAGCTCGGCGAACGGGATGTCGCGGTGGCGGACCAGGTCGCACCACACCAGGCGGCCCCCGGGCTTGAGCACGCGCGCGGCCTCATCGACGAGGCCGACGCGGTTGTCCATCAGGTGCGAGGACTCCAGGATCCAGACCCGGTCGAAGCTCGCGTCGGGCAGACCGTTGTCGGTGCCGTCGCGCTCCTCGAAGCGGACCCGGTCACCGAGACCGGCGGCCACGGAGGCCTCCGTCGCGACCTGTACGCCGACCGTGGAGGTCGTGATGCCGAGGACGTCCACGCCGTGCGTGGTGGCGTTCCAGCGCGCCTGCGCGCCGGTGCCACAGCCGATGTCGAGGACCCGGTTGCCGGCCTCGAAGCGGGCGCCGGCCGCCATCCGCTCGGTCAGGTGGTGGGTCGCCTCGTCGAGCGGCTCGTCAGGAGAGGCGAAGACGCCGTAGTGGAGCTCGGCCCCGAGCATGAGCGCCCATGCCCGCGTGACCCGGTTGTAGTGCTCGGCCGGCGTGTAGGACTGCTGGCTCATCAGGAAGTCAGGCCTCCGTCGATCACCAGCACCTGGCCGGTGATCCAGTCGTTGGGCTCGTCGACGAGGAACTGCACGGCGCGCGCGATGTCGTCGGGCTCGCCGAGTCGTCCTGCCGGCGTACGGCGGACGATCTGGTTGAGCTGGCCCTCGTCGAGACCGTGGCTCATCTCGGTGCGCAGGTAGCCCGACGCGATCGAGTTGACGGTGATCTTCCGCGACCCGACCTCGCGGGCCAGGCCACGGGTGAAGCCGTCCAGGCCGGCCTTCGAGGCGCCGTACACGGCCAGGCCGCGGTAGCCGGTCAGACCGGTGATCGAGGAGATGTTCACGATCCGGCCGCCGCCGTGGGCGAGCATGTTGCGCACGACCTGCTTGGAGACGTGGAACGTCGCCTTGAGGTTCAGGTCGATGACGGTGTCGGTGTCGTCGTCGGAGAACAGCGCCATGATGCCGTCGCGGGCGACGCCGGCGTTGTTGACCAGCACGTCGATCGAGCCCCAGCGGGCGATGACCTCCTTGACGAAGGCCGTCGACTGCTCGCGGTCGGCGATGTCGGTCGTGGTGAACAGGAACGTCTCGGGGTACTTCTCGCGCCAGCGGCGTACGGCGTCGGTCTCGGACCGCGCGCAGGTGGCCACCCGGTCGCCGGAGTCCAGGAAGGACTGGACGATCCCCTCACCGAGGCCCTTGCTGCCGCCGGTGATGATGACGGTGCGCTCGCCCGCCTTCAGGGTCATGCGGACTTGGCGTAGAAGGCGACGATCTCGCCGACGGTCTCCGGCATCTCGCCCGCGCTGAACGGGTCCGTGCCGAGCTCGTCCTCGAGCGTGGCCGAGAGCTCCGCCGTCTGCAGCGAGTCCAGGCCCAGGCCCTCGTCGCCGTGCAGCAGCGTGTCCATCGCCACCGGGGTGCCGGCCTTGTCGGCCTGCTCCAGGAGCGACTCGATGATCGTGACGATCGAGTCCTGTACGTCGTTCATCAGGGGGTTGCCTCCAGGTAAAGACCGCTCAGACCTGCCGGACACTAGCAGGGTGTGACCCAGCCCCCACGGGCCGTATCAACGGGTGTTTCAGTCGGTCGGCTCAGCCTTCGGCTCGACCTCGGTCGTCGCGGTCGAGGGCACGCTGCGCGGTCCGCCGTACCGCTGCCACTCATAGACCCAGTCGTTGATCTTGATCGGCGACAGCCGGCGAGCCGGTACGCCGCCGTGCAGGCACTCGGCCGCCAGCTGCTGGCCGGTCCACAGGGTCGATCCGGCGGCCAGGAGCGCGCCCTCGCCGACGGTCGCGCCGGGCAGCAGCGTGCAGTTGGTCGCCAGGACCGAGCCCTTCTTCATCTCGACCGGCTCGACGATGATGCCGCCGTTGACCGGGTCGAACGCGTGGGTCAGCACGGTCGAGCGCAGACCGGTGACCCAGCACTCCTCGCCGACCAGGAAGCCGCCGGTGCAGTCGATGTTGTGCATCGTGATGATCCGCGAGTGCGGGCCCATCTGCAGGGTGTTGCGGTACTCCTGGCGCTCGCTGTCCGAGGGCCCGCTGTAGCCGGTGCTGAAGTGGTTCAGGTAGTGCACGCGGGCACCGACGCCGAGGCGGACCTGCTGCACGCCCAGGAAGATGTTGAAGTTGCCGATGCCCGCGCCCTCGGCGATCTCCAGCCGGACCAGGCCGCGCACCAGGTTGATCCCGACGATGGACGCCGGGTGGATGTCGTGGCCGAGGCGGTTGAGGATCCGGACCTTGAGGCCGGACGACGGGAGCAGGAAGACGAGGGTGGTCAGCAGGCTGCGCACGCCGCGAAGGCTAGCCCACCGCCGCCGGGCCGCGTTCAGGCCAGGGCGGGTTCGAGCGCGGCGACGACCGCGTCGGCGATCTTGGTGCGCCCGCTGAACGAGAAGTGCTCGGTCCCGTTGCGCGCGTCCTGGAAGTCGGCCAGCTCCAGCTCGGGGTGGATCAGCCCGGGCAGCCCACGACCCGGGAGGTCGAGCGTCGACTCCAGCACCTCCAGGTTGGCCCGCACGTGGTCGCCGAAGCCGGCGTACAGCCGCTCACCGTGCTCCACCGGAGGAGTGACCCAGTACGCCGCGACGGGTACGCCGTACTCCTCGAGCCGACGCCCGAGGAGGTCGACGGAGGCCAGCTCCGGGTTGCTGCGGTCGAGCACCTCGCCGTGGAAGTAGTCGTACCGCGCGAGCTCGACCTCGACCGGCCAGGGCTCGGGCTGGTTCTCGATCCTGGCCAGGTGCGACCCGACCGTTGCGGACCCGCTCCAGCGAGTGGTGACCTCGAGCGCCCGGAAGGCGGCGAGCTCCTCCTCGCGCCAGGTGCTGCCGCCCTGCGCGAACGCACGGATCGGCTTGCTGCCGGACAGCTTCTCCATCGCCGCCAGCGAGCGGGCGTGGCCGTGGATGGGGTGCTGGCGCACATGGGCGGCGGTGCTGGTGCGGATGCACGCGGTCGTGATGACCGCCCTCGGTCGCTCCGCGACCTCGGCGAGCAGGCGCAGGATGCCGGCGTAGACCGGCGCGCTGTAGCCACCGCCCGCGACGGTCACGACCCGCGCACCGGTGCGGGCGGCGACCATCTCCGGGATCGACGTCCGGTCGGTGTCGGTGCGCGCCCACGCGAGGCAGGAGCTGTCGCCGAGGACGAGCACGTCGACCTCACCGGCGATCAGCGCCGAGCGCGCGTGCGCGACCTGCACGAGGGTCTGGTCGATCCACCGATCGCGCGCACGACGCAGCGCGGAACGGGTCTTGAGAATGGTCGAGACCACTGGGACGAACCTCCGCGGGGGCAACGGGGCAAGCCGGACGAGATGGGGTAGCCGGATGCTAGTGGCCGCACGGAGGTCTGCGGGGCGAAATCAGGACAGGATGTTCTGCAAATTCTCCGAGACGGTCGCCGCGACCTTCACCCGGCCGGCGTACGCGTAGTGCTCGGTGCCGTTGCGGGCGTCCTGGAACTCGTCCTCGGCGAGCACCGGCCGCACCAGCGCGTCGAACCCGTGGCCCTCGAGATCCAGGGCCCGCTCGACCTTGTCGAGGTTGGCCGCCACGTGCTGCGCGAACTCCCCCGGGAACAGGGACTCGCCATGCTCGACGGGCGGGAGGGCCCAGTAGCCGACGACGGGTACGCCGTACGCCACCAGGCTCTCGCCGAGGGATGCCAGCGACTCCAGGGCCGGGTGGTCGTCACCGACGACCTCGCCGTGGAAGTAGTCGAAGCGGCCCCGCTCGAGCTCGATCGGCCACGGCGGCGGGCCCTGGCCCTCGAGCCGGGCGAGGTGCTCGCCCGTCGTCGACGTGCCGCCCCAGCGGGTGGTGATCGGGACGGTGCGGAACTCCTCGATCTCCTTCTTGCCCTGGACGGTACCGCCGTAGCCGAACGCCTTCACCGGGCCCGAGATCGGCCCCAGCGCGGCGAGCGCCTGCAGGGACCGCGGGTGGCCGTGGACCGGGTGCGCGATGACGCCGGTCGAGGTGTTGGTGCGGACGTTGATCGCGACCACGACGGCCTTCGGTCGCTTCGCCATCCCGGACAGCGACCCGATCAGGGCGTCGAACATGCGGGCGTCGTACCCCGCGCCGGCGATCGGGACGACGCGCTGCCCGGACTGCTCGGCGATCAGGTCGGGCACCAGGGTGGTGTCCGTGTCGGCGTACGCCCACGCGAGGCAGGAGCTCTCGGCGAGGACGAGGACGTCGGCCTCGTCGGCCTCGATCGCGACCCGCGCCTGCTCCAGCTTCTGCAGCGTCTGGTCGATCCAACGGTCCCGTGCACGGCGCGCGCGGGCGCGCGCCCTCATCACGATCTCTGACACGACAAGCCCTTCACCACCCGAGATCCCCCCAGGCAATGGGATGCTACCCAGCCCGTTCTTCCGGACGGATAACATCCGCGGCATGGCTCAGGTCACGGCAAACCTCCCCTGTCCGGCTTGTGAATCGCGACGCACCGTCGTGGGTCCGAAGTCCCGGACGCGCTTCCAGATCGTGGCCCGGTGCCGCGACTGCGGCGCCGCGTGGCTGACGAACCCGCCGCACCAGCAGACGTCGTACTCCGTCGACGAGGTCCGTGAGGACTACGTCGACGTGTGGGTCGACAACAAGCGCGAGACGGTCGGCACCGGCGAGTGGCGCAAGCAGCTGGAGTGGCTCAAGGGCGAGCTCGCCGACGAGTTCACCGACGACCACGCACCGATGGTCTACGACCTCGGTGCCGGCGATGGCGAGTTCCTCGCGGTCGCCCGTGACGACTTCGGCTTCCGGGTCGGCGGCAACGACATCCTCGAGGGCGCCGTCCTCACCGCGAAGAAGCGGTACGACGTCGACCTCGACCTCGGCGACCTCTCCACCCTCGACCGTGAGCCGGTCGACGCGGTGACGATGTGGTGCGTGCTCGCGCACACCTCCGACGGCCCCGGCATGGTGGCCGGCGCCGCCTCGATCCTCAAGCCCGGCGGGATCCTGTTCGCGCAGACCCCGCACCGCACCCTGGCCGACGCCGCGTTCATCGGCGCCAAGACGGCCAGCCGTGGCCGGTGGAGCCGCCTGTCCGACCGCCGCCTGGCCGTGCACCACCGCTTCCTGCACACGAAGAAGAGCATCACCGCGCTCCTCGAGCGCCACGGCTTCACCGACATCGACGTGCAGCCCCAGGCGCGCTACTCGCTGTCCTCGGAGGCCTACCTCTCCTCCCTGCGTACGCCGAAGTGGGCGGTCGGTCCGGCGTCCAAGGCGATGGACCTCGCGATCACCGGCCCGCTCGCTCCCCGCATCGTCCTCGACGTGCGCGCCCGGAAGGCCTGAACAGATGCTCGACGTCCTGTCCGAGGACCTGCGCAACTCCGTCGACGGCGGCCGCCGCACGGGCGTGAAGTACCTCGTCTACCTGCTCGGCAAGGCGACCCTGGCGCCCGCCGTCCATGCGCTGGTGGCCTACCGGATCGGCTCGTCGCTGCGCGGCACGCCGTTCTGGCCGTTCGCGTTCGTCCTCAAGGCCTTCGGCATCGTCTGGGCCGGCGCCGACGTGCACCCGAAGGCCGAGATCGGCCCCGGCTTCGTGATGGCCCACGGCACGGGCGTCACCATCGGCGCCGACGTCAAGGCCGGCCGCAACCTGCGCGTCAACACCGGCACCCAGATCGGCGCCATGCGACTGACGGACCCGCTCGACCCGTCGCGCCCGACGTACATCGGCGACGACGTGTTCATCGGCGCCCACGCCATGGTGCTCCAGGACTGCCACCTCGGCGACGGCTGCGTCGTCGGTGCGAACTCGGTGGTCACCCGCGACGTACCTCCTCTCGCGGTCGTCTCGGGCAACCCGGCCAAGGTCGTGCGCATGCTCGACCGGCCGATCTCGGGAGCCCAGGAGTGAGCCCAGGAATGCGCGCAGAAGTGGAGCCGTCCGGCACCTGTCCCGCGTGTGACGGCGCCATGCAGGTCTTCGACTCCATCACCGTCCTCGGCAAGTACGACGCGACGTACCACCGCTGCACCGCGTGCGGCATGGTCGCCGCGCTCGACACCCCGTGGCTCGAGGAGGCGTACACCTCCCCCATCCACGACGCCGACGCCGGACTGCTGCGTCGCGCCCGCCGCTACAGCCAGGTCGCCTCGGCCGTCATCCGCTTCGAGAAGCTGTCCGGCCGGATGCTCGACTGGGCCGGCGGCTACGGCGTCCTCGCGCAGGTCATGCGCGACAAGGGCCACGACTTCTGGCACCACGACGCGTACGCCGAGCCCGTCTTCGCCCGCGACTACCGCGACGAGGGCGAGGGGCCGCTCGGCCTCGTGACCGCCTTCGAGGTGCTCGAGCACCTCGCGGCACCCCGGCAGGAGCTCGCCGAGATCGCGGCGCGCACCGACTACTTCCTGTTCACCACCGAGCTGCTCCCGGAGCCGGCTCCGAAGCTCGACGAGTGGTGGTACTACTGGCCCGAGGTCGGCCAGCACATCTCGCTGCAGACCGTCCCGTCACTACGCGCGATCGGTGAGTCGCTCGGCTTCCAGCTGACCAGCAACGGCCGCAACTGGCACCTGTGGCACCGCGCTCCCCTGGACCCGCGCACCAGGCTGCTCCTCTCGGCCGACCTCAACCGCCGCGCCCGGTTCGTCCGCGACACGATCCACCACACCAAGCAGCGCCTCCGGGCCCGCTGACTTCCGGAATGGTGTGGTGGGGCTCCGGTTTCAAATTCGGGACCCAAATTCAAAACTCACTCACATGTGAGTGAGCGGCGCGAAGCGCCGCTGCCGCGGCGCCGCGCTCACTCACATGTGAGTGAGTTTTGAATTTGGGTCCCGAATTTGAAACCGGAGCCCCACCACACCGACAACCGCTCAGCGGGCGACGAGCCGACTGACGACCTTCCAGATGTACTTCTGGGTGATGATCCGCCGCACGATCTTCCGCAGCCACAGCGGCCGCACGATCTGCTTGGCGATGCGGGAGATGCCGCCGTCGATGCGCAGCAGGATCAGCTCCAGCTCGCGCTCCACGTCGCGGTCCAGGGCGACCTCGGGCGGGTGCACCATCGGGAAGGCCATCTGCTGGGCGGGACGCGGAGTGCGGTTGGCGCGGGTGTGAGTGGCGTCGGGGCCGAAGCCGTCGTTCTCGACGAGGTAGAGCGACGGGGTCACGCTCAGCCCGGCCCGGCTGATGATGGTGACCCACAGGTGGTGGTCCCAGCCGTAGTGGTCGCCGTTGACGGTCTGGGAGACCTTCAGGAAGTGGCGGCGGCCGGCCTCGGTGACCAGCGCGTCGGGATGCGGGGGCGCCGGCACGGTGCGTACGGCGTCCGCGGTGCGCGGGTCCTGCCCGGCACGCCCCTCGGCGCCCTCGTGCCGGCGCGGGAAGACGGCGCGGTGCGCCTTCCACCGGTCGGCCCAGGTCGCCCAGCCCCACACGCTGGTCCACGTGGAGAACGCGTAGCTCTGGCCCTTGAAGGCCTCGAACGGCACCAGCTTCTTGTCGCCGGCGATCATCCAGACGCGGTCGTCGTCGGCGTACCTCTCGAGCAGCTCGTCGCAGAACCGGAAGAACGTCGGGTCCGGGATGCAGTCGTCCTCGAAGACGATGGCGCGGTCGACCTGGGAGAACACCCAGTCCAGGCCGAGCTCGACGTTGGCCTCGAGGCCGATGTTGGAGGCGGCGAACCGGCGCTCGACCTGGCACTCCCAGTCGATGCTGTCGATGATCGCGCGGACCTCGGCGCAGCGCTCGGCATCCTCGGCATTGCCGGGACGCGGGCCGTCGGCGATCACGAAGACCCGGCTCGGCTTCACGTCGCGGAACGCCTCGATCACGCGGGCGGTGACACGCGGGCGGTTGAAGGCGATCAGGACGACCGGGACGTCAGTCACGGGTGGCTCCTCGGTCGGTGAGGCGGGAGGCGATGCGCGTGGTGCTGGCCATCGCCTTGCTGTGCAGGACCTTGCGGCCGACGGCGCGCAGGCGCGGGTTGGTCACCATCCGGCGGGCCAGCTCGACGCTGCGACCGCCGACGCGGCTGAGCAGCAGCTCGAGGTCACGCTCGACCTCCACGTCGAGCGCGACGGCGGCCGGGTGGCGCAGCGGCATCGGCATCGGCAGCGCGGCCTCGGTCTCCCGCTCGAAGACCCCGTGGGTCGCCCCGGCGCCGAAGCCGACGTTCTGCACCATGTTCACGGCGGGCGTGGCCGCGAGGCCGCCCTCGGTCATCATCGTCAGCCACCACTGCTTGTCCCAGCCGTGGCGCACGATGTCCGCGGAGGTGGCCGCCTCGGCGAAGTGCGCACGGCCGGCGCGGGTGACCAGCAGCTCGGGCCGCGGCGCGGCAGGGATCGCTCGGAGGGGAGCGTCACCACCGGGGCCGCGGTGGTCGCGCGGGAACGCCGTACGGTGCCGCTGCCAGCGGTCCGCCCACGTCGCCCAGCCCCAGACACTCGCCCAGGCCGAGAAGCGGTAGCTGTCGCCGCCGAAGTACGCCGACGGCACGCCGTGCCCGTTGCCCGCGACCTGCCAGACGCGCGGGTCGTCGCGGTAGCGCTCGAGCAGCTCGGCGGCGTACGCGAAGAAGGTCGGGTCGGCGACGCAGTCGTCCTCGAGGATGATCGCGGCGTCGGTCTGGCCGAAGACCCAGTCCAGGCCGGTCTCGACGTTGCCCTCGCAGCCGAGGTTGGCGTCGCTGTAGCGGCGGCGTACGTCGCACGGCCAGTCGACCGCATCCATCGCGGCGCGCGTCTCGGCACACAGGCGTACGTCGTCGGGCCGGTCGGCTCGCGGACCGTCGGCGAGCAGGAACAGCTGCTCGGGACGCACCGCCCGGATCGCGTCGAGGGTGCGTGCGGTGTGCGCGGGCCGGTTGAACCCGATCAGGACGACCGCGGTCATCGGGCCGCCACGACCTCGGGTGCCTGCGACAGCGCGCGCTCACCGCGCCACGGCACGGTCGCCAGCATGCCCATCGCCATCGGGATCGCGATGGTGCGGTCGTTGAGGCCCGGGAAGGTCACGCCGATGACCAGGAACAGCCAGGTCAGGTACGCCAGCCGGCGCAGCGGGTGCGTGGTGAACAGCGGACGCGCGAAGAAGTAGCAGTACGCGAGGTACGCGGCGAGGCCGAAGACGCCGAACGCGATCGCCGCCTCCATGAAGACGTTGTGGTAGATCCCGACCAGCGGGTCCAGGCCGTGTCCGAGGAACGGCGAGTGCACGAACTTGTGCCAGCCGTCGGAGAGCGCCGCGGTCCGCTCGCTGTCCGAGCCCTGCGACGTCTTGTCACCGGCCAGGCGGGACAGCGAGCTGCCGGAGCCACCGGCGTGCAGGACGAACGGCATCAGGGCCAGCACGGCGGCCCCGGCGAAGGTCATCAGCAGCGCCCACACGCCCGACCGCTCGGCGATCGGGATGAGCGCGATCACGATCGCGACCGCGAGGGTGGCGCCGCGGCTGCCGCTCATGATCACGACCGAGTACAGGTTGATCGCGATCAGGCCGAGGACGACGACCTTGCTCTTGAGCGTCTCGCAGCGCGGGAAGAGGTAGAGCAGGATCGCGACCGCGGCAGCGCCGGCCAGACCGAAGTCGTTGGGGTGGTGCGAGAACCCCTGGTAGCGGCCGGTGAAGAGGTTCGGCCCCGAGACCAGGCCCTTGGCGATGCTGGCCAGCTGGCCGACGACGTAGCAGCCGAGCAGGCGGTCGATGATCGTGCGATCGGGCGACCACATCACCAGGAAGACCGGGAAGAGCACCGCGACCAGCAACCACTGGAAGAGATAGACGACCGCCGCGATCGGGCTGGCGTTCGCCGCCGAGCAGATCAGGCCGATGATCGAGAGGGCCATCACCGCCATCACGAACCCGCCCTGGATCTCCAGGCGTCGACGGAAGACGACGGGCAGGAGCAGGGCCAGGCCCACCAGCAGGAGTCCGTCGGTCGGCGTGATCGGGCCGACCCCGCCGAGGCCGCGGTACATCGGCGCGGTCATGAAGGCGCCGGCCAGCGCGACCGTGCCCGCCCTGCGGGGTCCGAGGACCGTCACCCCGCACAGGCCGAGCGCGAGGACCGCGATCGCCACGCCGACCAGCGGCCCGAGCGTGACGGCAGCGCCGAAGACCGCCGCCACGACGAACATCGCGGCGGTGACCAGGCGGGTCTCGAGGGAGGTCACCGGCCGAGCAGTCGGCTCATCTGCTCGAGGTCGGCGTCGACCATGAGTGCGGCGAGACCCTTCGCCTCGGTCTGCGGCTTCCAGCCGAGGACGTCGTGGGCCTTGGAGTAGTCACCGATCAGCGCGTCGACCTCGGTCGGGCGCTCGAAGTGCTTGTCGTACCTGACGTGGTCCTCCCAGTCGAGGCCCGCGTGGGAGAAGGCGTACCCGCAGAACTCGCGCACGGTCGTGCCGACGCCGGTCGCGAGCACGTAGTCGGACGGCTCGTCGGCCTGCAGCATCCGCCACATGCCCTCGACGTACTCCTTGGCGTAGCCCCAGTCACGGATCGCCTCGAGGTTGCCGAGCGTGAGGTGGTCGGTGACGCCCAGCTTGATCGCGGCGACGCCGAGGGTGATCTTGCGGGTCACGAAGGACTCACCACGGCGGGGCGACTCGTGGTTGAACAGGATGCCGGAGACCGCGAACATGTCGTAGGCCTCACGGTAGTTGACCGTGACCCAGTGCGAGTAGAGCTTCGCGGCGCCGTACGGCGAACGCGGGTAGAAGACCGTGTCCTCCTTCTGCGGAGGCGGCGTCGCGCCGAACATCTCCGAGGTGGAGGCCTGGTAGAAGCGGGTGTCCAGCTTGGCCGCACGGATCGCCTCGAGCAGCCGCAGCGTGCCGGTCGCGTCGGTGTCGGCGGTGTACTCGGGCACCTCGAAAGAGACCTTCACGTGGCTCTGCGCGCCGAGGTTGTAGACCTCGTGCGGCTCCAGGTCGCGGACCAGGTTGACCAGGCTGACGCCGTCGGTCAGGTCGCCGTAGTGGAGCTTGAGGTTCTCGTCCTTGATGTGGTCGATGCGCGAGCGGTTCAGGGTCGAGGCCCGGCGTACCAGGCCGTGCACCTCGTACCCC
Organism: Nocardioides montaniterrae; assembly: GCF_054782655.1. Lineage (NCBI taxonomy): Bacteria > Bacillati > Actinomycetota > Actinomycetes > Propionibacteriales > Nocardioidaceae > Nocardioides > Nocardioides montaniterrae. Next base: position 256,422 of record NZ_BAAGSB010000002.1, on the reverse strand, counting down.
TTGCTGAGCAGCAGCTCGGCGAGGTAGGAGCCGTCCTGGCCGGTGACACCGGTGATGAGCGCGCGCTTGGTCACGCCGGAAGAGTAGACCACCGATCCGGACGCTAACGTCGGCGCCGTGCATCTCGTTGTCGACGCCGTCGCCGTCCAGTCCGGAAGCGCCGGAATCGTGGTCGAGCACCTTCTCAACGGGTGGACGCAGCTCCCCCACGACGACCGCATCACGATCCTGACCGGTCCCGAGGGGCCGGCGTTCACGCCGCCCCCCGGCGCTGCCGTGGTCCGGCTCGAGACCCGGCTCCGCGGCGCGGCCGGCAAGGCCTGGCTCCGCTCAGGGGCCGTACGCCGGGCGGCCCGCCGCCTGCGGGCCGACGCCGTCCTCGAGGGAGTGCCCGCCTCCGGCCTGCTCGGCACCCGCGCACGGCGCGGGCTGATCCTCTACGACCTGCGCCACGAGCTGCGCCCGCACCAGTTCTCCCGGGCGACCCGCATCGCCCGCAACCTGTCCTGGGCATGGAGCATGGAGCGCTCGCAGGCGATCTTCACGATCTCCGAGCGGACCCTGTCCGACCTGGCCACGCTGCACCCGCGCTGGGCCGCTCGCGCGAGCGCCGCCGTGCTCGGCTCCGACCACGCCGAGGCCTGGCCGACGCCGGCACCCGATCCGGCGGCTGCGCCGTACGCCCTGGCGTTCGGGCACTTCGCCAACAAGAACGCCGACGCCGTCGTCGCCGGCTGGGCGCGCTTCTGCGAGACCGACACCGCGTGGCAGCTGCGGCTGGTCGGCATGGGCTCGGCAGACCGGGCCGCCGCGGCGGCCGAGGTCGAGCGCCTCGGCATGTCCGACCGGATCACGCTGATGCCGTGGCTGGACGACGACCAGTTCCAGCGTTGCTTCGTCGACGCCGGCCTGGTGATCTTCCCGTCGGACTTCGAGGGCTTCGGGCTGCCCGCGGCCGAGGCGCTGCGGCTGGGCATCCCGACGGTCGTCTCGTCCGACGAGGCGTTGCAGGAGGTCACCGGCGGTCACGCCGCCGTCGCGGACGCGATGACACCCGACGCGCTCGCCGCTGCCTACCGGCGCGCCATCGCCAGCACCGACGAGCAGCGCGCGGCCGGCCGCGCGTTCGCGGAGGACTTCACCTGGCGGCGTACCGCCGAGGTCGTACGCCGGGGCCTGGCCCCTCAGACGTAGGCCGGGTCCTCGACCATGCCGGTGCGCAGCCGCGCCAGGTCGACCTCGACCATCCGGGCGACGAGCTCCTCGAAGCCGACGGTCGCGCTCCAGCCCAGCGCCGCCGCGGCCCGCGGGTCGGCGACCGTCACCCCGGTGTCCGCCGGCCGGAGCAGTGCCTCGTCGGTGACCACCCGCGACCACACGTCGTCGACCCCCGCCGCGGCGAACGCCGTCTCGACCAGCTCGCGCAGCGTGTGTCCCACGCCCGTGCCGATCTCGACGTCGACCGGCTCGTCGGCGGCGAGCATCAGCCGCATCGCCTCGACGTAGTCGCCGGCGAAGCCCCAGTCCCGCGTGACATCCAGGTTGCCCAGCTCGAGCGTCTCGGCCCGGCCCAGCGCGATCGCGGCTGCCCCCGCGGTGATCTTGCGGGTCACGAAGCGCTGGTCGCGCAACGGGCTCTCGTGGTTGAACAGGGTGGCCACGACGGCGTGCAGGCCGCGCTCGGCACGCGTCTTCTCGACGAGTGCGGCGGCCTCGGCCTTGGAGCGGGCGTACGGGCTCTCCCCCACCCGGGCCTCGGCGGAGGAGGCCTGGAACAGCCGGGGCGCCGGCCCGGGGAGCGCGACACACGCGTCGAGCAGCGCCGCCACCGGCGCGGTGTTGCAGGCGAAGGTGAGCTCCGGCTCCTCCCAGCTGCGCCCCACCGACGTCATGCCCGCGAGGTTGTAGATCTCGCCGGGGGCGACAGCGGCGACCAGCGCGGCCAGCGCCGCCGTGTCGCGTACGTCGAGCACGACCGTCTCGAGACCGGGCGCGTAGATCGACGTACGAGCCGTCCCGTCGCCGTGGGGCGAGACCGTGCCGACGACACGCCGACCGTCGGAGAGCAACCTGCGGGCGAGGTAGATGCCGTCCTGACCACCGGCCCCGGTGATGAGAGCCGTCGGTCGGGAAGCCACGCCCGGAGTCTACGAAGGCGCGGCCGACCGCTCCTCGGCGCCTGCGGCCCACTGGTCCAGCCCACCCGTTATGGTGTGCCGCGGTGCTCGGCTGGCATCGGCGTACGTGGACGGCTCACTGTGGTGGACGACACACGTCGTAGGGTCCAGCCGTCGCCGATTTCGCTGGGGGGCGGCATCTACACCAACTCCGGGAGTTGTTCATGAGCACGGGTCCAGTCGACGTCCTTGTCGCCGGCGGCGGCGGTTTCATCGGTGGCCACTTGGTCGCCGACCTCCTGCAGCAGGGCCTGACGGTCCGCTCGGTGGACGTCAAGCCGCAGAGCGAGTGGTACCAGGTCCACGAGGGTGCCGAGAACGTCGTCGCCGATCTCTCCCTGCGGGAGAACGCGTTCGAGCAGACCGACGGCGCTCGCGAGGTCTACATGCTGGCCGCCGACATGGGCGGCATGGGCTTCATCGAGAACAACAAGGCCCTGTGCATGCTCACGGTCAACACGAGCACGCACATGCTCGAGGCCGCGCGCAACGCCGGCGTGGAGCGCTACTTCTACTCCTCCTCCGCGTGCGTCTACAACGGCTCCAAGCAGACGGACCCGAACGTCACCGCGCTCAAGGAGTCCGACGCCTACCCGGCCGACCCCGAGGACGGCTACGGCTGGGAGAAGCTCTTCTCCGAGCGGATGGCCCGCCACTTCCTCGAGGACTTCGGCCTGCAGACCCGCGTCGCCCGCTACCACAACGTCTACGGCCCGGAGGGCACGTGGAACGGCGGCCGCGAGAAGGCCCCCGCCGCGACCTGCCGCAAGATCGCCGAGGCGGTCATCTCCGGCAACCACGAGATCGACATCTGGGGCGACGGCGAGCAGACCCGTTCCTTCATGTACGTCGACGACTGCGTCAAGGGCTCGCAGATGTTCCTCAAGGGCGACAGCTCCGTGCCGGTCAACCTCGGCTCGTCCGAGCTGATCTCGATCAACGACCTCTACTCGATGGTCGAGGGCTTCGCCGGCATCAAGTGCAAGCGCAACTACCAGCTCGACGCTCCTCAGGGAGTCCGCGGCCGCAACTCCGACAACACCATGATCAAGGAGATCTACGGCTGGGAGCCGTCGATCACCCTGCTCGAGGGCATGGAGAAGACCTACGAGTGGGTCTACAACCAGGTCAAGCGCACGCACGGCTGACCATCCCACCTTCCAGCGAGGGAGCTCCCACCTTGCGGATCCTGGTCCACGACCACTCCGGCCATCCGTTCCAGGCCGAGCTCAGCCGTGAGCTCGCCCGGCGCGGCCACATCGTCACGCACTCCTACGTCGCCGGGTATGTCTCCGGCAAGGGCAAGCTCGCCGCCGAGCCCGGCGAGACCATCACCTTCGAGGGCATCGGCGGCGAGGCTCCGATCGACAACATGCGCATGCGCGAGCGCCTGGTGCGCGAGGTCAAGCGCGGGTTCGAGCTCGTCGCGCACGTCCGCCGCGTCGACCCCGACATCACCATGCTGTCCAACGTGCAGATCCCGACCCTGGTGATCTTCTCGCTGGCGATGATCGTGCTGCGCCGGCCGTGGGTGCTGTGGCACCAGGACGTGTACGCCGTCGCCGTGCGCTCGCTGACCGGCACCAAGCTGCCCAAGCGCTTCGCCGTGGTGGCTGCCGCCTTCGAGGTCGCCGAGCGCTTCTGCTCGCGGCGGGCGAAGGCGATCGTCGTGATCGCCCCGTCGTTCGTCCCGGTCCACGAGAAGTGGGGTACGGCGGACAAGACGACCGTGATCCCCAACTGGGCGCCGCTCGACGAGATCTTCCCGGTCGAGCGCAAGAACGACTGGGCCACCGAGAACGACCTCGACGCGACGCCGACCCTGCTGTACTCCGGCACCCTCGGCCTCAAGCACAACCCGCGGCTCCTGGTGCGCCTGACCCGGCGGGTCCTGGATCGCGGCCAGGACGTGCGGCTGGTCGTGGTGAACAGCGGCCCGGCGATCGACGTCATCCGCGACGAGGCCGACCAGCTCGGCGTACCGGTCACGCTCCTGCCGTTCCAGCCCTACGAGCGCCTGCCCGAGGTGCTCGGCGCCGGCGACGTCCTGCTCGTGCTGCTGGACAAGGAGGCCGGCGCGTTCTCGGTGCCCTCCAAGACGCTCTCCTACCTCTGCTCCGGGCGACCCGTGCTGGGCATGCTCCCCGCGGAGAACCTCGCCGCCGACCTGATCGCCCGCGCCGACGGACGGGTGGTCGAGCCCGAGGAGCACGATCTCGAGGCGGCGGCCGTCTGGGTCGCCGGCGTGCTCGCCGACGACGAGCGTCGCCGGCAGATCGGCCAGTCCTCGCGCAGCCTGGCCGAGGAGGAGTTCGCCCTGCCCCGATGCGCCGATCGCTTCGAGCAGCTGCTGACTGCGGCCGCGCACCGTTGACGCCCTCGAGCGAATTCGGTCGATGACGTGACAGGAAACACCCGTCGCCCTAACTTGGTCCCTGGAAGTGTGGAATTTCTTGACCAGAGACCGTTACCCGGGCATGGGTCTCTCGTTGAGGAAGGACGCGGGGGGTCGCACTGGGGTTCGCGCAGGTCGGCACCGGGGTCTGACCGAGTGGGAGGTACACGTACGTGAAGAAGCGCCTCTTTGACGTGGTGGTCGTGTCGTTGGCCGCTCTTGCCTGGATACCCGTCGTCGTCCTCACCAGCATCGCCGTCCTGCTGCTCTCGGGTCGCCCGGTCTTCTACCGTTCGCGTCGTTGGGTCAGCGCCAAGGACGCGATCGTCATGCTGAAGTTCCGCGTGATGATCCGTGACGCCGACCGGATCACCGAGCCGATCGAGGCCGGCCGCTTCCTCAACACCCCGTCGTCCTCGCCGCTCTACACCGGCATCGGCCGGGTGCTCGAGCGCGTCGGCTTCACCGAGCTGCCGCAGCTCTTCCACGTCCTCAGCGGCGAGATGACCATCGTCGGTCCCCGCCCGCTCACCGACAAGGTGCGCGAGTGCCTGCTCGAGCAGCACCCCGACCTGGACCAGCGCTGGACCCACGAGCGCGCCGGCCTCACCGGCCTGCCGCAGCTCGTCGGCCGCGAGGACCTCACCGACACCCAGCGCCTCATGCTCGAAGAGGCGTACGACCGGATGGCCGGTCAGCGCTACCGCGTCACGACCGACTTCATGATCCTGCTCTACACCGTGATGATCGTGCTCCGGCTCAAGCGGCCGATGAGCTTCGAGCAGGCGATGTCCCTCGCCGACCGCCACCAGCCGCACCACCTGCACGTCCCGCAGCCGCCGGCGAGCTTCGCCGGCGCCGCGGACGCCGACCCGGTCGCTTCCTGAGGCCAGCGGGGCCCGCGAGGGCCCCTGCGTCACCCTCCGGCGAACGGCGGGAGGAACTCGACCGTCTCCCCCGGCCCCACGACGACCTGCCCGGGGTCCGCGGAACCGACCGGGACCTCCCCCAGAAGGACCGAGCACACGGCGAGGACGGCCGCCAGCCGACCGGTGTCGGCGTGCCGGCGTACGACCTCGGAGCGGAGCTCCGCGAGCGTCATCGGACCGTTGACCTGCACCGATTCCTCCGCCACACCGGCCGCTGCGCGCGCCCCTGCCCAGTAGCGGACCCGAATGACCTCCGTCTCAGTCAAGCCCGATGTCCTTTCCCGCGAAGTCGGTGTTCCGTTAATCTTGCCCCTCACGTGGTCCATCGGATCAGGGAGGAGCGCTCATGAGCAGTCTGCTGCTGTTGACCAGCGCGCTGCAGCCCTCCGCCGAGGTGCTGCCCGGGCTCGCCCTGCTGCCCCATCACGTCAAGATCCTCCCCGCGGAGGGCGCGGCCCTCCTCGAGGCGCCCGACGCCGACCTCCTGCTGGTCGACGGCCGGCAGGACCTCGCCGGCGCGCGCGACCTGTGCCGCCTGATCCGCACGACCGGCAGCGACGCCCCGGTCCTCCTCATCGTCACCGAGGGCGGCCTGTCCGTCGTCGCCCACGACTGGGGCATGGACGACGTCGTGCTGCACACCTGCGGTCCCGCCGAGCTCGAGGCACGCATCCGTCTGGCCATCGGCAAGCTGGCCGCCGAGCGCAACGCCTCCGACCCCGACTCCCACCTGATCCGGTCGGGCGAGGTCGTGGTCGACGACGCGACGTACACCGCCAAGGTCGGCGGACGCGTGCTCGACCTGACCTTCAAGGAGTTCGAGCTCCTCAAGTACCTCGCCCAGCACCCCGGTCGCGTCTTCAGCCGCCAGCAGCTGCTGCAGGAGGTCTGGGGCTACGACTACTTCGGCGGCACCCGCACCGTCGACGTCCACGTACGTCGCCTCCGCGCCAAGCTCGGCCCCGAGAACGAGATCCTCATCGGCACCGTCCGCAACGTCGGCTACCGCTTCGTGCTGCCGAGCAAGGACAAGGCCGCCTCCGAGGACCTCGACCACCAAGACGCCTGAGCCTCGCCCGACGCCGCTCGGTCGTGATCCAGAGGGGCGGGGTCCGTCGTCGGGCACCCTCGGCGACCGCTACGGACTATGGGCCAGTTGGCCCATAGTCCCTACCTCTCGACCAGGTCCCGGACCCGTACGACATTCGACGGACTATGGGCCAACTGGCCCATAGTCCGTGATGGGTCGCCGAGGGTGCCCGCCCAGGACCCCGGCCCTCTGGGTCACGACCTCCCTGCAGGGTGACGCTCAGGCGGGATCGGCCTCGTTGAACGACTCGCTGGTGTGCATCAGGTCGATCAGCTCGGCGCGGAGGCGGTCACCCAGCTCACCCCAGCCGTCCTTGTAGCCGTAGACGCTCCCGAGCGAGCGAGCGTCGTAGTCGCCCTGGAAGATGTCGACGTCGCCGGTGGTGATCAGTGCCGGGTGGGCCACGCCGACGGCCGCGGAGACGCGGGTGAGCTCCTTGCGCAGGGTGCGCAGGTAGACCGCGCAGCGCTCGGCCTTCAACGTCGGGTCGAGGCCGCGGACGAGCCACGGGTTCTGGGTGGCGACGCCGGTCGGGCAGTGGTCGGTGTGGCACTTCTGGGACTGGATGCAGCCGATGGAGAGCATCGCCTCGCGGGCGACGTTGACCATGTCGACGCCCAGCGCGAACGCCACGATCGCGTTGTCGGGCAGGCCGAGCTTGCCGGAGCCGATGAAGGTGACCTCGTCGGTGAGACCGAGCTCCGCGAACGCGCCGTACGCACGCGAGAAACCCATCCGCCACGGCAGCGAGACGGAGTCGGCGAAGATCAGGGGGGCGGCGCCGGTGCCGCCCTCGCCGCCGTCGATGGTGATGAAGTCGACGCCGCGCTCATCGGTGGCCATGTGCCGGGCGAGGTCGAGCCAGAAGCCGTCCTCGCCGACCGCCGACTTGATGCCGACCGGCAGGCCCGTCTCGCTGGCCAGCATCTCGACGAAGTCGAGCATCGAGTCGACGTCGTGGAACGCGCTGTGGCGTGAGGGCGACGCGCAGTCCTTGCCCATCGGGATACCGCGGATCGCGGCGATCTCCTCGGTGATCTTGGCGGCGGGCAGCAGGCCGCCCAGACCGGGCTTGGCGCCCTGGCTGAGCTTGATCTCCAGAGCGCGGACCGGGGCGCTGTCGATCGACTCCTTCAGCTTGTCGATGGAGAAGGCACCCTTCTCGTCACGGCAGCCGAAGTACGCCGTACCGATCTGCATGATCAGGTCGCCGCCGCTGCGGTGGTACGGCGAGATCGCACCCTCGCCGGTGTTGTGCAGGCAGCCGGCAGCCGCCGCGCCCTTGTTGAGGGCGGTGATGGCGGCCGAGGACATCGAGCCGAAGCTCATCGCGGAGACGTTGACGACCGACTCGGGACGGAACGCCTTGGCCCGCTTGCGCGGACCACCGAGCACCTTGGCGCTCGGGAGCGTCCAGTTGGCGTCGTGGTCGTCGGGCAGGGAGTGCGCGAACGTGCGCTGCTTGATGTAGGCGTGGCCCTGCGTGTGCTCGACGTCCATGTCGGTGCCGAAGCCGAAGTAGTTGTTCTCCTCCTTGGAGGAGGCGTAGATCCACGTGCGCTGGTCGCGGCTGAACGGTCGCTCCTCCTCGTTGGAGGTGACGATGTACTGCCGCAGCTCGGGTCCAATCGTCTCCAGCCAGTAGCGGGCGTGACCGAGAACCGGGAAGTTGCGCTGGAGCGCGTGCTTCTTCTGCGTCAGGTCCTTCACAGCGACGACTCCGAGCGCCGCCGTCGCCGCCCCCACCACGTGGCTCATCTTCATGGGGCGTGTTTACCCCTTCACGGTGTCGCATGTAAACGGATCACCGATTGTCCTGGTTAACGTTCACCCGTGGAGTGGTTGAGCGGAGAGGCCGCGGTCGCGGCCATCGAGGACGTACGCCGACGCTGCCGCGACGCCGGCGAGCCCGACCCGCTCGACGAGGCGGCCGACCTCCGCCTGCGGCATGAGGGGCTCGGCGAGTCCTGGGCCCTCGGCGACGGCTTCGCGCTGCGCTCGTCTGGGACGCTCGACCTCGTCGTCGCCCCCGACGCCCGCGGCACGGGTCTCGGCGGCCGGCTCGCCCAGGCTGCCTGTCGGCAGGCAGGCGCGCTCGGCGCCTGGTCGCACGGCGACCACCCGGCCGCCCGCCGCCTCGCGCCCGCGCTCGGGTTCGCCGCGGTGCGTGAGCTGTGGGTGATGCGGCGCGCTGCCGGCGTGCTCCCCCAGGAGCGCAGCAACGTCCGGATCCGCCACTTCGAGGGCGAGCAGGACGTCGCCGGGCTGCTGGAGGTCAACGCGGCCGCGTTCGCGCACCACCCGGAACAGGGGGCGCTGGACCGACTCGGGCTCGCCGTACGCATGGCGGAGCCGTGGTTCGACCCGGTCGACCTGCTGCTCGCGGAGGACCCGGACGGCACCCTGCTCGGGTTCCACTGGACCAAGCGTCACGACGCCGACCACGGCGAGGTGTACGTCGTCGGTGTCTCGCCGTCGGCGCAGGGTCGCGGCCTCGGCCGGCTGCTCACGGTGGCCGGTCTGCACCACCTCGCCGAGCGCGGCGTTCGCGAGGTGATCCTGTACGTCGAGGCCGACAACGTGCCCGCCGTCCGGCTCTACACCTCGCTCGGCTTCACCCATCTGCGCACCGACACGCACGTCCAGTACCGCCGAGAGGCCTGACGAGGAACACCGATCGGGCTAAGGTCCGGGAGGTGGTCGATCCGGCCAACCTGCCTACTTCACCTCTTCCCCTAGGTAGCATCTGCCGTTATGAGTTCGGTCACTGACGACGAGCCGACCCCTGAGGGGTCCGGTCTCGGAGGCTCGCGCCCCAAGCGCGGCATCGTCGACCGATTCCGTCGGCACAAGGACGAGGTCCCCGAGATCGAGGAGCTCGACGCTGCCGATGCCGCGGCGCTGATCGCGCTCGACGGCGCTCAGCTGGACCATGGCGACGACGACGGTGACGACATCGCCCAGCTCGTGGCCAACCGTGGTCCCAGCCGCACGTCGACCAACACCGAGGTCCCGGACGGCGATCCCAGCGTCAACTGGTCGGCGTTCGTGATCCCCGATGGCGCTCGCGGCATGCCCGAGCCCGCCACGTCGACCACCCCGGATGCTCCCGTCGACGAGACGCCCGCCGCGCCCGCCGACGAGCCCGCCACGGCTGAGGACGAGGCGCCCGAGACGGACGACGTACCGGCCACCCAGCTGATCGACCTCCCGACCGAGCCGGAGGGCGACCAGGACGCGACCGCGGACGCCGTTCCCACGGCGACCGGCGCACCGCAGGACGCCACGCTCGACGACTGGTGGGCGACCGTCAAGCCCGCCGGGTCCGCCGCCGACGCCGGCGAGACCGCCGAGCTGCCCCTGGTCTGGGACGAGCCGCAGGTCGACGAAGCGGTCGTCGAGCCTGCCGAGACCCCGTCCGACGAGCACGCGGCCGACGAACCGGTGGTCGAGCCTGCCGAGGCCCCTGCTGCCGAGGAGCCCACCGCCGTCGACCCGCTCACCGACCCCCTGCCTGCGGTCGCCGACGAGCCGATCGACGAGCCCACCGTCGACGCCCATGACGACGCCCATGACGACGGCCCCGGCCTGCACGAGGACACCGACGAGGACAGCCGACGCGTCATCGCGCAGGCCTTCAGCGGCGGCTTCGCCGATCCGAACCCGCCTGCCGTCCAGCGCCGCATGTGGAACCGGCGCAAGGAGGCCGGCACCCAGCCGCTGCCCGCGCCTCCGCAGGTCGCCGCGCCCATGCCCGAGGCCGACCTGGCCGCCGCTGCCGCCGAGGTCGCCGAGCCGCTGAGCGGCGCCGACGCCGCGCGCGCCCATGCCGTTGCCGAGCAGGCTGCGCGGTTGCGGCGCGACGCGGAGATGGCGGCCGCCGTGCAGGCCGCTGAGCGCATCGCCGCCGACGAGGCCGCTCACAAGGCCAGCCAGGCCCGCGAGGAGGCCGACCGCCTGGCCCGCGAGCAGTCCGAGGCCGCTGCCGAGGCCCATCACGCCCGAGCCGAGGCCGAGACGCTCGCCCGCGAGGCCGCCGAGGCCCGCGAGGCCGCCGAGAGCGCGGCACGCGAGCGCGCCGAGTTCGCCGACGCCGAGTCGGCCAAGCGCGAGGAGGCCGACCGCCTCGCCCGCGAGCAGGCCGAGCTCGCCGCCGCCGCGCATGCCAAGCGTGAGGAGGCAGAGCGGCACGCCCGCGAGCAGGCCGAGCTCGCCGCCGCCGCCGCACAGGCGCGCCAGCAGGCGGAGGCCCAGGCACAGGAGTACGCCGCCGCCGCCAGCCGGGCCCACGAAGGCCGCACCGCCGCCGAGAACCGCGCCCGCTCGCTCGCCGAGCAGGCCGCCGCGATGGCCGCCGAGCACGCCGACTTCGCCCGCCACATGCTCGAGGCCCGCGAGGCCGCGGAGCGCAGCTCGGCCGAGATCGCCGCGGCCCGCACCCTCGCTGAAGAAGCTGCCCGCCAGCAGGCAGCACTCGCCCTCGCTGCGCACGAGGCGTCGACCGCCGCCGAGGAGCGCGCGCTGATGCTGGCCGAGCAGGCCGCCGCCAGCGCCGAGGAGCACGGCGAGCGCACTCGCCAGGCCGCCGCCGAACGTGCCGCCGCCGAAGCCGCTGCCGCCGAGCACGCCCGCCTCGCCCAGGAGGCCCACGACGCCCGCAGTGCCGCCGAGGACGCCGCCCGCCAGCAGGCCGAGCTCGCGCGCATCGCCCTGGAGACCGCGGAGGCCGCGCAGGGTCGTGCCCAGGAAGCGGCCGCCCGGGCCGAGGAGCACATCACCGCACGCGCTGCCGCCGACGAGTCCGCCGCCGCTCAGGCCCGCGCGGCCGAGCAGGCCCACGAGGCCCGCCGCCTCGCCGAGGTCGCCGCGCGCGAACAGCTCGACCTGGCCCGTGAGGCACAGGCCGCGGCTGCCGCCGCCCACCAGACCGCCGCCTCGCTCGCCGAGGAGAACAAGGCCACCACCGCCGCGCTCGCCCAGGCCGCCGAGATCGCGACCAGCGCGAACATGGCCCGCACCGAGGCCGAGCAGCGCGCCGCCACCGCGCTCACCCAGCTGCAGCAGGCGGCCGAGGACCACCGCGCCTCGCTGTCCGTCGTGCAGAGCGAGCTCGTCGCCGTGCAGCAGCAGCTGCTCGAGGCTGCCCGCGGACGCGCGGAGGCCGAGAAGGCTGCCGCCGCGCAGGCCCAGGCACGTGCCGAGGCCGAAGCCCGCGCCGCCGAGCTGGTCGTCGCCCACCAGCGGGGTCTCGAGGTCGCCCACAGCCAGGCCGAGGCGCGCGCCGCGGCCGAGGCGCGTGCCGAGGAGCTCGCCGCCGAGGTCGAGCGTGCCAAGGCAGACGCCGCCCGGATCACCGCCGAGCACGCCGCCGCCCGCACCGCAGCCGAGGCGCGCGCCCACCAGCTCGCCGCCGAGGCCGCCCAGGCCAAGGCGGACGCCCGCGCCACGATCGAGCTGCACGCCCAGGCACTCGCCGACGCCGACGACCGGGCGCTCGCCCTCGCCCACGAGGCAGCCGAAGCCCGTGCCACCGCCGATGCCACCACCGCCGAGCACGCCCAGGCCCGTGCCGAGGCCGAGGCACGCGCGAACGCGCTCGCCGCCGAGGCCGCGCAGGCCCGTGCTGAGGCCGCCGAGGTGACCCAGCTCCACGAGCAGGCCCGTCTGCATGCGGAAGCGCGCGCCGAGCAGCTGGCCGCTGAGGCGGCCGAGGCCCGTACTGCCGCCGAGAGCGCGGCCACCGCCCACGAGAACGCCACCCGCGACGCCGACTCCCGGTCGGCCGAGCTGGTCGACGCCCACCAGCGCAGCATGGCCGACCTCGAGGCACAGACCAATGCACGACAGAGCGCCGAGCAGCGCGCCGAGGAGCTGGCCGCCGAGGCCGCCGCCGCCCGCGAGGACGCCGAGCGCCGCGCAGCCGAGCACGCCCGTGCCCGCGAGGAGGCGGAGGCCCGCGCCACCGCCCTCGCCGCCGAGGTCGAGGCAGCCCGTCAGGAGCTCCAGGCTCGCGAGGCCGCCGACGCAGCGGCCACCAAGGCCCGCGAGGACGCCGCAGCCGCCGAGGCCCAGGAACGGGCCGACGAGCGCGAGCGTGCCCTCGAGGCCGCCCGGGCCGAGGCTCGTGCCGAGGCTGAGGAGCGCGCCAAGGCAGCCGCTGAGCAGGCACGCCTCGCGGAGGAGGAGCGCGCGAAGGCTGCCGACGAGAAGACCCGGCTCGCCGCCGAGGCCGCCGCCGAGGAGGAAGCCCGCCGCCAGGCCGAGGCCGCCGCCGAGGAAGAGGCCCGCCGCCAAGCCGAGGCCGCCGCCGAGGAAGAGGCCCGCCGCCAGGCCGAGGCCGCCGCAGCGGTTCCCCCGACGGACGCGGTCGAGGAGATGTCCGGCTCCGCCGACGCCGATCAGACGCCGGCCGTGGAAGCCGAGCCCCATGACCTGCTCGACCGCTGGAGCGCGGCGCGCGACGTCGAGGCGCCTGTCGACGCTCCGGCCGAGACGCCGGTCGAGGCCGACGCTGCGTCAAGCGAGACCGCCGAGCCCAACGAGCTGCTCGACCGCTGGAGCGCTTCGCGTCACACGGAGGAGCCGACCGCGCCCGAGACTCCCGCAGCAGAAGCCGAGACGCCCGCTGCCGAGGCCCAGCCCGACCACGAGCGGGCATCGGTCGTCGACAGGTGGCGCAACCTGGCGGCCAGCCGCCAGTCGGCCGGCGCGGCAGCAGCTGTCGCGGCCGGCCTGGCCGGCGCCGCCATCGTCGCGCACCACGACGACGAGTCCGACAGCGCCGATGACGAGACCGCGACGCAGGACGAACCCGCCGCCCAGGTTCCCGCCGAGTCCGCCGACACTGCCGAGCCCGCCGAGTCCGCCGACACCGCTGAGCCCGCCGAGTCCGCCGACACCGCTGAGCCGGCCGCGGGCGCCGATCTCTTCGACCGCTGGAACGCTGCTCGCGCAGCCACCGGCGAGACCCCCACGATCGCCGAGCCGACCTCCGCCGAGCCTGTCGCGGAGACTGCTGACATCACGCCCGAGGCCGAGTCTGTCGCCGAGACCGACGCCGCCGAGCCGGTCGCGGAGACCACTGACGTCACTCCCGAGGCCGAGGCCGAGACCGAGGCCGTCGCAGAGCCCGAAGCGACCGAGCCCGACGAGGACGAGCCGGAGGTCGAGGAGACGCTCACCCCGACCAGCAGCCTGCTCGACAGCTGGCGCAGCCGTGCGATCGTCGAGGACGACGCGGACGAGATCGCCCAGCCGGCCGCTGCGGACGACGTCGCCGTAGACGCCACCGACGACGACTCCACCGCGGACGAGCCCGACCTGCAGGAGCCCGAGGCCCCCGAGGCCCCCGAGGCCCGCGAGGCCCCCGAGGCCGGCGACGACGTCACGGCCGACCCCGAGCCGGCATTCTCCCTGGCCCCGACCCCGACCGAGCCCGAGGTAGAGCCCGAGACCGAGCCGGAGACCGCCGTACTTCCGGTCGTCGCCGCCGAGCCCGAGGCCGACCCCGAGGCCGACCCCGAGGCCGACGAGGCCGAGGAGCACGCTGCCGCGATCGAGGCCCCGGCTGCCGCAGCGCCGGGCACCGGCAAGACGTTCCACGCCAAGCGCGGCTCCGGAAGCCTCGCGCCCGTGGCGATCCTGATCGCGCTCGGCTGCGCGGCGGTCGTCGGGCGAATGGCGTTCCTGCACACGCTCCGCAGCGACATCCCCCTCGCGGCCATCCTGTCGGGCATCGCAGCGGTCCTCCTGGGCTACGCCCTGAAGGTCAACAGCTCGCAGAAGTCCGTCGACATCGACGAGAACGGACTGCTCAAGGTCTCCGTCGGAGACATGAGCAGTCGCTTCGACCTGACCAGCCCCAACACCAAGATCGACCAGGCGGGTAACGCCGGCGAACGGGGATGGAAGATCATGGTCTTGCGAAAGAGCATGTCGCCGGTGACCATCGACGCCAAGCTCGTTGACCCCAAGAAGTTCATGGAGGCACTCCGCCAGTGGCGACCGGACCTGTAGAAGCAGACCCGGCCAAGCACGTTCAGGCCGACGACAACCTCGCTCTCAAGTACGCCGAGAGCGAGGCGAACGTCCAACGGCTGACCGCCGAGCTCCAGCAGGCGCGTGAGCGCATCGCTGCCCTCGAGTCGCGACCGCCGACCACCGACGAGACGCAGCTGTCCCTCTTCGAGGGAGGCGACTACAACGGCGGCGGCCTGACCGGCGACGGCAGCGACCCGCGGGTGCTCTCGGCAGTGCTGTGGGCGACGGCCGTCGTCTCCGGCATGGTCGTGCTGCTCGCGCTGCTCAACCACAACCTGTTCAGCATCTTCGGCATCTTCATGCTCGCGGTGACCATCGGTCTGGCGTACGCCGCCATGCGCACCAAGGTCGAGCCGATCGAGGTCAGCGTCGTGCGTGGTCTCGTCTACGTGAAGAAGGGCGAGAACACCAACCGGTTCGACGTACGCAGTCCTGCGACCGTCGTGCGCGAGGTCGGTCGCCCGGGCGATGCCGACTGGCGCCTCGAGTTCGACCGCAAGGGCATGGAGCCCTACGTCATCAACGCCTCGATGGTGCCGGACCCCACCGACTTCATGGCGCAGGTGCGCCAGTGGCGCGCCGACGTCTGAGGGCCGCGACGCCCTGACTCAGGCGGTCATCGCCGTCCGCAGCCGCGCGGCCACCGCACCGGTGGCCGCTCGGCAGCTCGGCACCAGGAGCATGTTCACGAACCCGTGGATCTGGTCGCTGAAGCGCTCCAGCTCCACCACGTGGCCCTCGGTCGCCATCCGCTTGGCGTAGGCCTCGGCCTCGTCGCGCAACGGGTCGAAGCCCGCGGTGCAGACGTACGCCGGCGCGAGGCCGGCCGGCAGCTCGGCACGGATCGTGCTGATCCGCTCGTCGTCGAGGTCGGCGGGTCCGTTGATGAGCTCGCGGTCGTAGCGGGCCATCGACTCGTCGGTCAGGAAGAAGCCGTTGCCGAAGAGCCGCTTGCTCTCGGTCGCGTGGTGGCCGTCGACCGTCGGGTAGATCAGCAGCTGGAACGCGACGGGCAACCGCTCGCGAGCAGCCCGGATCGCGATCCACGCCGCGAGGTTGCCGCCCGCCGAGTCGCCGCCGACGGCGATCCGTGCGGGGTCCGCACCGAGCTCGTCGGCCCGGTTGAGCACGTCGAGGTAGGCGGCGTACGCGTCGTCGTGCCCGATCGGGAACTTCGCCTCCGGCGCGAGGCCGTACGTCACGGCCACGACGGGTACGCCGGACAGCTCGGCCAGCAGCCGACAGGTGGCGTCGTGGGTGTCGAGGTCGCCCTCGACGAAGCCGCCGCCGTGGACGTACACCAGCAGCGGTCCCGCCTCGCCGGAGGCGGCGAGGGGCACCGACGGCAGGAAGTGGCGCGCGGGACGGCCGGCCACGGTCAGCGATCGGACCGATCCGATCGGCTGACGGCCGCCGACCAGCGCCGCATCGACGCGCATCCGCTCGCGCAGCTGCTCCACCGGGAGCTCGGCGTCGCTGCGGGTCAGGTTCTGCACCTTCAGCATCAGGCCGAGGTCCGGTGCGAGGGTCTGGCCGTCGCGCACGGTCGCGCCCCCGGAGAGGGTGCGCTGGACCTGGGCGGGCAGGGCGGTGAGGGCGCGCAGGCCGAGGCCCTCGACGGTCGAGCGAAGGTTCACGCCAGCACCCTACGCAGCACGTCACCCGACGTTCACCCGGCGGTGGGAAGATCGGCTCATGTCGATCGAAGCGCAGCGCTCCGTGCACCACCCGAGCGATGGATCCGAGGACTCGATCGAGCCCGCCCCGGCCGAGGACCTCACCCCCGGATATGTCCCCGACGAGGCGCTCGTCGCCACCATCGAGGCCGTCGGCAACCGCTTCCTGGACCGCGAGCTGTCCTGGCTCCGCTTCAACGAGCGCGTGCTCGAGCTGGCCGAGGACGAGTCGATCCCGCTGCTGGAGCGCACGCGCTTCCTGGCGATCTTCGCCAGCAACCTCGACGAGTTCTTCATGGTCCGGGTGGCCGGCCTGAAGCGCCGCATCGCGACCGCCCTGGCGGTCCGGGCGGCGAGCGGCTTCATGCCACGCGAGCAGCTGGACATGATCTGGGAGCGCGCCGACCAGCTCAGCCAGCGCCACGCCGAGATCTTCCGGGACCGGCTGATCCCTGCGCTGGAGAAGGAGGAGATCCACCTCGTCCGCTGGGCCGACCTCGACCGCGACGAGCAGAAGGCCTGCAAGAAGCTCTTCAAGGACCGGATCTTCCCCGTCCTGACGCCGCTGGCGGTCGACCCGGCCCACCCGTTCCCCTACATCTCGGGCCTCTCGCTCAACCTCGCCGTCGTGATCCGCAACCCCAAGACGGGCAAGGAGCACTTCGCCCGCGTGAAGGTGCCCTCGAACATCGACCGGTTCATCAAGCTCGGCAACTCGCGCTTCGTGCCGCTCGAGGACCTGATCAGCGCCCACCTGCGTCGGCTCTTCCCAGGCATGGAGGTGCTCGAGGCCCACACCTTCCGCGTCACCCGCAACGAGGACGTCGAGGTCGAGGAGGACGACGCCGAGAACCTGCTCGCCGCCCTCGAGAAGGAGCTGCTGCGGCGCAAGTTCGGCCCACCGGTGCGTCTCGAGGTGGAGCAGTCGATCGCGCCGACCGTTCTCGAGCTGCTCGTCTCCGAGCTCGACATCAGCGAGGCGGAGGTCTTCAAGGTCCCCGGTCCGCTCGACCTGCGCGGCCTGCACGGCATCGCCGACCTCCCGCGCGAGGACCTGAAGTACCCCTCCTTCGTGCCGACCACCCACGCCGACCTGGCACCGGTCGAGTCCGCGGCCCCGGTCGACGTCTTCAAGGCCGTACGCCGCACCGACGTGCTGCTGCACCACCCCTACGACTCCTTCGCCACCTCGGTGCAGCGGTTCATCGAGCAGGCCGCGGCCGACCCGCACGTCCTGGCCATCAAGCAGACGCTCTACCGCACCTCCGGCGACTCCCCCATCGTCGACGCCCTGATCGACGCCGCCGAGGCCGGCAAGCAGGTCCTGGTCCTGGTCGAGATCAAGGCCCGCTTCGACGAGACCGCCAACATCAGGTGGGCGCGCAAGCTCGAGCAGGCGGGCTGCCACGTGGTCTACGGCCTGGTCGGGCTCAAGACCCACTGCAAGCTGGCCATGGTCGTCCGCGACGAACCCGAGGGCATCCGCCGCTACACCCACATCGGCACGGGCAACTACAACCCGAAGACCTCGCGGATGTACGAGGACCTGGGCCTGCTGACCATCGACGAGGTGATCGGCGAGGACGTCGCCCACCTGTTCAACAACCTCTCGGGCTGGTCGCGCAACGCCAAGTACGACCAGCTCCTGGTCGCACCCGACTCGGTGCGTTCGGGCCTGATCGAGCAGATCCACGACGAGATCGCCCACCACCGTGCCGGACGACCCGCCCGGATCCGGATCAAGGCCAACTCGATCGTGGACGAGAAGCTGATCGACACGCTCTACCTCGCCTCTGCCGAGGGCGTGCCGGTCGAGCTCCTGGTGCGGGGCATCTGCGCGCTGCGGCCCGGCGTACCCGGCCTGTCCGAGAACATCAGCGTCCGGTCGATCCTGGGCCGGTTCCTCGAGCACAGCCGGATCTTCACGTTCGAGAACGGTGGCGACCCGACGTACTGGATCGGCTCGGCCGACATGATGCACCGCAACCTCGACCGCCGCGTCGAGGTGCTGGTGCGGCTGCCGGGCGACAAGGCCAAGCAGGAGGTCCAGGCTCTGCTCGACCTGGCGTTCGCGCCGAGCACGCAGGCGTGGGAGCTCGGTGTGGACGGCCACTGGGAGGCCAACGCCGGGACCGACCACCTGCACGAGACGCTGATCGAGCGCCAGCGCCGCCGCAACCGCTGATCGTTCACCGTCCATTCACCCGCTGTTCACGCCGCAGCCCGGCTCTGCGTGCGGATCGCCACTTCGGGGCGTTCTGGGCACGCCGATGTTGCCAACTCCGCTCGTTCACCCCCTAGGCTGAGCGCGTTCGCCTATGCCTCAACGGGAGTAAACCGTGGGATTCCGACTTCGCCCGGTCGACACGTCGTTCTACGACCTGTTCACCGAGTCCGCCCAGCACCTCGTCAAGGGCGCCGGCCTGCTCGCCGAGATGCTCGCCGACAACGCCGATCACGAGGCCGTCGCCGAGCGCATGCGCACGGCCGAGCACGAGGCCGACGAGACGACGCACGCGATCGTCAAGAAGGTGAACAGCACCTTCGTCACGCCCTTCGAGCGCGAGGACATCTACGCCCTCGGCTCCGGTCTCGACGACGTCATGGACATGATGGACGAGACCGTCGACCTGATCCTGCTGTACGAGGTCGCCATCTTCCCGGCCGAGCTCTCGGCCCAGGTCGACGTGATCCAGCGCTGCGCCGAGCTCACCGCCGCCGCGATGCCGCGCCTGCAGTCGATGAAGTCGCTGGAGGACTACTGGATCGAGGTCAACCGCCTCGAGAACACCGGTGACCGCAACCACCGCCGGATGCTGGCCCACCTCTTCTCGGGCGAGTACAAGACGATCGAGGTCCTCAAGCTCAAGGACATCGTGGAGTCGCTCGAGGCTGCGATCGACGCGTTCGAGCGGGTGGCGAACATCGTCGAGCAGATCGCCGTCAAGGAGTCCTGAGCAACGCCATGGAGCTCGCGATCCTCATCGCGTTGGTCGTCATCGCCCTGGCGTTCGACTACACCAACGGATTCCACGACGCGGCGAACGCGATCGCGACCTCGGTCTCCACGCGGGCGCTGACCCCGCGCATCGCCCTCACCCTCGCCGCGGTCATGAACTTCATCGGTGCCCTCATCGGCACCGAGGTCGCCCACACGGTCGCCGACACCATCGGCACGATCGACGGGCGCCAAGGCCTGGTCATCATCCTCGGCGCCCTCATCGGCGCCATCGCCTGGAACCTCGTCACCTGGTACTTCGGCCTCCCCTCGTCCTCCTCGCACGCCCTCATCGGCGCGCTGGTCGGCGCCGGCATCGTCGGCGGGGGAACGGTCAACTGGACCACCATCAAGGAGAAGGTCCTGGTCCCGATGGTGGCCTCCCCGGTCATCGGTTTCACCATGGCGTTCGCGCTGATGATGTCGTTCCTGTGGCTGCTGCGGAAGCGCAACCCGCACGCCATCAACCGCAACTTCCGGGCCCTCCAGGTCTTCTCGGCAGCGACGCTGGCCCTCGGTCACGGTCTGCAGGACGCGCAGAAGACGATGGGTGTCATCCTGCTCGCGCTGGTCACCTACGACCCGCAGAAGTACAACATCGACCACCTCCCGCTCTGGGTCATCCTGGGCTCGGCCGCAGCGATCTCCTTCGGCACCTACTCCGGCGGCTGGCGGATCATGCGCACCATCGGACGCAAGATCATCAAGCTCGACCCGCCGTCCGGCTTCGCCGCCGAGACCGTGGCCACCGGCGTCCTCTACGTCATGGCGCTGCACTTCAAGGCGCCCGTCTCCACCACGCACACCATCACCTCGGCGGTGATGGGTGCCGGAGCGACCCGGGGCAAGGGCGCGGTGAAGTGGAACATGGCCGGCGCGATCGTGCTGGCTTGGGTGCTGACCTTCCCCTGCGCCGCTCTGGTCGCGGCAGCGGCGTACGGCCTGCTCAACCCGATCCTCACCTGAGCCGGCTCAGACCATCAACCCGTAGCCCCGGCCGCGGATCCGGCGTACCGTCGCGGCCGCTCCCAGCCGCGCACGCAGCCGCGTGACGTGCATGGCGATGGTGTTGCCGGTGGCCTCGCCCTCGCCCCACAGGGCGGCCCTGAGGTCCTCGTCGGTGACCACTCGCGGGGCGCGACGCATCAGCTCCCGCAACAGCTCGAACTCCTTGAGCGGCAGGTCCTTGAGGCGTACGCCGTCGATCGAGACGGTGTAGGCGTCCGCGTCCAGCTCGATCGGCCCGACGCTGAGGTGCGCCCGCTCCGAGAGCGGCTCGGGCGACGCCGTCAGCGCCTCCCACAGGTGGTGCGCGGTGTACGACGTCGGCATCAACGCACTCGCGCCCGCCCGCAGCAGCTCACCGGCACGCTCGGGATCGCTGCGCTCCAGCACCGCCACGACGTACGCCGCACCGTGCCGGCGGATCGCGGCGACGAACTCGGCCGCCGGGATGCCGGGCGCCCTCGGGTCGACGATGACCGCGTTGGGGTGGACCCGGCCGAACTCGACCAGCCCGTCGACCGTCGAGTCGACCCACA
Organism: Nocardioides montaniterrae; assembly: GCF_054782655.1. NCBI lineage: Bacteria > Bacillati > Actinomycetota > Actinomycetes > Propionibacteriales > Nocardioidaceae > Nocardioides > Nocardioides montaniterrae. The sequence continues at coordinate 235,576 of NZ_BAAGSB010000002.1, read as the reverse complement.
CCAGGTGCACGCCGCGGTCGGCCATCGCGTCCGTGAGGTGCTCCTTGTCCGCCGACGGGTCGACCACGAGCAGCTGCGCGCCCGTCGCCTCGGCCCACCGGCGGCTCAGGCTCATCCGAAGCGGCCCGAGATGTAGGCCTCGGTCGACTCGTTGTCCGGGTTGGCGAACATCTTCTTGGTCGGGTTGAACTCGACCAGGTGACCGGGCTCGCCGGTCGCCTTGAGGTTGAAGAAGCCGGTGTCGTCCGAGACCCGCGCCGCCTGCTGCATGTTGTGGGTGACGATCACGATCGTGTAGTCGCTCTTGAGCTCGTGGATCAGGTCCTCCACGGCCGAGGTCGAGATCGGGTCGAGGGCCGAGCACGGCTCGTCCATCAGCAGGATCTCGGGCTGCACGGCGATCGCCCGGGCGATGCACAGGCGCTGCTGCTGGCCTCCGGAGAGGCCCATGCCCGGCTTGCCCAGGCGGTCCTTGACCTCGTTCCAGAGGTTGGCGCCCTGGAGGGAGCGCTCCACGATCACGTCGGCGTCGGCCTTCTTGATCTTCTTGGCGTTCAGCCTGCTGCCGGCCAGGACGTTGTCGTAGATCGACATCGTCGGGAACGGGTTCGGCCGCTGGAACACCATGCCCACGGTCCGGCGTACGGCGACGGGGTCGATGCCCGGACCGTAGAGGTCCTGTCCGTCGACGATGATCTGTCCGTCGACGCGCGCGCCGGGGATGACCTCGTGCATGCGGTTGAGCGAGCGGAGCATGGTCGACTTGCCGCAGCCCGAGGGCCCGATGAACGCGGTGACCGCGCCGGCCTTGATGGACATGTTGACGCCCTCGACCGCGAGGAAGTCGCCGTAGTAGATGTTGACGTCGGAGACGTCGATGCTCTTGGCCATTGCAGTGACTCCTTAGCGCCCGGTCTTGGGGGCGAAGATCTTCCCGACGATGCGGGCGACGAGGTTGAGGATCATGACGATCAGGATCAGCAGCAGGGCCCCGCTCCACGCCCATTTGTACATGTCGTGGGTGCCGGAGTAGTTCTGCATGATGAAGGTCGGCAGCGTCTCCATGCGGCTGTTGAACAGGTTCCAGTTCATCGAGTCGACGGTCCCGACCGCGACCAGCAGCGGCGCGGTCTCGCCGATCACCCGGCTGACGGCGAGCATCACACCGGTGACGACGCCACCGATGGCGGTCGGCAGGACCACCTTGACGATGGTGCGCCACTTCGGCACGCCGAGGGCGTACGCCGCCTCGCGCAGGTCGTTCGGGACCAGCCGCATCATCTCCTCGGCCGCGCGGACGACCGTGGGGACCATCAGCAGCGACAGCGCGACCGAGCCCATCAGGCCCATGCGGGTGCCGGGGCTGCCGAACTCGGTGAACAGCGCGAGCGCGAACAGACCCGCGACGATCGAGGGGATGCCGGTCATCACGTCGACCAGCAGCGTGATGCCCCGGGCGATCCAGGTGCCGCGGCCGTACTCGACGAGGTAGATAGCGGCCATCAGGCCGACCGGCACCGAGATGACGATCGCGCCGAGCGTGACCAGCAGCGTGCCGACGAGGGCGTGCAGCGCGCCGCCACCACCGCTGACCTCGAGGGTCTTCGGGTCGAAGTGCGGGGTCGAGTCGTGGGTCAGGAAGTAGCCGTCGATGTGCGGCGCCCCCTTGATGACGACCTCGGTGAGCACCCAGACCAGCGGGACGAGCGCGCAGGCGAGCGCGGTCCACACCAGGCAGGTGATGAACCGGTCGGCGGCGGCGCGGCGGCCCTCGACGATCCGCGACCAGAGCGGCAGGGCGACGTCGGCGATGAGCACGGTGAGGATCCCGATGGGGACCCAGCCCCACCCGAGCAGCAGCGCGACCAGGGCGGCGGCGGAGGCCGAGCCGACCAGCACGAGGTACGGCGCGAAGACCGGCAGCCGGTTCCCACGGATCGACAGGGTGGAGGGCGGGGCGGTGACAGCGACGGCGGCGCTCATCGGAGCTTCCTCTCCGCACGGGCCACGATCGCTCGCGCGGCGAAGTTGACGATGAAGGTGAAGACGAAGAGCACCAGACCGGTGGCGATCAGGACCGCCTGCATGCGGGAGTCCTCGTTCTTGTACTGCGAGGCGATGTTCGACGCGATCGTCGCCGGCGCCTCGGTCGTCAGGATGTGGATCGACACGAGCGGGTTGCCGTTGAGCACCATCGCGACGGCCATCGTCTCGCCGAGCGCGCGACCCAGGCCGAGCATGGCGCCGGCGACGATGCCCGAGCGCGAGTGCGGCAGCACTGCCAGCCGGATCATCTCCCAGCGGGTGGCGCCGAGGCCGAGCGCGGCCTCCTCCTGGAGCTTGGGCGTCTGCTGGAAGACCTCACGCGCGATGGCGGTGGTGATCGGGATGATCATGATGGCGAGCACGATGACCGCGATCAGGACCGTCGAGCCCGTGCCCGACGGCTCGCCGCCGAACAGCGGGATCCAGCCGAGGTGCTCGTGGAGCCAGACCTGCAGCGGGATGCTGGCGTGGGTGACGACCCGCCCACCCCACAGGCCGAAGATGACCGACGGCACGGCGGCCAGCAGGTCGATCAGGTAGGCCACCGGCACGGCCAGCCGGCGCGGCGCGTAGTGCGAGATGAAGAGCGCGAGACCGAGCGAGAAGGGGACCGCCAGGCACATCGCCAGCACGGCCACGAACGCGGTGCCGAAGAGGAGCTTGCCGGCGTAGGACCAGAAGCTCGACGCGGCCGGCTCGTAGACCTCCTTGGCCGTGTGCAGGCCGGGTACGCCCTGCACGGCGAGGAAGACGAACACCGCGGCCAGGACGACCATGATCAGCACGCCGGCCGACAGGGCCGTCGAGAAGAAGAGGGTGTCCCCGATCGCACGATGACGTCGCGTGGCGGTGGGTTCGGTCGCGGTCACTCCGGACCTCCAGGTGGTTGCTGCGCCGGGGGCGCATCGGGCGGAACATGGGCGAAGCGGCGGACCCCGAAGGGTCCGCCGCTCACCGTGGTGATCGACGCGGCGATCAGCTGATCTGGTCGACCAGCTTCTGCGCGGCAGCGGAGATCTCGGTCGGCAGGGGCGCGGAGAACGCGTTCTTCGCGGCGACGGCCTGGCCCTGCTCGGAGAGCATGTAGGTCAGGAAGCCCTTGACGACGTCGGCGGTGCCCTTGTCCTTGTACGACGGGCAGGCGATCTCGGAGGACGCCATGAACAGCGGGTACGTCGACGGGTCGGTCGAGGTGCGGTTCAGGTCGTACTGCAGGACGCTGGCCGGCGTACCGGCGGTCTTCTTGGACGAGGAGAGCGCCTTGGCCGCACCGTCGGCGGACGGGGCGACGTACGTGCCGCCGACCTTGATGCTGACCAGGCCGAGGCCCTGGCCCTGCACGGCCGAGTCGTCGGCGTAGGTGATGGCACCCTCGTTGTCGACGACGGCGCCGACGACGCCGGAGCCACCGTCCTGCGCCTCACCCTTGGTGGTCGGCCAGTCCGAGTCGTGCTCGGTGGACCAGTCGGCAGCGGCCGTCTGGTGCAGGTAGTCGGTGAAGTTGTCGGTCGTGCCGGAGGAGTCCGAGCGGTGGACCGGGATGATCTTCTCGGCCGGCAGCTTGACGCCCTTGTTCTGGGCGGCGATGGCCTTGTCGTTCCACGTGGTGATCTTGCCGGTGAAGATCTTGGCGATCGTCGAGGAGTCGAGGTTGAGGGTGTCGACGCCCTTGAGGTGGAAGGCCACGTCGATCGGCGAGATGAAGACCGGGAACTCGATCGGGTCGGCGCCACAGGTCGCCTTGGCCTGCTTCAGCTCGTCGGCGTCCATCGGGGAGTCCGAGCCCACGAACGAGTAGGTGCCCTTGATGAATCCCGCGCGACCGTCACCCGAGCCGATGGCGTCGTAGGTGATCGTGGCGTCGGAGTTGGTGGCGGCGTAGCCACCGCGCCACGACTCCTGAGCCTTCTCCTGGGCGGTCGAGCCGCCGGCGGCGACCGAGCTGCTGCCCGAGTCGTTGCTGGAGCCACACGCGGCGAGGGAGGTCGCGAGCGCGACGGCGGCGATGCCGGGGAGGGCGGCACGGCGGATGGTGTTGAGGTTCAAGACGATGCCTCTCGAGTTGAGGGGCTCTGTGCACCCTCGGCTTTCGAACTGGACAGGACGAAGCTAGGGAGGCCGGGTAACGCAACCCTGCGGCATGCCTGAACGCGAGGTGAACAGTCGCTGAGCGACGTACGACGGCACGTGGTCGGCGTCACGCCGTCCGGTGTCGCTCGAACGCGACGACCGCGCCCTTGCGGGTGTGCAGCACCAGCATCTCGGCGGGCGCGAGCGGTTCGGCGAGGGCTGTCGAGCGCTGCTTCTTGCTCAGCCCGAGCGCGTCGTACACGAGTGGCAGCACGGGCCGGTGGCTGCACAGGACCGCGCCGTGCTCGTCCTCGAGCAGCTCGTCGACGATCCTCTCCACGCTGCGCGGCGAGGCGTCCTCCTCGCTGAGCTGACGCCGGAGGTCGAGGTCGAAGCCCGTGGTGGCGGCGTACGGCTCGACCGTCTGGACGCAGCGGGTGCTCGAGGAGGTCACCACGTGGCTGACGTCGTACGCCGCGAGCAGCGGCACCAGCCGGTCCGACTGGGTGAGCCCGGTCTGCAGGAGCGGACGGAGGCGGTCGTCGCCCGCCCAGTGGGTGCGGGAGCGCGCGTTGGCGTGCCGCAGGACGACCAGCGCCCGCGTACGTCGACGTACGCCGAGGGCCTCGGCCAGCGTCTCGCGGTCGTAGTCGTAGGTCAGCAGGTCCGTGGCCCGGTCGACGGGCACCCAGGCGACCTCGTCGATCTCGGCGTTGGGCCGGTAGCCGGACACGTCGTCGTCGCCGACCACGCGGCCGGTCCAGTAGTGGACCACCTTCGGACGCCCGTTGACCGGGTAGCCCTGGTCCGGCAGCGGTGGGCCGAGCCGCACGTGCAGGCCGGTCTCCTCGGCCACCTCACGGACCGCAGCGGCCACGCGGTGCTCGCCGCGCTCGAGCTTGCCCTTGGGGAAGGACCAGTCGTCGTACTTCGGGCGGTGCACCAGCAGGACCTGCCGCCCAGGGCGGAAGACCACGACGCCGGCAGCGACGATCGGGGGGCGGGTGGTGGTGGCCACGGCGCTAGTGTCACCTATCCGGGCTCCTGCAGCGGAAGAAGGTCGATGGATGAAGCGGCGCTGGGTGGTGCTGACCGTGCTGGTCGCACTCCTCCTCGGTGGCGGGGCGCTCGCCTGGCTCCACCACCGCTCCGAGCCGTCCAGCCGCCTGGCCGCCGCCCTCGCGCTCGCCCCGCGCACGGCGGTCCGGTTCAGCTGGACCGACTGGGCCGGCGTACGCGATGAGCTCGGCCTGTCGTCCTCGACGCCGGTGGCGCAGCTGTTGAGCACGGCCTTCGACCACGACCTCGACTCCGAGTCGGCCCTGGTCGACTCCGCTCCCGTGCTCGCCCGGTCGTTCGGGTTCTCCCCCGCCGACCTCGACTGGGAGCTCTACGCCCAGGGCACCGACGGCGCCGTCGAGCTGATGGGCCTGCCGGCCGACCTCGACCTCGGCGACCTGCGCCGCACGCTGGAGAAGATCGGCTACCGCGCGCCGTCCAGCGCCGACGGGTTGTGGACGCATCCATCGCTGGGCGACATCGGCGACCTGACCCCCGAGCTGACAGCGCTGACCATCGACTCCGACCACCACGTGCTGGCCGCCTCCGACAACGCCGCCTTCCTCGGCAGGTGGCGTGGTCTCGAGCGGGGCACGTCCTCGGACGCGCTGGCCTCGGTCACCGACGCGATCGGCTCCGCGCGCTCCGCGTCGGTTTACGCCGGCGACTACGCCTGCAGCGCCCTGGCCATGAACCGCGCCGACGACGCCGACCAGGTCGAGGGCGCCCGACTGATCCAGGAGGCCGGGAAGCTCAACCCGATGGACGCCTTCGCGATCGCGCACCGGTCGGCCTCGCTCGTGCGCGTCGCGATGGCCTTCGAGAGCTCCGACCAGGCACGCACCAACGCCGACACCCGCTCCCGGCTGGCCGTCGGTCCCGCCCCCGGCCAGGGCGGCTCGTTCACCGACCGGTTCACCCTCGGCCGGGTCGCCGCCGACGGCGACGTCGTCACCATGGATCTCCGGCCCAAGCCCGACACGTACGTCCTCTCCGACCTGGACAACGGGCCGTTGCTGTTCGCCAGCTGCTGAGGGGGCTCGGTAGTCCCTACCGGAATCGTCGCAACCGGAGCGAGTTGCCGACCACGAACACGCTGGACAGCGCCATGGCGGCGCCGGCGAGCATCGGGGTCGCCAGGCCGGCGACGGCGAGCGGGAGCGCGGCCACGTTGTAGCCGAAGGCCCAGACCAGGTTGGACCGGATGATCCGGAACGTACGCCGCGACAGCCGGATGCCGTCGACGGCGAGCCCGAGGTCCGAGCCGAGGATGGTCAGGTCGGCCGCGGCCTGGGCGACATCGGTGCCGGCGCCCATCGCGATGCCGAGGTCGGCGCCGGCCAGGGCGGCGGCGTCGTTGATGCCGTCCCCCACCATCGCGACCCGGCGACCCTCGTCCTGCAGGCGCGAGACGTACGCCGCCTTGTCGGCCGGCATCACGCCGGCCACGACCTCGTCGATCCCCACCTGGTCGGCGACGTGGCGGGCGGCGCGCTCGTTGTCGCCGGTCAGCAGCACGACCCGCTGGCCGAGCGCGTGCAGCCGCTCGACGGCGGTGGCCGCCCCCGCAGCGACCGTGTCGGCCACGGTGAACGCCCCCCGCGCGACGCCCTCCCAGCCGACGAGGACGACCGTCGCGCCGGCACCCTCGCCCTCGTCGACGGCGCGCTCGAGCGCGGCCGGGACGGTCATGCCCTGCTCGCGCAGGAACCCGGCGCGGCCCACCACGACCTGGGTCCCGTCGACGGAGCCGGTCACGCCGAGGCCGGCGTGGTTGCTGAACTCCGTCAGCTCGCCCGTGCCGGTGGCGCCGGCGCTGCCGGCGATCGCCCGGGCGATCGGGTGCTCGGAGGCGGACTCGACGGTGGCGGCGTTGCGGCGTACGACGTCCTCGGCGGAGCCCTCCGCGACCACCGACACCACGCGCATCCGCCCCTCGGTGACAGTGCCGGTCTTGTCCAGCGCGACCGTGTCGATCGCACGCGCGGCCTCGAGCACCTCGGGTCCGCGGATCAGGATGCCGAGCTGGGCACCCCGGGCCGTGCCGACCATCAGCGCCGTCGGCGTGGCGAGCCCGAGCGCGCACGGGCAGGCGATGATCAGGACGGCGACGGCTGCGGTGAAGGCGTCGGTCCAGGTCGGCCCAAGGATCGCCCAGCCGGCGAGCGTGGCCAGCGACAGGGCGATCACGAACGGCACGAAGACCGCCGAGACCCGGTCGGCCAGGCGCTGCACGGCGGCCTTGCCCGCCTGGGCGTCCTCGACCAGCCGCGCGATCTGCGCGAGCTGGGTGGACTCGCCCACCCCGGTCGCACGCACCACCAGCCGGCCGGTCGTGTTGAGCGTCGCGCCGAGCACGTCGTCACCGTCGCCGACCTCGACCGGCACGGACTCACCGGTGAACGCGGCGGCGTCGATGGCCGACGAGCCCGTCACGACCACGCCGTCGGTCGCCACCCGCTCCCCCGGTCGTACGACGAACAGCTCGCCCACCCCGAGCCGCTCGATCGGGACGACCGACTCGGGACCGCCCAGGCCGTCGGGCAGCAGCGTCACCTCCCGCGCGCGCAACGCGGCGAGGGCACGCATCGCGGAGCCCGCTCGCCGCTTGGCCCGCTTCTCGGCGTACCTCCCCGCGAGGAGGAAGGTGGTCACGCCCGCCGCCGTCTCGAAGTAGGTCATGTCGGCATCGCCCACGAGCAGCGCGACCACCGACCAGAGGTACGCCGCGCTCACGCCGGTCGAGACGAGCGTGTCCATCGTCGCGCTGCCGTGGCGGAGGTTGGCCAGGGCGGCGCGGTGGAACGGCCAGGCGCCCCAGGTGGCGACCGGCGTGGCGAGCGCCCACGCGATCCACGGCCAGGCCGTGACCTGGAGCGGCGGGACCATCGCGACGAGCAGGACGGGGACCGCGAGGGCGGCGCTGACGAGCAGGCGGCGGCGCAGGGCGTCCAGCTCGCTCGGAGCGGTGACGTCGGCGCTCTCGACGTACGGCGAAGCGCCGTAACCGGCTGCCTCCACCGCACCGATCAGCTCGCCGAGCGCGGTGCCGGGTGGGAACTCGACCCGCGCCCTCTCGGTCGCATAGTTGACCGACGCCGTGACGCCCTCGAGCTTGTTGAGCTTGCGCTCGATCCGGTTCGCGCACGAGGCGCAGGTCATCCCGGTCAGCTCGAGGTCGACGGTGCTCATCGCAACGTGTACCCCGCCTCGGTGACCGCCGCCTCGACGGCCTCACGGGTGAGCGCGGCGGCGCTGGTGACGACGACCGTGCCGTCCTCGAGCGTCACGTCGACAGCGCTGACGCCGTCGATCTCGCCGAGCTCCTCGGTCACGGAGGCGACGCAGTGGCCGCAGGTCATGCCGTCAACGATCCAGGTGCTGGTCTCCATGTGGCCAGCATACCCCCCAGGGGTATATCGATCCAGTGTCCCTACGACGCGGGGCGGATGCCGAGGATCCGGTCGATCTCCACCTGAGGCAGGCGACGCTCCGAGGCGGTCGCCGCGATGATCAGGTTGGTCGTCAGCTCGACCTCGGACAACAGGTCGTCGTCGTCCAGCTGCACCTCGAACTGGTCCTCCACGTGCTTGCTCCTCCCGATCGGCAAGCCACGCCGGCCCCCCAACCGACAGAACATAAATCTGCATGCCGCCTTACCCACTGTGCCACCGCGCCAAACCAGGATCACGCAGGAAATGCGACCGAAAAGCGACTCGCGCCCCGCTGCCGGAGCAGCGGGGCGCGAGTGCGATCGAGTGGTTCGATCAGAGAGCGCGGACGTTCTCGGCCTGCGGGCCCTTGGGGCCGGCGGTGACGTCGAACTCGACCTTCTGGCCGTCCTCGAGGGACTTGTAGCCGTTGGTCTGGATCGCCGAGTAGTGGACGAAGACGTCGTCGCCGCCGCCGTCCTGCTCGATGAAACCGAAGCCCTTCTCGGCGCTGAACCACTTCACGGTGCCCTGAGCCATTGCTCGTTACTCCTTGTGTCTGGGCGAGAGCCGTCACCTCGACGACCCGCACCCGCTGCGAATGACACGTCGCTCCGGACCCGTGATTGGTGGTACCACAAACCAGAAACGCCGTCGGCCACAAAGACTCCAGGCGTCAAAACCTTTCGAACCTTGCACCGGGTGCAACAGGGACACTATCAATCTGAACGACGGCCGAAACCTCTCAACACAACACTTCTCAAGATCGTTCGTGAAAGTTGCGCGACGCCGATGTGACGGCCCGGGAAATGCTCCAGAGGTAGGCCCCGTGGGACTCGAACCCACAACCTAAGGATTAAAAGTCCTCAGCTCTGCCAATTGAGCTAGGGGCCCGCACGAGGCCTGTTGCGAGGCCCTGCGCGCCGTCAGTATCGCAGCGCCGCCGTACGCCGTGATGCGTGGTGCCAAATGTTCAGCGGATCACTCGCCCGGCGGAAGCCACAGGCGTGACCGACGCGCACCGGGGCTGCTCGGCATTCGGATCGCATCGAGCAAAGTGGCATCACAGACACTGCGTTTGCAGCCGATCCAGCGTGGGTAGGCGAGCCAGCACCGCCCGTTGAGGGCGGGCATCTCGGACCGGAGGAGTTGAACCACCTATGTCTCCGTCACATCTGAAGCGTCTGTGCGCACTGGTCGGCGTAGGAATCGTCGTGCCAACCGCGACGATCGCAGTCCCGTCCGCTCCAGCGATTGCGGACGCTGCCGCACCCGTCGCACTGCACGGGTCCATAACTGGCGGCGGCACCAACATGTACGTCGCCGTCTACGCGCTGCCAAAGCCCTCGACGCAGGCCTCCTCAGTGGGCTCCAAGAACACGCTGTACCGGCTACCCGACTCAACGGTCACGGTGTCAGGGTCGTCGTACTCGGTCAACATCTCCAACGGTGCGTTGCCGACCTCGGTACGTGACCGAAACGGGGACGTCACCTTCGTGACCTTGACCGAGAACCAGTCGACCTTGAAGTACGCGGTGCACACCGCGACCGCCCGTTACGTCCCCGCACAGAACGGCTCGACGGCCCACTGGACCGACCCGATCCACGCGGTTTCGAGTCCGCGAACGGCGCGCGCCGCCCAAATCTCGGGGGTCGACGTTTCCACGCATGTGGCCGCGACGGCCTCGGCGCCAGCGCGAGCCTCACGAGCGGTCGCGAAGCGCAGCTACACCGATTACGTCGGCGTGAAGCAAGCGTGGGCCACGATCGGGACCGGGTATCCGGTCGGCGGGTCGACTTCATGGATGACGTGGAAGAACAACAGTTCATCCACGTTCACTTCCAGCTTCGGTGTCGCGATCTCCTACAGCGTGGCCAAGGGGGCCGACGCATCCGCCAACTGGAATCAGTCAGGCACCCAGACGGTGAGTCGCAGCTTCGGTTTCGAGTGGGATCCGAACAGCGCGGGAAGGAAGTTCCAGGTCGGAGTCACCTATGTCCACGCCATCACCCACCTCTCCGACCTCGAGTGCTACCAAGGGGTCTACTGCAGCTACAGCACATGGGCGCCGGGCCGATACAACGGCGGAACTCGCTCGGTCTACAACGTCACGCGGCCTGTCAGTTGGCACTATTGCGTGCGCCAGTCCGCCGGGACGTTCACGCGCTACCGGGCCGCCGGGTCGTCGTTCACCGCCTCAAGAGGAGCCCAACTCGCGTTCTTGAACTGGTCGGGCAGCAGCGAGCGCGCTTACAATCTGGATGCTGAGTTGAAGTACCACACCAAGGAAGGCCAGCGCCTGTGCGGCAGCAACGACATGCCGCCATACGCCAGCCAGATCATCGAGAAGCCACGTCTGTGAGAAGCACCGGCGGTCTGATCGGGGCGCTATTGGCCGTGAGCTTCCTGGCCAGCTGCAGCTCGAGCGATGCGCCTTCGATGGTGCGTACCTACGTAGATGGGCCGGCAACAAAGAGCCCCCTTTCGGCGTACAGCGGGCCGGGGGGCTTCGCGGCCGACGCGTCGCCGCACACACCTTGGGACTTCTCAGACGGTCAGTTCTTTCTCTGCGTCACCCGAGCCGCCACCGAAGCGACCATTACCTCCGTCGTGCCGCACCCCTCAGCCGCCGCACCACCGTTGTCAGTGACGACTTGGCTTCGCACCACGACACGGTCTGCCGTCAAGAACACCCCGGCCTTCAAGCGCAGAGACTTCGAAGGCGTCAACTCCAAGGGCACCCCACCGATGTGGCGCGACCCTCAGCGCACGTTCGTCGCACGCGGCCAATGGTCGACGGCCATTGCTGGCACCCGCGTGGCGGCGACCTGCAAGCAGCGCGCCACTCAGCAGCAAGCCGTTCTGAACGGAAGGGTGCCGAACCTCTCGGTCGCCTACGAGCTGGTGATCACGCTGAAGGTCGGCAAGCAAGGCGGATCCGTCAACGGGTTCGACATCCACTTCAACAGCGACGGCCAGGCCGGAGTGCTGCGGGTCCCATGGAAGATCACGGCGTGCGGTACGGCACGCGCGCTGCGCGCACAGTGCGACGTCCCGATCTCACATCTGCCGGGGAACAAGTAGGCGGCTCGGACCGCCGCAGGTTGCGACGCGTTCTGAGCGTCAGCAGAGGTTGGCGAGGAAGCCGACCGGGACGAGGTCGGTCGGCCCCGCCGCCTCGGCGCGGGCGACGAGGACGGGTAGGTAGCGGCCGATCGGCGAGGAGTACGTCGTCGCGCCGCAGCCGCCCTGCTCACGCCCACCGATCACGCCGACCAGGCGACCGTCCTGCAGGAACGGGCCGCCGCTGACGCCGGCGGTCAGACCGGGGCAGTCGACGGCGGGATAGGTGTCGACGAGGCGCAGCGGCGCGCGACAGGCGACCGGACGACCACCGACGCCCAGCGGGTAGCCCATCACCTTCGCCGCCTCACCGGCCGTCGGGGACGTCGTACGCAAGCCGCCGGCGATGTCCTCGATCCGCCGACCACCCCTCGGGCCGACCTCCAGGACGGCGACGTCCGCGGCCGGGTCCTGGCCCGATCGCCAGGCGGGTGGGACGTAGGCCCGGCGTACGGCCCACACGCCGTAGGGCGCGACCCCGTCGTGGAAGCCGGGCGCGAACTCCATCGTCACCCCGGTGCCGTAGACGCAGTGGGCGGCGGTGACCAGGAGGTCCCGGGTCGTCGAGTGGAGCACGCTCGCGGTGCAGAAGTGCGGCAGGTGCAGCGCCACGGCCAGGCCGGCGACGGACGGGAAGAACAGCGCGCCCGTGGTCGGCGTCGGCGCGACGGGCACCGCCGGCACCGGCGCAGCACTCGCCGGACCACCCACGACCGTCCCGATCAGGACGGCGAGAGCGGCGGCGAGGCGGCGCACGTCAGGCGCCGCTCGCCCGGCAGTCGGCGCACAGGCCGACCAGCTCGACGGTGTGGCTGACCTCGACGAAGTCGTGCTCGGCCGCGACGGACCGCGCCCACGCCTCGACGGTCGGCGCGACGACCTCGACGGTCCGGCCGCAGGAGCGACAGACCAGGTGGTGGTGGTGGTCAGGACTGCAGCGGCGGTACGTCGTCTCGCCGGCAGGACCGTGCAGGACGTCGACCTCACCGGCGTCGGCCATCGCCTGCAACGTGCGGTAGACGGTGGCCAGGCCGACCTTGTCGCCGGCCTGCCGCAGAGCGTCGTGGATGTCCTGCGCGCTCTGGAAGTCGTCGGCCCGACCGAGCGTCTCGGTGATCGCGAGGCGCTGTCGCGTGGGACGCAGGCCGGCGGTCTGCTGCGCGGGATCCGGCATCGCTCCTCCTCGTTCGATCGGCACGCTGGACGGGTCAAGCCTAGGAGTAGCCTCTGCGCCGGAGGAAGGGAGACCTCGTCGTGGGCAGCGGTGACGAGTTCGGGCCGGACACAGCATCGATCCGGGCCTGGCTGGAGAAGCGCGCGGAGTACGCCGCCGATCGCGGGTCTTCCGCGCCGATCCCGAGCGCCGAGCCGACCACCGCGGCCCCTCCGCCCGAGGAGCCGTTGCCCCCGCTGACGTTGTCGGTGCCGACCGAGCTCCCGGCTCCCGCACCCGCTCCCACACCCGCTCCCACACCCGCTCCCACACCCGCCGCAGCGCTGCCTCCGATCGACGAGGACGACCTCCCTCCGGCGGTCATCGAGTTCAAGCCCCGCAACGCCACCCGCCACGCGCTCTCCCTGGTCCTGCTGGGGGCCCTCGCCGCGACGGTCGCCGCAGGCGTCCTCGCCGCCACCGACCGGACCCCGGTGGCGATCGGCACCACCGCCGTCCTCGCGATCCTGACCATGGTCGTCTGGGCCGTGCGGGCCAGCTCGACCCCGACCAGGCTGACCGTTCGCCGTACCCAGCTCGAGGTCGTACGCCGCGGCGAGCGGCGGATCGTCGACCTGGCCAGCCCCTACACGCCCGTGGCCATCATCGGACGGGCCGCCGACCGACGCTGGCAGGTGCTCATCGAGCAGCCCGACGTACCCCTGCTGACGCTGACGCGGGCCGACGTCGAGCCCGCACAGTTCCTCGAGGTGCTGCACCGGCTGCGGCCCGACCTGCGCCGCACCGACGACGCAAAATAAGAACGTGTTCTAGTCTGTGTCCATGACGTTCCAGCCCGAGGAGTTCTCCGCGGAGGAGGTCGCGCGTCAGGCGGGCCTGTACGGGCCACTCGCCCAGGCCGTCCGCGAGCTGGTCGACGCCAGCCTGCGCACCACCGTCGACGGCGACGAGATCCTCGACGCGACCGCCGACATCGAGGCCGTCACGACGCGTCTGCGCAAAGAGCAGATCGACGGCGCGTTCGGCGTCCGGTACAGCCCCGAGGGTCGCGGTCGCGCCTGGGGCAACGCCGTGATCGGCCTGCGCAACGCGGTCGCCCCGCCGCTGGTCGTCACCTGCGACGCGGCCGGTCGGGCGATCTCCGACTTCCACCTGGGCGCGGCGTACGAAGGACCGCCGGGGCTGGTCCACGGCGGTGTCGTCTCGCTGGTGCTCGACCAGATGCTCGGCCAGGCGGCCGGCGCAGGTGGTCGCCCGGGGATGACCGCGACGCTGACGATCAGCTACCGCCAGGGAACCCCGCTCGGCGACCTGCGGGCGGAGGCCTGGATCGACCGCTGCGACGGCATCAAGACCTGGGCGAAGGGCCACCTCATCGGTCCGGACGGGATCACCGCCGAGGCCGAAGGGCTCTTCATCCTGCCGAGGTGGGCACGCGGGCTCGACGTGACGGTGAGCGACTGAGCCGAGGGCCGGTCAGACCTTGACGCCACGCAGGTGGTCGTCGGTCAGGTGGACCTCCTCGGCCGCCTGCGCCTCGAGCTCCTCACGGCGTCGGCGCTCGGCCTCGGCGTCGTACTCGCCCGGCTCGGAGACCAGGTCGGTGGCGCCGCGCTCGAGCCGCTGCAGCGCGATCCGCGCGAAGATCTGCTGCTCCGTGGTGGTGCGCTCGGAGCGACCCTTGCCGAGGAACGAGACGAACCAGTGCAGCACCGCGGTCACGCGGTTCTTGAAGCCGGTGATGTAGAAGAGGTGCACGACCAGCCACATCAGCCACGCGAGCAGACCGGTGATGCGCATCTTGCCGACCATCGCGACGGCGCGGAAGCGGCTGACGATCGCCATCGAGCCCTTGTCGAAGTACTTGAACGGCGGCTGCGACGGCTTGCCCCGCAGGCGGCCCTCGATCTCCTTGGCGGCGTACTTCGCACCCTGGATCGCGACCTGGGCGACGCCCGGCAGGTTGTCGAGGGCGATCATGTCGCCGACCACGAACACCTCCGGGTGGCCGGGCAGGGTGAGGTCGGGGTTGACGCCGATCCGGCCCGCGCGGTCGAGCGGGGCACCGGTCTGCTCGGCCAGGGTCGCGGTCAGCGGGTTCGCCTGGACGCCGGCGGCCCACACCTTGGTGACCGAGTCGATCTTCTGCTCGCTGCCGTCCTTGTGCTTGACCACGATGCCGCGCTCGTCGACGCCGGTGACCATCGCGCCGAGCAGGACCTCGACCCCGAGCTTCTCCAGCTTCTGCTTGGTCCAGGCACCGAGCTTGGCGCCGAACGGCGGGAGCACCTGGGGCGCGGCGTCGACGAGGATCACCCGCGCCTGGTGGGTGCTGATGGCCCGGAAGTCGTGGGTCAGCGTGCGGTGCGCGAGCTCGGCGATCTGGCCGGCCATCTCGACCCCGGTCGGCCCCGCACCGACCACGACGAAGGTCAGCAGGTGGTCGACGTTCTCGCCGCGGGAGGCACCGAGCTCGGCCATCTCGAAGGCACCGAAGATCCGGCCGCGCAGCTCGAGGGCGTCGTCGATGTTCTTCATGCCGGGCGCGAACTCGGCGAAGTGGTCGTTGCCGAAGTAGGACTGGCCGGCGCCGGCGGCGACGATCAGCGAGTCGTACGCCGTCACCAGCTCGCGGCCGAGCACCTGCGAACGGACCAGCTTCCTCTCGAGGTCGATGTCGGTGACCTCGCCCATCAGCACCTGTGCGTTCTCCTGGCCGGCGAGCACCTCGCGCGTCGGCGGCGCGATCTCGCCCTCGGACAGGATCCCGGTCGCCACCTGGTAGAGCAGCGGCTGGAAGAGGTGGTGGGTCGTCTTGGCGATCATGGTGACGTCGACGTCCGCGCGACGCAGTGCCTTGGTCCCGAAGAGACCACCGAATCCGGACCCGATCACCACGACCTGGTGCCGCTTGCTCCGGGGGGTCATTCCGCGCTCGATGTCCACGGGTCAATTCTGACAAGTCGCCGGTGAGCCGCCGCACCCGGGCCGTCCCGATCGGCCATCATCGGGGCGACTCCTCACCGGATCACGAACTGGTCGGCGAGGGCGGTTTGACCCTCGGCACGATCGGGTAGGCGAACGGGATCAGACCGTCAACCGACCGCCCAGCAACACATCACCGACTCGGGCTGAGCAGCAGTGAGGTTCCTCCACATTGCCTGACCGGCAGGGGCTCGATCTCGAGCCTGGACCCCGGAGCGCGCAGGACGCGCGCCGCTGGGTCGTCGGCATGTGCGTGCGGATCGGCCAGGATCCGCTGGCCGAGTGTGCCGAGCTCGCCGTGTCCGAGCTGGTGACGAACGCGATCCTGCACGGCAAGGCGCCGTACCGCCTCCAGCTGAGCGGCACCAACGACCACCCCCGCTTCGAGGTCCACGACGCCTCGACCACCGCGCCGCAGCCGTCCACCCCCGCCGGCGGCTTCGACATCGACAAGTTCGACCTCGACGCGCTGTCGGGCGAGATCGGCGACGAGCAGTTCGAGGCGATCACCACCGTCGGACGCGGACTCGACATCGTCGCCCGGTCCTCGGCGGCATGGGGCGCGCACATCGAGGAGGACGGCAAGGCCGTCTGGTTCGAGCCGGCTGCGGAGTTCAGCGACGAGGGCATCGCCGAGTTCCAGCTGACGTACGCCACTCCCCCGGCCCTGGACATGCGCACCCAGCTCGGCCAGATCGCGGTCCAGGTGAACGGCGTCCCCGTCGACGAGTGGGGACGCTTCCAGCGCCACTACCGCGACCTGCGTCGCGAGATCCGGCTGCTCGGGCTGGCCCACGAGGAGACCTACCCGCTGGCCAAGGTCCTCACCGACCACTTCGACACCCTCGAGGCCCCGCTGCGCTCGAACATGGGTCGCGAGCTGGTCGACAAGGCGGCCGCGGCAGGTCACACCACCATCAACCTCCGGTTGCGGATGCCGGCCGCGAGCGCTCGCGAGATCGGCGGCCTCATCGACCTGCTCGACGCGGCCGATGACTTCAGCCGCGCCGAGCGGCTGCTCACGCCGCCGCGCACCCCCCAACAGCGTTCGTTCCAGATCTGGCTCCTCGGCGAGTTCCGTCGCCAGGCCACGGGTGCCGCGCCGGTACCGTGGACGGGACATGACTGACGATCGCCAGCAGATCCGCAGAGAGCTCCACGGCCTGCCGATCGACCCCGAGCCGACGCTCCCGCTCTCGGACCATCCCGTCGACCTCGTACGCCGCGACGCCGACCTGCTGCCCGTCATCGCCCTCGGCGGGGCGCTGGGCGCCCTCGCCCGCTGGGGCATGGCGCACGCGCTGCCAGCGACCGGGTTCGCGTGGAGCACCGTGACCACCAACCTCGTCGGCTGCGCGCTGATCGGCGTGCTGATGGCGCTGATGATCGACCGCTGGTCCCACACCCGCTTCGTACGCCCGTTCCTGGGCGTCGGCGTGCTCGGCGGCTTCACCACGTTCTCGACGAGCCAGCTCGACACCCACCGACTGCTCGCCGATGGTCGTCCCGCCGTCGCCCTCGCGTACGTCGCGACCACCCTGGTGGGCGGCGTCCTCGCGGTCTGGCTCGGCCTGGTCGGCACCCGGAAGGTGCTCGACCGATGAGCGTCCTGCTCGTCCTCCTCGGGGGCGCGATCGGTGCTCCGGCGCGCTACCTCACCGACGTCATGGTGACCTCGCGCCACCGCGCCCCCTTCCCGTGGGGCACCTTCGCCGTCAACGCGGCGGGCTCCATGCTGCTCGGCCTGGTCGCCGGGGCGGCGCCCACCGCCTGGGTCTCCTCACTCGTCGCGACCGGCTTCTGCGGCGCACTGACGACCTACTCCACCTTCGGCTTCGAGACCGTGCGCCTGCTCGAGGAGCGCAAGCCCCAGGTGGCAGCGACGTACGTCGTGCTCTCGCTGCTGGCGGGCCTGGGCGCGCTCAGCCTCGGCTGGTGGATCGCCGCGTAGGAAAAACCCAGAAGCCCACTCGATGGAGTGGGCTTCTGATCGGCGACCCTGACGAGACTCGAACTCGCGACCTCCGCCGTGACAGGGCGGCGCGCTAACCAACTGCGCTACAGGGCCAGGTTGTTCGCTCCGCGTTTCCTTGAAGCGATGGGAACTCTAACCCATGGCGGTCGAGCGTTCCCAATCCGCACCGTCGTCACCATTGCGGGTGGGACCGCGGACGCCCCTTCCGCCGGGCCTCGACCACCTAGGCCGGTTCTCCGGCGGAGTCCTCCACCCGCCGGGGCCACCACAGCCGACGTCCGAGCAGCGCGGCCCCGGCCGGCACGACGAGCGTGCGGACGACGAAGGTGTCGAGGAGGAGGCCGACGCCGATCGTGAAGCCGATCTCGGCGAGGGTGAGCACGCTGCCCGCCATCATCGCGAAGAGGCTGGCCGCGAAGATGACGCCGGCCGCGGTGATCACGCCACCGGTGGCGCTGACGGCGCGCGCGATCCCCGCACGGGATCCGTCAGGCGCCTCCTCGAGCATCCGCTTCATCAGCAGCAGGTTGTAGTCGGCACCGACGGCCACCAGCAGGATGAAGGCGATGGTCGGGACGCTCCAGTCCAGCCGCTGGTCCATCCCGATCTGCCACACCAGCACCCCGAGGCCCATGGCTGCGGCGTACGAGAGACCCACCGTCAGGAGCAGGAAGCCGGCCGCGACGACGCTGCGCAGGAGGAAGAGCAGGATCGCGAAGACGCCGAGGAGCGCGACGAGCGCCACGAGCCGGAAGTCGATGCGGTTGATGTCCTGCAGATCGGCCATCGTTGCGGCGACACCGGTGACGGCGACCTGGCTGGTCTCGAGCCGGGTGCCCCGCAGCCCGTTCCTTGCTGCCTCGGCCACGCGTCGCGACCGCTGCATGCCCGAGTGGTCGAAGGCGAAGGTGTCCCCGAGCACCACGAAGCGCGCGGTGCGGCCGTCGCGCGACAGGAACAAGCCGCTGGCCAGCGCGAACCGCGGGCTCTTGATGGCCGCCGGCGGCAGGTAGAAGCCACCCATTCCCGGAGCCTTCGCGGCCTTGCCCGTCGTCCGGAGGTACGCCGCGGCGCGGGCGAGCCCGCTGCGCAGCTCGGCCACCGAGCGGGTCGCCTGCTCGGTGCCGCTGTGCACGGCCTTGCTGCCGACAGCCACCTTGCTGGCGCCGGCCGCAAGCTGCCCGAGCTTGGTCCGCATCGTGGTCGAGCCGGCGGCCAGCGTGCTGACCCCCTGCTCGGCCCGGGTCAGGCCGGCGTCGATCCGGGTCAGGCCGGTCTGCAGCGTGAGCGTGCCGTTGGCGAGCCGGCGAGCGGCGTCGGCCGCCGACTGCAGGCCAGGCAGGAGCTTGTCCCGCTCGCCCTCGTAGACCTGGCGGATGCCGTCGCGCGCGCGGTTGCAGACCGGGTCGAGACCACAGGTGAGGCTCTGCTTGAGCGCGTTGTAGGCCATGCCGAGCCCGTTGACCGCCGTCGTGGTCTGCGTGTGGGCGAGGTCGAGACCGTTCGCGAGCTGGGTGGCGCCTGTCCGCAGGCGGCTGCTGCCGGCGACGGCGGCTCCGCTCCCGGTGCTGAGGCGGTCCATGCCCGCACGCAGCGTGCGCACGCCCGCCAGCAGGCTGGACGCCCCGTCGACCGCCTGCCGGGTGCCGGCCGCGACCCGGTCCGTGCCGTCGCTCAGCCGCTGCGCGCCGGCGGCGAGGCGCTGGGTGTCGGCTTCACCGGCGGCCAGCTGGTCACCGGCTCCGCTGAGCCGGTCGCCCACCTGCTGGGCCTGGTAGCCCAGCGAGGCCTGGGAAATGGTGGTGCCGAGCGGCCGGGTCACGCCACGGACCGACTCGACGCCCGGCGTACGAGCGACGGCGGCCGCCATCTGCTCCAGGCTGGCGAGGTCCTTGGCGTTGCGCAGGTCGTGGTCGGCCGTGACGAGGAGGTAGTCGGGCAGCACCTCGTTGAGCGGGAAGTGCTGGGCGAGCACGGCATAGCCGTCATTGCTCTCGGTGTGGTCCGGCTGGACCGTCGCCTCGTCGAAGTTGGGCTGCAGCAGGGGGAAGAAGCACGCCAGCGCGATCAGCGGCACGAGTCCGGCCGCCAGGATCCGCGCAGGCCTGGTCGTCACGACGCCCGCCACGCGCTCCCAGCTGGACGGACCGCCCCGGCGCGGGCGCGGGTCGAGCCATCCCCGCGAACCGGCGAGCGCGAGGACGGCCGGCATCAAGGTCATGGAGAGCAGGAGGGTGCACAGGATGCCGACGGCGATCGCGGGGCCGGTCGTCAGGTAGATGCCCACGTCCGCGATCGCCATGCAGGCGTTGGCGAGGACAACGGTGAGGGCGGAGCCGATGACGACGGGAGCGACCCGCAGGCAGGCGGCGACCGTGGCCTCGGCCGGCTCCATGCCCTCGCGGCGCAGCTCTTGGAACCGGCTCACGAGGAAGACGGCGTAGTCGGTGGCCGCACCGAGGACGACCGCGGTGAGGAACGAGGCGGTGAAGGTGGACACGCTGAACACGTGCCCGCCCAGCAGCGCCGCGGCGCCCCGGGCGGCGGCCAGCGCGACGCCGATGAACCCGAGGATCAAGCCGGCCACCACGGCGGAGCGGTAGATGAGCAGCAGGATCAGCGCGATCAACGCGATGGTGACGGCGGTGATCTTGAGGATGCTGTGGTCGACCTCTGTCGACATGTCCGCGATGGTCGCCGCCGTCCCGGTCACGTCCACCACCAGACCGGCGGGCCGGTGTGCGAGCGTCGCCGCACGCACCGCCTCGATCTGTCGTACGGCGGACGGGGCCCCGACCGCACCCGGCAGGCCGACCTGGGCGTACATGGCCTCGCCGTCCTTGCTCGTCACGGCGGACAGGACCGCCCGGTTCACGAACACGTCCTGGACGGCGGCGACGTCCTGCCGGTCCCGGTGCAGCCGGGTCAGCACGCCCCGGAGGTAGGCGCGGTCGCCCTGCCGAAGACCGCCGTCACGCTCGAGGACGAGGAACACGGTGGCCCGGCTCCGTCCGTTGCCGAACTCGCGATCCATGCGCTGCACCGTCTGCACGGCCGGCGCCGAGTCGGGCACGATCGGCGTGGAGTCCTTCGCCATGACGTGCTCGAGCTGCGGCACGAGCACGTTGACCACGCCGACCAGGGCGAGGCACGCCAGCAACACCGGGATCGGCGTCCTGACGCATCGTCGGAGCAGTGCGGACGTCCAGGTACCGGCTGACTCAGCCACGGGGTGCTCCTCGCTCGGCGCCTGCTGCCGCCGCACTGTCACGTCCGGCCAGGTCGCCGGAATCTCGCTCATGTGACGGTGTCAAGTCCGATGTGACAGTGTCAAGCAAGGGGCGGTGTGCGCCGCCTCACGGCGCCGCGACGTACGCCGTCGGCGTGAGCGACCTCTCGGAGCTCAGTCGCGCAGCAGCGCGGAGACGGCGCGGGCGAGCTCCTCGGCCGAGCCGACCGGCAACCCCTCGGGGAGCAGCTGGTCCCGGTAGATCGCGGCAATGCCCTGGACCAGGGACCAGCACAGCAGGGCGAGGAGGTCGGTCGGCTGGCTGGAGCGCCAGCCGGCACCCTGCGCGCGCTCGACGGCGCCGCGCAGGATCGCCCACGCACGAGCACGGGATCGCTGCAGGTCCTCGTCGTCGAGGTCGAGGCTCTCGACACGCGTGGCGAGGGCGAAGAGGGCCGGCTCCTCCAACGCGAGCTCGATGTAGGCGAGGCCGATGGCGAGGACCGCCTCCGAGCCGGGGCCGTGCTCGGCCTCGGCCGCACTGGCGCTGTACGCCGCCTCGTCAGCGAGGTGGTCCACCGCCACCGTCGCGAGCGCCGTCAACAGCCCGCGGCGCGACCCGAAGACGTGGATCGGGGCCTGGTGGGAGACGCCGGCCTTGCGGGCCAGGGCGCGCAGGCTGAGGTCGTCGGTGCCCACCCGCCGGATCTCGTCGAGGGCCGCGAGCAGCAGCCGGTCGCGCAGGTCGCCGTCGGGCCCGCCGACGAGGCGCGCGGTCACCGGGCATCGAGGCACCGCCCGATCGTCACGGTCAGGGGCCCGCCGGGTCAAACCGGTGGTCGGCAGGACTCCCCCGCCGTCCGCTCGCTCGTCGGCGACGAGCCGGTCGCCCCCGCGCGCCTTGCCTCGGGCCGATGGCCTTGCGGGCATCGCACCGCTCGGTACCCCCTACCGGATTCGAACCGGCGCTACCGCCGTGAAAGGGCGGGGTCCTGGGCCGCTAGACGAAGGGGGCCCGCTGCCACGGGTGAACCCTCGGCAGCGCCGTCAGCATAGTGGTCCAGGAAGGGGAGGTGCCCATCGCGGGCTGCGGAGCAGACACCGATTCGCGCACGATGTTCGCGCTCCGGTAAGGTTTCGCCCTGCTTGGGCAGGTAGCTCAGTTGGTACGAGCGATCGACTGAAACTCGATAGGTCGGCGGTTCGACCCCGCCCCTGCCCACAAGCGCGACACCCCCGGAAGCCCAGCTTCCGGGGGTGTTCTGCTTCGCGATGCCTGCGACGAGGAAGGTCGCTCAGGCCGACTCGGCGTGCGACGCGGCAGCGCTCCAGCCCGGGGCATGGATGCCCAGCTCGTGGTAGCGGTCGTCGCATCCGCAGGTCGTGGTGCTTGCACTCTCCGGCACTTCATCCCCCAGGATGGTCAGCTGGTCGTTCCGAGACCGTCGCCAAAAACGGTAGCGACCCGCAACGGTTCCGGGATGCGAACCGCGAAACTTTACCTGTGACCCGGGACGGGCCGCCCCACGGAGCGGCCAACCCCGAGAAGGGTGCCGTCAACGCGCCGTCACCTGTGCGGATCGGGCGTGCGCGACGCGGGAGGTCAGTCCCGGTCGGCGTATCCGGACCAGCGGTCCGGGACTTCTTCCTCGACGACTTCGTCGACGACAGAGGGCTCGCCATGGAGCTCCCTGGCCAACGCACTGAGATCAGTGTCGTGAGTCCTGTACTTCAGGTCGCGCGCGACCTTCGTCTGCTTGGCTTTCGCTCGGCCGCGGCCCATAAGGTCCAGCCCCCTCGCACACTTGGCCGGTGACCCTCAGGGCCCCGGACTTCTCATCAGAGTCTCGTGGGGGTAACGCTACCTGCTGGGTGGCTGTTCCCGCACGTCAGGGCCACCTCTTCGACGTACGAGGTGGCGCGGACCTCACCAGCCGGGGTGCTGACCGACCAGCTCGACGCTGCCGGCGGCGTTGTCCTCGGCGGTGACCTCGCCCGCCACCCAGGCGTCGATGCCGAACTCGGCCAAGCGCGCGATCGCGGCGTCGACGGAGTCGGGAGCGGTCAGCGAGACCATGCCGACGCCACAGTTGAGCGTGGCCTCGAGGTCAGGCTGGGAGACGTCGCCGACCTTGCGCACGACGTCGAAGACAGCGCCGGGCGTCCAGGTGGCGCGGTCGAGCGTGGCCTTCATGCCCTGCGGCATGACGCGCGCGAGGTTGTTGGCCAGGCCGCCACCGGTGACGTGGGCCATGGCGTGGGTCTCGGTCTCGCGGGCGATCGCCAGGCACGGCTTGGTGTAGAGCCGGGTCGGGACCAGGAGCTCCTCGCCGAGCGTGTGGCCGAACTCCTCGACGGGGCGGTCGACCGACCAGCCGGCGTGGGCGAAGAAGACGTGGCGCGCCAGGGAGTAGCCGTTGGAGTGCAGGCCACTGGCAGCCATCGCGATGACGACGTCACCCGCGCGGACGCGGTCGGCGCCGAGCAGCGCGTCGGCCTCGACGACACCGGTGGTGGCGCCGGCGACGTCGTACTCGTCGGGCTTGAGCAGTCCGGGGTGCTCGGCGGTCTCGCCACCGACCAGCGCGGCGCCGGCCTCGACGCACGCCTCGGCGATGCCCTTGACGATCGCGGCGATGCGCTCGGGGATGACCTTGCCGGTCGCGATGTAGTCGGTCATGAACAGCGGCTCGGCGCCACACACGACCAGGTCGTCGACGACCATGCCGACGAGGTCGAAGCCGATGGTGTCGTGCTTGTCCATCATCTGCGCGATGGCGACCTTGGTGCCGACGCCGTCGGTGGAGGTCGCGAGCAGGGGGCGCTTGTACGCCGTGAGCGCGCTGGCGTCGAAGAGACCGGCGAAGCCGCCCAGGCCGCCGAGCATCTCGGGACGACGTGCCTTCTCGACCCACTCCTTCATCAGGTCGACGGCGCGGTCGGCCGCCTCGATGTCGACTCCGGCGACGGCGTACGCGTTCTCAGCCACTGAGGATCTCCTGGATCAGGGGTTGTTGAAGACGGGGAGGGACTCGCCGTGCGTGGACGGGGCGAGGCTGGCCTCGAGCAGGTGCTTGCCCAGGAGCGATGCGTCGGGCAGCGGGATGGGGTAGTCGCCGGTGAAGCAGGCGGTGCACAGCGACGTCTTGGGCTGGTTGGTCGCGTCGACCATGCCGTCGAGCGAGATGTAGCCGAGGCTGTCGGCGCCGATGCTGGCCGCGATCTCCTCGGCGTCGAGGCCGTTGGCGATGAGCTCGGCCCGGGTCGCGAAGTCGATGCCGTAGAAGCAGGGCCACTTGACCGGCGGGCTGGAGATGCGCACGTGCACCTCGGCGGCGCCGGCCTCGCGGAGCATCCGGATCTGGGCGCGCTGGGTGTTGCCCCGCACGATCGAGTCGTCGACCACGACGACCCGCTTGCCGCGGATCACGTGGTCGAGGGCGTTGAGCTTGAGCCGGATGCCGAGCTGGCGCAGGGTCTGGCTCGGCTGGATGAACGTGCGGCCGACGTAGGCGTTCTTGACGAAGCCCTGGGCGTAGGGGATGCCGCTCTCGGCGGCGTAGCCGGTAGCGGCGGGGATGCCGGACTCGGGCACCGGGATCACCACGTCGGCCTCGACGGGGAACTCGCGGGCCAGCTGGGCGCCCATCTCGACGCGCGCCTCGTGCACGCTGCGGCCGGCGATGGTGGCGTCGGGGCGGGCGAGGTAGACGTACTCGAAGACGCAGCCCTTGCGCTCGGGCTCGGCGAACTTGTGGGAGCGCAGGCCGGCCTCGTCGATGACGATGAGCTCGCCCGGCTCGACCTCGCGCACGACGCTCGCGCCGACGGTGGCCAGCGCGGCGCTCTCGGAGGCGATGACCCAGCCACGCTCGAGGCGGCCCAGGACCAGCGGGCGGATGCCCTCGGGGTCGCGGGCGGCGTACAGCGTGCCCTCGTTCATGAAGACGAAGCAGAAGGCGCCCTTGACCTTGGGCAGCAGCTCCATCGCGCGCTCCTCCAGCGACTGGTGCGGGTGGTGCGCGAGCAGCGCGGTCACCAGGCTGGTGTCGTTGGTGGAGGTCTCGAGGTTGCGGGCGTGGATGTCGAGCTCGCCGGAGTCGCTGGGGAGGTCGGCGACCATCTGGGCGAGGTCGGCGGTGTTGACCAGGTTGCCGTTGTGGCCCAGGGCGATCGAGCCGTCGGCGGTCGGCCGGAACGTCGGCTGGGCGTTGTCCCAGGTGCTGGCGCCGGTCGTGGAGTAGCGGCAGTGGCCGACGGCGATGTGGCCGTCGATCGACTCCAGCGTGTTCTCGTCGAACACCTGCGAGACCAGGCCCATGTCCTTGAAGACGAGGATCTGGCGGCCGTTGCTGACCGCGATGCCGGCGGACTCCTGTCCACGATGCTGCAGCGCGTAGAGACCGAAGTAGGTCAGCTTCGCCACGTCCTCACCAGGGGCCCAGACGCCGAAGACTCCGCACACAGGTGCAAGGGTACCGGCGGCTGGCGCTGGCCCCTTATCCGCAACGTCATCCGGATGGTGCGCTGGAGCGCTCCACCCGGACGACGTCCGAGGTCAACGCGTGCCGAGGTTGCGCAGCATCAGCGCCTCGGCCAGCAGGACCCGCTCCCACTCGGCGAGGTGCAGGCCCTCGTTCGGCCCGTGGGCACGGGTGTCGGGGTCCTCGACGCCGGTGACCAGCACCGACGCCGCCGGGAAGGTCTCGAGGAACTCGGCGATGAACGGGATCGAGCCGCCGACGCCCATGTCGACCGGGGCGGTGCCGTCCCAGGCCTCCGCGAAGGCGCTGCGCGCGGCGTCGTACGCCGGACCGTCGGCCGGGATCGCGATCGGCTCACCCGTGTCGACCACGGTCGTGGCGAGATGGGCACCCCACGGGACGTGCTTCTCGAGGTGGGCCTGCAGGCGCGCGACCGCGTTCTCGGCCGTGTCCCCGGGCGCGATCCGGATCGTGACCCGTGCCCGTGCCATCGGCACGAGGGTGTTGGACGCGCCGGCGACCTTCGGGGCGTCGAAGCCGGTGACGGTGATCGCGGGCTGGGTCCACATCCGCTCGACGGCCGAGCCGGTGCCCACCCACTGCACGCCCTCGAGCGCGCCGGACTCGGCCCGGAGGCGGTCCTCGGGGTAGTCGACGTCGGCCGCGGGCCCGCTGACCAGGCCCTCGACGGCCGGGGCCCCGGCGTCGTCCCACAGCGTGCTGAGCAGGCGGGTGAGCGCCATGATCGCGTCGGGAGCGAGGCCGCCCCACATGCCGGAGTGGACGGCGTGGTCGAGCGTGCGGACCTCGACGTCGACCCGGATCAGGCCGCGCAGGCTGGTGGTCAGCGCCGGCACACCGATGTCCCAGTTGCCGGAGTCGGCGATGACGATGACGTCCGCCTTGAGACGGTCCTCGAACTTGTGGAGCAGCTCGGGGAGCGTCGCCGAGGCGACCTCCTCCTCGCCCTCGATGAACAGCCGCAGCGTCACCGGCAGGTCGTCGCCGAAGAGTCGAGCGGCGGCGAGGTGGGTGACGATGCCGGCCTTGTCGTCAGCCGCGCCACGGCCGTAGAGACGCAAGTCGCCGTGCGCGTCCGCGCGCTCGGTCGGCTCGAACGGGGCGCTGTCCCAGTCGGCCGGGTCGTTCTCCGGCTGCACGTCGTGGTGGGCGTAGAGCAGCACCACGGGCGCGCCCTCGGGACCCTTCTTCTCCCCCACGACGGCCGGCGGCGCGCCGTCGTACGCCCGGACGATCTCGGCGTCGAAGCCCTCCGCGACGAACAGCTCGAGCGTCTTGGCAGCGCTGACCTCGACCTGGTCGAGCCGGTCGGGATCCGCGCTGACCGACTGGATCCGCACGAGGTCCTCGAGGTCGGCGCGGAGGCCGGGGAGGAGGTCGGTCAGCCGGGCGCGCAGGTCAGCGGTCATGGCGCCAACTTATGCGAGCCCGCTAGGCGTTCAAAGGCAGGTACGCCGAGAGGTCGGTGCGCTCGCCGGAGGCGCTCACGCGCCCCTCGCCCACGGCGTCGGCCCACGGCAGCGCACCGGTCGCCAGGCCGATCCAGGTCAGCGCATCCATCTCGACCACCGCGGGCGGCGTACCTCGCGTGTGGCGGACGCC
Source organism: Nocardioides montaniterrae (assembly GCF_054782655.1). Classification (NCBI taxonomy): domain Bacteria; kingdom Bacillati; phylum Actinomycetota; class Actinomycetes; order Propionibacteriales; family Nocardioidaceae; genus Nocardioides; species Nocardioides montaniterrae. The sequence continues at coordinate 208,376 of NZ_BAAGSB010000002.1, read as the reverse complement.
CTCGATCACCTGGACGGCGGCGTACGGCGGCACCCGGACCTCGACCGAGCGGCCCGGGGCGCGCTCCTCGAGGACCGCCAGGAAGTGCTTGGCGAGCAGCTTGAGATCGGCCCGCGTCGCGTCGTCGGTGAGCACCCGGGAGAGCGCTGCTGCCACGTCGGCGGCCGCTGCCGGCCGCAACCTGGCCGGCATCAGCGGCGCATGTCGTCGTCGGTGACCATGGGACCAGTGTTCCCGAACTACGGTGCAGCCATGACCACGTTCCGGGAGCTCTCGCGCAACCGGGACTTCACGGTCCTGTGGGTCGGCCAGACGATCTCGGACCTCGGCTCACGGGTCAGCAGCTTCGTCTACCCCCTCATCGGCTGGGCCCTGACGCACTCGACGGCCTGGGCGTCGGCCGTCGAGGCGGCGTACCTCCTCGGCATGGTGGCGATCCTGCTCCCGGCCGGTGTGATGGCGGACCGCCTCGACCGGCTGCGGATCATGCGCGCCTCCTCGGCGATCGGTGTTGCGCTCTACGCGTCGCTCGTGGTCGCCGGCCTGCTGCACCACCTCACCATCGGGCACCTGATCGCGGTCGCCCTCCTGACCGGTGTCGCGGCCGGCCTGTTCTCCCCGGCCGAGAGCTCGGCCATCCGAGCGGTGGTCGCCAAGGAGGACCTGCCGACCGCCTTCTCCCAGCAGCAGGCGCGCGAGCACATCGCGAGCCTCGCGGGTGCTCCGCTCGGCGGCGTCCTGCTCGCCCTGACCCGCTGGGCGCCGTTCCTCCTCGACGCGCTCTCGTACGCCGCCAGCTGGCTGCTGCTCGGACGCATCCGCACCGATCTCTCGGCAGCGCCCGGCGCTCGCGCGAAGCCCACGCGCGAGCTGCGCGACGGCATCGCCTTCACCTGGTCACACCCGTTCCTGCGGGTGATCCTCGTGTGGGCGCCGCTGGTGAACCTGACCATGAACGCGCTCTTCCTGACCGCGGTGCTGCGCCTCGTGCAGTCCGGCACCCGGCCGACCACCATCTCCCTGGTCGAGATCGTGGGTGGGGTGTGCGGCATCGTCGGCGCCTACTTCGCACCACGCATCATCCAGCGGCTCCCGACCGGCGTGCTGACCATCCTGGTCGCGTGGTCCACGCTGCCGCTCGTCGTACCGATGGCGCTGTGGAACCAGCCCGCCGTCGTCGCCGCCGCACTCGGTGTCCTGCTCCTGCTCAACCCCGCCGGCAACGCCGGCATCGGCGCCTACCAGACCTCGATCACCCCGCCCGAGGTCCTGGGCCGCTCGCACTCCGCGATGCGCCTGGTCGGCATGGCGGCGATGCCGGTGGCCCCGCTCGTCGCCGGCGTCCTGCTCACCCATCTCGACGGCCGCGACGCGATGCTCGGGATCGGCGTCCTGGCTGCCGTGACCGCGCTGATCCCGACGCTGTCCAGGTCGGTCCGCGCGGTCCCCCGGCCCGCCGACTGGTCCTCCCGCGAGGTCGCCGCCGTGGCGCGCTGAGACGCCGAGGCAGCGTCGGCCACAATGGGCGCATGCGCCTCCGCCACGCAGCCTCCGCCGCCGTCCTCGCCTGCGCGCTGCCTGCCCTGGCCGCCTGCGGCGGCTCCGCCTCGGGCCTGAACGCCGGCGACCTCGTCAATGCCCGCCAGGCGGCGCAGTTCTCGAACGAGAAGCAGACCGGGATCGCGCTTCCCACGGGCCGGCTCGAGGTGCACACCGGCCAGCCCGTCAAGGCACTGACCTCGGAGGACACCTCCGAGCTGACGTCCGAGACCGCACCGGCCGGCATGGAGTTCGTGCCGATCACGTGGGAGTTCGTGCGGCGCTCCTCCACGGCGTACGCCGGCTTCATCGGCGCCAACGACCTCGCGACCGCGGACATCCGCGTCGGCAAGGACAACTACCGCCTCCCCGCCCCCGACCCGAGCCAGGGTGCCGAGTCGTTCTACGTCGTGGTGCCGGCCAGCAGCGCCCACGTCCGCCTCGGCATCGGGTACGACGGCGTCACCCAGGTCGCCGACCTGACCACCGGCAAGGTCGACGCGGGCCGGGCCGAGGGCCTGTACCACCTCTCGTACAAGAAGCCGCGCTACGCCGACTGCGGCGCCAAGCCGAGCTGGAAGGTCCTCGCGGCGTCGCAGAGCACGTGCAAGGTGACCGAGCCCGTCGTCCTGCCGTACGCCGGCGGCAAGTGGGCCAAGCCCGGACACGAGTGGCTCGTGGTCTCGGTGGCCACCACGTTCGGCACGCTGACCGAGGCGGGCGTCACGATCGCCCAGGGCGGCACCTACTACCCCGTCGGGCTGACCACGACCTACCGGCTCGGCAAGGCCGCACCGGTCAAGACGCTGCTCAAGAGCAACGACGACGCCGTCTGCCCGGTCCCCAAGACCGGCGCGTGCAACTCCAGCGCCTCGCTGATCTTCGACCGGGTCGGCCACTCGCTCACCCTGACCCTGACCCAGAAGTACCGCTTCCAGCTCGGTTCGGGCTGGGGCGGGTTCGCCGGCAAGAAGATCGACCACCAGACCGGCACGACCGTCATCACGCTGAAGAAGCCGCGCTGAGGCTCAGTCCGACGGCGCCGACCGGCCGCGCTTGATCTCGCCGCGTCGCTTCTTGCTCGCGATCCGGCGCTCCTTGGAGCCACGGGTCGGCTTGGTCGGTCGACGCCTCGGCGGTGGTGGCGCAGCGGCCTCACGCAGCACCTGGGCCATCCGCTCCCTGGCCGCCTTGCGGTTGGCCAGCTGACCGCGGTGCTCGCTGGCGGCGATGGTCAGCACCCCGTCGACCAGCCGGCCCTCGAGGCGGCTCAGCAGCCGGTCGCGGAGGTGGTCGGGCACCGAACGCGCCCGGGCGACGTCGTAGGACAGCTCGACGCGGCTGTCGGTGGTGTTGACGCCCTGACCGCCGGGTCCGGACGAGCGGGAGAACCGCTCGGCGAGCTCGTCGTCGGGGACGACGAACCTGCTGGTGACGACGAGGTCGGGCACTCCCCCAGTGTCAGCCCAGAGCAGCGGGGAGCGTCGCGCTCCACGCCGTGCGGAGCTCGTCGAGGCCGATCGAGAACTGGCCGGCCACCTCGAGCGCGTCGCCACCGGTGCGACCCAGGTCGGTCACCGTGACACCGTGCTTGTCGGCCGCAGCCGCCAGGGCGTCGTACGCCGCGTCGGGGACCGTCACGACGACCCGGGCCGTGGACTCGGCGAAGAGCTGGACGAACGCGTCACCCGCAAGCTCGACGCTCGCACCGATCCCGCGCGCGAAGGTGCACTCGGCGAGGGCCTGGGCCAGGCCGCCGTCGGAGAGATCGTGGGCGCTGGTGACCGTGCCGACCAGCTCGGTCAGGAGCGTCGCGAGGCTGCGCTCGGCGCCGAGGTCGACCTTCGGCGGCAGGCCACCGAGGTGGCCGTGCACGACGTTGGCCCACTCGGAGCCGGAGAGCTCTTCGCGGGTCTCGCCGAGCAGCACCACGCGCTCGCCCTCGGCCTGGAAGCCGGTGGGCGTGCGCCTCGTGACGTCGTCGATGACGCCGAGGACGGCCACGACCGGCGTCGGCAGGATCGCGGTCTCGCCGGTCTGGTTGTAGAGGCTGACGTTGCCGCCCGTGACGGGGACGCCCAGCTCGAGGCAGGCGTCCTTGAGGCCACGGCAGGCCTCGGCGAACTGCCACATCACGGCCGGGTCCTCGGGTGAGCCGAAGTTGAGGCAGTCGGAGACGGCCAGTGGCGTCGCGCCACCGGTCGCCACGTTGCGGTAGGCCTCGACGAGGGCGAGCTGCGCGCCGGCGTACGGGTCGAGCTTGGCGAAGCGGCCGTTGCAGTCGGTCGCGATGGAGACGCCGAGGTTGGTCTCCTCGTCGATCCGGATCATGCCCGAGTCGGCCGGCTGCGCGAGGACGGTGTTGCCCTGGACGTAGCGGTCGTACTGATCGGTGATCCAGGACTTGTCGCACAGGTTGGGGCTGGCCACGAGCCGGAGCAGGGTGGCGCGGAGCTCGTCGCCGGTGGCGGGCCGCGCCAGCTTCTCGGCGCCGTCGGCCTGCAGGGTGTCCTGCCAGTCGGGGCGGGCGAACGGACGGTGGTAGACGGGGCCGTCGTGGGCGACGGTGCGGGGCGGCACGTCGACGACGGTCTGGCCGTGCCAGGTGATCTCGAGACGCCCGGTGTCGGTGACCTCGCCGATCGCGACGGCCTCGACGTCCCACTTGGCGCAGATCGCCATGAACGCGTCGAGGTTGGCCGGCTCGACGACCGCCATCATCCGCTCCTGGCTCTCGCTCATGAGGATCTCCTCGGGCGAGAGCGTGGAGTCGCGCAGCGGGACCCGGTCGAGCTCGCAGCGCATGCCGCCGTCACCGGCGGAGGCGAGCTCGGTGGTCGCGCAGGACAGGCCCGCGCCGCCGAGGTCCTGGATGCCGCTGACGACCTCGGCCGCGAAGAGCTCGAGCGTGCACTCGATGAGCAGCTTCTCCATGAACGGGTCGCCGACCTGGACGCTGGGACGCTTGGCGGGGCCGTCGGCGTCGAAGGTCTCGGAGGCGAGCACGGAGACGCCGCCGATGCCGTCGCCGCCGGTGCGGGCGCCGTACAGGACGACGAGGTTGCCCTTGCCGGTCGCGTTGGCGAGGTGGAGGTCCTCGTGGCGCATGACGCCGATGCAGCCGGCGTTGACCAGCGGGTTGCCGAGGTAGGTGGCGTCGAAGACCGCCTCGCCGCCGACGTTGGGCAGGCCGAGGCAGTTGCCGTAGCCGCCGACGCCGGCCACGATCCCGGGCAGCACCCGGTGGGTGTCGTCGGCGTCGAGCGGGCCGAAGCGCAGGGGGTCGACGACGGCGACCGGGCGCGCGCCCATCGCGATGATGTCGCGGACGATGCCGCCGACACCCGTCGCGGCGCCCTGGTAGGGCTCGACGTACGACGGGTGGTTGTGCGACTCGACCTTGAAGCTGACGGCGTAGCCCTGGCCGATGTCGATGACGCCGGCGTTCTCACCGATGCCCGCGAGCATTTCTCCCCGCGGAGTCCGCTGGGGAAGCTCGCCGAACTGCTTGAGGTGGACCTTGGAGGACTTGTACGAGCAGTGCTCGGACCACATCACGGAGTACATCGCCAGCTCGGCACCCGTGGGGCGACGGCCGAGGATCTCACGGATCCGGGCGTACTCGTCCTCCTTCAGCCCGAGCTCGGCCCAGGGCTGCTCCCGGTCCGGGTCGGCGGCCGCGACGGCGACGGTGTCGAGGGTCGAACGGGAGGTGTCTACGGACGGCTCAGCCACGCGTGGATCCTATCCGGGCACGCGCCGACGGCCGACTCCAGGTGGACCGCGCGCAGCCGGGTGGAGATTTACCGCCCGAACCGCACTTTTGTCGGAAGAATTGCGGTCGATCGGGAATTACAACGTTGTAGTTCGCTGTGACGTGTGTGACTTGTGTGATTTCTGTGGTTTCGTGAAGCGGTCGCCTTCCCCCGACCGTGTCTGGAGATCTCCATGTCCGCCCGTCGCTCAACGGTTCTCCGTGCGAGCCTCACCGGCCTGACCCTCGTCCTCGCCCTCGCGCTCGCACCACTGCTGCGCACCAGCGGGACACCCCAGATCTCCCTCGCCGACGCGACCACCAACCCGGTGACCCCGGGCGACTTCCAGGGCTACGGCTTCGACCAGTGCTCGGCGCCGAGCCAGAGCACCATGGACGCCTGGCTGCGGTCCTCGCCGTACCTCGCGGTCGGCATCTACATCTCCGGCAACTCGCGCGCCTGCCGCAGCCAGCCGAACCTGACCACCACCTGGATCCACAACCAGCTCGCTCGCGGCTGGAAGCTGCTGCCGATCACCCTCGGCCCGCAGGCCTCCTGCAACAGCCGCTATCCGCGGTACGGCTCCTCGATCGACCCGCGCATCAACCCGACGCCGGGCAGCCTCGGCAAGTACGGCCGCGCCCGCAACCAGGCTCGCGCCGAGGCCGCCAAGACCGCGAGTGCCGCAGCCGCCCTGGGCATCACCAAGGGCAGCACGCTCTGGTACGACCTCGAGGCCTTCGACATCAAGAACACCGGCTGCCGCGAGTCGGCGCTGTCGTTCCTCAGCGCCTACACCGACGCCCTGCACGCGGACGGCTACGTCTCCGGCGTCTACTCCTCCGCAGGCTCCGGCATCGTCGCGCTGGACGACGTACGCCGGACCCGCCCGTCGGCGTACACCCTCCCGGACCGGATCTGGATCGCCCGGTGGGACGGCAACGCCAACACCTCCACGACGTACATCCCGGACACCGGCTGGAACCCCGGTCGCCGGGCCAAGCAGTACCTCGGCGGGCACACCGAGACCTGGGGCGGCGTACGCATCAACATCGACCGCGACTTCCTGAGCCTGGGCCGCGGCTCCTACTCGCCGAAGACCTACCCCTGCGGTGGCGTCGACCTCGACCTGCGTTCGTTCCCGGCGATCTCGTCGGCCAACGCCGCGCAGCACCCGGGCACCGTCAAGGCGCTGCAGTGCATGCTGAAGTTCCGCGGCCTGTACGCCGGCAAGGTGAACGGCAGGTACAACACCGCGACGATCGCCGCGGTCCGCCAGTGGAGGACCTCGCACGGCCTCGGCAGCGCCACCAGCAACCTGGTCTCGGCGAGCTTCTGGGCCGCCTTCCTGTCCGCCGGACACAAGCCGGTGCTCAAGGTCGGCTCCGCCGGCCAGGACGTACGCCGCCTCCAGCGCGCGCTCAACGGCGTCTACCCCCGCCGCCTGCTTCCGGTGACCGGCGTCTATGACTCCGGCACCCGGGCGGTCGTGACGACGTACCAGCGCCAGCACGGCATGAGCCAGACCGGCATCGTGGTCAACGGCCTGTGGAACCGCCTCCAGGCCGGGGGCGCCTGAGCGCTCGCCGCGGGTCGTCCCCGTCGGTCAGCGCAGGACGCCGTCGGCGACGACCTCGAGCAGGGGCCGGACGGCGTCGGCCGACAGGTCGGCCTGGTCGGCGACCGTGGCCACGCCGCCGATGAGGCGGGCGAGCTGCACCGGCTCGAGGCCGGGCTTCACGGCGTCACCGAGCTGCTCGATGACCTTGGCGTTGGCGGCGCTGAGGACCTGGCACTTGGTGCGGATCGGCGACTCGGGGTCGCCCATGGCCGAAGTGATCTTGGCCGGCGAGCCCTTGTAGGAGCTGACCAGGCCGACGTAGTCCTCGAACCAGGCCAGCAGCACCTCGCGCGCCTCGCCCTCGCGGGCGAGGGTCTTCTCGGTCGCGACGTCGACCCGGTCGACCCAGATCTGCATCATCGCGTCGAGCAGCGCGTCCCGGTTGGGGAAGTGGCGGTAGAGGGTGCCGGGGCCGACCCCGGCCTTCTTGGCGATCTCGTCGAGCGGGGCGTCGTACCCCTTCTCACGGAAGACCTCGCGAGCGGTCTCGACGATGCGGTCGTAGTTGCGCTTGGCGTCCGCCCGCATCGTCGTGCCTCCTCCGCGAAAAGAGCTGGTCGAGAATTCCACTTGCAAAACGGAGACAGTCTCCGTATCGTCGTACTCGCAAGTGGAGAGTACCTCCATTTGGAGGCTCCGGTCTAACCGGAGTGGCTCTCCACCAGAGTACGACGGCCGACCCGGCCAGAAAAGAGACGGCGACCAGCATGTCTTCCACCCTCACCTCCCCGCCCCGGGCAACGACGGCCACCGCCGCGCCCGCGTCGGACGCTTCCGCACCCCGGGGCCTCGGCCTCGGCCTCTACCTCGTCCTGCTCGCGCAGCTCATGCTCGTGCTCGACGCCACCGTCGTGAACGTGGCACTCCCCCACATCTCGACCGACCTCTCCTTCACCCCCGCGGGCCTGTCCTGGGTCCTCAACGGCTACTCCCTCGCCTTCGGCGGCCTGCTCCTCCTCGGGGGCCGGCTCGGCGACGTCTTCGGACGCCGCCGGCTGTTCCGGTTCGGCCTGGCGACCTTCACCCTGGGCTCCGCTCTCGGCGGGCTCGCCCCGAGCGCCGGCGTGCTCGTCGCCGCCCGCGGCCTCCAGGGCATCGGCGCCGCGTTGGCCGCGCCGTCGGTCCTCGCACTGATCACCACCAACGCCCCCAACGAGTCGGCGCGCAACCGCGCCCTCGCCGCGTTCACCGCGGTCTCCTCCGGCGGCGGCGCGCTCGGGCTGATCCTCGGTGGCGCGCTCACCAACGCCGTGTCGTGGCGCTGGACGCTGTTCATCAACGTGCCCATCGGGCTCGTGGTCCTCGCCTTCGTCAACCGGTACGTCGGCGAGACCGAGCGTCGCCACGGCCGCTTCGACGTGGTCGGCGCGATCGCCTCGACCGGCGCCGCCGTGTCGATCGTGTGGGCCCTGATCGGCGCCCCCGACCACGGCTGGGGCTCCGCACGGACCCTCGGCGGGCTGGTCCTCGGCACCGTGCTGTTCGTCGTGCTGGCTGTGACCGAGCTCCGTGTCGAGCACCCGCTGCTCCGGCCCGGGCTGCTGCGGAACCGGCGCCGCGTGGCGGCGCTCGTCGCCATGGCCGCGATGTACGGCGCCATGCTGTCGATGTTCTTCGTGATGGTGCAGTTCCTCGAGGACGACCTCCTCTACGGACCGCTGACCACGGGCCTGGCGTTCCTGCCGATGCCGCTGTCGATCTTCGGCCTGTCGCGCGTGACCCCCAAGCTGGTCGCCCGCTTCGGCCAGGCACCGTGGATCGTCCTGGGCACCCTCGGCATCACCATCGCGTTCACCCGGCTGGCGGTCCTGCCCGACGGTGCGACGTACTGGACCGGTGTCTTCCCGTCGCTGCTGCTCTTCGGGCTCTCGTTCGGCGTCACCTTCATGCCGATCACCTCGCTGGTGCTGACCGGCGTCGAGCCCGAGCACGCGGGTGCTGCCTCCGGCCTGCTGCAGACCGCACAGCAGCTCGGTGGCGCGATCGGCCTGGCCATCATCGCCACCACCCTGGCCACCCACCAGGTGCCGACCAACTTCCTGGTCGGGGCCCGGGACGCCTTCAGCGCCGCCGGCATCCTCGGCACGCTGGCGTTCCTGGCGGCGCTGACGCTGGTCGTACGCCGACCCGCGCCGCGCCTCGCCTGAGGGCCCGAACGCGCGTAGTCCCTGACGAAAAGCACGCATTCCCGACCGGAATGTTGTGCTTTCGTCAGGGACAACGTCTTATGTCAGGCGAAGACCTTCTCGACCAGGCTGGTGAAGAAGCCGAGGCCGTCGGTGCCGGAGCCGGTGAGCTCCTCGACCGCGTGCTCGGGGTGCGGCATCAGGCCGACGACGTTGCCCTTGTCGTTGGTGATGCCGGCGATGTCGTTCTGGGAGCCGTTCGGGTTGCCGAGGTAGCGGGCGACGACCCGGCCCTCGCCCTCGATCCGCGCGAGCGTCTCGGCGTCGGCGACGAAGTTGCCCTCGCCGTTCTTGAGGACGACGGTGATCTCCTGGTCCTTGGCGTACGCCGAGGTCCACGCCGTCGTGTTGTTCTCGATGCGCAGCAGCTGGTCGCGGCAGATGAACTTGCGCTGCTCGTTGCGGATCAGCGCGCCGGGCAGCAGGTGCGACTCGGCGAGGATCTGGAAGCCGTTGCAGATGCCGAGGACGGGCATGCCCTTGCCGGCCGCCTCGACGACCTCGGTCATCACGGGCGCGAACCGGCTGACGGCACCACAGCGGAGGTAGTCGCCGTACGAGAAGCCACCGGGGAGGATGACCGCGTCGACGCCCTTGAGGTCGTGGTCGCCGTGCCAGAGGGCGACCGCCTCGTTGCCGCCGATGCGGACCGCCCGCTGCGCGTCGACGTCGTCGAGCGTGCCGGGGAAGGTGACGACACCGATCTTCACTGCTCGACGCTCACCGTGTAGTTCTCGATGACCGTGTTGGCCAGGAAGCTCTCGGCGAGCTTGTCGATCTCGGCGAGCACCGCGTCGGTGACCTCCGGGACCTCCAGCTCGAACCGCTTGCCCTGGCGGACATCGGTGACGCCGTCGAAGCCCAGCCGCGGCAGGGCGCCGAGGACGGCCTTCCCCTGCGGGTCAAGGATCTCGGGCTTGGGCATGACGCTCACAACGACTCGGGCCACGGGCCGCAGTCTAGTAAGACGAGCCGTGACCTGCCGCATCGCCTCTCGCTACCGTTCGCTCATGAGCAGCACTGACGAGTTCCGCGCGGAGATCCTGGTCGACGCAACACCCGCCGAGGTGTGGTCCACGATCACCGACACCAAGAAGCTCGCGCAGGCGAGTCCCGAGCTGATGGCGATGATGCCGCTCAAGCCCGGCGGCTTCCGCGAGGGCCAGCAGTACGTCGGGTGGAACCGCCGCAAGGCGATCATCTGGCCCACGCGCAACGTGGTCGTCGAGTTCACGCCGGAGCAACGGCTCGTCTGGGACACCAAGACGAGCGGCTCGCGGTGGATCTACGAGCTGGCGCCCGAGGGCACCGGCACCCGCCTCGTCCAGCGCCGTCCGGTAGCCAAGCCGGCCGCGGCCTGGGTCAAGGCGTTCGGCAACCTGCTGCTGGGCGGCTGGGAGGACCACGCCGACGAGCTCGAGGCCGGCATGCTCACCTCCTTGGAGCGCATCAAGGCGATCGCCGAGGCCTGAGCCGCCAACCGCCCGCGCGGAGTGCGCCGGACCTGTTCGTACCGAGCGGGCCTCGGGCGCGTGCGCGGTAGCGCGGCGGCGTACGGTGCCGGGGTCACACGGGCCACATCAGTCACCAGCTCTCACTGGTTCCTGAACTTCCAGGCCATTGCAATGGGGTGGAAGTGCAGGAATCACCGGCGAACCGGTGATTCCTGCACCCCCGCGCTCAGGACAGCTCGCGCTTGAGGATCTTCCCGGTGGCGGTCATCGGGAGGGAGTCGACGATCTCGACGATGCGCGGGTACTTGTACGCCGCCATCTGCTCCTTGCCCCAGGCCACCAGCTCCGCGGAGGTGACGGTCGCGCCCTGGTTGAGGATGACGAACGCCTTGACCTCCTCGCCGTGGCTGTCGTGGGGTACGCCGATGACGGCGGCCAGCGAGACGTCGGGGTGGGTCATCAGGACCTCCTCGATCTCGCGCGGGTACACGTTGTAGCCGCCGCGGATGATCATGTCCTTGGACCGGTCGACGATGTAGTAGAAGCCGTCCTCGTCACGTCGGGCGAGGTCGCCGGTGCGGAACCAGCCGTCCTTCATCACCTCGGCGGTGGCCTCGGGGCGGTTGAGGTAGCCCTTCATCACCAGGTGGCCACGGACCGCGATCTCGCCGATGGCGTCGGCGCCCTCGACGGTGGTCCAGTCGTCCTCGATCAGCTTGACCTCGACGCCCCAGATGGGCACACCGATCGAGCCGGGACGCGGCTCGCGGTCGGGGTCGGAGAAGGTGGCGACCGGGGAGGTCTCGGAGAGGCCGTAGCCCTCGAGGATCTGGACGCCGAGCTTGTCCTTGACCTGCTTGATGATCTCGACCGGGAGCGCGGCGCCACCGGAGGCGGCCTTCTTCAGGTTGGCCGCGATGCGGGCCACGTCCACGCCCTCCTTGAGCTCGGCGAGCAGGCCCCACCACATGGTCGGTACGCCGGCGAAGAAGGTGATCCGCTCGCGGCCCATGAGGTCGACCACGGCCTTCGCGTCGAAGCGCGGCACGAGGTAGAGGGTCGCGGCGGTGAGGAATCCGGTGTTCATCTGGACCGAGGCACCGAAGGTGTGGAACAGCGGGAGCGCCACGATGTGCGACTCCTGCGCGATCTCGGCGTCGAAGAGCCGGCTGACGGTGAGCGAGTTCATCCCCAGGCTGAAGTGGGTGAGCTCGGCGCCCTTGGGCTGGCCCGTGGTGCCGGAGGTGTAGAGGATGACCGCGGTGTCGGACTCGGAGGTGTTGACCGGCTCGAAGACCGGCGACTGGCCGGCCAGTGCGGCGCCGAGGGTGCCCGCGCCGTCGATCGACGAGGCGGCCGCCGGGTCGGCGGTGATGAGGAAGAAGTGCTCGCAGCCCTCGACCTCGTTGAAGCCTTCCCAGCTCTCCTGGCCGATCGGCAGGTCCGGCGTACCTTCGAAGGCGAAGAGCGCCTTGGCGCCGGAGTCCTTGAGGTAGTACGCGACCTCGCGGCCCTTGTTCAGCACGTTCATCGGGACGATGACCGCGCCGGCCTTCAGGGCGCCGTAGTAGACCATCGGGAAGTACGGCAGGTTCGGGCAGCTCAAGGCGACCTTGTCGCCAGGCTGGATGCCGCGGGAGACCAGCAGGTTCGCGACCTGGTTGGCCGCGGCGTCGACCTGGGCGTAGGTGAGTCGCAGGTCGCCGAGGACGAGAGCGTCCCGGTCGGGGTAACGGCGGGCGCTGTCCTCGAGGAAGACCGACAGGTTGTACATGGCGCACAAGGTATCGGTTAGTCGCGGCCGGCGAGCAGACCTTCCAAGGTTGAACCGCGCTCGATCGTGATGCCGTACGACGCGCTGTGGTTGACGACCTGGGCGACGATCCAGCCCGAGAGCAGCTCGCAGAGGTCGGCGGCCGGAACCGTCGCGTGGTCCTGGCTCGCCCAGTGGGCGACCGTGGCGCGCACCTGGCCGATGATGCCGATGAAGAGCAGCTGCGCCTCGTCGAGGCGGCGCTGGGCGAGCGTGACGCCGAACCCGGCTGCGATGGCGCTGTTGAGCTCGGCGAGGAAGCCGGCGTACTCCCCCGTGATCACCGAGAGCTCGCTCGGGCCACCGTCGCCGACCTCGCGCTCGACCACGTTGTGCAGGTGGAGGTGTTCGCTCACCCACTCGACCGTCTGGCCGACCAACCGGTCGACCAGCGCCCCGAAGCTCTCGACGTCGTCGAGCGGACCGCTGATCAGCGCGAACGCCTGGCGCAGGATGTCGGCCTGGACCGCACGCAGCAGCCCGTCCCGCCCCCCGAAGTGACGCTGGAGCACGGTCCGCGCCAGCCCTGCGCGGGCGGCGACGTCGGCGAGGGTCAGGTCCGCGCCGAGCGGCGACTCCTCGACGCAGCTGATCGCTGCGTCGAGGATGTGCCGTCGGCGTTCCTCGCGGTGGTCGTCCCACCGCGCGTGCCGGCCGTCGCGAAGCCGCAACGCCGCTCCGATGACGGTTCTGTCAGCCACGCAGGGCGGGCGGCAGCACCCGGAAGGTGTTGAGCCAGCTGCGCTTGCCTCCGAGCCGCGCGAGCGCCTTGCCGGTCTTGTTCGCGGTCCGGTTGGTCACGAACCACGGCGGGCGCGGTGCCAGCGACAGCTCGCCCTTGAGGACCGACATCGGGAAGGGCCGGAACGGGCCACGGACGACGGTCTTCTCGACGTCGGCGAGCAGGTGCGTGTTGTGCACGGTTCCGATGCCGGAGCCGACCGCCTCGAGGGTGTTGCCCGGGTAGGCACCCCATCCGGCGCCGCCGAGGAGGAACGCGATGCCGCTCCAGACGTTCACGCCGACCGCGCCGTACTTGAAGTCGGCCACGATCTCGTCGAACCGCGCGCCCATCTTCCTGATCTCGCGCGGGCGGACGATGACCGAGCCGCCGAGGGTGCCGTCGAGGGTCTCGTTGGCGAACTTCACGGCGCCGGCGAAGAAGTCCGCGCCGGTGCCGGGGAGCTCGGTGATGCCGAGGACGGCGGCGAAGTACTCGGCGTCGTACAGGTCGCTCGGCGATCCCTCGCCCATCGTCACCAGGAGGCAGGAGCCGACCTGCTCGGCGTCGGGGTACGTCGCCTTCGCGCGGTCGATGGCCGCCTGGCCGTTGGGGTACCAGGCCGGACGGGCCTGGAGCTCCTCGAGGACACCGCGGATCTCGGCGAGGAACGCGTCCTTCTGGGCCCAGTCCTTGCTGAGGATGAGGGCCTGGCCGCCGATGCAGTTGTGACCCGCGTTGTGCAGGCGCTGGGTCACGACGTGCTCGGCCTGGAAGCGCAGCTCGCCCTTGGACCACTTGCCGGGGACCACGATGATCGGGGAGACGCCGCCGAGCTCGGAGGACATCTCCTTCGTCAGCTTCGGCGTACCGGCCGCGCGGTTGGCGGCGGCCTCGTCGCCGACGCCCCACACGATCGCGTCGTGGGTGCGGCCGGAGCCGGTGATGTGCACGTGGTTGATGCCGGGGTGGTCGGCGAGGTAGCCGCCGACCTCCGCCGCACCGTTGACGACGCGGACCAGGTTGGCCTCCACGAGCGGCGCGAGCGCGCGCTCGTAGGACGGCTTGAGGTGTGCGAACGTCGGGTTCAGCTTGAGGATGCTGGCGCGGTTGTAGGCCACCAGCTCGTAGGCCACGTCGAGCGGGGCGATGGCGGAGATGTTGCCGGCGCCGAGCACCAGGCCCACGCCACCGTTCTCGCCGACGGTCTTGGCGCCGAGGCCGGCAGCGGCACGCGCCTGACCCTCGGTGACACCCGGCTTGAGCCAGACGTCGCCCGTGAAGCCGCTGAACAGGACCAGGTCCTTGGCGTCACCGGGAAGGACGCGTACGCCGACGCGGCCCCCGGGCTGCTTGGTCAGCTTGACGCCGTCGAGGGCCGACTTGCCCGCGGCGAGCTTGTCGATGGTGGCGGCGTACTCGGCGAACATCGGCGCGGTCGCGCCGGGGCCCGAGATCCACTCCTCGCCCTCGTAGGCGCCGGAGGGGACGCGCTTGGCGCTGGTGGCGGTGCCGGTCCAGACGCCCGCCTCGGCGGCGACGGCCTTCTGGGTCGCCCGGAGCAGCGCAGCGCGCTCCTTCAGGCTCATCGCGGCCCACGCCGCGGCGCCGTCGGTGAGCTGGCCGATGGCCGCGTCGAGCTCGAGGTTGGTCGGCGGGGCGATGGTGTCGCCGGTGATCCGGGTGGTCATCTCAGTGTCCTCCGTGCTGCTGGTCGCGCTCGATGACGCCGCCGTCCTCGCCCACCGTGGCGAACGCGAGCAGCGGGTCGTGGTGGTCGTGCCCGTAGGGCTGGTCGCCGCGGCCCTCGGCACGTGCCCTCTCCTGCTCAAGGTAGATCGCACGCGGCTTGTTCGGGAACCCGAACGCGGCACGGGCCTCGTCGTCGGTCCAGACCTTCTCGTTCTCGGGCTTGAGGCCGAGGAGGTACGGCGCAGCGATCGGGTAGGTGCGCGGGGTCAGTCGCTTGAGCAGCGGCAGCATGATCCGGGGCGAGGCGTTGACCGCGAGCATGACCGGCTTGAGCGCGGCGATGGTGGCCACGTCGACGGCCGCGCTCTGCGGCACACCGCCCATCTCGCGCATCCACCGGGGCATGGTCGCGACGACCGCACGCGAGGTGAGCGCGTTGAGCGCCTTGCGGATCGGCGCGGGAACCTCGGGCGGGAGCGAGGAGAGCTGCATGTTCACCAGGAAGTCGAACATGTCGAGCATGCCCTCGGAGGCGACCATCTTCGGGCGGAACTCGTCGAAGTACGCCGCGACCTCGGCCCGTGTGCGGGGCAGGTCGGCCACGTCGATGGTCTGGAACTGGGCGGCCACCGCGCACTCGCGCCAGTACTCGTTCTCGTCCTCCTCCGAGAGACGGCCCGGGCCGAACATCTCGTAGGTGATCAGGATCGAGTGCCATGCGGTGAGGTGGATCCACTTCTGCGACTCGGGGTTGTTCGCGGCGAACGCGCGGCCCGTCACCGGGTCGTTGCCGATGGCCCGACCGTGGATCTTCATCAGGATGTCGGAGGACTTGAGCACCGACTGGGCGTCGCCGTACAGGATCGTGGCGAAGTACTGCATGGTGCGGTCGAAGCGCAGGGGCGTGCGCTGCTTGACCTGGCCGGACTGGATCACGGCGGCCGCGAGGTCGGGATCGAGGTGCTCGATCGTCACCGCGCGGGAGAAGCCCAGCAGCATCGAGGTGGGGAAGCCCCACACCTTCCGGGCGACGGAGTCGGGTGCGAAGAACCCGTAGTCGCGCATCGGGGCGAGAGCGTCTCGGTCATCGACCGAGCCACCGGCGTACGCCTGCGGCTTCTCAGACATGTGAACCTCCTGTTACCGGTGCACGGCGCACCGGTAACCAACGTAGCCGCTTCACGCTGTAGCGGTAAACGATCTCGGAGCGTGTGCTACAGCATGTCGCAGGAATCAGAAGGTCTCGCCGGTGAGCCGCTCGTAGGCCTCGATGTAGCGGCTGCGGGTGCGCTCGACGACCTCGGACGGGAGCGCCGGCGGCGCCTCGCCGGACGCCTTGTCCCAGCCGCTCTCCGCGGAGAGCGCCCAGTTGCGCACGATCTGCTTGTCGTACGACGGCTGCGCGCGACCCGGGCGGTAGTCGTCGGCGGGCCAGTAGCGGGACGAGTCGGGGGTCAGCACCTCGTCGGCGACGACGATCGGCCCGTCGCCGATCCGACCGAACTCGAACTTGGTGTCGGCCAGGATGATGCCGCGTTCCCGGGCGATCTCGTCGGCCCGGCCGTAGACGGCCAGGGTCAGGTCGCGCAGGGCAGCGGCATCGGTCGCGCCGATGGTCGCGACGACGGCGTCGAAGGAGACGTTCTCGTCGTGGTCGCCCAGGTCGGCCTTCGTGGCAGGCGTGAAGATCGGCGCCGGCAGGCGGCTGCCGTCGACGAGACCGGCCGGCAGCGCGAGCCCACACACCTCGCCGGTCGCGTGGTAGTCGAGCAGGCCCGAGCCGGTGAGGTAGCCACGTGCCACGCACTCGACCGGGAACATGTCGAGCCGCTGCACGATCACCGCGCGACCCTTGACCACCTCGGGGACGTCGGTGGAGACGACGTGGTTGGGCACCAGGTCCTTGAGCTGCTCGAACCACCACAGCGACATCCGGGTGAGGATCTCGCCCTTGTCCGGGATGGTCGTCTCGAGAACGAAGTCGAAGATCGAGAGCCGGTCGCTGGCGACCATCAGCAGGTTGCCGGCGTACTCCCCCTCGGTGACCTCGTAGAGGTCGCGCACCTTGCCCGAGTGGAGGTGGCGGGCTCCGGGGAGCTCGGGTGCGGGCGGGATGTTCGCGATCGTCACGCGCCTACATTAGTTGTGCAGGGGGTCGTCGCTCTCCGGCGTACGCCGAGTGGCACAGTGAAGCCATGACGGCGACTGCTGAAGAGGTCTGGGCGCGCATCGTGGGGGCCGGGCGCCAGACCGTGGATGGTGAGTGCCCCGAGTGCGCGAACGTTGTTCCTGAGCGCATCATCTGGGAGGACGAGAACTGGATCCTCTCCTACAGCGACGGTCCGGTGGACCTTGCTGCTTCCCTGCTCCTGCAGACGCGCGAGCACGACAAGGTCGGCCAGATGGGCGACGAGCACGCCTCCGAGTTCGGCCGGATCTCCAACCGCCTCGTGCGGATCGTGGAGAACCTCCCGCAGGCGGCGTACGTCGATGTCGCGAGGTACGGCGCGCACCGCGGCCACTTCCACGTCTGGTACTTCGCGCCCTTCGCGGAGGGCACCACGGACAAGGTCGACCTGCACGCCGTCGCGAGCAAGCTGGCCAACTGGGGCGGCGAGGCACGCGCATGAGCGTGGTGAAGATCAACGCCATCTCCGTGCCCGAGGGTGCCGGCGCCGAGCTCGAGAAGCGCTTCGCCGCTCGCGCGGGCGCGGTCGAGGGATCGCCCGGCTTCCTGGGCTTCCAGCTGCTCCGCCCGACCGCCGGCGACACCCGCTACTTCGTGGTGACCCACTGGGACTCCGAGGAGTCCTTCGCGGCCTGGCGCGACGGCGACGCCCGCGCGGCCCACGCCGCTCCTCCGGGCGAGGCCCCGCGCAAGCCGGTCTCCACGGGAGCCGACCTGCTGGAGTTCGAGGTCGTGCTGGACGTGAAGCCGGCCTGACGTCCCGGGCGGTCAGTGACCGCGGACCGAGGTGAGGCTGCGCAGGTAGCGGATCCGGCACGCGCCGTCGACGGCCACGAGCTGACGGCGTCCGCCCTTGGTCCGCATCGTGTAGACCCTGGCTCCGTGTGGGAGCTTGGCGACGGAGACCCGCAGCCGACTCAGGCTGCGCAGCGCGTGGTCGAGCTGGTCACGGCGGCTGCCCAGCGCGCCGTTGCACTGACGGGTCGCCACGGTCACACCTGCGCGGCGTACGTCGCGACCGGCCGTCGGTGTCGCGCTGGGCGTCGTCGAGGTCGTCGGTGCCGCGGCGACGTTCGTGTCGTCGCGGGCGTGGTCGCCACTGGTGATCGCCCACGCCCCACCCCCGATGATCGCGAGCGCGGCCGCGACGCCGAGGGCGAGCAGGACGCGGGTGCGGGTGGGCGAGGGCTGCCGGGCAGGGCTGGGAGTGGACACGATCTCCTCCAGGAGGTCGGCTCGCTCCTGGTGCAGCCCGAACGCGTCGATCAGCTCCCGCGGGTACGGGTCGAGGCCCGGCAGCGGGTCGCGCGGATCGATCATCGGAGCTCACCAGTCACGAGGGGGAACAGGTCACCCTGCACATGTCCGGAGCGCGTCGTCGCGTCACCCCAGTGCTTGCTGAACCTGTCGCGTGCGCGCGCCAGCCGCATCCGCGCAGTACCCGGCGCGATGCCGAGGACGTACGCCGCCTCGGTCGGCGTCAGGCCGTCCCAACCCACCAGCATCAGCAGCTCACGGTCGTCGGGGCTGAGCTGGAGGAGGGCCCGGCGTACCTCGTCCCAGGCTGCGACGCCGGTGGCCGGATCGGGGACGACGTCGCGGGCCAGCGTGGTGCGCAGCCGCGCGCCGAGCCGGTCGCGGCGACGGCCCGAGCGGTGCGTGTTGTTGAGGACGTGCCGCGCGATGCCGAAGAGCCAGGGACGCGCGTCGCCGGGCGGGACCTCGGCGTACCGCCGCCAGGCGACGAGGAACACCTCGCTGACGACGTCGGCCGCGTCGGCGGGCTGGTCGACCCGGCGCAGGGCGTAGCCGAGGACCGCGGCGAAGCTGGCGTCGTAGAGCGCACGGAAGCCGAGCTCGGCGTCAGCGGCGTCGGTCATACCTCAGCATGTCCCCTTCGCCGCCGAGCGTCACACCCGACGGGTCAGAGGATCGAGCCCGGGTTGTACGCCGCCGCCTCGGGGTGCTTCGCGACGAGCGCCTCGACCTTGGCGACGACGGTGCGGACCTGGTCGACGGCAGCGCCCGTGAACTCGATCGGGTTGGCGACCAGCGCGTCGATCTGCTCGCGGGTCAGGCCGAGCTCCTCGGAGGCGGCGAGCTTGGCGAAGACGTCGTTGTCGACCTGGCCCTGGCGCATCGCGAGGGCGGTGCCGACCGCCGCCTCCTTGATCACCTCGTGGGCGGTCTCGCGGCCGACGCCGTTGCGCACCGCGCTCATCAGCACCTTGGTGGTGGTGAGGAACGGCAGGTAGCGGTCGAGCTCGCGCTGGATGACCGCGGGGAAGGCGCCGAACTCGTCGAGCACGGTGAGGAAGGTCTGGAAGAGGCCGTCGACGGCGAAGAACGCGTCGGGCAGCGCCACGCGGCGTACGACGGAGCAGGAGACGTCGCCCTCGTTCCACTGGTCGCCGGCGAGCTCGCCGACCATCGAGAGGTAGCCGCGGGTGATGACGGCGAGGCCGTTGACGCGCTCGCAGGAGCGGGTGTTCATCTTGTGCGGCATCGCGGAGGAGCCGACCTGGCCCTCCTTGAAGCCCTCGGTCACGAGCTCGATGCCGGCCATCAGCCGGATCGTGGTGGCGAGGTTGGACGGGCCCGCGGTGATCTGGACCAGCGCGGAGACGGTGTCGAAGTCGAGGCTGCGGGGGTACACCTGGCCCACCGACGTGAAGAGCTGGGCGAAGCCGAGGTGGGTGGCGACGCGCTGCTCGAGGTCGGCGAGCTTGCTGCCGTCGCCGCCGAGCAGGTCGAGCATGTCCTGGGCGGTGCCCATCGGGCCCTTGATGCCGCGCAGCGGGTAGCGCGCCATGAGCTCCTCGAGGCGCTGCACGCCGACGAGCATCTCGTCGGCGACGGTCGCGAAGCGCTTGCCGAGGGTGGTGGCCTGCGCGGCGACGTTGTGGCTACGGCCGGCCATGACCGTGGCCTCGTGCTCGGAGGCGAGGCGCGCGAGGCGCGCGAGGGTCGCGACGGCGCGGTCGCGGACGAGGGCGAGCGAGGACAGGACCTGGAGCTGCTCGACGTTCTCGGTGAGGTCGCGGCTCGTCATGCCCTTGTGGATGTGCTCGTGGCCGGCGAGCGCGCAGAACTCCTCGATGCGCGCCTTCACGTCGTGGCGGGTGACCCGCTCGCGGGCCGCGATGGAGTCCAGGTCGACCTTGTCGACGACCGCCTCGTAGTCCTCGATCACGCCGTCGGGGATCTCGATGCCGAGGTCCTTCTGCGCCTTCATCACGGCGATCCAGAGCTGCCGCTCGAGCACGATCTTGTGCTCCGGGCTCCAGATCTGGGCCAGGTCGGCGGCGGCGTAGCGGGTCGCGAGGACGTTCGGGACGGTCACGTTGGGTGATTCTCCCATGGCCGGCTCAGGCCAGCGACTTCTGCCACCAGGAGACGTCGATCCACCGGTCGAACTTGCGGCCGACCTCGCGCATCACGCCGACCAGCTCGAAGCCGCAGGCGCGGTGGAGGGCCTCGCTCGCCTCGTTCGGTACGGCGAGGCAGGCGAGCGCCGTGTGCACGCCGGCGTCGCTCAGCCGGGTGAGCAGGTCGTCGTACAGGCGACGGCCGAGGCCGCGACCGGCGGCATCCGGGTGGAGGTAGATCGTGGTCTCCCGGGTGTCGGCGTAGGCACCCTTCTCGCGGTAGGCGCTCGAGTAGGCGAAGCCGAGGACGCGGCCCTCGACCTCGGCGACGAGGAACCGGTCGCCGGCGTACGGCGAGGCCAGCTTGGCCTCCCACGCGGACCGCGGCGGCGCAACGATGTCGAACGTCGCGTGGCCGATCTCCACCTCGCGCGCGTAGATCGCGGCGACGGCGTCGAGGTCGGCGTCGGTCGCCGGACGGATCACCTCCACAGGACCAAGGATCCCAGGGAGCTAGGGACTATGGGCCAATTGGCCCATAGTCCCTAGTGGTCGCACCAGCACCAGCTCGCCGGACTCGGTCGTCCCGCGGATGTCGGTGAACCCGAGCTTGGCGGCGACCCGCATGCTCGAGCGGTTCTCGGGCGCGATCGACGCGCGGACGCGGACCCCGAGCGAGTCGGCCAGTGCGAGCAGCGCGCCCAGCGCCTCGGGCACGATGCCGCGGCCACGACCGGTCGGGACCAGGCCGTAGCCGACCTCGACCTCGTCGGCGCCGTCCGGAGCCGGCACGGGCGGGCCGAAGAAGCCGATCGACCCGACCACCCATCCCGACACCACGATCGAGCGCGGCCCCCAGGTGTCGCCCTCGCGCCACAGCCCGGCCGCGCCGCGGTCGTCCTCGCGCGGGAAGTCGGGATGCCACTTGGGCATCCGCTCCCCCACGCGGATCGCCGTCACCGTCGCGAGGTCCCAGAGCGGGAGCTCGCTGCCGGCAGTGCGGACGACGTCGGGGAGGGAGGTCATGACTCCTTGACCGACGCGCCTTCCATGACGCCGAGCGGCTCGGCCGCGATGTCCGAGCGGCGCTGCATGCCGGGGAACGAGATCAGGTCGGCGGCGGCGTACGCGCGCGAGCGGGCGTCGGCGACGTCGTAGCCCACCGCTCGGACCGCGAGCACCCGACCGCCCGCCGTCACGAGGTGGCGGTGGTTCGGCTCCTCGGGCGTCGAGGCGTCGACGATGGCGGTGCCGGCGTGGATCACGTCGACGTCGTTGACACCGTTGGCGTTGCCGACGCCGGTGATGACGTCGCCCTTGGACGAGGACTCCGGGTAGCCGGCGGACGCCAGCACGACGGTCACCGCGGCGCCGTCGGAGAAGGTCGGCGCAGGAGTCTCGTGCAGGCGGCCGGTGGCGGCGGCGTGCAGGAGGCTGCCGAGGCCCGAGGTCAGCACGGCCAGCACCGGCTGGATGTCCGGGTCGCCGAAGCGCACGTTGAACTCGATGACCCGCGGACCGTCGACCGTGAGCGCGAGACCGACGTACAGGCAGCCGACGAACGGCGCGCCACGACGGGCCATCTCGTCGAGCGTGGGCTGGACGACCTGGTCGATCACGGTCTGCGGCAGGTCCGGAGGGGCCCACGGCAGCGGGCTGTAGGAGCCCATGCCGCCGGTGTTGGCACCGAGGCCGCCGTCGAAAATGCGCTTGAAGTCCTGGGCGGGCTGCAGCGGGTACGCCGTCGCGCCGTCGCACACGGCGAACAGCGAGACCTCGGGCCCGTCGAGGAACTCCTCGATCACGACCCGGCCGCACGCCTGCGCGTGGGCCAGCGCCTCGGCGCGGTCGTTGGTCACCACGACGCCCTTGCCCGCGGCGAGCGCGTCGTCCTTGACGACGTACGGCGCCCCGAACTCCTCGAGCGCGGCGGCGTACTCCTCGGTGGTGGTGCAGGTGCGCGAGCCCGCGGTCGGTACGCCGGCGGCGGCCATCACGTCCTTGGAGAACGCCTTGGAGCCCTCCAGCTGAGCGGCCTCCCGGCCAGGTCCGAACACGGCGATGCCGGCGTCGCGGACGGCGTCGGCGACACCCGCGACGAGCGGGGCCTCGGGGCCGACGACGACGAGGTCGACCTCGAGGGCGGTGGCGAGCGCGGCCACGGCCGCACCGTCCATCGGGTCGACGTCGTGCAGCGAGGCGACGGCGCCGATGCCCGGGTTGCCCGGGGCAGCGTGGACCGCGCCCACCTCCGGGTCGCGGGAGAGCGCCAGCGCGAGCGCGTGCTCACGGCCGCCGGTGCCGATGACGAGGACGGAGATGCTCACGGGCGACGATCCTACGGCCCGTCGATCAGACCTCCGGCGGGCGAGGCATCCGCGGCAGCTCGACGACGAACGCACCGCGTTCGTCGGCGCTCGGCGAGCGGTAGTCGGCCGACCCGCCGTGGCTCTGCGCGATCTCCCGGACCAGGTGCAGGCCCAGGCCCGTGCCCGCGTTCGGGCCGGCGTGGGCGAAGCGCTCGAAGAGCCGCTTGACCAGGCGCGGCTCGACCCCCGGGCCGTCGTCGGTCACCACGATGCGTACGCCGTCCGCCGTCGGCTCGCCGACGATGCGGGTCGGCGCCCGGCCGTGCTTGATCGCGTTCTCCAGCAGGTTGTCGAGGGCCTGACCGATCCGCGAGGGGTCCACCGTCAGGTCGATGTCGACGGGGACCTCGACGTTGACGCGGGCGCTGCGGTGAGCGGCCCGCAGCCGCTCGGCCGCGGACATCAGCAGGCCCCGGAGCCGCACCTGCTCGGGCTGCAGGTCGAGGGCATCGGCGTGCAGGTCGGAGGCGGTGGCGAGGTCGGCGACGAGCCGGCGCAGCCGCTGGGCGCTCGAGGCGAGCGCCTCCAGGAGCTGGTCGCGCTCCTCGGGGCTCTGGTCCTCGGCGTGCTCGCGGAGCATCGCGATCGAGCCGTCGATGACCGCGGTCGGCGTACGCAGCTCGTGGGCGGTGACCGCCAGGAGATGGGCCTGCTGCTCGACCGCGAGCCGGCGCTCCTCTTCGTGGTTGAGCTGCTGGCTCTTGTCGCAGGTGACCTTGGCGAAGCCGATGTGACGGCCCTGAGCGTCGTACACCGCCGTGATGACGACGCCGGCCCAGAACCGGCTGCCGTCGCGGCGTACGCGCCAGCCGTCCTCGGCGTGGGAGCCGTGGGCGAGCGCGAGCTCGAGGTTGTGCTCGGGATGACGCTGGGCGCGCTCCGCCGGCGGGTAGAAGATCCGGAAGTGCTGGCCGATGACCTCCTCGTTGGTCCAGCCCTTGATGTGCTGGGCACCGGCGTTCCAGGTCGCGACCCTGCCATCGGTGTCGAGCATGTAGATCGCGTACTCCTTGACCGCCGAGACCAGCAGCCGGAACATCTCCTCGCTGCGGCGCAGCTCGACGTCGGCGGTGATGTCCTGCACCTGCGCGAAGACGTACAGCGGCCGCTCCTGCGAGTCGAGCACCGGCACCAGGGTCAGTCGCAGGGTCCGGTCGGTGCCGTCGGCCCGCGTCGAGCGGTGCTCGACCGTCGCGAGCCGGGCGTGATCGTCGTGCAGGGTCCGCAGCGCAGCGTCGAAGTCGTCGCCGCCGCCCTCGGTCAGCACGCCGTAGTCGAGCCCGATCAGTTGGTCGGGCGTGCAGGCGAGGAGGTCCGCCAGCGCGTCGTTGGCCCGGACGATGCTGCCGTTCAGGGTGAGCGTCGCCATGCCGATCGCGGCCTGGCTGAAGACCTCGCGGTAGCGCTCGAGGTGCTCGTCGAGCGCCACCTGCGCGACCACGGCATCCTCGTCGTCGCCGCTGGCGGCACGCAGCGCGGCGCCGGGCATCGGCACCGTGCCGTCGTGGAGGACCTTCCACAGCCGACCCGGCAGCTCGCCGATCGGCAGCGACTTCTCGACGAAGTCCGAGGCTCCCAGGGCCCGCGCCTGGTCGGCCAGGCCCGCCTCCCCGAAACCGGTGAAGATGACGACCTTGGTGTCCGGTGCGACGGCACGGATCAGCGAGAGCGCCTCGAGCCCGTCCATCTCGGGCATGGACGTGTCCAGCAGCATCAGGTCGGGCTGCAGGCCGTCGGCCAGCACCCAGGCCTCGTTGCCGTCACCGGCCTCGTCGATCACGTCGAACAGCCCGGAGATGGTGAGGCGAGCCCGGACGACGGCGCGCAGGTCCGCCGCGTCGTCGACGATCACGACCGTCGGCTTGCGTGTCATCTGGCCTCCTCCCCCGAGCCGGTGCCCACCCTGCCCTTCTGCATACCTGCAGCTCGGGAACTTGTCCGGGAACACACCCGGCGGGTCACGACGAGTTCGGCCACCGCGACCTCAGCGAAGGGCGTGCCGGACGACCGCCTGCTCGCGCTCCGGACCGACCCCGACCACGGAGATGCGGGCGCCGGAGAGCTCCTCGACGCGCTCGACGTAGCGCTGGGCGTTGACCGGGAGGTCGCTGAACGAGCGGGCCCCGGAGATGTCCTCGGTCCAACCGGGGAGCACCTCGAAGATCGGCTTCGCGTGGTGGAAGTCGGTCTGGTTGACCGGCATCTCGTCGTGGCGGACGCCGTCGACGTCGTACGCCACGGCGACGGGGAGCTCGGGCAGCCCGGTGAGGGTGTCCAGCTTGGTCAGGACGAAGTCGGTGACGCCGTTGACGCGGGCGGCGTAGCGGGTGATGACGGTGTCCATCCAGCCGCAGCGGCGCGGGCGGCCGGTGGTCGTGCCGAACTCGAAGCCGGCCTTGCGGAGGAACTCGCCGTTCTCGTCGAAGAGCTCGGTCGGGAACGGACCCTCGCCGACGCGGGTCGTGTACGCCTTGGCGATCGCGATGACCTGGTCGATCCGGTTCGGCGGGATGCCCGAGCCGGTGCAGGCCCCGGCGCTGATGGC
Source organism: Nocardioides montaniterrae (assembly GCF_054782655.1). Taxonomy (NCBI): domain Bacteria; kingdom Bacillati; phylum Actinomycetota; class Actinomycetes; order Propionibacteriales; family Nocardioidaceae; genus Nocardioides; species Nocardioides montaniterrae. The sequence continues at coordinate 183,125 of NZ_BAAGSB010000002.1, read as the reverse complement.
CGAGGACGACGTGACGAACGGGTAGGTGCCGTGGTCGACGTCGAGCAGCGTGGCCTGACCGGCCTCGAACAGCACGACCTCGTCGCGGTCGAGGGCCTGGCTGAGCAGCAACCCGGTGTCGCAGACGTACGGCGCGAGGCGCTCGGCGTGGGCGAGCAGCTCCTCGACGACGTCGGCCACCTGGGGGGCGCGGCGGTTGTAGATCTTGGTCAGGACCTGGCCCTTGAGCTCGAGGGCGCCCTCGACCTTCTGGGTCAGGATCTTCTCGTCGAACAGGTCCTGGACGCGGATGCCGATCCGGTTCATCTTGTCGGCGTACGTCGGACCGATGCCGCGCCCGGTCGTGCCGATCTTGCGGGCACCCAGGAAGCGCTCGGCGACCTTGTCCTGCTCGCGGTTGTAGGACGGGATGACGTGGGCGTTGGCGCTCAGCTTGAGCTTGCTGGTGTCGACGCCACGGGCCTCGAGGCCCTCGATCTCCTGGAACAGCACGTCGATGTCGACGACGACGCCGTTGCCGATGACGGGGGTGCAGCCGGGCGTGAGGATGCCGGAGGGCAACAGGTGGAGGGCGTACTTCTCGCTGCCGATCACCACGGTGTGGCCGGCGTTGTTGCCGCCGTTGAACTTGACGACGTAGTCGACCTGGCTGCCCAGGTGGTCGGTCGCCTTGCCCTTGCCCTCGTCGCCCCACTGGGCTCCGACGATCACGATTGCGGGCATCTGCTCGCTCCTTCGTTCGGGACGGAGTCCCTCCGGACCGCCTGATCGGGCCGGCTGCTCAACGCACCACTCGGTGTTGGTTCGCGCGCTCACCCCTCGGGGCGATTGCGGCGTCACGCTACCAAAAACCGCCTACAGTCCCCCCATGAGCGCTGTGCGGGTTCGCGCGAGGACGCGTCTCCTCTCCCTGCTGGTCGTCGTCCTTGCGGCCGCCGGTCTCGTCGCACCGCTACCGGCTCCGGCACATGCCAGCGGGTCGGCGTACACCTCGAGCCAGGGGCTCACCGTCCGCTCGGTCACGCGCGTGGACGCCCGTGTGGTCAAGCTCGTCGTCAGCACCAGTGCGCTCTCGCGCCCGGTCCGCGTCTCGCTGCTGCTGCCGGTGGGCTACGCGACGACGAGCCGCCGCTACCCCGTCCTCTACCTCCTGCACGGCACCAGCGGCGGCGCGGACTCGTGGCTCGACCACGGCGCCATCCGCAAGGTCGTCGGCGACCGACCGCTGATCGTGGTGATGCCCGACGGCGGGTACGCCGACAACGGCGGCGGCTGGTGGACCGACTGGGCCGACCAGCGCACGCCGCTCGGCGCGGCGAACTGGGAGGACTTCCACATCGACGAGCTCGTGCCGTGGGTCGACGCCCACCTCCGCACCGTCGCGGGACGACGCGGTCGCGCCATCGCCGGGCTCTCCCAGGGCGGCTTCGGCGCGTTCTCGTACGCCGCCCGCCACCCCGACCTGTTCCGCTCGGCGGGCTCCTTCTCCGGCGCCCCGGACATCGCGCGCGCTCCGCTCGCCCAGGTGATCGGGCCGTTCCTGGTCGGCACGATCGCCAGCCAGGACGACGGCGTGGAGCCCTTCGCCCCCTTCGGCGACCCGCTGTCCCGGCGTGCGAACTGGCAGGGACACAACCCCGCCTCGCTGGTCACGAACCTGCGCTCGACCGACCTCGAGCTGTGGACCGGCGACGGCCCGGCCGGGTCGAACGACAACGTCAGCGCCGGCACCCTCGCCACGTCCTCGATCGAGAGCATCGTGCGGGCGTCGACGCTGTTCTTCGCCCAGGCCGCGCGGGACGCCGGGGTGCGCTACTACCTCGACGACTACGGCCCGGGGACGCACACGTGGTTCTACTGGCACCGCGACCTGACGCAGTACCTCCCCCGCCTGATGCGGGTCTTCGCCCACCCCGGCACCCGGCCGGCCACGGTGACCTACACGAGCATCGACAAGAGCTACCGCCAATGGGGCTGGCAGGTGGCCGTGAACCGGTACGCCGCGCAGGCCTTCACCGGCTTCGCCGACGCCTCGCGCTCGGGACTCACGTGGACCGGCTCGTCCCCCGCCACGATCACCACCCCTCCGACGTACGCCGGCAGCAGCGTGCACCGCGTGACCTTCGCCGGGCGCACCACGACTGTCCGTGCGGGCGCGAGCGGCCGGCTGACGCTGGTGCTGCCGGGGCCGCCGGCCTCGCACGAGCTCGTGGTCATGATCAGCTGAGGTAGTCCTGCCCCTCCTCGTCGGCCAGGAAGCGCTCGACCCGACGATCGGGCACGAGCCACATCATCGCGACGACGACGGCCGGGGCGAGCCCGGCCCACGGCTCCCAGAGCGCCAGCAGGATGCCGGTGACGTAGAGGACCGGCGACAGCTTGCCCTTGACGTCGGCCCCGAGCGCGGTCCTGGCACGGCCACCTGACGGCGTGCGGAAGATCGAGAGCTGGAGCAGGTAGTAGGCGACGGCGGCCCCCAGCAGGTTGGCGACGTACACGATCGTCGGGACCTTGGCGACCTGGCTCTCGTCGAGCCAGCCGTTGGTGAAGGGCACGATGCTCAGCCAGAACAGCAGGTGCAGGTTGGCCCACAGCACCGTGCCGTCGACGTGGCGCACCAGCTGGAACAGGTGGTGGTGGTTGCTCCAGTAGATGCCGATGTAGATGAAGCTGAGCACGTAGGTCAGCAGGCCGAGTCCCGAGCCGTGCCACAGGCTGTGCCAGCTGGGGTCGTCGGCGTGCGGCGGCTTGAGCTCGAGGACCATCACCGTGATGACGATCGCGAGGACGCCGTCGCTGAAGGCCTCGAGGCGGTTGGTGCTCATGGCGCAGAGGCTAGTTGAGCGCTAGGACCAGGCCTGCGAATTGTGCTCCGCGACGATGTCGCGCGCCAGGCTGGAGAGCCGGAGGTTGAGGGCGTTGGAGGCCTCGCGCATCATCGCGTACGCCTGCTCGTCGTCGACCGCGTGCGTGGCCATCAGCAACCCCACCGCCTTGCCGATCTCACGGTTGCTGGCAAGGCCTTCGCGGAGCGTGCGTGCCTCCGCCTTCTGCCCGGCCGCGGTGACGGCGACCGAGGCGAAGGCCGCGAGGATCGCGGCGGCGTCGACGGACTCGTCGCTGAACGCGTCCGGCTCGTCGGAGAAGAGGTTGAGGGCGCCGACCTTGCGCTCGCCGAGGACGATCCGGCACCCGATCATGCCGCGCACCGGCGTCTCGCGGACGACGCGCTCGGCGAGCATGGGCCAGGTCGGGTCGTGGGTGATGTCGGGGTCCCACTCGAGCCGCTGGGACAGGATCGCCTCGACGCACGGCCCCTCGCCGGTCTCACCCTCGAGCCGGTCGACGAGGGCTGCGACGTCGTCGGTCGCGGCCTGGAGCTCGGGCTCCATCCCGCCCCGCAGCGTGATGATGCTGGCGTGGTCGCAGCCCGGCACGAGCTCGACGGCGCTGCGGCAGAGCTGCTCGTAGACCTCCGGGTAGGTGTCGGAGCGGTAGAGCACCTCGGCGAGGGCGCGGAACGCGCCTGCACCGTCGGTGAGCGGGGCTGCGGATGACATCGATGCGTCCTCCTGTCCGGCGGAACAAGACGAGGCCGCCGAGAGTCGGCCGGCCGAAGTATGGCATGGCGCGATCCCGGTTGGACCCGCGTGCCACAATGGTTGTGGCTCAAGCAGACAGGGCCGCCCTGCAGGCCTCGTCCGCTCCCGGCGCATCGCACCGGAGCTCGGACGTCAGGCCGTCGCACAGGACGGTGGAATGACTCCCAGCCCCTTCTCGGTCAAGCCCATGCTGCGCCTCGCGCAGCCTGCTGACGTCGGTCGCGCGCTGCGCCTGGTCGGGCGCATGGGCGCCGACTCCGGTCTGTCCGAGGAGCGCCTGGGCGACCTCGCGGACATCGTGCGGGCGATGACCATCGGCCTGGCCCTCGACCGGGACGGCGGCTGGCTCGGCGTACGTCGGCTCTCGGCGAAGCCGGGTCTGGAGGTCGTGGCCTTCGACGGCACGCACTCCGAGGACGACGTGGCCGCGCCCGGCGGGCGATGGGCCGAGCGGCTGCGTGCCGACCTGGACCGGCTCGGCGACCTCGGGCTCTCGGTGATGAGCGGGGCGACCGCCGCCGGCGGTACGGCGGTCTGGGCGCGGATCGTGGAGATCCCGCCCGTGGCGGCGGTGACCCAGGCAGCGGTCGACGTCAGCGGCCTGCTCCAGGCGCCGGCCGACGACGGCCCCGGCGCGGGGTGGAGCACCCAGCCGGCAGGCACCCGCCTCGGCATCGTGGTGGCCGAGGACCGGCTCGATCCGCTCACCCTCGCGGCTCGCGACACCGTCGGACCGTCGACGCTCGAGGACTACCGGGCAGCCCTCGGCTGGGGGCCGACCGTCGGCGCAGCCCTGGTCGAGATCGATCTGGCCCGCCGGGTCCTGTCGGCCGCCTGGTCGGGCGGCGTCGTGCTCTCGGCGACGGCCGACTCCTCCTCGACGACCCACGCGTCCGGCGGCACCACGGCCGACGGTCCGGTCCGCGAGCTCACCCTGCGCTGGGAGCGCTCGCTCTCGCTCACCGTCCACACCCGGGGCATCCGCCCCGCGCCCGAGCTGGCGCCCTCCTTGGACCGGCACCCGGCGCTGACCTGTGCCACCCTGATGCGCGACCACCGCGAGCCGACGCCGGTGGCGTGCGTGGTGTCCGCCCGCGTGCGTCCGGCTCCGATCGCCGGTCGCTAGCCGTTCGCCGAGGCGAGACGCACAGCGATCTCGGCCGCGACCGCAGCCGCGAGGTCCTCGGCGGTGTCACCCTCGAGCTCGGGTACGACGACGTCCAGGCCGCCACCGGCGAGCAGGTCGAGCGCACCGACCCCCTGCCGCTCGGCCATCTCGGCCGCGTGGTCGACGACGCCGTGCACGATGACGCTGGCACCCTCGGGAGGCAGCGGCGAGAGCCAGGCCCGTTCGGCGGCGATCTTGGTCTGTGCGGGCAGCAGCGCCAGCGCGCCACCGCCACAGCCCTGGCCGAGGATGACCGACACCGTCGGGACGCGCATCGAGACCAGCGTGCCGATGCAGCGGGCGATCTCGCCGGCGATCGCACCCTCCTCGGCGTGCTGGCTGAGCTCGGCGCCCGCGGTGTCGACGACGGTGACCAGCGGGAGCCCCAGCTCCTCGGCGAGCTTCATGCCGCGACGAGCCTCCCGCAGGGCTCCGGCACCCATCTGGTGGTCGGCGTCCTGGCGGGCCCGGTCCTGGCCGACCAGCACGCACGGCCGGCCGTCGAGCCGGGTCAGCGCGATCAGCACCGAGTCGTCACGCTCGCCCTCGTCGGTCCCCCGCAGGATGAGGGTGCTCGTGCCGGCGTACCTCAACAGCTCGCGTACGCCGGCCCGCTCCCCACGGGTCGCCTCGATGTCGTCCCAGACCGGGTGCTCGCGCTGGGTGCCGGGGGCGATCGGGTCGCGCCGCGTCAGGGCCGGCGCGGTCGGCCCGTCGATGAGCACGCCCAGCGCGCGCTCGACGAGGGCCGGCAGCCCCTCCGCGGGCACGACGGCGTCGATGACGCCCTTGGCGGCGAGGTTCTCGGCCGTCTGCACACCCTCGGGGAACGGGCGACCGTTGAGCGCCTCGAACACCTTGGGGCCCAGGAAGCCGACCAGGGCCCCGGGCTCGGCGACGGTGACATGACCGAGGGAGCCCCAGGACGCATAGACGCCGCCGGTCGTCGGGTGGCGCAGGTGCACGAGGTAGGGCAGGCCGGCCGCGCGGTGGTCCATGAGCGCGCGCGAGATCTCGGCCATCTGCAGGAACGCCGGCGTGCCCTCCTGCATCCGGGTGCCCCCGGAGCTGGTGCTGGCCAGGATCGGCAGTCCCTCGTCGGTGGCGCGGCGTACGGCGGCGACGATCCGCCGGGCCGCGGCGATGCCGATCGAGCCGGCCAGGAAGGTGAACTCGTTGACCACGAACGCCACCGGACGGCCGCTCACCGTGCCACGACCCGTGAGCACCGACTCGTCGGTGCCGGCCTTCTCGGCGGCGGAGCGCAGGGCCTTCTGGTAGTCGGTGGAGTGGCCCGAGATGTCGATCGGCTCGTCCCACGACTCGTAGCTGCCCTCGTCGAGCACCAGGTCGATCAGCTCACGCGCGGTCCAGCGGCGGGTCGTTCCCATGGGCCGCAACTCTAGGCTCTCCTCATGAGTGACCCCGCGCCGCTGCTCGTCGTCGCCAACGCCGAGGCGGGCACCGCCGACGACGAGGCGCTCTCGGCCGCGCTGGAGGTGCTCCGCGAGCGGACCGACGTGAGCGTGGCCCGCACCGGCTCCCCCGACGAGCTGGACGATGCGCTCGCCACCGCCGGCGAGCGGCGGATCGTGGTGGCCGGTGGCGACGGCAGCATGCACGCGGTCGTCGCGTCGCTGCACGCCAGCGGGCGCCTCGACGGTGCGGTGCTCGGCCTGATCCCGCTCGGCACCGGCAACGACTTCGCGCGCACGCTCGCGATCCCGCTCGAGCCGGCCGAGGCCGCGCAGGCACTGCTCGACGGCAGCCCGCGCCCGCTCGACCTGATCGTCGACGACAAGGGCCAGGTCACCGTCAACAGCGTCCACCTCGGCGCCGGTGCCGACGCGGGTGAGCGCGGCGCACGGTGGAAGAAGCGGCTCGGCGCCATCGGGGTCGGCCGCCTCAACCTCGGCCGGCTCGGCTACCCGATCGGCGCGGTGGGCACCGCGATCGACCCGCCCGCGCTCCGGCTGAGGGTCGAGGTCGACGGAGAGGTCGTGGTCGACCGCGACCGGGAGCTCGCCCTGGTCGCCCTGGGCAACGGCGCCAGCGTCGGCGGCGGAGCTCCGCTGCTGCCCGACGCCGACCCCGGCGACGGGCTCGTCGACGTGCTCCTCGCCGAGCACCCGGGCGCCCTGGACCGGTTCGCGCTGGCCCTGCGCCTCCCCCTGGGTCGCCACGAGGCCCATCGCACGATCCGCACGCTCCGCGGGCGCGAGGTGAAGGTCAGCGGTACGCCGTTCCGCGGCAACAGCGACGGTGAGATCGACGAGACGCCGTCCGGCTCGCGTTCGTGGGAGATCGTGCCGTCGGCGTACTCCCTGGTCGTGCCGGGCGCCCGCGACTCCGGCGCGGACGGCGTCAACAACTAGAGTTGCCGCCCGTGGCCCGAGGATCGAAGACGCAGCAGGAACCGACCGACTGGGTGAGCCGGACCGCAGACCTCGCGCTGCGGCACGCAGAGCAGGTCAACGGGGGCACGCTCCCGGAGCTGATCACCTGCGCCTCGGGCATCAGCCCGTCGGGCCCCATCCACCTCGGCAACCTGCGGGAGTTCCTCACCGTGCACTTCGTCGCCGAGGAGATCCGCCGTCGCGGGATCAACGTGCGCCACCTGCACTCGTGGGACGACTACGACCGCTTCCGCAAGGTCCCCGCGGGCGTCGACCCGTCCTGGGCCGAGCACATCGGGCGTCCCCTGTCGGCGGTGCCCGACCCGACGGGCGAGTTCTCGTCCTGGGCCGAGCGCTACAAGGCGCCGCTGCGCGCCGCGCTGGCCGAGATGGGCTGCGAGATGGTCGAGGTCTCCCAGACCGAGATGTACGCCGCCGGCACCTACCGCTCCCAGATCCGCACCGCGATCGAGAAGCGGGCCGAGATCGACGAGGTCATGGGCCGCTACCGGACCAAGAAGGTCGCGCCCGCTGAGGGCGACGAGGCCGCCGAGTCGACCGCCGAGGAGGAGGTCACCGGCGCCGACCTGCTGGCCCGGTTCCCCTACAAGCCCTACTGCCGCGGTTGCGGCCGCGACACGGTCACCGTCACGGCGTACGACGACGCGACGACCGACCTGTCCTACACCTGTGACGCCTGCGGCGAGTCGCACGTCACCAACGTGGCGACGCAGGACGAGGGCAAGCTGGTGTGGAAGGTCGACTGGCCGATGCGCTGGACCTTCGAGGGCGTCCACTTCGAGCCGGGCGGTGTCGACCACGCGACCCCGGGGTCGTCGTACACCGTGGGCAAGGACCTCGTCGGCCCGATCTTCGGCGGCTCCGCGCCGTCCTTCGTCGGCTACTCGTTCGTCGGCGTCGCCGGCATGCCGAAGATGTCGTCCTCCAAGGGCGGCGTCCCGACGGCCGCCGAGGCGCTGCGGATCCTCGAGGCGCCGATCCTGCGCTGGCTCTACGTCCGCCGCCAGCCCAAGCAGGCCTTCAACGTCGACTTCGGCCAGGAGGTCCTGCGGCTGTACGACGAGTGGGACGCGCTGACCAAGAAGGCCGGCAACCCCGACAAGCGCGACGCCGCGGTCCTCGCCTGGGAGCGGGCGTCCGCGACCGCCTCCGCCGGGACGCTGCCCACCCCCGCCACCGTGGTGCCGTTCCGGATGCTCTCCTCCGTCGCCGACGTCACCGCCGGCAACCGCGAGGTCACCGCCCGCACCGTCGGCGCCCGCGAGGAGGACCTCGAGCCGCGCCTGACGAAGGCCGCCACCTGGGTCACGGCGTACGTCGACCCCGAGGACCGCACGACCGTGCGCGACTCCCCCGACACCGACCGGCTCGCGAACCTGATCGAGGAGGAGGCGCACTGGCTGGAGCTGCTGCTCGAGCACCTGCCGACCGACTTCACCGACGCGGAGGCGCTGACCGCGGTCATCTACGGCGTACCCAAGCTGGCCGTCGGCCTGCGCCTGGACGACTCCCCGACCGACGAGGTGAAGGCCGGCCAGAAGGCGTTCTTCAAGCTGCTCTACGAGCTGCTCGTCTCCGCCGAGCGTGGTCCGCGCCTGCCGACCCTGTTCGCCGCCCTCGGCGAGGACAAGGTCCGCTCCCTGCTCGTCCCCTGAGCCCTCAGGCCGGCCCGTCCGGGTGGATGCTGCGCGTCTCGCCGCGTCGGTAGCGGCGCGGCACCAGGGCGACCGGGTCCTCCTTGGGCAGCGCCTTGGCGATGGCGAGTGCGACGTACATGACGGTGTTCAGCGCGACGAACGCCGCGAGCACCCCGAACCAGTGGCTGCCCAGGACGCTCGCGGGCAGCAGCACCCCCAGGGGTACGACGACCGGGCTCATGCCGCCTCCTCAGCCAGGACCTGCATCGACTCCCGGCCCCAGGCGGCCGTGCGGCCGCCGGTGATGTCCGCGACGCCCTTGAGGTAGACGAGGTCGAGGTACGCCGCGTAGAGGAGCTCGGGCAGCAGCAGGACCGCCACGAGCCGGCCCCTCCACCCGCCGCGCCACACGCTGACGACCCGCTCGGCGGTGAACAGCAGGCCGGCGGCGATCCAGAACGGGAACCAGACCCAGGAGCCGGCCGCGAAGGCGGTGACCAGCATCATCCCGAGGTAGCCGCCCAGCGCGACGATGCCGTAGGCGATGCCGATCTGCTGCGCCCAGTAGCGGAACGTCGGCCCGTGCAGGCCGTAGGCGCCGAGGTTCTCCAGCGCACCGCGCTGCCAGCGCAGCCGCTGGGCCCACAGCGTGCCCCAGGTGGGCATCAGCTCCGTCACCACCGTGCACTCCGCCGGCGAGATCACCAGGCCGCCGAGCGACTTCAGCGCGAGGGTGATCTCGTTGTCCTCGGTGAGGACGAGCGTGTCGTAGACATCGCCCGGGACCCCGGGGATGCTGCGTCCGCGTTCCTGCGCCACGCAGCGCAGCGCCCGCGGCCGGAAGACCGTGGCGGTGCCGGTGAGCACGAAGACGCGGCCGCGGCGGCGGTTCAGGTCCCGTGAGTGACGGGCGTACTCGTTGCGCTGGAACTGTCCGAGGAGGCCGTGTCCCTCCTCGCCGCGGAACAGCGCACCGATCGCCATCAGCGCCCGGTCGGCGGTCATCCGGCGGACCACTCCGGCGAGGAAGCCCGGGTCCACCTGGGTGTCGGCGTCCATCACCATCACCAGGTCGTTGTCGCCCTGCGCGGGCAGCAGGTCGGCGAGCGTCTGGTTGAGCGCACCGGCCTTCTTGCGCGTGTTGCCCCGGGTCTCGTACACCTCCGCGCCGGCCGCGAGCGACACGGCGACGGTGTCGTCGGTGCAGTTGTCGGCCACCACGATCACCCGGTCCGGCGCGGGCTCCTGCTGGCTCAGCGAGCGCAAGGTGGCGCCGATCCCGTGGGCCTCGTCGTGGGCGGGGATGAGGACGGTGATCGTCACGGGCCCGGCGTACACCCGCCGGGTGTCGGCCATGACCAGCCGCGGCGCCAGCGGCCGGCGTACCCGGTCGTCGCTGCGCCGCGAACGCGTCGCCGAGCGCTTCTCGAGGAAGCCGACGCCGACGGCGAACAGGAGGGCGAGGGTGACGGCGAGCACGATGGTGCCGTGCCCGGGGGCCTGCAGGTCGTACGCCGTCCGCAGCCGGCCGATCAGGGCGGCCGTCCGCGGGTGCGGGGCGTACGCCGACGCGGCACCCGACACCACGGCCAGGATCGCGAGCGCGCCGGCAGCTGCGGTGCCGACGACGATCAGACCCACCAGGCGCTGGCGCACGATCACTCCTCCTCCGACAGCCTCGACGGTAGGGCGGGCCCGGGGGCTCGGCGAGTGGTTCGACCAGGGTTCGTCCCATCGGTCCGACTAGCCGGGACGTAGGTCCCGAACGGTCCCGAATCGCCTCCGCGGCGCCCTCCGCCGGGCCTACCGTGGCGTGGATCTCGGAGACCGAAGGAGCCGTCATGGACCCCGAGAGCCCGCCCGTTCCCGTCGACGACCGTCTCGACGACCGCATGCGGCTGCTGATCGAGGCGGTGCCGAGCGCGATGGTGCTGGTCGACGCCGACGGCCGCATCGTGATGGTCAACTCCGAGGCGGAGCGCAGCTTCGGCTACTCCCGCGACGAGCTGCTGGCGCTCCAGGTCGACCACCTGGTCCCGGCCGCCTCACGCGCCGCGCACCGTGGCTACCGCGAGGCGTACCTCGCCCACCCGAGCAGGCGGGCGATGGGTGTCGGCCGCGAGCTGTACGGCGTTCGCAAGGACGGCACGGAGATGCCCATCGAGATCGGCCTGAACCCGATCACGATCACCGATCGCGCGTACGTGCTGGCCTCGATCATCGACATCACCGAACGGCGTCGGGGCCAGGAGGCGGCAGAGGCGGCCCGGCAGGCCGACCAGCTCGAGCACATCCTGCGCCACGACCAGCTCACCGGCCTGCCGAACCGCACCGGGCTCCTCGAGCACCTGGACACGCTCATCACGCGCACCGACCGCCGCGGCGCGGGGTTCACCCTGCTGCTGCTCGACCTGGACCACTTCAGCCGGATCAACGACACCCTCGGCCACGACAGCGGCGACGACCTGCTGCTCGTGGTCGCCGAGCGGCTCCGGTCGTGCGTGCGTGCCACCGACCTGACCGCCCGCCTGGGCGGCGACGAGTTCGCCATCGCCTTCGAGGGACAGGCCGACGACAGCGAGCTGACCCGTCGGATCGAGGGTCTCCTGACCGCCCTGCGCGCGCCGATCGACATCCACGGCTACGACGTGGCGGTGACGGCGAGCGTCGGCGCGACGTCGTACCCCCGCGACGGCGGTACGCCGGCGACGATGCTGCGTCACGCCGACGTCGCGATGTACCGCGCGAAGGCCTCGGGGCGCGATGACCTGCGCTGGTTCGACAACGCCATGGTCGAGGAGGTCAACGAGAAGCTGGCCCTGTCGGGAGCGCTGCGCCAAGCGATCGCGGCCGACGAGCTGAGGGTGGTCTACCAGCCGCAGTTCGACCTCCTGACCGGTCAGCTGGTCGGCTTCGAGGCGCTGGCCCGATGGACCAGCCCCGATCTCGGCACCGTCTCGCCCGACCGGTTCATCCCCGTCGCCGAGGACAGCGGCCTGATCCTGCGGCTCGGCGAGTGGGTCCTGCGCACCGCGTGCGTGGACATGGCCACCCTGCAGCGCGCGCTGGACATGCCGCTGCGCCTGGCGGTCAACGTCTCGCCGCGGCAGCTGCACGCGCCGGACTGGTGCGCCCAGGTCTTCTCCGCCCTCGAGGACGCGGGCCTCGAGCCGAACCAGCTCGGCCTCGAGATCACGGAGGGCATCCTGCTGGAGGACAACCGTGAGGCGACCTCGTCGCTGCACCGCCTGCGGGCCGCCGGGATCCAGGTGATCGTCGACGACTTCGGCTGCGGCTACTCCAGCCTCGCCTACCTGACCCGGTTCCCCGTCGACAAGATCAAGATCGACCGCTCCTTCGTGGCCCCGATCAGCAGCGTCGACGACGACGCCGCGGTCGTCGACGCCATCATCGGCATGGCGCACGCCCTGGGGATGGTGGTCGTCGCCGAGGGCGTCGAGAGCGCCGAGCAGGAGCAGTACCTGCGGGCGCGCGGCTGCGACGAGGTCCAAGGATTCCGCTACGGCAGGGGGCTTGCGGTCGGCGATGCCGCGGACATGCGCCGTACCTGGACGGTCGGCCAGTGACCCCGCCCCGATGGGTCGACCGCGTCCCCCGGTACGCCGGCCTCGTCGTGGTCGTGCTGGCCGGCCTGATGCTGACCGGCTGGCTGCGCCACTTCGAGGTCCTCGGCGCGACGGCGCCCCGCCTGTCGACGATGAAGGCGAACTCAGCGGTCGGCTGCATGTTCGCGGGGCTGTCGTTGACCAGCCGCGGGCGCGTGGCACGCTGGCTCGCCCTGGTCCCGGCAGCCATCGGGTCGGCCACCCTGGTCGAGTGGATCGGCGGCGCCACGCTCGGCATCGACGAGCTGATCGTGCGCGATCCGTTCAGCGCCCATGACCCCGGTCGTCCCTCGCCGCAGATGGCGATCGCCCTGGTGCTCTTCGGCGCCAACCGACTGCTCGCCGGCAGCCGGCACCGCCGGACCAGCGACATCGGTGCGGCCGTCGCGCTGGCCTTCGTGAGCGCTGCGGGACTGTTCGAGCTCGGCTGGATCTTCCAGGCCCCTGAGCTCACCGCGGTCAGGGGCGGCACCGGCATCTCGGCGACCGGCGCGGTGTCGATAGGCCTCCTGGCGATCGGGGTGAGCGCGAGGCATGCGCACTGCCGGCCGCTGGTGCACCTGTGGGACGGCGGGCTGACGGGGACCGTCGTACGCCGGGTGCTGCCGCCTGTCCTGATCGCCCCACCCGCTCTCGGCCTGCTGCGTGAGCTCGGCCTGCGCTCGGGTTGGTTCGGCTCCAACCTCGGCACCGCGACCTTCGTCGCCAGCATGATCATCCTGCTGTTCATCGTCGTCACGGTGACCGCCGAGTCGACCCACCGGCTCGAGGTCGAGCGCGGCCGGATCCAGACCGAGCTGCGCGAGGCGGAGCAGCGCGCCCGGCAGCTGGCCGACCACGACCCGCTCACCGGCATCTGGAACCGGCGGCGGTTCGAGAGCGAGCTGGCCGAGGTGCTGGCGCGGCTCGGTGTCGACCGACCGGTCGCCGGTGCCCTGATGATCGTCGACATCGACCACTTCAAGGCGGTCAACGACGCCGCCGGACACCCGGCCGGCGACCGGCTGCTCGTCGCCGTGGCGAACGGGCTGGGTCATCTCGTCCGGGACACCGGGGCGGTGAGCCGGCTCGGCGGCGACGAGTTCGCCGTGATGCTCTGCGACGCCGGTCCGGCGGCGCTCGAGCAGATCGCGCGGGACGTCGTGCGGACCGTCGCCGAAGCGGGCCGCGACTGCGAGCTGCCCTCCGAGCTCGGGATCAGCGGGTCCGTCGGGGTGGCCCGGTTCGGCGACCTACCACCCGAGCAGCGCACGACCGGTGCCGCGCTGGTGCGCGCCGACGAGGCCCTCTACGTCGCCAAGAACAGCGGGCGTGGCCGGTACGTGGTCCACCGGTCGCGGGTCATGAGCGCCGGCTCGGCGTCCGCTCCGCGGTGAGACCGGCTCAGACCCAGCGACGCCACCAGGGGACCTCCGTGGTGTCCCCGCGCTCCGGCAGGAGAGTGTCCGGCGGCTCCATCAGGTGGCCGCGCTGGACCTTCCCGACGACGCGGTAGGTGTCGGCGTGGTCGAGCTCGCGCGCCCGCTCCCACAGCCGCGTCGCGCCCGGCTCGTCCAGATGGCGCGCCAGGCCGGCCTTCTCCAGCTTGCGGAGATGGCCCACGATCGACTCCTCGACGATCCCGGCGTCGCGCGAGAGGTCCGCGCTGGTGCGCGGCCCGTCGAGCGCGAGGTAGACCCACCATGTGCGCGGACCGAGCCGGGGCAGCACGTCAGCCTAGGAGCTCGTCGTACGCCGTCGGGCTGGAGTCGCGCAGGAACGCCGAGCAGCGCTCCCACTCGTCGGTCTCGCCGATGACACGAGCGGCCTTGGCGAGCAGCGCCAGGCAGGTGAGGAAGCCGCGGTTGGGCTCGTGCTCCCACGGGACCGGGCCGTTGCCCTTCCAGCCGTTGCGGCGCAGGAGGTCCAGGCTGCGGTGGTAGCCGACGCGGGCGTAGGCGTAGACCGTCACCGGGTCGGCGTCGTCGGACGAGGCCTGCTCGGCGAAGGTCGCCCAGGCGAGCGGCGAGGCCGGGAAGCGGCGTACGACGTCCGCCGGCCGTTCACCGCTCGCGATCGCCTCGGCGGCGACGTCGATGGGGAGGTGCGTGGGCGGCGGGCCTGCCATCAGGTCGATTCCGGTCATGGCGCCATCCTGCCGCGCCGGGTTGAATCGGGTCCATGAACCCCTACGACCGCTGGGTGCTGCCGACCATGATCGACAAGGCGTGCGGCATCGGCCCGGTCCAGCAGCACCGCGCCCGACTGGTCCCGCAGGCACGCGGCCGGGTCCTCGAGATCGGCATCGGCACGGGCCACAACCTGCCGTTCTACGACACCTCCGCGGTGACCGAGGTCGTCGCGGTCGACCCGGCCCAGCAGATGCACGCCAAGGCACAGCGGCGGGCGCACGAGGCCGGGCTGGACCTCCAGGTGCTGCCGCTGTCGGCGGAGCGGCTGCCCCTCGACACGGGCTCGGTCGACACCGTCGTCTGCACCTTCACGCTCTGCTCGATCCCCGACCCGGTGCCGGCGGTCGCCGAGATGAAGCGGGTCCTGGCCGAGGGTGGGCAGCTGATCGTCTGCGAGCACGGGCGCGCGCCCGACGCCTCGGTGCGGGCGTGGCAGCGCCGGCTCAACCCCGTGTGGGGCGCCCTCGCCGGCGGGTGCCACCTCGACCGCGACGTCCCCGCGCTCCTCGGCGCCTTCGACGCCTTCGACACCGGCGGGCTGGAGGTGGCGTACATCCAGGGGCCGCGGTTCGCCGGCTACGTCTACTCCGGCGTCCTCGGGGGTTGACGGCCCCCTCCTTCATTCATACATTGAGACGTCCTGTGTATGAATGAGGGAGATTCGATGAGCCGCACCACCGCCGTCGTCCTGGGCGGGAGCGTCGCCGGGCTCTGCTCGGCCGGCGTCCTGGCCCGCCACTTCGACGAGGTCGTCGTGCTCGAGCGGGACCTGCTGCCCGCCGACGCCGAGCACCGCCGCGGCGTACCCCAGAGCAAGCACCCGCACTTCGTGCTCAACTCCGGGCGCCGCGCGATCGGCACGATCTTCCCCGGCTTCGAGGAGGCGCTCATCGGCGCCGGCGGCCGGCTGCTGATGCCGTCGATGGACGCGGCGTACGCCGAGAAGGACGGCTGGGCGCCGCGCAAGACCAGCACCATGACGATGGTCTACAGCTCGCGGATCCTCATCGAGCGCGTGCTGCGCGACCAGGTCCGCACCCTGGCCAACGTCGAGATCCGCGAGGGCGTCTCGGTCGACGGCCTCGTGACCGAGGCCGGCGGCACCTCCTCCGGGCGCGTCATCGGAGTGCGGTACGCCGACGCCGCCGGCGACCCGCAGGTGCTGGCCGCGGACCTCGTCGTGGACTGCCTGGGCCGCGGCTCGTCGGTGGCCGACTGGCTCGCGCAGGCGGGCTGGGCCGGCGTACCGGAGCGCACGCTGGACGCGAAGGTCACCTACACGTCCCGCTGGTACGAGCTGCCCGAGCCGGCTTCCCAACCGGCGTCCTGGTGGTGGAAGCACCTCGTCATCACCCCGACCCAGGCGCGTGGCCCGCACCCCGAGGAGCACGACTACCTCGCCAACTTCTTCCCCATCGAGGGCAACCGCGCGATCGTCTGCATGGGCTCGTGGGGCCAGGAGATGGCGCGCAAGCCGGACACGTTCGTCGCGTCGGTCGACCGCGTCCGCACCCCGACGTTCGGCGCCGCGACGCGCGCGTGCACCCCGATCTCGGAGGTCCACCTGACCCGCTCGACCGGCAACAAGTGGCGCCGCTACGACCTCCTCGACTCCCCCGTGCTGGGGCTGGTGTCGATCGGTGACTCGATCTGCGGCTTCAACCCGTTCTACGCCCAGGGCATGAGCTCGGCCGCCCGCTCCGCGCTGGTGCTCGCCGACCTGCTCGCCTCGCGCGACTCACTTGACACCGCCTTCTTCGCCGACTTCCTCGCCCGGCAGAAGGAGTCGCTCGACGTGCCGTGGATGCTGGCGATGGCCCGCGACCAGGCCTACGACGTCGCGACCGGCACCGAGACCGTCGCGGCCTGGCGGCGGAAGCTGATGGCCCGGTTCTCGTGGCCGATCTTCAACGCGATCACCGCCGCCTCCCGCGAGGACTCCTACGTCGAGGAGATGTTCACCGCGGTCTTCAACCTGGACCGGTCGATGAAGGAGATGATGCGCGACCCACGCTTCCTCTACGGCCTGGTGCGCCACCAGGTCCGCGCACGGCTGGGACGTACGACGATCCCCGCCGGCTTCGACCTCGCCCTCGACCCGCCCGGCACCGACTACACGCCCGGAGCCGCTCGACCGGACGCCGCACTGGTCGACGCATGAGCTACACCTGCGAGCCGGCGGCCCAGCGGGTCGCGGCCTTCCTGGGGTTCGACTGCGACCACGCCAACGCGTTCATCACCTTCCGCAACCCGTTCGACCTGGCCAACGGCACGCTCCCGGTGCTCGAGCTGCTCATCATCAGCGGGTCGGTCTTCGCGTTCGTGCACGCGTGGCGGCGCTGGCGCCGCCACGGCGACCCGGTCAACATCGCGCTCTGGTGCGGCTCGCTGATCTACCTCGCGGTCGTGGAGCCGCCGCTCTACTTCCCGTCGTGGTTCGGGCTGGACAAGTACGTCGGCTTCATCTTCAGCCACAACGTGTTCACCGTGCAGCTGATGTACGACCGGCTGCCGCTCTACATCGTGGCGTTCTACACCGTCATCACCCAGCTGACCTACGAGGTCGTCCGGGCGCTCGGGATCTTCGCGAAGCGCGGGCCGCTGGTCGGTGCGCTGGCGACGGCATTCGCCTCGCAGGTCTTCTACGAGACCTTCGACCAGCTCGGACCGCAGTGGCGGTGGTGGGCGTGGAACACCGACAACGCGGTCAACCAGCCGATGTTCGCCTCGGTGCCGATGAACAGCATGTGGGTCTACGCCTCGGTCTCCTTCGGGATCCTGGTCTGGCTGGTGGTGCGACTGATGGGGCCGCGAGCGGGTCGGGGGTCGCTGACCGGGCGACAGGTCGCGCTGCGCACGCTCGCCGCGGGCGTGCTCACGCCCGTGCTGATGGTGGTCGGCGCCGCGCCGACGCGCGTCGGCACCAGCGCCGACGGCTCCCACACGCTGCAGCGCACGCTCGTCTGGATCCTGCTCGGCGCGCTGTGGGCGGTCGGTCTCTGGCTGCTGGCCGACGCGACCCGGCGTACCTGGGCCGGCACGCGAGGCGGCGTTGCATCGCCGTGGTTCGCGCGGGTCTACCCGGCGGCGTACCTCGGCGTGCACGTCGCCCTCTGGGCCGTGGCCCTGCCCGCCCTCCTCGACGCCACCGACGGGGTCACCTCGTCGGGCGCGCCCGTCGGCAGCGCCTGGTACGCCGCGGCGTGCATCCTCGCCTCGGGCTGGTTCGTGCTCGCGGCGTACCGCGCGACGCGGCAGCGTCCCGGGCCGCGTGCTGTGACAGCCTGACGCCATGGGTGCACACGGCTGGGGCGGGAACCCGCCGGCGACCGACACCGAGGCGCGGCAGCGGATCATCGACGCGACCGCGCGGTGCATCGACCGGTACGGCGTCGCCAAGACCACCCTGTCCGACGTGGCGAGCGAGCTCGGCGTCACCCGGCAGACGGTCTACCGGCACGCGGGCAGCCTCAACGAGGTCATCGGGCAGGTCGCTGCGCAGGGGGCGGATGCCTTCGTCGACCGGCTCGTCGCGCACCTGGCGGGGTGGACCGAGCCGGCGGAGGCGGTGGTCGAGGGCTTCCTCTTCTGCCTGCGCACGGTGCCCGGCGACACCCGGCTCAACCTGCTGCTCCAGCTCGGCGACCCCGGCACCTTCAGCCGCGCGGCCACGTCGCCGGAGACGCTCGAGTACGGCGCGCTCATGCTGCGCCGCTTCCCCGTCGACTGGTCGCTCGGCGGGGTCACCGAGGACGACCTGCCGGGCCTGGCCGAGGCGATCCTGCGGCTGCTGATCTCGATGCTGAACAGCGGCGACGACCAGCGGCCCGAGGCCGAGGTGCGCGCGTTCCTCGAGCGGTGGCTGGTGCCGGCGCTCACCCCGCGCTGAACCGCCGCGCCCCGATCGGGAACGAATGTCGGCGCGCCGGTGTTGACTGAGGCCGTGACCCAGAGCCAGACCGCCGCACCCGGCGCGACCACCGAGACCAACCCGTGGCCCGCGCTGTGGGCCCTGGTCATCGGCTTCTTCATGATCCTGGTCGACCTGACCATCGTGCAGGTCGCGACGCCGACGATCATCGAGGACCTCCACGCCACGGTCAACCAGGTCGTCTGGGTCTCCAGCGCCTACATGCTGGCGTACGCCGTGCCGGTGCTCATCACCGGACGGCTCGGCGATCGCTTCGGTTCCAAGTACATCTACCTCGCCGGCCTGGTCGTCTTCACCGGCGCCTCGGTCTGGTGCGGCTTCACCACCACCATCGGCGGGCTGATCGCCGCGCGGATCCTCCAGGGCTTCGGCGCCTCGATGATGACGCCGCAGACGATGGCGATCATCACGCGCATCTTCCCGGTCGCCCAGCGGGGCGCGGCGATGGCCGTGTGGGGCGCGACCGCGGGCGTGGCGATGGTGGTCGGGCCGATCCTCGGCGGCGTGCTGACCGACCACCTCGGGTGGGAGTGGATCTTCTTCGTCAACATCCCCGTCGGCGTGGTCGCCTTCATCGCGGCGGTGCGCCGGGTGCCCGCCCTGCCGACCAACCCGCACCGCTTCGACTGGGCGGGCGTCGCGCTGTCCGGCGCGGCCATGTTCCTGCTCTGCTTCGGCATCCAGGAGGGCCACCAGAAGCACTGGGCCGGCTGGATCGTCGCCATGATCGTCGGCGGCATCGTCCTGTTCGTGGTCTTCCTGGTCTGGCAGCGGCTCAACACGGCGGAGCCGCTGGTGCCGCTCAACCTCTTCCGCGACCGCAACTTCTCGGTGTCGAACACCGCGATCGCCTGCATGGGCGCCCTCGGCACCTCCTGGGGCTTCCCGCTGATGCTCTACGCCCAGGCCGTCCGCGGCGACTCTCCCACCGAGGCCGCGCTGCTCACGCTGCCGATGGCCGTGATGTCGATCATCCTGGCCAAGTTCGTGGGCGGGCTGACCGACCGGTTGCACCCGCGCGCCGTCACGGGCTTCGGCTTCGGCATCGGCCTGGTCGGCTTCCTCCTGCTGATCTCCCGCATCGATCCGGGCGTGCCCGTCTGGGAGATCTGGGGCGCGTTCATCCTAATCGGCGTCAGCAACGCCTTCATCTGGGCGCCGACCGCCGCCACGGCCAACCGCAACCTCCCGCTGCACCTCGCGGGCGCGGGAGCCGGCGTCTACAACGCCACGCGCCAGGTCGGCTCGGTCCTCGGCACCGCCGCCATCGCCGTGCTGATGGACAGCCGGCTGAGCCACTACCTGCCCGGCGCCTCCGCACACGCCGACGCCGGCGCCGAGCAGATCGGCAATCCCGCGGTCGCCCAGCTCTTCAGCAACGCCATGCGCGACGCGCTCTGGCTCCCCGCCGCGCTCTACGCCGTCGGGCTCGTCGCGGTGATGTTCTACGAGCGGCCCAAGCACGCGGGCTACGGCGGGCCAGCAGCCGGCGGTCCGCACCGCGGCGGCCGCCTCCACGGGTAGTTCCGCTAGCTGAAGGCCGCCTCGGGCAAGACCGGGTGGATCTGTGGTCACCAGCTGACCACAGATCCACCCGATGTGGCCGCGGTGCTCGCCGATCGCTCTCAGCCCAAAGATCGTGGAGTCCCACGGTCACCAGGTGACCACCAGACTCCACGATGACGAGTCGAGCCCACGACACACACCTGTGTGGCCGCCGAAGGCGGCCGCATCGCGTCGGCGCGGCCGCCCACCGACCACAGGGCTCGATCAGCCCGCGACGAACCCGAACAGCGGCGAGTCCGGGGCGACCCGCTCGACCTTGAGCCGTGAGTCGGCCATCCGGTCGAGCAGCCCGTCGAGGTCGGAGGCGCGCTGCATCTCGATGCCGACCAGCGCCGGACCGGTCTCGCGGTTGTTCCGCTTGGTGTACTCGAAGAGCGTGATGTCGTCGTCGGGTCCGAGGACGTCGTCGAGGAACCGCCGCAGCGCACCGGGCTCCTGCGGGAACTCCACCAGGAAGTAGTGCTTGAGGCCCTCGAAGACCAGCGCCCGCTCGACGATGTCGGCGTAGCGGGACACGTCGTTGTTGCCGCCGGACACCACCGCGACGACCGTCGACCCGGGCACGAGCCCCAAGGACGGCAGGCGCAGCGCGGCCGCCGCGAGTGCTCCGGCGGGCTCGGCGATGATCCCGTCGGACTGGTACATGTCGAGCATCTCGACGCAGATCTGGCCCTCGGGCACCGACACCGGTCGTACGTCGACCTCGGCCCGTGCCTCGGCGATCGCGGCATAGGTCAGGTCCCCGACACGGCGTACGGCGGCACCGTCGACGAACTGGTCGACGTGCTCGAGGTCCACCGGCGCACCGGCGTCCAGCGCGGCGGCGAGCGACGCCGCGCCCGCAGGCTCGGCCGCCACGACCACCGTCGAGGGCGAGTGCGCACGCAGCTGCCCGAGCGCACCGGCGATCAGGCCACCGCCGCCGACCGGTACGACGAGCGCGTCGAGGGTGCGACCGGCCGCGGACAGCTCGGCCAGGATCTCGGCGGTCACCGTCCCCTGTCCGGCGATCACGCCCGGGTGGTCGAAGGCCGGGATCACGGTCGCGCCGGAGGCGGAGGCGAACTCCGCGCAGGCCACGACGGAGTCGTCGTAGGTCTCACCGGCGATGACGACGTCGACGTGCGCCCCGCCGAGCGCGGCGACCCGGTCGCGCTTCTGCCGCGGGGTGGTGCCGGGCAGGAAGATCGTGGCGCGTACGCCGGCCTGCGCACAGGCGTAGGCGACACCCTGCGCGTGGTTGCCGGCGGACGCGCACGCGACGCCCGCCTCACGCTCGGCGTCCGAGAGCGAGGAGATGACGTTCAGCGCGCCGCGCACCTTGTAGGACCGCACGGGCGTGAGGTCCTCGCGCTTGAGCCAGACGTCGAGCCCGGTCAGTGCCGAGAGGCGCGGGGAGGGCTGCAGCGGCGTACCGCCGACGGTTTCGAGCAGCTCGACCACCGAGTGATCAGCCGATCGACTTGCCCGCCGAGCTGAGGTCCTGGCACGCCGTGACGACACGGGCAGCCATGCCGGCCTCGGCGGCCTTGCCCCACGCACGCGGGTCGTAGGTCTTCTTGTCGCCGACCTCGCCGTCGACCTTGAGCACGCCGCTGTAGTTGCGGTACATGTGATCGGCCACGGGGCGGGTGAAGGCGTACTGGGTGTCGGTGTCGATGTTCATCTTCACCACGCCATAGGAGACCGCGTCGGCGATCTCCTGCGGGAGCGAGCCGGAGCCGCCGTGGAAGACGAAGTCGAAGGCGCGGTCCTTGCCGGTGAGCTCCTTGACGGCCTCCTGCGCGTGCAGCAGGACCTCGGGACGGAGCTTGACGTTGCCCGGCTTGTAGACGCCGTGCACGTTGCCGAAGGTCAGCGCGGTCAGGTAGCGGCCGCTCTCGCCGGAACCGAGCGCCTTGATGGTCGCGATCGCGTCCTCCGGGGTCGTGTAGAGCTTCTCGTCGATCGCGCCAACGACACCGTCCTCCTCGCCACCGACGACACCGACCTCGATCTCGAGGATGACGTTGGCCGCGGCGCACAGGCCGAGCAGCTCCTCGGCGATCTGCAGGTTCTCGTCCAGCGGCACGGCCGAGCCGTCCCACATGTGGCTCTGGAAGTAGGGCAGGCCGCCGTTCTTGACCCGCTCGGTCGACAGCGCCAGCAGCGGGCGCACGAAGCCGTCGAGCTTGTCCTTCGGGCAGTGGTCGGTGTGCAGCGCGATGTTGACGGGGTAGTTCTTGGCCACCTCCTGCGCGTACGCCGCGAAGGCGACCGATCCGGCCACCATGTTCTTGACCGTGGGACCGGAGAGGTACTCGGCGCCCCCGGTGGAGACCTGGATGATGCCGTCGGAGCCGGCCTCGGCGAAGCCCTGCAGGGCGGCGTTGAGGGTCTGCGACGAGGAGACGTTGATCGCCGGGAAGGCGAACGTGCCGCTCTTGGCGGCGGCCAGCATCTCGGCGTACTTCTCGGGAGTGGCGATCGGCATGGAATCACCCTAGCCCGAGCGCTGCTGCCGAAGTTCCGCGAACCGCTGCGGCGATCGCCACACCGGCCTACGCTCCGGACGTTGTCGAGCCCAACGTTCCGGGGATACCTCATGCACTCGTTCCGAGTCGGCCTGTACGCCGCCGCCCTCACCGCCCTCGCCCTGCTGGCGATCCTGCTCGTCGGGGCCGGGTCGGTGCTGTCGCCCCAGCCGGCCCAGGCCGGCACCTGCGGCGGGCTCCTCCAGCCGGCCTGCCCGACGCCCACGCCGACGCCCACTCCCACCCCGACGCCCACGCCCGACCCGGCGATCCCTCCGGCGGCCGGCAGCTGCCACGCGCTGACCTGGGACGAGTTCAACGCCAAGACCGATCCGGACGCTCCGGTGCCGTGCGCGCAGGCGCACCAGTCGCTGACGGTCACCGCCGTCCTGCTCAACCGCGACGACGACCGCTCCCAGCCGGACGCCCTGCTGGCCAAGGCCTCCGTCCGCTGCGTGCAAGCGGTCGCGAATCGGGTCGGTGGCTGGGCGACCTTCCTGCGCAGCCTCTACACACCGACGGAGTACCTCCCCACCGTCAAGCAGTGGGACGCCGGTGCGCGCTGGGTCAGGTGCGACCTCGTGCTCATCGCCGGGGCCAAGCGGCTCGCGGCACTGCCCACCTCAGCGGCCATCGACGCGAGTCTGTCGGACCGCGAGACGATCTGCCGGCAGGGCGCTTCGGCCGACTACCGGTACGTCCCGTGCAGCAAGCCTCACCAGTTCCGCGCGGCGGCGAGCATCCGCATGGGCGCGTGGAACGGCGCCACCGCCGCCCAGCGCTTCGCCCGCCGCGTCTGCGGGCAGCGGTTCCCGACGAAGTCCTACTTCTACATCGCCCCGCGGACGCGACACCTGTTCACCATCGGCGACCGCTACGCGGTGTGCCTGCCGCAGCGGACGAGCTGACGCCGGACCCGGCTCACGCCAGTCCGGCGTACACCTCGTCGGCGTACTTCGCGGCGGCCTCGGGGGTGCCCGAGGTGACCTTGACGGTCAGCTCATCGCTGGAGCGGGTGCAGATCGCCTCGCTGCCCTGGGCGGACTGGGCGCTGGCACAGGTGGCGCCGCCGACCTTGGAGTACTCCATCCCGGCCTGGAGCACGGCCGATCCGGGCAGACGGGTCGCCTCGACCAGCACCTGCTCCTTGCCCTTGGCGTAGACCGCCATGTCCGTCCCGGCCCCGAGCGCGCTCTTGGCCGACGCGACCGCCGGCTTGAGCCGGGCGTCGATCGACGTGGACCGCTGGTACCCGCCCGACAGCGAGCCCGGCAGCGACAGGCCGGCGGACGACGCCGAGGCGGACCCGGCGGCCTCGTGGTGGCCGACCGCCCAGCCCACTCCACCGCCCGCCAGGAGGCAGATGACCCCCACCCCCGCGACAGCGAGGACCGCCGTGCGCGGCCTCCGGGTCTGCTTCGTGGTCTGCTTCGTGGTCTGGTCGAGGTCGGTGGTGGTCGTGATCTCTTCGTGGGAGCTCATGTACGTCGAGGCTAGGCAGCCAACCTGTGCGGAGCCTGAGCAGAACCCCCGAGGTTCCCCCGGCGTCAGCCGCGCCAGGCCTCGTCGGAGGAGAGGTCGGCGTGCTGGACGACCCAGCCGTGCATGGCGATCGCGGCTGCCGCGGACGCGTTGATCGACCGGGTCGAGCCGAACTGCGCGATCGAGAACGTCCCGTCCACGACCTCACGGGCCGGCTCGGAGAGGCCCGGGCCCTCCTGGCCGAACAGGAAGCACACCCGCTCGGGCAGCACCATCGTCTCCAGGTGCTGTGAGCCCGGCAGGTTGTCGATGCCCAGGAGCGGCACCCGGTCGTCGAGCGTGTCGAGGTGCTCGCGCAGGTCCGCGACCGTCGGATGGTGCCGGATGTGCTGGTAGCGGTCGGTCACCATCGCGCCGCGACGGTTCCACCGCCGGTTGCCGACGATATGGACCTCGGCGGCCAGGAACGCGTTCGCCGTCCGCACGATCGTGCCGATGTTGAAGTCGTGCTGCCAGTTCTCGATGGCGACGTGGAACCCGTGCCGGCGTACGTCCAGATCGGCGACGATCGCCTCCATCGTCCAGTAGCGGTAACGGTCCACAACGTTGCGCCGGTCGCCGTTCGCGAGCAGCTCGGGGTCGTACTGACGGCCCGTCGGCCACTCGCCCTCCCACGGCCCGAGACCGACCTCGGGCACGCCGTACGGCATCGGGTCGTACGGCGCCCGCTCGTCCTGATCCACGGTCGACCATCCTTCCTCATCAGGCTGCGACTACTGTTCGAGCGTGTCCGCACTTCTGGCCCAGGCATCGAACCTGTCGCCCCTGGCCATCAGCCTCCACGACCTGACGAAGTGGCTGCGCCCCGAATTCCTGCTCCACGAGTTCGGCACGGCGCTGTTCTGGGTCGGCATCATCGTGCTGTTCATCGAGTGCGGCCTGCTCTTCCCCTTCCTGCCCGGTGACACCCTGCTGTTCGCGATGGGCCTGTTCATCGCCGAGCAGAAGGTGGACATCGTCCCCGGCAGCCACGTGATCGACCTGGTCGTCTGCGTGGCGGTCTATGCGACAGCCGCCTTCGCCGGCAACGTCACCGGCTACGAGATCGGCGCCAAGATCGGGCCACGGGTCTACCAGCGCGACGGCCGGATCGTGAAGCGGGTCTACCTCGAGCGCACCTCGGAGTTCTTCGACCGCCACGGCCACATGGCACTCATCGCCGGCCGGTTCGTGCCGTTCGTGCGCACCTACATCACCCTCGTCGCGGGCGTCACCCAGATGAAGCGCAAGGTCTTCCTGGTCTGGAGCGGGGTCGGCGCGATCCTCTGGGTCGCGTCGCTGACCCTCATCGGCTACGTCCTGGGCCAGACCTTCCCGAGCCTGGGCAAGTACATCGACCTGGTCACCTACGGCCTGCTCGCCGTGACCGTCGTGGCCCTGGCGTACGAGATCTGGCACAAGCGCCACGACGACCACGTGCGCCGCGAGGCCGCGGCCCGCGAGACCGACGCCTCGTCTCACTGAGAGTGACCTCCAGGTCACTCTCAGTGAGACGAGGCGGGTCAGGCGGTCGCCGCGGCGCGCGCCGCGTCCAGGACCGCCTTGGTGAGTACCGGCCGGACCTCGAGGCCGACGTCGGCCAGCGGGTTCTCGCCCTCGGGCGAACGGTCGATCGCGCAGATGACGACCTCGACGACCGCGCCCGCCTCGCGCAGCGCGTTCGTCGCGTCGCGCACGGCGCCACCGGTCGTGATGACGTCCTCGATCAGGGTGACCCGCTTGCCGGCGTACGTCGGGCCCTCGGCGAGCTTGGCGGTGCCGTACTCCTTGGCCTTCTTGCGGATGAAGAGGGCGGGCATGCCGACGAGCTGGCTGATCGCGGTGGCGATCGGGATGCCGCCCATCTCCAGACCACCCAGCAGCTCGGTGTCGGCGGGCAGCAGCTGCGCCATCTCGCGGGCGACGCGTGCGAGCAGCAGCGGGTCGGCCTCGAAGAGGTACTTGTCGAAGTACTCGCTGCTCACCTGGCCGGACCGGAGGGTGAACTCCCCCGTCAGGCGGCAGGTCGCATCGATGTCGGCAGCGAGGTCGGTGTCGGTCGTCGTCACGCGACCAAGGTTAGTGCGGCGACTAGGTTGGCGGGCATGGGCAGGGCAGCGAGCCGGGTCGCCGGCATGGGTACGACGATCTTCGCTGAGATGTCCGCCCTCGCGGTGCGCACGCGATCGGTCAACCTCGGCCAGGGCTTCCCCGACGTCGACGGCCCGCCCGAGGTGATCGCTGCCGCGGTGCACGCGCTGGAGAGCGGCGCCAACCAGTACGCCCCCGGTCCCGGCGTACCCGCGCTGCGGTCCGCCATCGCCGCGCACCAGCAGCGCCACTACGGCATCGACCTCGATCCCGACCGCGAGGTCCTGGTGACGACCGGCTGCACGGAGGCGATCGCGGCGGCGATCCTCGGCCTGGTCGACCCGGGCGACGAGGTCGTCGCCCTCGAGCCCTACTACGACTCCTACCCCGCGATGATCGCCTTCGCCGGAGGCGTACGCCGGACCGTGACCCTGCGCGCGCCGGACTTCGCCCTCGACGCCGACGAGCTGCGCGCGGCGACCACCCCACGGACGCGGATGATCCTGCTCAACAACCCGCACAACCCGACCGGCCGCGTTCTCTCGCTCGAGGAGCTCCAGGCAGTCGCCGACCTCGCTATCGAGCACGACCTCGTGGTCGTCGCGGACGAGGTCTACGAGCACCTCACCTTCGACGGCCGCGCGCACGTCCCGATCGCGACGCTGCCCGGGATGGCCTCGCGGACGCTCACGCTGAGCAGCGCCGGCAAGTCCTACTCCTTCACCGGTTGGAAGGTCGGCTGGGCCACGGGACCCGCCGACCTCGTCGCCGCCACGATGGCTGCCAAGCAGTGGCTGACCTACACCTCGGGCGCGCCGCTGCAGCCGGCCGTCGCGGTCGCCCTCGACGAGCACCCCGGGTTCCCGGCCACGGTGGCACGCACGCTGCAGGCCGGTCGCGACCGGCTCCTGCCCGGGCTGCAACAGGCCGGGCTGTCGGCGTACGTCCCGGAGGGGACGTACTTCGCGACCACCGACGTCCGCGACCTCGGGTGGAGCAGCGGCCGCGACTTCTGCCTGGCGCTGCCCGAGCGTGCCGGCGTGGTGGCGATCCCCTCGCAGGTCTTCCACGACTCCGACGCCGGCGACACCCTGGTGCGGTGGGCGTTCTGCAAGCGTCCCGAGGTCCTCGACGAGGCCGTACGCCGCCTCGCGGCCGCCGATCTCGCTGCGCCGAATCGGTGAAAGCCACCGCACGGACCTTCCGCTCCCCCTAGCCTCGGCACGACGAACAGGGGGATCGTTCATGGTGAACGCACCAGGAGGCGTGTGCGCGGGCTGCGGCACGCCGCGGTCCTCGCCGACCCAGAGCTTCTGCACCAGCTGTGGCCAGCCGCTGGCGGCGTACGCCCCGCCGCCACCTCCCGCACCGCCCCAGGCACCACGGCGCCTCGGCATGGTCCTCGGCATCCTCGCGCTGGTGGTCGTGCTGGCCGGGAGCGGCATCACCGCCTTCCTGCTGCTGCACGACGACACGGCCACCACGCCCAAGGCACGGGCAACCCCCGCCGCGGCGCCGGCGCCGATCCGGTCGATCGCGCCGCCCGTCGTCTCCTCGGCGACGCCCACGACCGTTCCCCCGCTCGCGGCGACCACCGCCCCGACGCCCACGACGGCTGTCGCGACGCCCGCCGGGTTCCGGTGCTGGGACGGCGCCAGCCGTACGTCGCTCGGCGCGTGCGGGTGGCCCGCGGCCGTCAGCGGCCTGCACTGGACCTTCCCGGTGCTCGGCGCAGCGTGTCGCTGGAACCGGCCGGCCGGGCGCAGCGCCAGCGCGTGGTGCGACCACGACACCGTCCACTACTCGATGTGGAACGGCCGCGCTGCGATGGTGGGCCACTACCGCGCAGCGCACCCGGAGGCCGTCACGGCGCCGGGTCCCGGCCTGTTCGCCTGGCACATCGATGCCACCGAGCCCGGGACCTACAAGGTGGTCGTGATGTACGACGAGCCCGGCTCGCTGGCCGACGTCACGATCTACGCGCAGGACCAGGCCGACTACCTGCGCATCGAGCGCGGTCTGCACTTCCGCGCCCCCGCCGACCTGCAGGGGGTTTCAGCCGGGGAAGGCTAGGTCTGCCGACTTCCGGATGAACCACCCGAGGCACCGCACAACCACGGGCCGCCAGGCCCGAGCTGAAAGGAAAACGCCATGACCTGTAGCGCTTGCAGCTACCCGATCTCGCCCGGCGAGCCGTTCTGCGGCAACTGCGGCGCGGCCGCTCCCGCCGCGCCGGCCGCTTCGCCAGCGCCCGCCGCGCCCGCCACGCCGCCGGCACCCCCGGTTCCGACGTACGGCGCCCCGGCGACTCCGCCGCCCCCGCCGACCTTCGGCCAGCCCGCGGCGCCGCCCGCCGCACCGCCCGCGGCCGGCCAGCCGGCGTACGGCGCCATGCCGACGACTCCCCCGCCGCCCCCGCCGGCCGGCCCGATGGCGCCGAACCCGGCCGCCGAGGCCTTCGGCAAGGCGCTCGGCTCCGCCGGCAGCTGGGACTGGATCGGCCCGCTCCGCGTGGCCCTGACCCTCCTGTTCACCTCGGGCGTCCTCGCGCTGATCCTCGGCGTCGCCGGCCGTCCCGCGGTCCCGGGTGCGCACTACACGTTCCACCTGAACATGACCTGGCTCGGCTGGCTGTGGACCTCGGTCTTCGGCACCAACCTCGGTGCGGGCGCGTCGTACCAGGGCGCCCACGCCGGTGCCAGCCTCGGCGCCTGGCCGCTGACGCTCACGGTCCTCACCTTCGCGGCCGGCATCTGGATGTTCCGGCGCTCGACCGTCACCGAGACCCGGCCGCTGGCCCTCCTCGGCTTCGCGCTCCGCACCTCCGTGATGGTGGCCGTCCCGCTGTTCATCGTGTCCTGGATCGCGCGCTCCCACGTCAGTGACATCGTCCGACTGGACCGCAGCCGCGACATCCCTTCGGAGATGTCGAAGGTAGACATCGGCTTCCACGTCGGCCCGTCCACGGTCGGGGCGCTGTTCATGCCGATCCTCACCGTCTTCATCGTCCTCGCGCTGAGCACCCTGCTGCGGGCCGACGTCTTCGGCGCCCGCTTCGAGAAGCTCCGCGGCTGGTTCGCCGGTGCCGTGAAGGGCGCTGCGGCGCTCCTCGTCGTCTCCATCCCGGCCGGCATCATCGGCGAGCTCGCCATGTGGTTCGCCCGGCCCCACGCCGACCAGACCCACCTGACCTTCCACCAGGGCGTGAACCTCGCCGCCGGCTTCGGCGGCTGGGCGAGCAACGTCGGCCTCGGGATGCTCTCCCTCGGCTCCTTCGGCACCGTCGGCGTCGGCGGCCAGGTCAGCGTCGCCCACATCGCCACGTCGGTCCACAAGGGCGCCCTCTGGCTGGCTCAGGACCACTCGGGCTCGCAGGGTGACAAGGGTGTGTACGTCGCCTTCGTCCTCGCGCCGCTGATCCTCGCGTTCATGGCGTGGCGCGTCAGCCGTGGCACCGCCAAGGCCCAGCAGATCGGCGGTTGGCTGGTCTCCCTGCTGGTCGTGCTCCCGATCCTGTTCCACTTCGCCTCGTTCCGCGGGTCGGCCAGCGTCTCGGGCGTCTCCAAGCTCGCGGACAGCGTCATGAACGGCTCGGGCTCCACGTCGGACGACTTCGTGCGAGGAATGCTCTCGAGCTTCGTCGGGAGCCTCCCGAACGAGGCGAGCGTGCACGGCTTCGCGGGGATCCCCGGCTCGTCGATGTGGCTGGTCTGGCTGTTCGCGCTCGTCGCCGGCGCCATCGCCGCGTTCGTCTCGGGCGCGATCAGCCCGGAGGCGATCGCCCGGATGAAGGCCGCGAGCGCCCAGCTGAAGCAGGTCCCCACCGCAGCGCCCACCCAGGCGCCGACCGCACCGCCGGTGACCTACCAGGTCGGCGACGTGGTCAACGGGCACCGCTTCGACGGCACCACCTGGCAGCCGCTGCCATGAGCCGTCGGGGTTGATCCCTCGGGGTTGATCCCTCCGGGTCGAGAACGACAGAGGGGCCGGGCGCATCGCGCCCGGCCCCTTCGTCGTACCTGCCTCAGCTGATCCAGCCGACCACACCCCGCGCGGCCGCGCGGAAGTCGGTCCGGGCATCGGCGCGGTTCTTCGGCGCGCCCGGGGGGAGCTCGTGGACACCGGCGGGGATCTTCACGCCGCGCACGACACCGACCTTGTAGTAGCCGATGGCGGTGTTCATCGCCACCCACACCAGCGAGGTGCGGCGTACGGCGACGAGCTTGCTGGTGTGCGGCGCGACGTACGCCTCGCCGTCCGGCTTGGAGGCCTTGAACGAGCCGAACAGGAAGTGGAAGCCACGCTGGCCACGGTTGGCGACGCGGACCTTGCCGGGGTGGATCGACGCGTGGACCAGCGGCGCCATGCGCGGCGGCGGGAGCACCGTCACGGTGACCGTCGCCGGCACCAGGTAGCTGTAGTCGCAGGCGTAGTAGGTGAACGTGAAGGTGCCGGGCTCGGAGCCGCCGAGGTAGGCGTGCCGGCCCTCGACGTCGACGAACAGCTGCTTCGGCACGTTGCGGACGCGGCAGATCGCGAGGTTGTCACCGTCCGGGTCGGCGTCGTTGAGCAGCAGGTTGACGCTGCGCAGCTGGCCCGCCCGCAGCGTGTAGTGATCGTCGCCGGGGATCGGCGGGCTGCCGGTGACGGCACCGGCCGGTGCGGCGACCGCCGCCACCGAGAACGCGGTCGTGGCCACCAGGCCCCGCAGGAACTTCCGCAAGTCGCACCTCCGAGCGCGTGCCGGCGTACGACGATCGCGACGTCCGGCGGGCTGAAATCTAGTCCGCGGCAGGCGACGTTCGTGGCGGAACCCCAGAACTGGTGGGGGTCCTGAGCGTCAGGTACGCGGCTTCGGTCGCCACTCGACGACCTCGGGACGCGCGAGCAGGAACGCGACCAGCAGTGCCACCAGGCCCGGCAGGACCATCGGCGGGTTGACCAGTGCCAGCGCGACGCAGGCGATCCCGACGATCGAGCTGAGCGCGGCCAGCAGGAGCCGTGCCCACACCGGCCGGCCGAGCATCACGCCGACGGCCAGCAGGGCAGCGAGCAGGCAGGCGGGGATGCCGATCGAGGCCGCGACGATCACCGAGGTCTGCAGCTGGTGCTCGGAGATGCCGGTGCCCTCGAGCATGCCCCGGTCGCGCACCACCTTGAAGTACTGGTCGTGGGCGAAGGCCAGCAGCGCTGCGGTCACGGCGAGCAGCCCGCCGACGAGGGCGGTGCCGATCCAGGTCAGCGTGCACGCCCACACCATCGCGGGCGGTCGCGTCGGACCCTGCAGCGGCTCGTACGCCGACCCCGACCACTGCGCCGGCACCGGGCCCGACATCGCGTCGGTGGTCGGCGGCGGCGCCGACGCCCACGGCGGCGCGCTCTCGCCGGGAGGTCGCGCGACCGGCTTCTCGCCGTCGGCCGGCTGGCGCGGCTGGCGCAGCACCGGCGTGGGACCGGCCGCTGGCCCGTAGCCACCGCGGACGGCGGGCTGCCACTCCCGGCCCTCGAACCAGTCGCGCGTCGGCGGCATCCACAGCAACGCGATGCCCGCCAGCACGATCGGCTCGAAGAAGCCCGAGGTGCCCATCCAGCCCGCGATGATCAGCGGTACCAGGCAGGTCAGCGCGACCCGGGCACCCTTCGAGCGCTGCCAGGCCTGGACGGCCAGGATCGTCGCCGCCGCCGAGGCACCGCCGCCGATCACGCACAGGATCCTGAACGTGGTCGCGAGCCCCTCGGCGCTCATGCCGCCGAACGGCTCGTCCTTGGCCAGCTTGGCGAGCGTGTCCTGCATCTCGATCGTGTACAGCCCCGCGATCCGCTCCCACGCCACCGCGATCGCGAGCACCGAGCCGACACCGATCAACAGGGCCGCGAAGGTGGCCTGGCCGGGCCGGGGTGGCGCTGCGTCGCTCATGCCCCCATTCCACCAGACCACCCCACGCCGGCGCCGTGTAACTACGTGTCATGAGCACTACCCAGGCGAAGGACCGCCCTGATAGTTGTCACAACGCCCGGGCAGTGCACCTCGACAACCTCACCCGCCCCACGACGGACCACTTGCGCGGCCGCAGCCTGTGGACGACCGCCGAACTCCACAGGGCGCTGCGCACGCGCTCCGGCGTACGGCGCCTCGGACCGATCCTGTCGGCATGGACCCTCGGATCATCGCCGCAATGAACGCCGGCCACGGCCTCCTCACCCACGCCGAAGCCCTGGACCTCGGAATGAGCCCGAGCGAGATCCGGCGGCTGATCCGCCAACAGACCTGGATCGCCGTCAGACGTGGGGTCTACACGACTGCCGAGCACTGGGAGAGCCTGGACCCGTACGCCGGGCGGCGCCGGCTGGTCGCCCGAGCGGCGGTGCGGTCGATGCGACGCGGATGGGTCCTCAGCCACACCTCCGCGGCCGACGAGCTCGGCATGCAGGTCCTCCGGCCCCCGGACGACCCGATCACCCACATCACTCGTCCGGGCTGGACCAACGCATGGACCGAGCACGGCGTCGCCCACCACCTCGCTCGCTTCGAGGAGCACCAGCGGATCATCCGCAACGACCTCCCCGTGCTCGAACCCGCCCGCACCGCAGTCGACATCGCCCGCGAGTACGGCGTACGTGCCGGTGTCGTCGCATGCGACTCGGCGCTGCGGCTCGGCATCACGCACAGCGCACTGGTCGCGGCCTACCAGCCCATGGCGCACTGGCCGGGAGTCCGGTCGGCATACACCGCGGTCGACCTCTCCGACGGCGGAGCCGCCAATGCCAACGAGAGTCTCGGGCGTGAGCTGGTGCATGAGGCCGGCCTCGGCCACCCCGTGTGCCAGTTCCCGTTCCTCACCGAGGAAGGCGTCTTCTTCGGCGACATCATGGTCGGCAACCACGTGATCGAGGTGGACAGCCGACTCAAGCTGCGCTCCGTCGACCGGGGCGGCGTCAAGGCGGACGTCGAGGACGCGCTCTGGCAGGCGAAACGGCGCGAGCGGCTGATCGTCGCCCAGGGAACCGTGCTGTCGACCGTGATCTGGGAGGACTACTGGGGCGCCCAGCGATCCCGCGCGATCCGACGACTGCAAGCGGCACAGCGCGAGGCCGACGAGCGGTTCGGCAGCCGGACGCAGCCGCATCTGCTCGAGCGAGCGGAGCGAGTTCGGTCGGAGTACGCCGCGCGCGGGATCGCGCGCTGAGCCTGCGGATCGCGCACCGCGGCAATCCGTCCAGCCGCACTACCCGGGTGCTGTGTGCACTTCCCGGGTGGTCCTTCACCCGGGAAGTGCACCGAACACGTAGTTACATCACCGGCGCAGGACCAGCCCGTCGTCGCCACGGTCCACGGTCACTGAACCCCCGTCGGTCACCTCACCGCTGATCAGCAGCCGGGCGAGGGGGTCGCCGATGGCGGTCTGGACCAGGCGGCGGAGCGGGCGGGCGCCGTACGCCGGGTCATAGCCGACCTCGGCCAGCCACTGCCGGGCGGCGTCGGTGACCTCGATCGAGATCCGCCGCGCGGCGAGCCGCTTCTGCAGCGAGCCGAGGAGCAGGTCGACGATGTGGGTCAGCTCGTCGCGGCTCAGCGCGTCGAAGGTGACGATCTCGTCGAGCCGGTTGAGGAACTCCGGCTTGAAGCTCTGCCGGACGATGCTCAGCACCGACTCCTTCGCCTTCTCCGGGTCCAGCGTCGGGTCGACGAGGAACTGCGAGCCGAGGTTCGAGGTCAGGATCAGGATTGTGTTGCGGAAGTCCACGGTCCGGCCCTGTCCATCGGTCAGCCGCCCGTCGTCGAGCACCTGGAGCAGGATGTCGAAGACCTCGGGGTGGGCCTTCTCGACCTCGTCCAGCAGCACGACCGAGTAGGGACGACGGCGCACGGCCTCGGTCAGCTGGCCGCCCTCGTCGTACCCCACGTAGCCGGGAGGCGCACCGACCAGGCGCGAGACCGAGTGCTTCTCGGCGTACTCGCTCATGTCGATGCGGATGATCGCCCGCTCGTCGTCGAAGAGGAACTCCGCGAGCGACTTCGCGAGCTCGGTCTTGCCGACGCCGGTCGGGCCGAGGAACAGGAACGAGCCGGTCGGGCGGTCGGGGTCGGCGATGCCGGCCCGCGAGCGGCGTACGGCGTCGGACACGGCCTGTACGGCGGTGCGCTGGCCGATCAGCCGCTGCCCGATCTCGTCCTCCATCTGCAGCAGCTTGGCGGTCTCGCCCTGCAGCATCCGGCCCGTCGGGATGCCGGTCCAGGCCTCCACGACCTCGGCGACCTGGATCGCCCCGACCTCCTCGCCGACCAGCTTCTCGGAGTCGTCGGTCTCAGCCGCGGCCGCGGCATCGATCTGCTTCTCCTTCTCCGGGATGAGTCCGTACAAGAGCTCGCTGGCCTTCTCGAAGTCGCCCTCGCGCTGCAGCTTCTCGGCCTCGATGCGGAGCTGGTCGAGCTGACGACGCAGCTCGCCCTCGCCCTCGAGCGAGGCCTTCTCCCGCTCCCAGCGGGCCTCCAGGCCGCGCAGCGACTCCTCCTGGTCGGCCAGGTCGCGGCGCAGGTTCGCCAGCCGCTCCACGGAGGCCTCGTCGGACTCCTTGGCGAGCGCGAACTCCTCCATCCGCAGCCGGTCGACGGCCCGTCGGAGCTGGTCGATCTCCTCCGGCGAGCTCTCGATCTCCATCCGCAGCCGCGAGGCCGCCTCGTCGATCAGGTCGATCGCCTTGTCGGGCAGCTGCCGGCCGGTGATGTACCGGTCGGAGAGCGTCGCCGCGGCGACGAGCGCAGCGTCGGTGATCCGCACGCCGTGGTGCGCCTCGTACTTCTCCTGGATGCCGCGCAGGATCTGGATGGTGTCCTCGACGCTCGGCTCACCGACGTACACCTGCTGGAAGCGCCGCTCCAGCGCGGGGTCCTTCTCGATGGACTCGCGGTACTCGTCGAGCGTGGTCGCGCCGATCATGTGCAGCTCGCCGCGCGCCAGCATCGGCTTGAGCATGTTGCCGGCGTCCATCTGGCTGTCGCCGCCCGCGCCCGCGCCGACGACCGTGTGCAGCTCGTCGATGAAGGTGATGACCTGGCCCTCGGCTTGCTTGATCTCCTCCAGGACGGCCTTGAGCCGCTCCTCGAACTCGCCGCGGTACTTCGCGCCCGCGACCATGCCCATCAGGTCGAGCGAGAGGACCCGCCGCCCCTTGAGGGAGTCGGGTACGTCGCCCGCGACGACGCGCTGGGCGAGCCCCTCGACGACGGCGGTCTTGCCGACGCCGGGCTCGCCGATGAGCACCGGGTTGTTCTTGGTACGCCGCGACAGCACCTGCACCACGCGCCGGATCTCGGCGTCGCGGCCGATGACGGGGTCGAGGCGGCCCTCCTCGGCGGCCTTGGTCAGGTCGACGGAGTACTTCTCCAGCGCCTCGTAGGTGTCCTCGGCGTTCTCGCTGGTGACGCGGCGGCCGCCGCGCATCGCGGTGACGACCTCCCGGAGACCGTCCGCGCTCAGGCCGGCCGCCTCCAGCACGGTCTTGGCCGACGACTCGACGGTCGCGAGCGCCAGCAGCAGGTGCTCGGAGGCGACGTACTCGTCCTGCATCGAGGAGGCGAGGTCGAGCGCGCTCGCCAGGACCCGCGTGGTTGCCGGCGAGGCGACGGGCTGCTTGACGGTGGCACCGCTGGCGCTCGGCAGGCGGTCGCGCTCGGCGGTGGCCGCGCGCACCAGCGCGGCGACGTCGACGCCGGCCTTGGTGACGACGTTGGCCACCGGGCCCTCGGCCTGCGTCAGCAGGGCGGTGAGGAGGTGGATCGGCTCGAGGGTGCTGTGGCCCGCCGACGTCGCGGAGAGCTGTGCGGCCTCGATCGCCTCACGTGCTCGCGTGGTGAACTTGTCGGCCCCGAACTGGCTCAATGCAGACTCCTGTGGTGTGCGTCGGATCGATCATCTGGGTCGGTCCGGATCGGCCGGGTTGGCCGGGAACCGACGTCATCAGTCACAACATGCCGAAAGTTGAGTCCATTCCACTCAACTCTGGCCATTCTGCCGCACGCTCAGCCCACGCGGTAGGTGCCTTCCGGCGTGCTCACGACGGCGTAGCCGTCGCCCGCCACCACCCGGACGTCGGCACCCCTGGCCGACCCGTCCAGCACCGCCGCCAGCTCCCGACCGGTGTCCGTGTCGAGCACCCCGAAGCGTCGGCTCCGGTCCGCGAAGAGGCCGAAGCGGCCGTCGCCGAGCTGGAGGTGGGGGCGCAGGTAGGGGTTGCGCACGTGGGACAGCTCGCGCACCACGACCGTGTCCCCGTTCCACACCCCGGTCATCCACCGCGCGTCGTCCGCAGACTTCGTGTCGGCGTCCAGAGCGCGATGCCAGACGACCTTCCCGCTCGCCGCATCGGTCGCGACCAGCTCCCTGCTGCCGCCCGAGACGGGCTCGGCCAGCACCACCGACGGCCCGAAGGCCGTGGGGCTGTCGGTGCCGGCGTACTCGTCGGGGTCCAGGACCCGCCCCTCGCCGAGGTCGATGTCGAAGGTGGCGACCGGACCACCCAGCACGGTGCGGACGTAGAACCGGTCCCCCGGCACGGAGACGACCCCCGTCGGCAGCATCGGTCCGTGGCACTCCGCCGGGTTCCGGGTGCGCCCGATCAGCGTCCCCTCGTCGAAGTCCTCCAGCCCGCAGCCCGGCCGGGCCGCCACGACGCGCGTCCCCACCATCATCAACAACCCGGTGACGTACGCCGGCGGCATCCGCTCCGCCACCAGCGGGCGACCGCTCGTCGGGTCGACCACCAGCAGCATCGACGTACGGCCCCTCCTGACCCGTACGGCGACCGATGACGGCGCCTGTCCACTGACCGTCGGCAGCAGGTCGTGGGGAACCGGCACGGCCGCGTCGCGGAACACCCGCTGCCACAGGATCCGACCACCCACGCCGACGCCCGCCAGGAAGCAGGTGCTCGTCGTCCCGGTGTCGTCCGAGGCGCACGAGGAGAGGACCGTGGTCCCGGACGCCATCGCGACGCTGCGGAGGTGGCCGTGGATGAGCGAGGTCGCGGGGAGGCTCCACAGCTGCCGCCCATGGGTGTCGTAGCGCGCCACCCGGCGGTCGCTGCTCCCGAACGTCACGAGGTCGCCGTCGGACCCGACGACGGGGCTCCAGCCCGGGACGCTCCACAGCTCACGGCCACCGGTCAGCGTCACCAGGTGGACCCGGCCGTCGTCCGCGGCGATGAAGACGCCACCGGCCCGCACCACGGTCTGGCCGGACAGCGAGGTGTGCCAGGCCGGCCCGCCGGCGTCGCCGCGCCCGGCCACGAGCGGCAGCCCGAGACCCCCAGCGAGGACGGCGATGACGGCGACGGCGGACAGGACCTTGCGGTGTCGCCGCAGCAGCACGATGCCGACGAGCACTGCCGCGACCGCCACCCCCACCAGGTACAGCAGCACCTCCGGCAGCCACCAGCCGGCGGCGAGCAGCGCGAGGGCGGCGAGGGACAGGGCGACGGTGGCCAGCATTCTCCGAGACATCGCAGGCCACCTACCCCAGGGCAGGCGCGTTCAAGCGCTACTCCGTGTCGAGCTCCGGAGGTACGTCGTGCGAGGGAAGGTCGTCGCTCGACGCGATGTGCTCGTCGACGAGCGCGAGCTTGGTGAACTCCTCACCGAACGGCGTGAGGTGCAGCGAGCGGCGTACGACCTTGGCGAACTTCACCGAGTGCAGCGCGGCCAGGACGTCGGGCTGCGCCTCGAGCACCTGGTACTCCTGGTGCTCCTTGACGGCCTCGCGGGAGAACCAGACGAGGCCGAGGCGGAACAGGTTGTTGAGGTACGCCGGCACCTGGTCGAGGTAGCGCAGGCCGGCGCGGGGGCCGACCATGTTCAGGCCGGGCGCGATCAGCTGCGAGGAGACCATGCCGATCGGTCCGCCGGTGCGTACGTCGACCGAGGGCTGCGGGCCGAGCTGCAGCAGCATCACCAGGATGCGCGCCTCGTCCGGGGCCATCTCGTCGAGGATCCGGTCGAACGCGGGGTGGCGGTCGTTGGAGGCCCACACGTCGCGGGACTTGGCGAGCAGGTCCTGGCCGCGCTCGCGCAGCGAGGTCTGACGCTCCTCGATGACGTGGCCGCCGACGGTGGGAGCACCGCCACTCGTGCCGTTCAGGGTGGCGCCGAGCGCCGCGCCCGCGTTCATCAGCGCGGTCGAGAGCGGCGTGCCGTCGGCGACCTGGCGCGCGATCTCGCCGAGCGTGCCGACGTACTGGCTGACGTCGCGGACCAGCGCGGTGGCGTCCTCGCGCGAGGTCACGGCCTTGCCGACGCGCATCCAGTTGCGGGCCGACGTACGCACGCCCCAGCCGGCCGTGTGCAGCGCGGCGGAGCCGGCGACGCGGACCAGGCCGGGCAGGTTCTCGGCGACCGTCGGCCCGGGCAGCGCCGGGAGGGCGGGCATCGCCGGCAGACCGTCCTTGTCGTAACGGTCGTCGGTCTTCTTCTTGGCCATGTCTGTGGTCACTCCGCGTTCGGGGGAAGGGCGCTCAGGAAGGGGGGAAGCCCGGGATCAGACCCCAGGTGAAGATCGCGAGGTGCAGGAAGCCGCCGGCCAGGCCCATGATCGCGCCGTGGGCGTAGAGCATCCACTCGTCCTCCTTGATCGCCGAGCGCATCATCTCCACGAAGTCCTTGGGCGGGAGCTCCTTGGTACGGCGCGCGATCAGCTCGCGGATCTTGGTGGACTGAATGGCGCTGAAGGCCGGGTCGCGGAACGGCGTGATCGTGCGACCCACCGCCTCGAGGGCGAAGGAGTCCTTGATCCGGTCGTAGCGGGCCGAGCCCATGGCGATGTTGACCGGCAGCCGCAGCGGGCCCGCCGCCTTGTCGATCGCCGGCCGCATCGCGGTCGCGATCATCTGCTTGGTCCGGTCGCCGCGCGGGCCGTCCATCAGGAAGTCGCCGATGCGCTCCAGCGTGATGACGTCGTCGGCGATGATCGAGGCGTAGACCTCGGCGCACTGCGCCTGGCGCCGCAGGAACAGGCCCTGCACCTTGATGCCGAGGATCCGCTTGGGCTCCGGCGGGTCGAAGATCAGCCACATGCCGAGCAGGTTGGTGATCCAACCGACCACGACGCCCATCACCGGCAGCAGCCACGCCAGGTGCCAGGTCTGGTCGATGATCGCGACCGGGATGCCGAGCAGGAAGCCGAAGATGAAGCCGAAGGCGACCATCAGGTTCAGCTCGCGCTTGCCGACGTCCTTGAACACCTTGACCACGAGGGCCGGGTTCTTCCGGAAGTGGTCGATGACCATGATCTTCGGGTCGAGCAGCTGGTTGATGTGGACACCGATCTCGTCGGTGATCGTCTTGACGACGCCGGGCAGCTGGGCGTCGACGCGGTCCACGACGGCCTGTCGTACGCCGGCCGGGAGGTCGCGCCACAGCTTGGGGTGCTCGCGCCGCATCACCTCGTCGACGAGGGCGGGCAGGTCGGGGCGGAAGACCGAGACGATGTGCTCGGCGATCTGGTCGGGCTCGAGCTGGGCGTAGAACTCCGCCGGGGTGCCGAGCTTGGCGATGACCTTGTCGACCGCGATCGAGCCCATCTTGGCGGCGCGGGCGGGAACGATGCCCTGCCAGCCGAAGCCGCCGTCCATCCAGCCGGGGATCTCCTGGAGCTTGCGCGGCAGGACGCCGGCGACCTCCTTGAGGCCAGGGACCTTGAAGCCCCAGAACTTCACCGGGCTGAAGAGCATCCACAGGCCCGACCAGTTGATCAGCCAGCCGATGATGCCGGTGAAGAAGGGGATGGAGACGAAGGCGAACCAATCAACATCGTTCGCCCATTCCTGGAGCCAGTGCAGCACGGTGGGAACCCTTCGTCAGCCTTACCTGGGCGAACGTTAGTGCCTCACGGTGTCTCGGGTACACCGATCACTGAGGGCTGGACGCACGACACGCCCCCGGGCGACCTGCGAGAACACGTCAGCGGGGACGACGCCAGACCACGACCGACTGCGCGGTCGGGCTCGGCAGGAGGGCGGGCAGCCGGCTCGGGGGCGGCACCGGTACGCCGGTCGCGGCGCTCTGGCGCAGCGCATCGTGCGCGGCGCGGAGCTCGGCCAGGAGCTCCTCGTTGCGGGCCCGCAGGGCCTGGACCGTGTTCTCCAGCTCGAGGATGCGGCGTACGCCCTCGATGCCGATGCCGGACGAGGTCAGCTGGGCGATCGTGCGCAGCCGCTCGATGTCGTCGGCGGAGTAGCGACGACCGCCACCACCGGTGCGGCCCGGCGTGATCAGCCCCATCCGCTCATAGGTGCGCAGCGTCTGCGGGTGCAGGCCGCTGAGCTCGGCGGCCACGCTGATCACGAACACCGCGGCGGCGGGGTCGTGCGGGGCCATCAGACCTGCTCCTCGAAGAGGTTCGCCCGCAGCGGCTTGCCGGCCGTCGCGGCGGCGTACGCCTCGAGGGCCTGCCTGGCCTCGGCGTCGAGGTGGCTCGGGACCTGTACGGCGACCGTGGCGAGCAGGTCGCCCTTGGTGCCGTCAGGCCGGGGAGCCCCCTTGCCCCGCACCCGGAAGGTGCGTCCGTCGGGGGTGCCGGCGGGGATCCGCAGGGTGACCGGCGAGGCGCCCAGCGTGGGGATCTTGACCTCCGCCCCGAGCGCCAGCTCGGGGAAGGAGACGGGCACGTCGATGGTGAGGTGCTCGCCCTTGCGACCGAACACCCGGTGGTTGCTGACCTTCACGGTGACGTAGAGGTCGCCGGCCGGGCCGCCGTTCTCGCCCGGAGCGCCCTTGCCGCGCAGACGGATCCGCTGGCCGTCCTTGACGCCGGCCGGCAGCTTGGCCTGGATGGTCCGCGCGGAGCTGCCACGGCCGGAGCCGAAGCAGGTCGGGCACGGAAGGTCGTAGATCAGCTGGCGACCCTGGCAGCTCGGGCAGGTCTCGTTCATCGCGAAGCCGCCACCGGTGGAGACCAGCACGAAGCCGGTGCCCTCGCAGGTGTTGCAGGCGTGGGGCTGGGTGCCCGGCTTGCCGCCGGTGCCGCGACAGGTCTCGCAGACGCTGTCGGAGGCGAGCCGCAGGGAGACGGTCACGCCCTCGAGCGCGTCGGTGAAGCCGACGGTGGTGGTCGCCTCCTGGTCGGCCCCGCGGGTGGCCCTCGGCGTACGACGGCCCCCGCCGCCACCGCCGAACAGGTCGCCGAAGAGGTCCCCGAAGCCTCCCCCGCCGCCGTTGCGCTCGCGGAGGAGGTCCTCGAGGTTCACGCCCTGACTGTTGAAGCCGCCGCCCCCGAAGCCACCGCCCCCTGCGGGATAGCCGCCCCGGGAGAAGAGCTCCTTGGCCTGGTCGTACTTCTTGCGCTTCTCGGGGTCGCCGACGACGTCGTACGCCTCGGCCACAGCCTTGAACCGCTCGTGCTTGGCCGCGTCCCCGGGGTTGGAGTCGGGGTGGTTGGCGCGCGCGAGCTTGCGGTATGCCTTCTTGATCTCGTCGCCGGACGCCGTCTTGGTGACGCCCAGCTCCTTGTAGAAGTCCTTGTTCGCCCAGTCGGGCTTGATGCCGTCCATCGGGTCACTCATCGCGCACCTCCCATCTCCTTCGTTGGTTGAGCAGCCGAGCCGCTAGGCGAGGCGTGTCGAAACCGTCACTCGGGGTCGACGACCAGGACCTGCGCAGCGCGCACGACCCGGTCACCGATCTTGTAGCCGGCCTTGGCGACCACCTTGACCGTGGTCACCGCGACCTCGGCGTCGGTCCCCAGATGACTGAGCGCCTCGTGCAGCGTGGGGTCGAACCCCTCCCCGACCTCGCCGAACCTGGCCAGACCCTGCGCCGCGACGACCCGCTCGAGCTGGTCGGCGACCTGCTTGAGGTCCTCGCCGAGCTCGCCGTGCTCGCGCGCCCGGTCGATCGTGTCCAGCACGTCGACGATCGGCGCGAGGGCCCTGTACGACGCGTTCTGGGCGATCAGGTCGCGATCACGGTCGACGCGTCGCTTGTAGTTGAGGTACTCGGCCTGGAGCCGCTGCAGGTCGAGCGTGCGCTCGGCGAGCGCCTGCTCGGCCGCGGCCAGCGGGTCGGTCTCGACCGGCTCGGTCGCCTCGACCTCGGCCACGTCCTGGGGCTCCAGCGGACCGCCCTCCTCGAGGAGGTTGTCGATCCCGCTGATGTCGTCGGGGACCTCCACGCCCTCGGGCGTGGAGGCTCCCGTCTCGTCGTCGGGGGACGAGGTCACTTGGACTCGCCGCCCTCGTCCTCGTCGATGATCTCGGCCTCGACCACGTCGTCGTCCGCCTCACCGGTGGCACCGGTGGACCCACCGGCCGCGGCCTGCTCGGCCTCGGCGGCGGCGTACATCGCGGCGCCCATCTTCTGGCTGGACTCGCCGAGCTTGGCGATGACCGGGTTGAGCTCGTCGGCGCCGGCCTCGGCGTTCTCGAGCGCGGCCTTGAGCGCGTCGACGTCGGCCTGGACCTCGGTCTTGACCTCGTCCGGGATCTTCTCGCCGTTGTCGGCCAGGAACTTCTCGGTCGAGTAGACGAGCTGGTCGGCCTGGTTGCGGATCTCGACCGACTCGCGACGCTTGGCGTCCTCCTCGGCGTACCGCTCCGCGTCCTTGACCATCCGGTCGATGTCCTCCTTGGACAGCGCGGAGCCGCCCGAGATGGTCATCGACTGCTCGCGACCGGACGCCTGGTCCTTGGCCGAGACGTGCACGATGCCGTTGGCGTCGATGTCGAAGGTGACCTCGATCTTCGGGATGCCACGCGGCGCCGGCGGGAGACCGGTCAGCTCGAAGTTGCCGAGCGACTGGTTCTGGGCCCACATCTGGCGCTCGCCCTGGGCGACCTTGATCTCGACCGACGGCTGGTTGTCGTCCGCGGTCGTGAAGATCTCGGACCGCTTGGTCGGAATCGTGGTGTTGCGCTCGATCAGCGTGGTCATCACGCCGCCCTTGGTCTCGATGCCGAGGGAGAGCGGGGTGACGTCGAGGAGCAGCACGTCCTTGACCTCGCCCTTGAGGACACCGGCCTGGAGAGCC
Source organism: Nocardioides montaniterrae (assembly GCF_054782655.1). Lineage (NCBI taxonomy): Bacteria > Bacillati > Actinomycetota > Actinomycetes > Propionibacteriales > Nocardioidaceae > Nocardioides > Nocardioides montaniterrae. The sequence continues at coordinate 139,867 of NZ_BAAGSB010000002.1, read as the reverse complement.
GCGCCGAGCGCGACGACCTCGTCGGGGTTGACGCCCTTGTTGGGCTCCTTGCCGCCGAGCAGCTCCTTGACGACGTCGGTGACCGCGGGCATGCGGGTCGAGCCGCCGACGAGGACGACGTGGTCGATCGCGGAGACCGCGACGCCGGCGTCCTTGAGCACGTTCTGGAACGGCGCCTTCGTGCGCTCGAGCAGGTCGGCGGTGATCTTCTGGAACTCCGCGCGGGTCAGCCTCTCCTCGAAGTGCAGGGGGCCGGACTCGCCGTGGGTGATGTAGGGCAGGTGGATCGTGGTGTCGCTCGAGGAGGACAGCTCGATCTTCGCCTTCTCCGCGGCCTCCTGCAGACGCTGCTTGGCGATCTTGTCCGCGCCCAGGTCCACGTTGTTGGCGGCCTTGAACTTGTCGACCATCCACTCGACGATCCGGTTGTCCCAGTCGTCGCCACCGAGGTGGTTGTCGCCGGACGTCGCCTTGACCTCGACCACGCCCTCACCGATCTCGAGCAGGGAGACGTCGAAGGTGCCGCCGCCGAGGTCGAAGACGAGGATGGTCTGGTCATCGCCCTTGTCCAGGCCGTAGGCCAGCGCGGCCGCGGTCGGCTCGTTGACGATGCGCGCGACGTTCAGGCCCGCGATCTCACCGGCCTCCTTGGTCGCCTGGCGCTGGGCGTCGTTGAAGTACGCCGGAACGGTGATGACGGCATCGGTCACGGGCTCGCCGAGGTAGGCCTCGGCATCGCGCTTCAGCTTCTGAAGGATGAACGCGCTGATCTGCTGGGGGTTGAAGGACTTGTCGTCGATCTCGACGGACCAGTTCTCGCCCATGTGGCGCTTGACGGAGCGGATGGTGCGGTCGACGTTGGTGACCGCCTGGCGCTTGGCGACCTCGCCGACCAGGACCTCGCCGCTCTTTGCGAACGCGACGACCGACGGAGTGGTGCGAGCGCCCTCGGCGTTCGCGATGACGGTGGGCTCGCCACCCTCGAGGACCGCGACGACGCTGTTCGTCGTCCCGAGGTCGATGCCGACAGCTCGTGCCATGTGATTTCCTCCTGCAAGTTACTTGAGCCTGATTGACTCAAGTTTCACACAGGGGACAACGGCCGGTCCACCGGGGTTGTTCCCGACGTACCGAAAGAAAAATTCCGAGGGTCGAGGAGGTCGCACGGCGACCGTCCGCAGACCTACTGGACGGTGACGGTGACCGGGTTGGAGAAGACCCCACGCGACTTGTCGAGCACACGGAAGGTGTTCTTGCCCGAGACGCCGGTCTGGATGTAGGTCGTCAGCGTGCTGTTCACGACCGGGACGGTCGCCGCGAAGTCGACCCACGCGCCGTCCTGCTGGCGCTGCACCTGGAGGATCTGACCCTCACCGCCCGGATAGGTGCCGGTGAGGTCGATCTTCCCGAAGTTGGGGACCGTGGTCTCCAGCGCCTGCAGCGAGATCTCGCCCTTGCCCGGCTTCTTCGTGGGCGGGGCAGACTCGGTCGGCTCGGACTCGCCGGCCGGCGCGCTCGTCCGGGACCTTGGGGGCTGGGCGGTGTTGAGCGTGACCAGCGGACCCTGCGCCTCGGTCGTCTTCTGGAGCGGCGGGATGTACATCGTGGCTCCGCCGCCACTGCCCGAGCTCGAGCCGCCACCACCGGAGAGGCCCAGGAAGTGGGTGGCGATCAGGGCGATGATCGCCAGGACCAGGCCGACGGCGAGCGAGACGCCGATGAGCGCCACCAGCCCAGCCTTGACAGGGTTGTCGTCGTCGTACCGCGGCTGGTTCACGGCGCCCATTGTGCCTGAGGGCCGATGCCGTCCCGGTCAGAAGCCCCGGGTCCAGGTCACCTGCTCGTGGAGACGGCGACTGCGCCAACCATCCGGAGTCCTGATGAAAGTGTGGTGATAGATACCGCCTACCTCAACCATGCTCGGACCATCCGCCCCGTTGGAGATCATCATGGGGTTGTGGAAGTACGCCGCCACCTCGGCCGTGGCGCGGTCCTCGCTGAACGCGTAGGAGATCTGCCCGACGGTGTGCAGGTAGCGCTGGGAGAACAGCGGGAGGTTGGCCGCCAACCAGGTCTTGATCTCCGCGCGGTCGCCGGTCGTGCCGCCCGACTCGGTGTAGTCGATCTGCGCGTCCTCGGTGAAGACGGCGTCGAGGGCGTCCCAGTCCATCTGGTCCACCGCGTGCGTGTAGCGGGTGATCGCGTCCGCGATCTCGGCGCGGTCGCTCAGCTCCTGCAGGTCCATCAGCTTCCTCCGTCGGTCGGATCGGTTCCGGTGGGCGAGCCGGTCGCGACCCGAGGCTCGAGGACGACGACCGGGATCTCCCGGTCGGTCCAGGCGGCGTACGTCGCGAAGTCGGCGTACACCTCGACGAGCCGGGGCCAGAGCTCGGCGCGCTCGTCGGGGGTGGCGACGCGGGCGCGCACCGGGCGGGCGCGCTCGCCGCGCAGGTGGATCGTGGTGTCCGGCTTCGCGACCAGGTTGTGGAACCACTGCGGGTTCTTCGGCAGGCCGCCCTGGCTGGCGACGACGACCACGTCGTCGCCGTCGGGCAGGTAGAGCAGCGGCGTGGTGAACGCCTTGCCGCTCTTCCTGCCCACGTGGTCGAGCAGGAGGACGGGCACCGGCTTCCGCCAGCCCGCGCCGATCCGCCAGGTGCCGCCGATCCGGCCGTTGGTGGCGCGGAAGAGCGCGACATTGGCCTTGGCGGCGTACTTGATGAGGCGGGCGACGTACGGCGCATCCAGCTGGTCGGGACGCGGCTTCGGTTCCGGCATGACGACAGCCTGGCACAGAAGTAGAACCTGTTCTACCCTTCGATACACCGGCTCGTTCCTCGCCGGCACTCAGGAACCGAGAGGCAGAGATGCGCTTCACCTACGCCGAGGGCATGACCCACGCGAGCCACTACGCCCGGCTGGCCCAGGCGGCGGAGGCCGCCGGCTACACGTCGATGACGATCGCCGACTCGCTGATCTACCCGAAGGAGTCGGACTCGAAGTACCCCTACACCGACACCGGCGACCGGGAGTTCCTGCTCGGCAAGGAGTTCATCGAGACGTTCATCCTGTGCGCGCACCTCTTCGCCCAGACCACGACGCTGCGGATGACGCCGTTCGTGCTCAAGCTGCCCGTGCGGCCGCCGGTGCTGGTGGCGAAGCAGGCGTCCTCGTTGGCGTTCCTCTCCGGCAACCGGCTCGGTCTGGGCGTCGGCCTCTCCCCCTGGCCCGAGGACTTCACGGCGATGGGGGTGCCGTGGGAGAGGCGCGGCAAGCGGATGGACGAGTGCATGGACATCCTGCGCGGACTGATGCAGCCCGGCGAGGAGCCGACCTTCTTCGGCTACGAGGGCGAGTTCTTCGAGTTCGAGCCGCTGCAGCAGTGCCCTGCCCCGACCGAGAAGGTGCCGCTGCTCGTCGGTGGTCACTCCGACGCCGCCCTGCGGCGCGCCGTGCGCAAGGGCGACGGGTGGATGCATGCCGGCGGTGACGGCGAGGAGCTCGACCGGCTGCTCACCCGCCTGGAGGAGATCCGCAAGGAGGAGGGCGACACCCGGGACGACTTCGAGATCCACGTGATCTCCTACGACGCGTACACGGTCGACGGCGTGAAGCGGCTCGAGGACCGCGGCGTCACCGACTGCATCGTCGGCTTCCGCGTCCCGTACATCAAGGGACCGGACACCGAGCCCTTGGCGAAGAAGATCCAGAACCTCAGCTGGTACGGCGAGAACATCATCGAGAGGTGCTCATGAGCGACGCCGTCACCGGGCCACTCCAGGCCGCGATCGCGGAGGCCGAGGAGCTCATCGCGAACCCGCCGTTCCCCTGCTCGCCGCAGGACCTCGCCGAGGGCTACGACTACCTCGCCGGCAGCATCCGCTCGTCGATCCAGATGGCGTTCGACTACGACCTCCAGCACCCGGTCCTGATCAACCCCACGCACCAGTACGCCCGACAGGGCCTGGACAACCCGGACGCCATCTACTTCAACGCCTACCTCGACGCCGGGGCGTCGTACGTCGTCTCCGGCGTGCGCGGCACGACCTGCGACCTCTCCTTCCAGATCATGGCCGGCACCTACTCCGCCGACGGCGCGCCGAACACGCTGGCCGCCTTCGACGACCGCGATCTCGACATCGCTCCGGACGGGTCGTTCGAGTGGCGGTTCGGGCCCGAGCTCGGGCTGACCAAGGGCAGCACCCTGATCGTGCGCGAGGTGTACTCCGACTGGGGGTCGGAGGACCGCGGCCAGCTGCGGATCCAACGGCTCGACACCGCCGGTGTGCCCCGCGGTCCCGCCGATCCCGAGCGCATCGCCAAGCGCTACGGCGTCGCGGCGAAGATGCTGACCGGCCGGATCCGCACGTGGTTCGCGTTCCCCGAGTGGTTCACCTACAAGGAGCCGGTCAACACGCTGACCTCCCCGAAGTCGACGCCCGGCGGCCTGTCGTCGCAGTTCAGCTCGATCGGGCACTACGCGCTGAACGACGACGAGGCGCTGGTCGTGACCGTGCCGGCGTGCGACGACGCGCCCTACCAAGCGATCCAGATCGGGTCGCGCTGGTACGTCTCGACCGACTACGAGCACCACCAGACCTCACTGACCCGCGCCCAGTCGCACGTCGACGACGACGGCCTGATCCGCTACGTCATCAGCGAGCGCGACCCCGGTCTCGTCAACTGGCTCGAGCTCACCGGTCACCCCCAGGGTGTGATGATGCTGCGCTGGCAGCGCCTGTCGCGCGACCTCGGGCCGGAGGACGGACCGATCGTGGCCGTGGTGCCCTTCGAGGACCTTTCCTCACGCGTGCCGGAGCTCCGACGTCAGGCGATCGGTCCGTCTTTCCGTCGCCAACGCATCGAGGCCCGCCAGGTCGGGATCGCCCGGCGGATGATCAGCTGACGACGCCCAGCACGTCGACCCTCTGGGGTTAGCCGGCACCCCAACCGTGATGCGTCAGGCGGGGATCCAGTCGAAGGTGTCGGGGTTCGGGCCCTGCCGGCCGGCCTCGCCCTTGTCGAGGGCGGCCAGGGCGGCGACGTCGTCGGCGGTGAGGGCGAAGTCGAAGATGTCGGCGTTCTCGGCCAGGCGCGCGCGGCTCATCGACTTGGGGAAGACGATGTCGCCGCGGTCGATCGCCCAGCGCAGCAGCACCTGGGCGGGCGTCTTGTCGAAGCGCTCGGCGATGGCGGTGACGGCCGGGTCGTCCAGCTCGCCGCCACCCTGGCCCAGAGGCGACCACGCCTGTACGGCGACACCGTGGCCGGTCGTGACGGCGCGGACTGCCTCGTTGGCGAAGTAGGGGTGGACCTCGACCTGGTTGACCGCCGGGACGACGCCGGTCTCGGCGACGATCCGGTCGAGGTGGTCGGGCTGGAAGTTGGAGACGCCGATCGAGGTGGTCAGGCCCTCCTCGCGGAGCTCGGCGAGCGCCTTCCAGGTGGAGACGAAGTCGCCGTCGTACTGCGTGGGCAGCGGCCAGTGGATGAGGAACAGGTCGACGCGGTCGAGCCCGAGCAGCTCCAGCGATCGGGCGAGCGACTCCTTGGCCTGGGCCGGGTCGTGACGGTTGTTGTTGAGCTTGGTGGTCACGTAGAGCTCGTCGCGGGCGAGCCCGGAGCTCGCGATCGCGGAGCCGACGCCGGCCTCGTTGCCGTACATCTGCGCGGTGTCGAGGTGGCGGTAGCCCAGCTCGAGGGCCTCACCGACCACGCGCGCGGTCTCGTCCTGGGGCACCTGCCACACGCCGAGGCCGAACTGCGGGATGGAGGTGCCGTCGTTGAGGGTGATCCGAGGAGAGGTCATACCGGTCCCAACAGTTGAGGCCGGTGACTATTCCGCTTCACCTGCCATCAATGGGTGGGCTCGCTGTCACCCGATGACAGCCAGCCCACCCATGGGCGTTGTCCAGCTCGCCCGCTCTGTCATCCACGAGGTCCTGCAGGCGCTCGACCAAAACTGAAACACGTTCTACTATTGCGTCCATGGTGGATCTCCTGACCGACAAGGTCGTCGTCCTGTCCGGAGTCGGTCCGGGTCTCGGCCGCTCCCTCGGCGAGGAGGCCGCCAAGATGGGCGCCGACCTCGTCCTGGCGAGCCGCACGCCCAAGCGGCTCGAGAGGATGGCCGAGACCGTGCGGGCGCACGGTCGCCGCGCCCTCGTCGTACCGACCGACATCACCGACGAGTCAGCCCGGGCCGAGCTGGTGGCGGCGGCGCTGGAGGAGTTCGGCAAGGTCGACTGCCTGATCAACAACGCCTTCGGCATCCCGCCGATGGACCCCCTCACCACGCTCGACCTCGAGGGTCTGCGCGCCGCCCAGGAGACCAACGTCTTCGCGCCGCTGCGGCTCTCCGCGCTCTTCGCCAACGCCCTCGCGGCCAGCAACGGCTCGGTGATCATGATCAACTCCTGCGTCATCTACTCCAGCCAGCCCGAGTACTCCGGCTACAAGCTGTCCAAGGGCACCCTCGAGCACCTCGCGCAGTCGCTCGCCACCGAGCTCGGCCCGCGGGGCATCCGGGTCAACAGCGTGGCGCCGTCCTACATCTACGAGGACGTCAACAAGGCCTACTTCGACTGGATCGCGTCCGAGTCCGGCCGCACCCACGAGCAGGTGTACGCCGAGAAGGCCGAGCCGACCGACCTCAAGCGTCTGGCGACGGCCGACGAGGTCGCTCGCGCGACGCTGTTCCTCGCCTCGGACCTGGCCAGCGCCGTGACCGGGCAGATGCTGAACATCGACTGCGGCGAGTTCCATGCGTGAACGCCCCGACGTCGGGACCTTCGAGGACATCCAGGCCGCGGCGATCCGGACCACGGGGCTGACCGACTTCGGCGACGCGGCGTACGAGGAGGGCTTCCGGGTCCTCGTCGAGGACCTGAGCTCCCCCGAGGCGGGGCTGACCGGGATCGGCAACTACTTCCAGCGCTCCCAGGTGAAGAGCGCGCTCGTCGGGCGGCTGATGACCCAGGCACGGTTCGCGGAGTTCCCCGCCCACGCGGACGTGCGAATAGAGCGACCGATCTTCGTCATCGGCCTCCCGCGCACCGGCACCACCGCGCTCTCGCGCCTGCTGTGCGCCGACCCCGGCCACCAGGGCCTGGAGATGTGGCTGACCGAGTTCCCGCAGCCGAGGCCGCCCCGGGAGACGTGGGAGCAGGACCCGATCTTCAACGCGATGCAGGCCGCGTTCCAGCAGCACCACATCACCAACCCCGAGTTCATGGGCATCCACTACTCCGACGCGACCGAGCCGGAGGAGTGCTGGCGGGTGCTGCGCCAGACCGGCAAGTCGATCGGCTTCGAGTCACTCGCGCACGTCCCGCGCTACTCCGCCTGGCTGGCCGAGCAGGACTGGACCGACGCCTACCAGCGCCACCGCGAGAACCTGCAGCTGATCGGCCTCAACGACCAGGACAAGCGCTGGGTCCTCAAGAACCCCTCCCACCTGATCGCCCTCGACGCGCTCATGTCGGTCTACCCCGACGCGCTCGTCGTGATGACGCAGCGCGACCCCGTCACCTCGGTCGCATCGGCCTGCTCGCTGTCGGCCGAGGCCACCGACGGACACTCCACGACGTTCACCGGCGCCACCCTCGGCGCCGACCAGCTCGGGCACTTGTCCCGACAGTGGTCGAGCTTCTGGGCCGCGCGCCCGGCGTACGACGAGAGGCAGTTCTTCGACATCGACTACCGCGGCTTCGTGGCCGACCCGGTGGGCACGGTGGGCTCGATCTACGAGCACTTCGGCCTGGACTGGAGCCAGCCCGCGCAGGACGCCGTACGCCGACTCGACGACGAGTCGCGCAACGGACCACGTCGCCCGTCGCACCGCTACGACCTCGCCGACTACGGCCTCAGCGAGGAGCAGGTCACCGCGGCGTTCGACCGCTGAGTCAGCCGACGCAGAGGCAGAACGGGTGACCGGCCGGGTCGAGGAAGACCCGGAACGTGGTGCCCGGCTGGTGATCGGCCTTGGTCGCACCCAGCGCCAGCACCTGCTCCTCGGCGGCGTCGAGGTCGTCGACGTCGACATCGAGGTGGAGCTGCTGGGGCACCTCCTGGCCGGGCCAGGACGGCGGTCGGTAGTCCTCGACGCGCTGGAAGCAGAACGGCCGGGTGGCGTTGGTGAACTCGGCCCAGCCTCCGTCGTCCTCGACCTTCGGCTCCCAGTCGAGGAGGGCGCCGTAGAAGGTGGCGAGGGCGGCGGGGTCGGGGCAGTCGATGACGAAGATGGGGTCGCGTGCGATAGCCATGCCGACGACGCTAGCCCTCGCCACCGACACCCATCAGCGCGCGCCGAGTGCCTCGGCGCGGGCCTTGATCTCGGCCCACGCGCCACGCTGGCGCAGGGTCGCGCCGCTCGGCGCGTCCTCCTGCTCCTTGGCCCACTCGGTGTAGCCGGCGTACGAGCCCGGGCTGCCCGGCGCGTTGAGGTACGACGCGACGATCCGGTCGATGTCGGCCTCGCTCCAGCGGCGACTGGTCGAACGGGTGGCGTTGACCTCCAGACCGGCCGCCTGGCACGCCTCGCGCCAGGAGCCGAAGCGGCGGATCAGCAGCGCCGGCGAGCCGGCCGTGTCCCGGCCGCGCTGCCACGCGTCGTACGCGCCGTTGGTCAACGGCTCCCCCGGCTTCGTCAGCTCGGCGGCGGCCTCCGCCAGGGCCTCGAGGAGCTGGGCGTCTGAGAAGTCGGGCGTTCGCACCGGCCCAGGCTAGTGGCGGTCAGCCGGTGCGAACGGGTCCCCGTGGGGCGTGGTGGCCGCGCTGTCGGCGGCGGGGTAGGTCTTCGCCGGCGGCGCCGTACGCCGACGCGACGACCTGCGCCACGCCACGACCCCCACGCCGGCGAGTGCGGCGACACCCAGGCCGGCCAGCAGCCGCGGACGGCCCGCGACGGTACGGCCCACGGCCACCCCGTGCGCGCCGACGTCGGAGGCGGTCGAGCGCAGCGCCGGACCGGCGTCCTCGGCCAGCTGCTTGAGGTCGGCAGCGATCTCGGCGGAGAGTCCGTCGAGGTCCTGCCGGAGGTCCTCCAGGACCGCAGCAGCGTCCTGCCGCAGGTCGTCCAGCATCGACGGGACCTCCTGCTTGAGGTCGCCCAGTCGGGATGCGCCCTCCTGCCGGAGCTCACCCCATCGCGAGGCGCCCTCCTGCTTGAGGTCGTCGAGCCGGGACGCACCCTGCTTCTTGAGGTCGTCCAGAACGCTTGCAGACATCACGAGTCCTCCTCAGGTAGACGTCGCCCCGTCCGTACCCGCATCGCTCCGCGGGATGCACCGCGGCACGACGTGCAGCTTCCGACGGCCCGTCCGCGCGGCTGTCCACAGGCCCGCCGGCACCTCGTTTGACCCGGCACACGCCGGACCAACGCTCACCCCCATGAGCACCGACGCACAGATCAGGTTCCGACTCCCCCGCGGCTGGACCAGCCGCCACGAGCACGCCGCCGGGGTCGTCGTGCACGCCCGTCCGCCGGACCACCCGACATCGCCACCGCCCGAGATCGTGGTCCGGACCCAGCCGGTCGCGGACGACCTGACGACCTGGCGCCACGCGGCCCTCCGGCTCCTCGCGCGCCAGCTGGAGGACTTCGACCTGGAGGACGAGGACGACTACGAGCTCGGGCGCGAGCACGCGCGCTACCACCGCTTCGGCCACCGCCTGGGCACCACGGACCTGATCACCGAGCAGTGGTCGTGGCTGGTCCGCGGTGTCGGCGTCACCCTGACCTGCACGGTCGAGCGCGCGGACTACATCGACTACTGCGAGCTCTTCGAGGACGTCGCGGGGACGCTGGAGATCCTCAGCGTCGCCGCCTGATCCAGCCTGCTCCGCTCAGCGCTGCGTGACCCGGATCTGGGCACCGTGCCGCGGCACGCTGGTGATGTTGCGGACCTTGGCCACGTCGGGCCGCAGCGTCTCGACGTCGTAGCGGCCGAAGATCTCGCGCAGGATCTCCACGCCCTCCATCAGCGAGAAGCCGGCGCCGATGCACCGACGTACGCCGCCACCGAAGGGGATCCACACGTTCAGCGCAGGTACGTCGGACCCGAGGAACCGATCGGGCCGGAACTCCTCCGGATCGGGGAAGTTCGAGGACTTCTGGTGGCTCATGATGATCGACGGACCGACCGTGGCGCCTGCCGGGAGGTCGATGCCGCCGACCGTGGTCGGCTCCATCAGGGTGCGGACGACCATCGGGATGATCGGCCGCAGCCGCATGGCCTCCTTGAGCGCGGCCTCGAGCCACGCGTCGTCGCCCTCGGCGGCGGCCCTGGCGGCCCGCTCGCGCAGCGCCGGCGACTTGCCGATCTCGATCAGCGTCCAGGACAGGGCGCTCGCGGTGGTCTCGTGACCGGCGAGCAGCAGGGTGATCAGCTGGTCGCGCAGCTCGGTGTCGTCGAGGCCGTCACCGGCCTCGGCACCATGCCGCAGCAGACGCGAGAGGACGTCCTGACGGGTCTCCAGGTCGGGGTCGGTACGCCGCTCCCGGATCACGCTGTAGAGCAGCCGGTCGAGCTCGACCATGTTCTCCACGGTGCGCTTCCACGGTCCGAACCGCTGCAGCCTCGGGTAGGCCCAGCCGAGCAGGATCGCCGGGTTGACCTCGACGATCGCGGTCACTCGCGGACGCAGCGCGGCGAGCATCTCCTCGTCGGCGACGCCGAAGACGACCTTGAGGATGATCTCCAGGGTCAGCGAGTTCATGTGCTCGAGCGCGCGCATCTCGGCGCCGTCGCGCCAGGTGTCGATCTCGTCCTTGGCGACCTCGGCGACCATGCCCTGGTAGCCGCGCAGCGCGTGGCCCAGGAACGCCGGCATCACCAGCTTGCGGGCCCGGTGGTGCTCCACGGCGTCCTGGATGAGCAGCGAGTTGACGCCCATGATCGGGCCCAGGATCGCGTTGCCCTTGCCCGCGTGGAAGACCGCGGGGTCGGCGGCGAAGATCTCCTTGGTGACGTCCGGGTCGGTGAACATCACCAGCGGCCGGCCGCCCGGCACGAGGTTGATGGTGAACACGTCGCCGTACTTCTTGGTCAGCCACGGGTGGAACTGGTGACGGAAGCGCATCAGCGCGACGGTCTGCACCAGCGGTGGCCACTTCGGCCCCGGCGGCAGGCCCTCGAGAGCCGGCTTGGGAAGGCCGCGCCCGATGATCGCTCCGCTGGTGCGCCGGAAGCGCTCCATGGTCAGCTCACGGGTGTCGCCCGGCGAGCCCGCTGACGTTGTCAGTTGCGCTGTCACGTTCTCGACGGTACGCCGGACCGGCGACCCGCGCGAGGAGAAGTGACCAAGCGTTCACTTCGTGGTCGATCCGGCCGCCAGCGACCGCACCCGGTCCACCGCGACGACCGAGCGCAGCTCCCCGCGCTCCTCGGGGTTCTCGAGGTAGAACCGCAGCACCCGCAGCACGAGGTCCGGGTCGCAGGCGAGCGCCTCGATGTCGACGGTGGGGCTGGGGGTGCCGGCCAGCGCGGACACCCCGGTGTGGCCCTCGACGAGCGCCGGATCGGCCTCGAGGGTGAGCCAGTTGTGCACGATGTCCTCGGACCTGAGGTGCCCGGACCGACGGCAGGTCCAGTGCGGCCGGACCGCGGTGATCGCGTGCCACGGCACCCGGACCGGCCGGCGGTCGCTGCTGATCACGACACCGTCCGCGGTGAGCAGGATGGCCCGGTCCTTGCGCAGGCGCTGGCGGATGCCGGCGTACGCGCCCGTCAGCAGGAGAAGACCGACCAACGCACCGAAGGTCGACCCGACGACCGCCCCCGCGCGGCCCTCGATCTGCGACCAGCGCAGCGCCACGGCCGCGGGGAGCGCCACCAGCGCCAGGCCGAGGACCCCCAGCAGGACGCAGGTCTGCCACGACAACGGACGCAGCGGCAGGGCGAGACCCGACCCGAACCGGCCCTCGTGGTCGTGCGGCTCCGCCGAGCCCGCGTAGCCCATCCAGTAGGCGAGGGCGCACAAGCAAGCCACCAGGAGGCAGGCGTACCCGCTTCCGTGGCCACGAGCGTCCGAGCTCAGGCCGGCACCCAGGAACACCACGGCGAGGCCAGGCCCGACCCAGCGCAGGACGGTGGTGCGGCGCAGGCCGCGGTGCCAACCCTCGCCCCGGTCGTTGCCGGCGAGCGGCGTGGTCTCCATCTGCTCCCCCACGGTCAGAGCAAGCCGTCGCGCCGCGCGATCGCGGCTGCCTCCGTCCGGCTGGCAGCGCCCATCTTGCCCAGGATGTTGGACACGTGGACGCTGACCGTCTTGGTGCTGATGAAGAGCAGCTTGCCGATCTCGCCGTTGCTGCGCCCCTCGGCGACGTGGCCGAGGATCTCCAGCTCGCGCTCGGTGAGGCGTACGCCGGCGCGCTCGGCAGAATGCGGGGCGGCCCCGGCCGCCGTCAGCGCGCCCTGGAGCCGGACCCAGCCGAGCTCGTGGGCCACGGCTCGCGCCTCGTCGGCCAGCGCTCGAGCCCGGTCGCGGTCGCCGAGCTGCCGCAGCACCGAGGCGTACGTCGCCCGCACGCGAGCCCCCTCGACCACGTGGTCCATGCGATCGGTCGCGGCGAGCGCGAGGTCCCAGGCGGCGACGAGGTCGGCGCGGGTCGGCGGCGCCTCGCCGCACAGCCAGCGCACGCGGAGGTGCTCGGCCTCGAGCCGGGCCTGCCACATCAGGCCCTCGACCTGCCACTGGTGGGACTTGGCGACGAGCCGGCCCTCCTCGGCGATCCGCTCGGCCTGCGCGGCCCAGCCCGCCCGTTCGGCGGCCGACGCGGTCGGCACCGCTGCCGCGATCGCGGCCAGCGCCTGCGCCGCCAGGCGGAGCCACGCGTGGAAGCGTGGCTGCCAGATCTCGGCGAGCAGGCCGGTGACGTGGTCGTAGACGGCCACGGCGGCAGCGGCATCCCCCGTGTCGGCGTACGCCTCGAGCTCGGCGCCGGCGGAGTAGACGGCGACCGCGCCCTCGTCGGGCCAGACCTCCCGCAGCGCCACCAGCTCCTCGAGCACGTCGGCCCCGCGCGCGTGCTGGATCGAGAGACGGGTCGGCGCGAGGACCGCGCGCGGGACGACCGGGACGCCGGGCCCGGATCCGACGGCCAACGCCTCGAGCGCGTCGTCCCACCGCCCACGCAGCCAGCCGAGGAGACCGAGCTGCCAGCGGGCGTCGAGGACGTAGAGCGCCCACGACTTGGCCTCGTTGCCGTCGAGGATGGAGGCGAACCAGCGCGCCGCCTCGTCCCACTCGCCGCGGTCCTGGTGGGAGCGCGCCAGCAGCCAGCGCGCCCGCATCGCGGGCCGGACGGCGCCGGACGCCTCGGCCTGCTCGAGCGCCCCGAGCAGGGCGGCGTGCAGGTCTCCTCCGCGCAGACCGCCCAGGGTGGCGACGAGGTCGGCCACGACCGCACCGAGGCCGAGCCGCTCGGCGAGCTCCAGACCCTCGGTCGCCAACGCCTCCGCCTCGGCTGCCGCCCGAGCGGACCCGAGCATCGCCATCTTGGCGAGCAGCCGCGCCTGGGTGGCCAGCGCCTTGGCCCGCACCCGGGAGCCCGTGGGCGCGAGCGCGACCGCCTCGGCGGCGACCCCGACGGGATCGAGGTCGGACTCGACGTAGCCCAGGAGGTCGGCATAGGCGTCGAGGATGCGAGCCCGCGCGAGCACGTCGTCGGCCGGCCAGCAGTCGCGGTTGGCGGCGAGCAGGGCCACGGCCCGCTTGGCGTCGCCGCTCGCGGCCAGCGCCTCGGCGGTCTTGACCACGATCTTGGAGACGTCGATCCCGAGCCGGGCGGCCCGCTCGGCATCGAGCAGCTCGAGCACGTTCTCGTAGTGCTGCACCGCCTCGTCGGGGCCGCCCACGGCGAGTGCCTCGTCGCCCGCCGCGACGCCGGCCGTGACCGCGCGATCGAGGTCGCGCGCCTGCCAGGCGTGGCGAGCCAGCTCGGCAGCGGTCCCGGCCACGGAGCCGGCGGTCAGCGCTGCGACGTACTGCTGGTGCAGCCGCACCCGCTCCCCCGGCAGCAGGTCGTCGTAGACCGCCTCGCCGAGCAGGGCGTGCCGGAAGGAGTACGCCGACGCGCCAGCGACCAGGAGGTTCGTCTCGACCGCCTGGCGGACGCCCGCCTCGAAGGCGTCGGCGGAGAGGTCCGATGCAGCGGAGAGCAGCTCGTGGCCGACCCGGCGACCCGCGACGCTGGCCAGCCGCACGATCGTCCGGGCGTCGTCGGAGAGCTGGTCGAGGCTGACCAGCAGGACGTCGGCGAGGTCGTCGGGCATGCACTGGCCGCCGCAGTCGGAAGCGACGAGCTCCTCGACGAAGAACGCGTTGCCCTCCGCCCGGCTGAGGATCTGCGCGCGCAGCTCGGGCGCGAGGGGCGAGGGGGCCAGCCGGTCGATGAGCTCCTCGACCGCCGGGTCGGGCAGCGGGTCGAGCGCGATCCGCTGCATGTCGGGGAGACGGGTCCACTCCGCCAGGTGACGTCGCAGCGGGTGGCGGCGGTGGAGGTCGTTGGTGCGGTAGGAGGCGACGATCGCGACGCGGCCGGCGTAGGACCGGGAGAAGAGATAGCCCAGGAGGTCGCGGGTCGACCGGTCGGCCCAGTGGACGTCCTCGACGACCAGCAGCAGCGGCGAAGCGGCCGCCGCCCGTTCGACGAGCGCGTGGACCGCGGTGAACAGCGCCGCCCGATCGGTGGCCGGCGACTCGGAGTCACCCTGGCCCATCCGACGACCGGGCTGGAGACCGTCGAGCGCCGGGTGCTCGACGGCCACCTCGGCCACCGCATCGGGCAGCTCGGCGGACAGCCGGCCGAGGACGATGCTGAACGGGAGGTAGGGAAGCGCGCTGTCACCGAAGTCGAGGCACGCACCCGCCACGACCCGCCAGCCGGCGTCGACCGCGCGGTCGCGCAGCGCCATCAGCAGCCGGGTCTTGCCGACGCCGGCGTCGCCGGCGAGCAGCACGGCACCGAAGCCCGGGCCGGGCGCGTCGGTGACGCCGAGCAGCCCACTCATCTCGGACAGCTCCGCGTCGCGACCGACCATCACCGGGCTGGAACGTGTTGCCACGTCGCCCATCATGGCCGCCGCCACCGACAACCGCTCGCCCCTTTCAGCGCCAGCTCTCCTCGGAGAGCCTGCGGCGCGTCCGGGCGGCGCGCGCCCGCGATCCCTCCCGCCGACGCATGGTCCGCTCGAAGTTCTCCAGGCGGGTGTTGCGGCTGCTCACCAGGTAGCTGCTCAGGAAGCTCATGGCTCTCTCCTTGCTCGATTGCGATGCCTCGAGCCTCGGCCCCTGAGGTAGCCCGCCACATCGGGCAGGTGCCTTAGCCACCGGCTCCAGCCACCTCAGATCGACGCCCCGCGGTGCTGGGGGTGGCGTGGGGTTGGATGGGCCCGTGGAGTTCGCAGAGGTCGTACGCCGGCGGCGGATGACGCGCGCCTACGCACCCGACCCCGTCGACCCGGCGGTGGTCGAGGCGATCCTGGCCCAGGCCCACCGCGCTCCCAGCGCGGGCAACTCCGCCGGCTGGGCGTTCATCGTCCTGGACACCCCCGAGGCGGTCGCCGGGTTCTGGCAGGCCCAGACGGATGCGGCTCTCCCCGGCGGCACCCCCGATGCCTGGCTCAGCGGCATGATGCGTGCGCCCGTCGTCGTGGTCCCGTGCAGCCGCCGATCGGTCTACCTCGAGCGCTACGCGGCGCGCGACAAGACCCGGGCCGGCCTCCAGGACCGCGACGAGTCGCAGTGGGCGATGCCCTACTGGGACCTGGACACTGCGATGGCGTCGCTGCTGATCCTCCAGGGCGCGACCGACGCCGGGCTCGGCTCCTGCTTCTTCGGGCTGGTCCCCGGCCGGGTCGACCGGGTCAAGGTCCAGCTCGGCCTCGCCGCCGACGATGCGCCCCACCCCATCGGTGCGATCACCCTCGGCCACCCCGACCCGACCGTCGCGAGCCGGTCGCTGAGGCGGCGTACCCCGGTCGAGGACGTCATCCACCGCGGCCGCTGGGAACCGACGCGATGAGGCCCGGCCCGATCGTCGACCACCTGACGCCCGACGACCTCAAGCGCGACGACCCGGTCCTGCCGCGGATCGCCCACCTGCTGGCGCCGTACAAGGCAAAGATCGGCCTCGTGCTGGTCGCCGTGGTCGCGGCCGCGGGCCTGAACTCGGTCCCGCCCTTCTTGATGCGCGCGATCTTCGACCACGCGCTGTTCCCGCTCGACGGCTCGCCGCCGAGGCTGACCCTGCTGACCTGGCTGGTCGCCGGGATGTGCGTGATCCCGGTGCTCTCCAGCCTGATCTCGATCGTCCAGAACTGGCTGACGTCGACCATCGGCAACTCGGCGATGGCCGACCTCCGCGGCGACCTCTTCGAGCACCTGCAGACCATGGAGCTGGCGTTCTTCACCGCCACCAAGACCGGTGCGATCCAGAGCCGGCTGGCCAACGACGTCGCGGGCGTACGCACCGTCCTGACCGACACCGCCACCAGCATCGTGCAGAACTCCGTGACCGTCAGCGCAGCGCTGGTCTCGATGATCGTGCTCAGCTGGCAGCTGACCATCCTGACGCTGATCCTGATGCCGATCTTCGTGTGGCTGCAGCTCAAGGTCGGCAAGCGCCGCCAGCGCCTGGCCCGGCGTACCCAGGAGTCGCTCTCGGAGATGACCGCGATCACCGAGGAGGCCCTCTCGGTCTCCGGCATCCTGCTCGCGAAGGTCTTCAACCAGCACGACTTCGAGGTCGAGCGCTACCGCGAGGCCAACCGCCGCCAGACGCGGCTCCAGGTCGAGCAGGCGATGACCGGCCGCACCTTCTTCGCCGTCGTGCAGACCAGCTTCGCGATCACGCCCGCGCTGGTCTACCTCTGCGCCGGCCTGATCATCACCGGCAAGCTGCCGATCGGGGCCGACACCCTCACCGCCGGGACGATCGTCGCCTTCACCACGCTCCAGAGCCGGCTGCAGATGCCCCTGCTGCAGCTGATGCGGGTCTCCCTCGACGTGCAGACCTCGCTCGCGCTGTTCCGCCGGATCTTCGAGTACGTCGACCTGCGACCCGCGATCCGCGACCGGCCCGACGCCGTGGACCTGCCCGTGGCCGAGGTCGAGGGGCGGGTCGAGCTCGACGGCGTCTGGTTCCGCTACCCCGAGCCGCGGCGGCTCACCGGCGACAGGGCCCCGGTGGCCGAGAAGGCCGACGACGTCGAGGACCCCTGGGCGCTGCGCGACGTCAGCCTCGTCGTCGAGCCCGGCCAGCTGGCGGCGATCGTGGGACCCTCGGGCTCGGGCAAGACCACGACCACCTACCTCGTGCCGCGCTTCTTCGACGTCACCCGCGGCGCCGTACGCATCGACGGCCACGACGTCCGCGACCTGACGATGAGCTCGCTGGCCGACATCGTCGGCATGGTGACCCAGGAGCCCTACCTCTTCCACGGCACGATCCTCGAGAACCTGCGCTACGCCCGCCCGGACGCGACCCAGGCGGAGATCGAGCAGGCCGCGCGCGACGCGAACATCCACGACCGGATCGTCAGCTTCCCGCTGGGCTACGACACGATCACCGGCGAGCGCGGCTACCGCCTGTCCGGCGGCGAGAAGCAGCGCCTGGCGATCGCGCGCGTGCTGCTCAAGGACCCGCCGGTGCTGATCCTCGACGAGGCGACCTCGGCGCTCGACAACGAGACCGAGCGGCTGGTCCAGGAGGCGCTCGAGCGCGCCACCCGCGCCCGCACCACCATCGCGATCGCCCACCGGCTCTCCACGATCCGCTCCTCCGACGTCATCTTCGGGCTCAAGGACGGCGAGATCGTCGAGCGCGGCACCCACGACGACCTGCTCCGCGACCCGGTGGGTCTCTACGCCCGGCTCTGGCAGGAACAGCTGCGCGCCCGGCGTTAGCCTGCTGCCACCTGGGGGAAGGAGAAGGCCATGAGCGATGGCGACCAGTACGAGGCCTACCAGCCGCCCTCGCGGCCCGAGGGCGAGCCCGACCCGCCTCCGGCTCCGTCCTACGAGGCCTACGACCCGGTCGACCACCAGCACCTCACGCCCCTGTCGCAGATGCCGGTCTACCCGCCCACGCCGACGGGCACGCCGGCGTACCACCCGAGCTCGTACCAGGCGCCGACGTACACCGCCTCACGCCGGCGCCGGCGGCTGCCGACCCGGCTGGTCTTCGTGATCCTGGCGATCAGCGTGCCGTCGGCCCTGCGGGTGCTGCACTCGGTGGACGGCAGCTCGTCCGTCCCGGACATCTCGATCCCGAACATCTCGGTCCCGGACACGGGTGGCGACTCCGGGCTGGCCCGAGCCGTCCGGCACCAGCTCGAGGTCAAGCTGACCAAGTACGAGTCCGTCCTCAAGCACGACGACTACGCGAGCATCGGCCTGAAGGACACCCCCTTCAACCGGCTCGGCGTCGCCGCGTACACGTTCTTCCTCACCGACATGGTCTCCGCGACGAACTTCGGCGTGACCGCTAAGGAGGCAGGGAAGTACCTCGCGGACTCGGACCGCTACGAGAAGCTCCTGCGGGCAGGCATACCGCTCGGCGACAACATCGACATCACCTTCGGCCCCCACCGCGCGTTCCGCTACGACGGCAAGACCGGCAAGGGCGGGTACGTCGACCCGACCAAGGTCGGTCCCTCGCGAGGACGAGCAAGCTGACCGTCGCCGACGAGAAGTACGAGCCCTACGAGCCTCCGCGTCACCCGAGGCCGCCCCCGACCCCGCCGGCGCCCCGTCGGCCTGGGGGAAGTTCGTGGTGCTCCTGCCGGTCCGCGCGTGGATCCTGGCGGCCGTGCTCGGCTGCTACTGGGTCGTCCGCCTGATCGCGTCCGTCTCCCACCACGGCTGAGGCCGGTGCGGCGCTGTCCGGGCTCAGGCCAGCCCGAGGATCCGCGCGCACTCGAGAGCGACGTACAGCTCGGCGGCATCGACGGGCAGCGCGAGGTCGCGGCCGGTGACCTCCTCGAGTCGGCGGATGCGGTAGCGCACCGTGTTGCGGTGGATGAACAGCTCACGCGCGGCAGTCGAGGTCGAGCCTCCGACGGCCAGCCACGTGCGCGCGGTCTGCATGACGACAGCCCGGTCCTCGGCCGGGAGGGCGAGCACCGGCCCGAGCACGGCGTCGACCAGCTGGCGCGCCTGGTCGGGGTTGCTGGCGAGCAGCACGGCGAGGGGGTGCTGCTCGAAGCGGACGACCTCGCTGGTGCCCGGAGTCGCGGCCGCGCAGGCGGTGCGCGCCTCGTGGCGGGCGCGCACCGCGCCGTCGATCGTGGCGAAGACCGCGCTCATGCCCACCCGACCCGCCGCGAGCTCGGCCAGGACGGCGGCGAGCTCCTCGACTCCGAAGCCCGGCCGCAGCGCGACCACGCCGTCCTGGTGGTCGCGGTCCAGGCGCCAGGCCGAGGCGACGTTGGTACGCCGGAGCGACCGCTCCACGTCGGCCAGCGCCTCGACGCCCGGCATGGTCGTCTCGGCCGCCACCACGACGTACCCCTCGCCGCCGGGGAGGGCGAGGACGGCCGAGGCCTCGCCGCCCAGGCCGGAGGCGAGGTCCTCACCGTCGAGGAGGGCCCCGACCACGACCGAACGCATCTGGTCGTCACGCCGCGCGCGGTCGGCCAGCGCGGCCCGGTAGGCGTCGGTGACGTGCACCGCGAGGTCGTCGCTGACCGACCAGATGTCGGCGGCGGCCCGCAGCAGCACCTCGTGCTCGTCGGCGTCCGCGTGCTCGACCAGCAGCTCCCAGATGTACCGGCCGCCGATCCGGAAGGCCCGGAGGACCGCGGCGTACGGGAAGCCCTGGGCCGCCCGCGCCGCGCCGGTGGCCCGAGGGCTGTCCAGGCTGACCGGCTGGTCCCCGGCGAGCACGCCGAGGATGTAGCGGACGTTGTCCGTGCACGACTCGTCGATGGTCGTGCGGTCACCCGGGCGGGCGGCGTACTCGGGGACCTCCGCGCAGATGCGGTCGCCCATCAGCCGACCCAGACGATCGGCCTCGCCGAGCAGGCGGCGGCTCAGCGCACGCACCTCGGGGGCGACATCGGGTCCGGGGATGGCAAGCACCACGTCGGTCAACGTAGACCCGCGACTGTGCACGTGCACACAACCCTCGGCGAGAAAGTCGTGCGGCGGCCTGATGACGCCGACCCCGCCTGGCGAGCACAGTGAGGACATGCCCGCGACGAAGACCCTCCACAGCCTGAGCCAGCTCGCCGACAGCGCCGCCCCGCTGGACGCCCTCCTCGTGGACGCTGCCCTCGGGCCGATCCGTCGCTTCGCCCCCGACATCTCCACGGCCCGCTGGGCGGTGTCCCTGGCCCGCCAGCCGCGCAGCACCGTACGCCGGATCGGCGGCCTCGGCGCCGAGGCCGGGCGCATCCTGGCCGGCGTCTCGCAGGTGCAGCCGCGCCGCGGCGACCGCCGCTTCACCGACACCGCCTGGCGCGAAAACCCGCTCCTCAAGCGACTGGCCCAGCTCTACCTCGCGACGGGCGCGACCGTCGACGACCTGGTCTCCGCCGCCGATCTCGAGCCGCGTGACCGCAAGCGCGTCCGCTTCCTCGTCGAGAACGTGGTTGAGGCGCTGGCCCCCAGCAACATTCCGCTGGTCAACCCGGAGTCGGCCAAGGCGGCCATCGACACCGCCGGGCTGAGCCTGGTCCGCGGCGGTGGCCAGCTCGTCAAGGACCTCGTTTCCTCGCCGCGCATCCCCGAGATGGTCGACACCAGCGGCTTCACGCTCGGCGAGAACCTCGCCGCCTCACCAGGCGCGGTCGTGTTCCGCAACGACCAGCTCGAGCTGATCCAGTACGCCCCGCAGACCGACGACGTCCAGGACGTGCCGCTGCTGATCGTCCCGCCGACCATCAACAAGTTCTACGCGATCGACCTCGCGCCCGGCCGCAGCCTGGTCGAGTTCAGCGCGCAGCACGGACGCCAGACGTTCGTCATCTCGTGGCGCAACCCTGACGCTCGGCACGCCGACTGGGACTTCGAGACCTACGTCCGCGCGATCTTGGAGGCCCTCGAGGCGGTTGAGGAGATCACCGGCACCACCCGCACGTTCCTGGGCGGTATCTGCTCCGGCGGCATCCTGGCCAGTATCACCGCCGCGTACCTCGCCGGCATCGGTCGTCAGGACCGCCTCGCCGCGCTCTGCCTGGCCGTCACCGTCATCGACAACGAGGACGCCGGCACCGTCTCGGCGTTCTCCAACCGGCGCATGGCCGAGCTGGCCAAGGCGAGGTCGGCGCGCAAGGGCTACCTCGACGGCCGGTCGCTCGCCGAGGTGTTCGCGTGGCTGCGGCCCAGCGACCTGATCTGGAACTACTGGGTCAACAACTACCTGCTCGGCAAGAAGCCGCCCGCCTTCGACATCCTCGCCTGGAACGCCGACACCACCCGGATGACGGCCGGCCTGCACGCCGACTTCGTCGACATGGCGATGGACAACTCCCTCAACCGCGCGGGCGGCATCACCGTGCTCGGCGTACCGATCGACCTCGCGCAGGTCACCGTCGACTCCTACATCGTCGCCGGCATCGCCGACCACATCACGCCGTGGGAGAACTGCTACCGCACCACCCAGCTGCTGGGCGGCACCAGCCGGTTCGTGCTGTCCACCAGCGGCCACATCGCCGCGCTCGTCAACCCGCCCGGAAACCCCAAGGCGTCGTTCCACACCAACGACGACACCAGCACCGACCCGAAGACCTGGCTCAAGGGCGCGCAGACCCAGCAGGGCACCTGGTGGACCGACGTGGCGGCCTGGATGGCCGAGCGCAGCGGTGAGATGGTGCCCGCGCCCAAGGAGCTCGGCTCGACGCGGCTCCAGCCGCTGGCGCCCGCCCCCGGTACGTACGTCTTCGACAAGTGAGGTCGACCGTGTCCTCCCAGCTGCAGTGGCGCACCGTGCTCGGCCACGAGATCCGGGTCTCGGTGCGGCCCGGCACCGAGCCGGGCCCGCCACTGCTGCTGTGCAACGGGATCGGCGCGAGCCTCGACCTCCTCCAGCCGTTCGTGGACGAGCTCGACGAACGGATCGAGGTGATCCGCTTCGACGTACCCGGCGTCGGCGGCTCGCCGGATCCGCAGGTGCCCTACAACTTCGCGCTCCTCGCGCTCTTCGTCAGCAGGTTGATGACCGACCTCGGTCACGATCGGTACGACGTCCTCGGCATCTCCTGGGGCGGCGGGCTCGCCCAGCAGATCGCCTTCCAGAGCCCGCGCCGCTGCCGGCGCCTGGTGCTGGTCAGCACCGCCACCGGCTCGCTGATGGTGCCCGCGCGCCTGTCGGTGCTGCGCAAGATGGTCACCCCGCAGCGCTACCGCGACGCCGACTACGCCGTGCAGGTCGCCGCCGAGCTGTACGGCGGCCAGATGCGCGACCGCCCCGAGGACGTACGCCGGCTCATGCACGCCGAGTCGCGCGTCGGCTCCAAGCGCGGCTACCTGCTCCAGCTGCTCGCGGGGGCCGGCTGGTCGAGCCTGCCCGGCCTGCCCTTCATCCGACAGCCCACCCTGATCCTGGCCGGCAGCGACGACCCGCTGATCCCGCTGGTCAACGCGCGCATCATGCACCGGCTGCTCCCCCGCGCCGAGCTGCACGTCTACGACGACGGCCACCTCGGGCTGGTCACCAGTGCCCCCGAGCTGGCGCCGGTGGTCGCGGGGTTCTTGCGTCCGGAGTCATAGACGGCGGGGGGGCAGGAGCGGCGCCTTCGCCCCTGGCGTCCTCGACGCTCTCGTGACCTGCCGGGTGCACCCGGCAGGTCACGGCTTGTCGCGCCGTTCCTGACCGTCTCGCGAGAGATCGGTCATAACACCTCCGCGGCACCGATCGGTAAGGTCGCGGAACGTGAGCCACAAGAGTGCTAAGGACTTCTTCCGTCCGCTGGCGGTCGGCGCGCCCGAGCCGCTGCGCGAGATCCCCGCCCGGCCGAGCCGCGCGATCCACTTCTTCGACCCGAGCAACGAGAAGATGGCGGCCAAGATCCCCGCCATGGTCGGCACCGTCGACGTGCTGCTCGGCAACCTCGAGGACGCCATCAAGGCCGACAACAAGGTCGCCGCCCGCGAGGGCCTGGTGAAGATCGCCCAGGACACCGACTTCGGCCCGACCCAGCTGTGGACGCGCATCAACGCGCTCGACAGCCCGTGGGTGCTCGACGACCTGACCACCCTGGTCCCGGCCATCGGCGAGAAGCTCGACGTGATCATGGTCCCCAAGGTGCAGGGCGCCGAGGACATCCACTACGTCGACCGGATCCTGGCCCAGCTCGAGGCCAAGGGCGGCATCACCAAGCCGATCCTGATCCACGCGATCCTCGAGACCGCCCGCGGCGTCGCCAACATCGAGGAGATCTGCGGCGCCTCCCCGCGCATGCAGGGCCTCTCCCTCGGCCCCGCCGACCTCGCGGCCGACCGCCGCATGAAGACCACCCGCGTCGGCGGCCCGCACCCGGGCTACCTCGTCCGCGCGGACGCGCCGCGCACCGACGACGGCGGCTTCGCCTACGACGCCGCCCGCACGACGTACCAGCAGGACCTCTACCACTACACGATCGCGCGCATGGTCGACGCGTGCGTGACGCACGGGATCTACCCCTACTGGGGCCCGTTCGGCGACATCAAGGACGAGCAGGCCTGCGAGGACCAGTTCCGCAACGCGTTCCTCCTCGGCTGCGTCGGCGCCTGGTCGCTGCACCCCGTGCAGATCAAGATCGCCAACAAGGTCTTCGCGCCGAGCGTCGAGGACATCGCCCACGCCCGCCGCGTCGTCGCCGCCATGGGCGACGGCACCGGTGCCGTCATGATCGACGGCAAGATGGAGGACGACGCCTCCCTCAAGCAGTGCCTGGTGCAGGTCGAGCTCGCCGAGCAGCTCTCGGCGATCGACCCCGACCTCAAGGCCATGTACGACGCGATCCCCGCTCCCCAGGAGGCGTGATGGTTTCGACAAGCTCAACCACCGACGGACAGTTCAAGCCGCTGCGCTCCGTCCTCTACATGCCCAGCTCCAACGAGCGGGCACTGGAGAAGGCCAAGACACTCCCCGCCGACGCGATCATCTTCGACCTCGAGGACGCCGTCGCGCCGGACGCCAAGGTCGACGGCCGGGCCAAGGCCGCCGCCGCCGTCACGTCCGGTGAGTACGGCAAGCGCCAGCTGATCATCCGCGTCAACGGCATCGGCACCGAGTGGCACGACGCGGACATCAAGGCCGCGGCTGCCGCCGGCCCGGACGTCGTACTCGTCCCGAAGGTGAACTCCGCCGAGGAGGTCCAGCAGCTCGTGGCCGCGCTCGAGGCCGCCGGCGCCCCCGAGAAGACCAAGCTCTGGGCCATGGTCGAGACCCCGATCGGCATGATCAACGCCTATGCCATCGCCACCGCGTCGCCGCGCCTGACGGGCTTCGTGATGGGCACCAACGACCTCGTCAAGGAGCTGTACGCCGAGCACGTGCCCGGCCGCGCCCCGATCCTGCCGAGCCTGCACCACGCGCTCATCGCCGCCCGTGCCGCCGGCATCGTGATCATCGACGGTGTCTACAACGACGTGAAGAACCTCGAGGGCTTCCAGGCCGAGGTCGAGCAGGGCCGCCAGATGGGCTTCGACGGCAAGACCCTCATCCACCCGGGCCAGGTCGAGCCGGCCAACGCGGGCTTCGCCCCGTCCGAGGCCGCCATCACCGACGCCCGCGGCCTGATCGAGGCCTTCGAGTCCTCGACCGGCGGCGTCGTCACCTACAACAACAAGATGGTGGAGAACCTCCACGTCGAGTCCGCCAAGCGCACCCTGTCGATCGCCGAGGCGATCGCCGCTCTCCAGGACTGATCCGCCGATAGTCCCTGACGAGAAGCACACCTTCCCAGCGGGGAGGTCGTGCTTCTCGTCAGGGACTACGCATTTCTCCACCCGAGCCCGCGCCACCTAGGCTCGATCGGGTGACCAGCCTGCTCCTCCGCTCCGCCCGGCTGGTCGCGCTCGCGACGTACGACGTCCCGCCGGACCACCCCGTCGACGTGCTCGTCGAGGACGGCGTGGTCACCCGCGTGGGTCCCGACCTGGACCGCTCGGCCGGCATCGAGGAGGTCGACGCCGAGGGTCGGTGGCTGATCCCCGGGCTGTGGGACCAGCACGTCCACCTGGGCCAGTGGGCGCAGGCGGGCAAGCGGCTGGACACCAGCCGGGCACGGTCCCCCGAGCAGGCGATCGCGCTGGCTGCCGACCGCGTGGCGACAGCACCTGGCATCCCGGTCATCGGGTGGGGCCACCGCCCGGCGACCTGGACCCGCCAGGGCACGGCGGCCGAGCTCGACGAGGTCTCCGGGATCACGCCGGTCATCCTGGTCGCCGGCGACGGGCACCACGCATGGCTCAACTCCGCTGCCCAGGCCGCGCTCGGGCTGCCACATCGTGAGGGCGTCGTCGCCGAGGACGAGTGGTACGCCGCCTACCGGCTGCTCGACGGCCTGGCCCCCATCACCGACGCCGACTACGCGACGACGCTGCAGCAGGCCGCGGCGATGGGCGTCGTCGGGCTGGTCGACCTCGAGTTCGTCGCCGACCTCGACGCCTGGCGCGAGCGGTGGGGCAACGGCTGCGACCTGCTCAGGGTCCGGGCGGCGACGTACGCCGAGGGCCTGGAGCCCGCGATCGACCAGCACCTCCGCACGGGGACCCCCCTCCTCGAGGGCGACGACCGGCTGACCATGGGGCCCCTCAAGATCATCAGCGACGGCTCGCTGAACACCCGCACGGCGTGGTGCCACCAGCCCTACGCGCACGACCCGCACCCCGACAGCCCGCAGGGCGCCCCCAACGTCGGGACCCACGAGCTGACCGCGCTCCTCGCCCGCGCGCACTCCCACGGCTTCGAGGTCGCCACCCACGCGATCGGCGACGCGGCGATCGACCAGGCGCTCGACGCCTACGCGCTCACCCATGCCCGTGGGTCGATCGAGCACGCCCAGCTGATCACCGACAAGGCGATCGCGCGCCTCGCGCAGCTGCCCGTCCGTGCCAGCGTCCAGCCGCACCACCTCGTCGACGACCGCGACCTGATCGACCTCACCTGGCCCGGTCGCGGCGGCCGCGCCTATGCCTTCCGCTCACTGCTCGACGCCGGCGTCGAGCTCGCCCTCGGCTCCGATGCCCCCGTCTCCCCGCTCGACCCGTGGCTCGCGATCGACGCCGCCGTACGCCGGACCGGCGACGACCGTCCCGCGTGGCACCCCGAGCAGGCGCTCACCCGCCAGGAGGCGCTCGCCGCGTCCACCGACGGCCAGCCGATGGTCGCGGTCGGCTCCCGCGGCGACCTGGTGCTCCTCGAGGACGACCCGCTCACCACGACCCGCCCCGGTGTCGCCCTGACCGTGGTGGCCGGGCGGATCACCCACCGCAGCTAGGCCTTGTCTCCCCATCCTCGGCGGATGCCCGCGTCGTCCAGGTGGTGCGATCGCAAGGCGCCGTCGCGACGGCATACCGGGTTGTCTTCCGAGCGGCGGCAACGCCGCGAGCGTGCCGCCTGGGCGGCGCCGGCGCCGCCACGGGATGGGGAGACACGGCCTAGGAGAGCGCGGCCTCGATCTGGCGTGCCACGGCCGCCTGCTCGGCGGCGTACGGGTGCAGCGGCGCAGCGGGCTCGGTCGGCGTGATGCCGGCGATCCACGGGTCGGTGGAGCAGATGCCGTGCCCGGCGGTCGCCGTCCAGGTGTCGACGTACGTCGCTCCTGCCCGGGCAGCCGCCCGCGCGAGCGACGTGTTGTCCGCTCGGACCACCTTGCGGACGGTGGCGGCGTCGCCGGTGGCGAGCGGGAGGCGGCTGCAGCCGCCGTCCGCGCCGATGATCTGCGGGTAGCCGACGACCAGGACCTTCGCGCGAGGCGCCCGCCGGCCGATCTCGGCGAGGACGGTCACGACGCGCTTCTGCAGGGCGCTCTGGAGCCGCGCCAGCCAGGCTCCGGCCTGATCGAGCCGCTGGGTGCACGGGTCGCCGTGGGGGTCGCCGTGCGCCAGCGACGAGCAGCTGCCGAGCAGCTGCATGACCTGGCCGTCGTTGCCGCCGATCCCGATCGAGACGAGGTCGGTCGAGGCACGGAGCGCGTCGAGCTGCGGCGGCACCGAGGTGCCACCGACCGACTGCCGCTGCGTCATGTCGTCCGTCGCCGCCCCACCACAGC
Organism: Nocardioides montaniterrae; assembly: GCF_054782655.1. NCBI lineage: Bacteria > Bacillati > Actinomycetota > Actinomycetes > Propionibacteriales > Nocardioidaceae > Nocardioides > Nocardioides montaniterrae. The sequence goes on along the minus strand of NZ_BAAGSB010000002.1, from coordinate 112,661 downwards.
TGACGTCCTCGAGCTGCAGGCCGAGCTGGATCGCGAGCCGGTGGGGGTAGTTCAGCCGCGACTGGCCGCACACGACCCGGCCGCTCACCGCGTCCCGGCCGCCGACGTTCGGCGCGGAGGTGTAGGAGTCGCCGAGGGCGACGTACGACTTGCCCGCCCAGGTGGACGCGGCCGAGGGACCGGTCGACGTCGAGCCCGGGCGCACGTGCGTCGTGGGGCCGCCGCAGGCCGTGAGCCCGAGAACCAGGGCCGGGACGGCCAGCAAGATCTTCCTCACGCAGTCGGCTCCTCGTCGCCCTGGTCGTCGCCGCCCGGATCGTCCCGACCCAGGGCGATGGTCAGCGCCATCACGGTAGCGGGATCCTGCAACGACTCCCCGAACAGCTCGCGCAGCTGCGTGACGCGGTAGCGGACGGTCTGCGGGTGCACGAACAGCGCGGCCGCGATGTCCTCCCGCCGGCCCTGGTGCAGCAACCACGCCCGCAGCGTCTCGGTCAGCTTGGCCGCCGCGGTCGGCCGCAGGTCGGCGAGCGGCGCCAGCGCCCGGCGGCGAAGATCCTCCAGGGCAGCCGGGTCGGCGCGACGGACGAGCTCGACGAGGTGGACGTCGGAGTCGCCGGCCAGACCCAGCTCGCGAGCACGCAGCGCCCGGGCGTAGGACTCGTGGGCGTGCAGCCACGGCCGCGCCGGTCCGACGTACGCCGCGCGGTCGCGCACGAGCTCGAGCAGGGCGGCCCGGCCCCTGCCGTGCACGTCGGGCACGAGCAGCACGCCGAGGCCGTCGAGCCCGGTCTGGCCCCCGGGCACGAGGGCGCGCGACGAGACGAGCTGGCGCACCGGCGCCATCTGCGAGGACGCGACCAGCACCGCCGTGAGCGTCTCCGGCGGCCGCCAGTCGGCCTCGTCCGCCGTGGTCGTCAGCTCCTGCTCGGAGCGACCGTCCAGCAGCGCCTGCGCCAGCCGCTCGAGCAGCCGCTGACGCACGCGGCCGGTCGTCTCCTCCTCGTCGCGGTGGCCGGCGACCGAGGCGGCCGACAGCTCGTCGATCCAGGCGAACACCAGGCCCGCGAACGACGCGACCGTCGTCGCGTCGATGCCGAGCTCGACGGCCTGGCGGGAGAGGTGCTTCCAGGAGGTCAGGGCGCCGATCCGGTACGCCGACAGGAGCGCGTCGGTCGTCCGGCCGCTGCGCGCCTCGCCGCGGCCGAGCTGGTAGGCGCCGTCGGTGGCCGCCGCACGGACCTCGCTGCCGGACTGGTCGCCGGAGACGATGGTGACGAAGCCGGCCAGCGCGGCGTGCACCGCCCGCCGGATGTTGTCGCCCATCGGCCCGTTGAAGGCCCCGGCGTAGGCCCGGACCTCGGCGACGACCCGGTCGATGACGTCGTCGGCGACGTCCGGCAGCTCCGCGCGGATGACCGCTGCCTGCTCGGCGGTCAGCAGCGGGCCGGACGCCGTGAACAGGTTCGCGTCCATCGTCACCTTCTTTTGTCAGATGCGAACAAGGAACAGGCCTCGATTCACCGACACCACACAGGACTTTAGCGTGAGCGGCCATCACTATGAAGACATGAGTCTTCTCCGAGCGGTCGCCGATGCTGCGGTCCACCCGCTGACGCTCGATGACCTCCTCGACCACTTCCGCCCGCTGCGCGGCGGCACGGGTCCCGAGCAGGTCCAGGGCCGGATCACCGCGGTCCGCGCCGAGACCGCCGACTCCGCGACCATCGAGATCCTCCCGGGCCGCGACTGGGCCGGCCACCTGCCGGGCCAGTACGTCCGCATGTCCGTCGACGTCGACGGCGTACGCCTCTGGCGCTGCTACTCGCTGACCCACGGCCCCCGCAAGGACCGCCGCATCTCGATCACCGTCAAGGCGATCCCCGGCGGCACCGTCTCGAACCACCTCGTGCGCAACGCGCGGCCGGGCCAGATGGTCCAGCTGGCCCAGCCCGAGGGCGAGTTCGTGCTCGACGCGGCCCACCGCAAGCTGCTGCTGATCACCGGCGGCTCCGGCATCACCCCCGTGGTCGGCATGCTGCGCAACCTCTTCTCGGCCGCCGAGCCGCGCACCGACCTCGACATCGTCCTGGTCCACTCCGCGCTCACCCACGACGACGTCATCTTCGGCGACGAGCTCCGCGCGCACGCCGAGGCCGGCCGACTGCGCCTGATCGAGCGCCACACCGACACCGACGGCCTGCTCACCACGGCCGACCTGCAGACCGAGGTCCCCGACCTCGCCGAGCGCGTCGGCTACGCCTGCGGCCCGGCCGGTCTGCTGGACACCCTGGAGACGTTCTACGCCGAGACCGGGCTGAGCCTGTTCACCGAGCGCTTCCGTCCCGCCCTGCTGGGCGGCGAGGCCGAGGGCGGCACGGTCAGCTTCGGCCGGTCCGGGCTCGACGTCGGCGTCGACGGCTCCACCCCCATCCTGGACGCGGCCGAGGAGGCCGGCGTGCTGATGCCCAGCGGCTGCCGGATGGGTATCTGCATGGGCTGCGTGCTGCCGATGACCAAGGGCGCCGTGCGCGACCTGCGCACCGGCGAGGTCACCGTCGCCGTCCCCGGCGAGACCGACCGCGCCGGCGTACCCATCCAGACCTGCATCTCCGCCCCTGCGGGCGAGTGCCACCTCGACCACTGATCTCGACCAGCTCGATCACCGAAGGAGCCCGTCAATGACCACCATCACGAACAAGCCCGAGAGCCCGATCGCCCATCTCACGGCCGACGACATCGCCGAGATCGGTCGCCGCCTCGACGCCATCCGTGCGGAGGTCATCGAGAGCCGCGGCGAGAGCGACGCGGCGTACATCCGCGGCATGGTCGACTTCCAGCGCAAGCTCGAGCTCGGTTCGCGCGCCGTCCTGCTGTTCTCGATCCTGCCGCCGGCCTGGCTGCTCGGCACCGCCGGCCTGAGCGTCGCCAAGATCCTGGAGAACATGGAGATCGGCCACAACGTCATGCACGGCCAGTGGGACTGGATGCGTGACCCCAAGATCCACTCGACCACCTGGGAGTGGGACAACGCGACGCCGTCGGACGCGTGGAAGCACTCGCACAACCAGGTGCACCACACGTACACGAACATCGTCGGCAAGGACAACGACCTCGGCTACGGCATCATGCGCGTCGACGAGGAGCAGCGCTGGCACCCGTTCTTCCTGCTGCAGCCGTTCTGGAACTTCGTCAACGCGTGCGTCTTCGAGTACGGCATCGCGGCGTACGACCTGGAGCTCGGGCGCCACCTCAAGAAGCCCAAGGACAAGCGGCCCGAGTCGTTCACCCTCGGCGTGAAGTCGACGCTGCGCAAGATCCGCAAGCAGATGACCAAGGACTACGTCGTCAACCCGCTGCTCGCGCTGCCGACGGGCTCGTTCCTGCCGGCGCTCGCGGCGAACGTGACGGCCAACTTCGTGCGCAACTGGTGGTCGCACTCGGTCATCATGTGCGGCCACTTCCCCGAGGGCGTGGAGACGTTCGAGCTCGACTCGATCCCCGAGAAGGAGACCCGCGGCGAGTGGTACGTCCGCCAGATGCTCGGCTCGGCGAACATCTCCGGCAGCAAGGCCATGCACGTCATGACCGGCAACCTCAGCTTCCAGATCGAGCACCACCTCTTCCCCGACCTTCCGAGCAACCGGTACGCCGAGGTCGCGCCGCAGGTGCAGCAGGTCTTCGCCGACTACGGCCTGACCTACCTCTCGCGCCCGCTGCCGCAGCAGGTCGCCAGCGCCTGGCACAAGATCATCCGGCTCTCGCTGCCCAACGGCTGGCTGGAGACGACCAATGCCCGCAACCTGCCGGGCCAGCTCAAGCTGCTGCACGCCATGGCGACCGCCGACCGCAAGACGCGCAAGCGCCTCACCGCGGAGCTCGAGGCGCGCGCCGCCGACAAGGAGACCGACCCGGTCCGCGAGCTGCTCGACGCCTGAACCTGGTTACTCGCCAGTAGCATTGCTCCCATGAGCACCGTGACCTGCGAGATCGCCGACGGCATCGCCCACGTGCGGCTGAGCCGCCCGGACAAGATGAACGCGCTGACGATGCGCACCCTCGAGGAGCTCGTCGCCACCACCCATCGGTTGCGCAAGGACCGCACGCTGCGCGCGGTCGTCGTCTCCGGCGAGGGCGAGGCGTTCTGCGCCGGACTCGACTTCGCAACCGTGCTGCGCGACCCGAAGCTGATCCTCAAGGGCTTCGTCCCGCGCCCGTGGCGTGGCACCAACACCTTCCAGGAGGCCCCGTGGGGCTTCCGCCGGATCCCCGTCCCGGTCATCGCCGCGGTCCACGGTCACTGCCTCGGCGGCGGCCTGCAGATCGCGCTGGCGGCGGACTTCCGGATCGCCACCCCCGACTCGCGGTGGTCGGTGCTCGAGGGCAAGTGGGGCCTGATCCCCGACATGTCCGGCATCGCCTCCCTCAAGGAGCTCGTCGGCATCGACCAGGCCAAGCTGCTGACGATGACCGCCGAGACCTTCGACGGGACCCGCGCCAAGGAGCTCGGCCTGGTCACCGAGCTGTCCAACGACCCGATCGCCTCGGCGTTCGCGCTGGCCGAGCAGCTCGCCACCCGTTCCCCCGACGCCCTGGCAGCCGCCAAGCGCCTGTTCAACGACACCTGGACCTCCGGTCTGCGCCACACCTTCTTCCGCGAGCGGATCGAGCAGGCCTTCCTGCTCGTCGCGGCCAACACCACCGCCGCGCGGGAGGCCGCGTTCAAGAAGGCCGTGCCGACGTACAAGCCGCGTAGCCGCTGACCGCGTTGGAATCACCGGTTCACCGGTGATTCCTGAACTTCCACCCCAATGCATCGGGGTGGAAGTTCAGGAAAAGGTGTAGATGTGTGACGCGTGTGGCGTCCTCAGGGGTAGGCGACGCCCGTCGTGCGCTCGCTGATCTCCCAGAGCTTGCGAGCGGCGGCAGCGTCGCGCGCGAGCCGCGACCGGCCGACGACCCGGGGCGCGCCCACCATCTGGCCGGGCCCGCTCGGCCCGCAGTAGGTGTCGCCGGGCAGGTCGGCGGTGGCGGCCATCAGGGTCGGCCATGCGCCGGCCTCGGCCGACTGCGACATCACCTTGACCGAGGCGTCCAGGATCGAGGCGATGCCGCCCGAGGGCCGGCCGTACTGGCCGTTGGCCGCCAGGTGCGTCCCCGCGAAGCCGGGGTGCGCAGCCAGCGCCCTCACCGGCAGGCCGGCGGCGGTGAGCCGTCGCGACAGCTCGCTGACGAAGAGCAGGTTGGCCAGCTTGCTCTGGCCGTAGACGTGCCAGCGCGAGTAGCGCCCCTTCTGCACCAACGGGTCGCCGAGCGGCGCCTTGACCGCCGTGCGATGCATCTGCGAGGCGAGGTTGACGACCCGACCGTCGCCGCTCTCGACCAGCTGCGGCAGCAGCAGGCCGGTGAGCAGGAACGGCCCGAAGTGGTTGGTCGCCATCTGCTGCTCGAGGCCCTCGTCGGTCCGGGCGTACGGCGTCCCCATCACGCCGGCGTTGTTGACCAGCAGGTGCAGCGGGCCGTACGCCGACGCGCGATCGGCAGCCTCGCGGACCGAGGCCAGCAACGAGATGTCGACCTGGAGCACCTCGAGGGCGGCACGCGGGTTCTCGGAGAGGATCGCCTCGGCGGCCGCACCGACCTTCTCCGGGTTGCGGCCGGCCAGCACCACGCGAGCGCCGTGCGCAGCGAGCTCACGCGCGGTGTGGAAGCCCAGCCCGCCGACGGTCGGGCCGGTGACGACCGCGGTGCGGCCGCTCAGGTCGGGGATGTCCGCGGTCGACCAGCTCACGGCGTGGCCGCCAGCTTCGCCAGGATCGCGCCGGCGAGCTCGAGGTCGCCGGTCACGGTGACGTCGTCGAGACCGAGCGATCGACGACCGCCGAACCCGACCGCGAACTCCTCACGGCCCATCGCGATCGACACCGTCGGCTCGGCGGGCACCTCCGCGAGCCGCTGTGCACGCCCGGTCTCGTCGACCTCCACGGCCACGGTGGTGCCGTTCTCGACGGCGAGCACGGCGGTCGCACCGGCCGGAGCGCCGGCCCGCTTCGCGACGATCACGGGCCACGCCGCGGCGAGGTAGTCGATGCTGTGGTCGGCACCCACGGAGTCCAGGTCGCCCGGCCGGCCGACGGCCCGGCGTACGTCCTGCTCGTGCATCCACACGTCCAGCGGCCGGTTGCGCAGCAACGTCGCCCAGGTCCAGCCGATCATCCCGAACAGGCCGTCCGCGGGCTGCGAGCCGCCCGGGATCCCGGCGGTCAGGTCGTCGTGGCGCTGCGCGGTGTCGCGGCGGATCGAGGCGAGCAGCTCGGCAGGAGCCGTCGTACGCCGGCCCACCACCCCCTGCTCGGTGAACACGGACATGCCCGAGTGGACGTGGTCCGGCGTACCGATCTCGATGCCGTCGACCTCGTCGTGTGCGCCCCCGACGGAGAGGTGCTCGAGGTGGGCGACGTGCGCGACCACGTCGTGCACGGTCCAGCCGGGGAGGTCGGTCGGGGTGGACCACTCCTCCTCGGGCACGTGGTCCATCAGAGAGGTGAAGTCCTGGATCGACTTCCACCACGTGTCGACGTACTGGGCGAGGGTCTCGGCGTCACTCACCCGCCGATTCAAGCACGCGCGCGCCCCACCTAGACTCGGTCCCGCGCACAGATCTTCGGGGGTCCCCATGGCACTGCAGCCGACCGACGGCAGCCTGTTCGGCCGCTACCGCATCGGGCGGCGGCTCGGCCACGGCGGCATGGGTGTCGTGCACGCCGCCACCGACACCATGCTGGGCCGCGAGGTCGCGCTCAAGCTGGTCGCCGCGCACCTCGCCGACGACGACGAGTTCCGCACCCGCTTCTCCCGCGAGGCCACCCTGCTGGCCCGGCTCGACTCCGACCGCACCGTCGACATCTACGACCACGGCGAGCAGGACGGCTACCTCTACATCTCGACCCGGCTCATCGACGGCGGCGACATGGCCGCGCTGCTGCGCGAGAGCGGCCCGCTGGTCCCGCCGCTGGCCGTCCACCTGACCGACCAGGTGCTCGAGGCGCTGTCCGACGCGCACGCCGTCGGCATCACCCACCGCGACGTCAAGCCCGCCAACGTCCTCGTACGCCGCAAGGGCGACCGCACCGAGGCGTTCCTGTGCGACTTCGGCATCGCCACCATGGCCGGGGCGCAGCTCACCCGGACCGGTGGCGTCAGCGGCTCCCTGTCGTGGATGGCCCCCGAGCGCCACGAGGGCGAGGACGCCGGCGTGGCCGGTGACATCTACTCCGCCGGGTGCCTGCTCTGGTTCGCGCTGACCGCCGCGGCGCCGTACGCCGGCACCGAGGTCGAGGTCGCCCTCGGCCACCTCCAGGGCCCCATCCCCCAGCTTCCCGGGCAGGACCCGTTCAGCACCGGGGTCAACGCCGTCCTGACCCGCGCCCTCGCGAAGGACCCGGCCGCCCGCTACCCGAACGCCGCCGCCATGCGCGCCGACCTCGCCGCTCTGTCCCTCGCCCCTGCCGCCGTCGTCCTGCCCGAGCACACCTCGATCCGCCACCGCGTCGGAACGCCCGCCGTCGGCACGCCCGCAGCGAGCCCGCCACAGCGGCGGCGTCGAGCCGCGTTCATCGCGGTCGCCGCCGTGCTCGCCGTCCTGGCCGGAGCCTTCGGCGTGCGCTCCCTGATCAGTGGCGGGGGCGACCCGACGACGCTCACGTCGGGCTCGCCCGTGACCCGGACCGTCTCGCTCAGCCCGCAGGCCGACGTCTCGCCGTCGGTCAAGGCCACGAAGCACAAGCACCACGCCAAGCCCGGTGAGAGCGATGTCGTCGCTCCCGAGCCGCTGCCGAGCGCGCTACCGGTCCCGACCCGCGGTGCCGCCCCGGCCACGACCACCCGCACCCGCGAGGCCCAGGCCGCCCCGCCGGTCACCCGCACGACGAGCGCCGCACCGACACCACCTGCACCGGCGTACGTCTGCTGGACCGGGACGAAGTCGGTCACCCGCGCTGCCTGCGGCTGGCCCTCGGGCGTCAGGGGCGCACGCTGGATGGTCGGGAGCCGGCTGACCGGGTGCTACAAGGCCAGCCCGAACAGCTCCTACATCGCCGAGAGCTACGGCTGCGCCTACGGAGCCGGCGGCAACAGCCGGGTCTACGTCTTCCGGTCCTACTCCTCCGGCGACGCGCGCGCCTACCTGCTCGGTGCGATGAAGAACGATCGGATCGAGAACGGCTGGTCCGCCGGCGGCTCGTACGCCGGCCAGGCGATCCAGGGCACGCTCGGGAGCGGCACCTCCAAGCGCTACCGCTGGGGCCGCTACTGGGCCAGCAACGAGGGCGCGTGGGCCGTGTACGTCACCGCCGTCTCCCCGGCCGAGCGCGACAACGGCATCGCCGTCGTCCGCGACGTCTGCCGACCGCTCGCCGACATCCAGGCCCGGCCGCTCAGCTAGCGCCGCAAGAAGCCGCGCAGCACGGGCCGGCCGCGGTGCCAGCCCAGGCGAGCGGCATAGATCGCGCGCCGGGCTCCTCGGTACGCGGGACGACGGCTGCGTGCCGGGCCGGTCCCGTGCCGGCGTACCCACCCGTGGAAGTAGACCTCCGCGTGCCGTGCGCCGCGAGCGACGTCCGCGCCACCCGGACCGCAGATCCCTCGCGTGGACCGCTGGGAGAGGAACGGGTGCGACCAGGCCGACCAGTGCCACAGGCTGCGCGAGGCCCGCCACGTCTCGCGGTAGCCGCAGCCGGCCCAGGAGCCCTCCGAGGTGAAGAGGTAGTAGCGCTTCGCGCGGCGTACGACGGTCGGGTTCTCCACGATCCCGCGCGAGCGCACCAGCTCGCGGCTGTGCGCGTGCGGGCGCCGGGCGAGGCCTCCCCGCGCGAGCGGCAGCACCCGGATCGACGAGGGCCGGCCGGCCGTCTTGTAGAGCAGGTAGGAGCGGCCCGAGCCGTCCCGGAAGTACGACGGGTCGATCACGCCTCGCCGCGGTCGGTGACGCCCCCGGCCGGCGAGGTCGTAGGCGCGCCGCGTGTGCGCGCCGCGTTGGCAGACCAGCGGTCGCCGGTCGAGCGGGTGGAACGGCCCGTACGCCGTCCGCCCGATCGCGGTGCCGATGCAGCGACCCTGCGGGCCCAGACCGCCCACCGGTGCGGCGTAGTAGAGCACCCAGCGGTGGCCGACCCTGGCCAGGTCCGGCGCCCAGATCGGGCCGCGGCGAGCCCAGTGCGGCAGGCGCCTCAGCGCCCTCCCGGCCCACTTCCAGTGGTGCGCGCGGTGGCCGAGGGTGGCACGCAGCGCGTGCCGGCCGGTCGCGACCACGACCCGGTTCCGCCCGACCGTCACGACCCCGGGGTCGGCCACCGCGGGTCCGCTGAGGACGGGCCGCGGGACGTGCGCGAGGGCCCGCGTCGGCGTACCGAGGAGAGCGACCGCGAGGAGGAGGACCACGGTGACGGCGGCGTTCCTGAACGCCCGAGACGGCTGCACGAGGCGGACCGTACGTCGACCCGATCAATCCCGTCCCGGGAATGCGACAAAAACCCGAGGGCCGCCCGGAACTCTGTCCGGACGGCCCTCGGCCGATGATGCGGTCGCGTCAGAACGCGGCCTCGTCGAGCTCCATCAGCGCGAGGTCGACGGACTTGGCGATGGCGATCTCGGAGGTGATCTTCGGGAGCACGTTGGCCGCGAAGAACTTCGCCGCGGCGACCTTGCCCTCGTAGAACGCCTTGTCGGCACCGGTCGCACCGTCGGCCAGCGCGGCGAGCGCGACCTCGGCCTGGCGCAGCAGCAACCACGAGACGACGACGTCACCGAGCGCGAACAGCACGCGGGTGGTGTTAAAGCCGACCTTGTAGATGTTGTTGAGCTCGTTGGCCGCCGACATCAGGTCGTTGATGACCAGGCCGACCAGCTCGCCGGCGTCGGCGAGGCCCTGGGCGAGCAGCTCGCGCTCGACCTTGAGCTCGGCGGAGCCGTTCTCGTCCTTGGCGAAGGCGTCGATCTCGTTGTTGATGACGCCCAGGGACGCGCCCTGGTCCTTGACGATCTTGCGGAACAGGAAGTCCATGCCCTGGATCGCGGTCGTGCCCTCGTAGAGGGTGTCGATCTTGGCGTCGCGGACGTACTGCTCGATCGGGTACTCCTGCAGGAAGCCGGAGCCGCCCAGGGTCTGCAGCGACTCGGTGCCGAGCAGGGTCCAGGACTTCTCCGAGCCGTAGCCCTTGACGATCGGCAGCAGCAGGTCGTTGACGCCCTCGGCGACCTTGTAGTCCTCGCCGGCGGCCTTGGCGATCTGGATCTTGTCCTGCCAGGTGGCGGTGTACGTGATGAGCGCGCGCATGCCCTCGGCGTACGCCTTCTGGGTCATCAGCGAGCGACGCACGTCGGGGTGGTGCGTGATGGTCACGCGCGGGGCGTTCTTGTCCGCCGCCTGCGCGAGGTCGGGACCCTGGACGCGCTCCTTGGCGTACTCGAGGGCGTTGAGGTAGCCGGTCGAGAGGGTGGCGATGGCCTTGGTGCCGACCATCATGCGGGCGTTCTCGATGACGTCGAACATCTGGCGGATGCCGTCGTGGACCTCGCCGAGCAGCCAGCCCTGGGCCGGCTCGCCGCCACCGATCTGCGGGTCGCCGAAGGTGACCTCGCACGTGTTGGAGACCTTGAGGCCCATCTTGTGCTCGACGTTGGTGACGTAGGCGCCGTTGCGCTCGCCGGTCAGCTCACCGGTCTCGTGGTCGAAGTGGTACTTCGGGACCAGGAAGAGCGAGAGGCCCTTGGTGCCCGGGCCACCGATGCCCTCGACGCCCTTCGGGCGGGCGAGGACGAAGTGGATGATGTTCTCCTGCAGGTCCGACTCGGCGCTGGTGATGAAGCGCTTGACGCCGGAGATGTTCCAGGAGCCGTCCTCGTTGGGCGTGGCGAAGGTCTTGCCGGCACCGACGTCGGAGCCCGCGTCGGGCTCGGTCAGCACCATGGTGGCGCCCCACATCTTCTCGACCATGAGCTCGGCGATGCGGATGTCACGCGCGACGCCGTTTGCGTTCTTGAACGCGACCGAGGCGAAGAACGGGCCGGTGCAGAACATCCAGATCGGCGCGTGCGCGCCGAGGATCATCTCGCCGGAGGACCACACCAGCGACGACGGGGCGGTGGTGCCACCGATCTCCTCCGGGACGCCGAGGCCCCAGAAGCCGGCCTCGACCCAGGCGTCGTAGGACTTCTTGAACGCGGCGGGGACCGGGGCGGTGTTGGTCGTGGGGTCGAACACCGGCGGGTTGCGGTCGGACTCGACGTACGACGCCGCGAGGTCCTCGCGGGAGACACGCTCGATCTCGGCGATGACCTCCCGAGCGGTGTCCTGGTCCATCTCCTCGAAGAGGCCCTTGCCGAGGTAGTCCTGGATCTTGAAGACCTCGAACAGGTTGAACTCGATGTCCCGCAGGTTGCTCTTGTAGTGGCTCACGCCGTGTCCCTCCACTGGTGGACCCCAGACCGGGGTTACTGGTCAGTAACTTGATGATACGAGCGCCGCTAGCCCGCTGCAAGCGCGACGTTGCGTGACGCTCGCCGCTCCCGGACGATCCGGGGCCTCCGGCGGGCTCCGCCCGATATGCGCCATGGTCGAGTGATCTGATCGAACAATCTGAGACACTCGACCCATGCGAGTTTCCGCGAAGTCCGACTACGCGCTGCGCGCCCTCATCGAGATGGCCGGCCGAGCGGACGGCCGCGCGGTCAGCGCCGAGGAGCTCGGGCGGCTCCAGGAGATCCCGCACGGCTTCCTGCAGGCGATCCTGGCCGACCTGCGTCGCTCCGGGATCGTGATCTCCCAGCGGGGTCAGTCCGGCGGCTGGCGGATGGCCCGGCCCGCCGCGGACGTCTCCGTCGCCGACGTGATCCGCGCGGTCGACGGCCCGCTCGTCTCCGTCTACGGGCTGCGGCCCGAGGCGGTCAGCTACAACGAGTCGGCCGAGGTGCTCCAGCACGTCTGGATCGCCGCCCGCAGCTCGCTGCGCGAGGTCTTCGAGACGGTGTCGATCCAGGCACTGTCCGATCGGGAGCTCCCCGCCGACGTGAAGGCCCGCACCGACGACGACGACGCCTGGGCCAGTCACTGACCTGGTTTCGATACGCCGCTCGCTAGCGCTCGCGGCTACTCAACCAACGAATCAGGCGGCCTGGTCGCGGTTGCGCAGGCGGCGCTTGAGCTTGCGGCGCTTGCGGTCGAGCTCCTCGACGCGCAGCTCCAGCGAGGCGTTGCGCCGCGCGAGCCGCTCGATCTCCCGGCGGGCATCCGCCAAGGAGTCCGGTACCGGGACGACCGGGACCTCGTCGAGCGGGAGCGACGCGGTGCCGAAGCCGACCAGCTTGCCGAAGGTCTTCCAGGTCGCCCGCGCGCCGATGCCGTCGAGCTCGAGGACGTGCAGGCGCTCGGGCTTGCGCACGGCCGCGGACCAGCGCTCGACGAGGTCGCTCTCGTCGGTGCGGACGGTGGTCACGACGACGTTGACCTGGAAGCCGTGCAGCGCGTCGACCAGGAGGGCGATCTGCTCGGCGGAGGCGCTGGCCAGCATCGGCTGGCTGAACACGAGGTCGGCCCTGGTCCGGGCGCCCCGCTCGACGAGCCGGACCCACTGACCCTCGACGTCGGCACGCTCGAGGCCCCAGGCCCGGTGGTTGCGAAGGATCTCGACCGCGGCCGCGAACGACTCCGCGGACGTTCGCGCCAGCGACGCGACACCGAGCTCGAGGAGTGCCTCGTGGTGGTGAGCCAGAGCCGGCTCGAGGACGTCGCCGGCACCCGGGACACCGACGTGGATCCAGACCTTGCGCTTCTTCGACATGCCTCCAGGGTGGACGGCCCCGGTGAGCGGCTCGTGAACCGAAGGCGGCCGTCGCGGTACCCCGCGGTGTCCGGACCGAGGTCACACCCCGCCGGTCGTCGCGCCTGCCAAGACATAGAACGTGTTCTCGTTTCGGCGTACGATCGCGGCGTGATCACCTCCGACGCCATCAAGTGGAACGCCCCGAACGACCCGCATCCCGCGCGCACCGCCTCGCAGCGGTCGTACTCGGCGGTCGCGAAGGGCGACCTGGCCGAGTGGCTGACGGTGTACGCCGAGGACGCGGTGCTCGAGGACCCGGTCGGTCCGTCGATGTTCGACGCCGAGGGGAAGGGACATCACGGGCACGCGGGGATCAGGGCGTTCTGGGAGCAGGCGATCGCGCCGATCGCGACCTTCGAGTTCGAGATCAACGACTCGTTCGCCAACCCCGGCTCCAACACGTGCGCGAACATCGGACGGATCAGGACGTCCTTCCCGGACGGGTCGTACACGACCACCGACCTGATCATGGTCTACGTCGTCGACGACGACGGCCGGGTGAGGTCGATGAAGGCGTTCTGGGAGCCGGAGCGGACGATGGCGAGCTTCGTGTCCGCCTCCTGAGCAGGCTGTCGGTGGTGGCCGCCATGCTGTTCACGTGGACCTCACGCGGGAGCAGCTGCTGGCGCTGCGGGCGCACGCCCAAGGCCTGAGCGCCCCGATCGAGGGCGGCCCGGAGGGCGTCGTACGCCGCTTCGGAGCCTTGCAGGGCCAGGACTTCCGTGCCGTGCGGACGGCCATCGCCCTGCGGTCGGGTGCGAGCGAGGCGACCGTGGCCGAGGCCTTCCGGGACGGCACCATCGTCCGGGGCTGGCCGATGCGCGGCACCCTCTTCGCCACCACTCCCCTGCACCTGGCGTCGTTGCTGGCCCTGACGTCCGAGCGGATCCACCGGGCCGCAGCGCGGCGCCGGACCGAGCTCGGGATCACCGATGCCGTGCTCTCACGGGCCACCGAGGTCGCCGAGGAGGCGCTCGCGTCCGGGCCGCTGACCCGGCGGGCGCTGTCGGCGCTCTGGGCGGAGGCCGGGCTGCCGACGGCGGGCGGGGCGACGTACCACCTGATCCTGGACCTCTCGATCGCCGGCCGCTGCCACTGGGGCACGACCCTCGACGGCGAGCCGGCGCTGGTCGCGACCCCTCCTCCCGGACCGCTGCTCGAGCTGCCGGCGATCGTCGAGGGCTACCTCCGCTCGCACGGTCCGGCGAGCGTCGAGGACGTCTGCTGGTGGCTGAAGCTCCCCAAGGGGATGGTCCGCAGCGCTCTCGCGGAGATCGAGACCGTCGAGGTGGGTCTCGACGGGCGGCCGTACGTCGTCCTGCCGGAGACCCTCGACGCCTCTCCCACGCCCCTCGGGCCCGAGCACGTCTGGCGGCTGCCGGCGTTCGACGAGTGGTTCCTGGGCTACCAGGACCGCAGCCCGGTCGCCGACCCCGACGTCATCGCGAGCGTGACCCCCGGCAACAACGGCGTGTTCCGTCCACTGGTCGTGGAGGCGGGTCGGGTCACCGGCACCTGGTCGCGCTGAGCGCTACTTGTTGTCGTCGGGGTCGGGCAGCAGGGCCCCGAGGATCATCGTCGTCAGCGAGATGACGAACGCACCGCCGACGGCCGTCCAGAAGCCGTGGACGCTGAACCCGAGGTCGAGCGCGTGCGCGATCTTGCTCGTCAGCAGCAGCATGAGCGCGTTGACGACGAGCAGGGCGATGCCGAGCGTGAGGATGATCGCCGGGAGGGTGAGCAGCTTGGCCAGGCTGCCGACCGTGCGGTTCACGACCCCGAGGATCACGCCGACGATCGCGACGGTCAGCCAGCGGTCGTAGCGCGGCGAGTCGAGGATGTCGCTGCCGGTGACCCTGATGCCGTCGAAGAACCAGGCCGCGATCGCGACGGCGGTGGCGTTGACGATCACGAACAGCGCGAGCTTCATGCCGCCAGCCTAGGGCTCGGACGGCAGTTGTCAGGCGCAGAGTGTCCGCTTGAGCGCCCACGGGCTGTTCGCGTGGACCAGCGTGAGGGTCGCGCCGCTCTTGTCGACGTACAGCATCACGTCCCCACCGGGCCAGGCGACGCCCTGGCCCTGGAAGCCGTCCGGCTCTCCGCCACCAGTGCCGAACTGGTCCTCCTGCGCGACGTCCCACTTCTCGCCGTTGATCGCCACCGGGTCGATCCAGCAGTGGCTGACGTGCAGCGTGACGATCGGGGTGACGATGGACCCGGCAGCTTCTGGCGACTCTCCGGCCGGCCGATGGCAGCGGACCGCGCCGCCGACGAACCAGACCGGCGCGCCATAGGGATGCCGATGGGTGATCTCGTGCCAGCTCACGATCTCCGAGGGACTGCCCTCCGGCCGGAGCTCGACGATGCTGTGGTGCTTGATGTCCACGACCGCGGAGCGATGCGCGAGCCAATCGCCGAGCAGGTCGGCGAAGCGGACGTAGCCGCTGCTGTCGAACTGGATCGTCGTGCCCTTCGTCCCCGGCGGACAGGTGCCCGGCGCCTTCGTCGACTGCGGCATCGTCGGCCGCGGCCGTGCGTCGGGCCCATCGGAACCGCCGCATGCCGTCAGACCGAGCATCAGCGGAACGACGGCGAGCACGGTGCGGCGCATGCTCGTACGACGCCGCGGCCGGCCGATCGGTTCCGTCAGGCCTGGGAGTGGGTGGCGACCCACTCGACGAGGGGGCAGAGGCGACGCCAGTCCTCACGGACCTGATCGAGGAGGCCGGCCGTGTGGATGACCGGCTCGAAGCCGTAGGCCTTCATGCCCAGGACGGTCTTCATCTGGAGCAGGTCGATGTTGGGGTGGTCCTTGACGAAGCCGCGCGGGGCGGTCTTGAGCCGATCGCCGTGGACCTCGAACCCACCGGTCTCGAGGTCGCGCAGGATCCGGCGCAGCACCTTCGCGGTCTTGTCCGTCGCCATCGCCTCGCGCATGGCGGCGAGCCGCTCGCCACCCATCTCGTAGACGCCGCCACCGACGCGTACGCCGGGAGCCGCGACCTCGACGTACCAACCCGTCGCGGGGGCGCCGGCGGAGACGAACGCGCCCTGGTGGTTCTTGTACGGCGTCTTGTCCTTGGCGAAGCGCACGTCCCTATGTGGACGGAAAACAGCAACCTTTGCGCCCGAACAAAACTCGTCTGACAGTTCCTCGGTGAGCGCGAGCATCGGGGCGCGTACTGACTCGAGGTAGATGTGCTTGTGCTCGTCCCACCATGCCTTGTTGTTGTTCAGCTCCAAGTCGTCGTAGAAGTCGAGCGCAGCAACAGGGAAGCCTTCGAAGGTCACCGTCACCTCCTGAGAGCCAGCACCGTGCAGCGGCTGAGGTCTGGCCACGCAGAGAGAGCGTCGTCGTAGTAGACGCACTCGACGTTTGAGATGTAGCCGTCGGTGTCTGCGAACCAGATGACGGTTCGCGGGATGCCATCGGGCCTGTCGTCCTCGACCAGTTCGGTTGGAAGGATAGAGCGATACGGAGCAGCAGGAACTGTGGACCGGTCGAGGCTCGGCGTAAAGGACGGACAACCGCAGGTGCAGTTCGGCTCCACCTCCCGAATGCCTTCGACCTGAGCACGCAGTTGCTCAACGCCGTCGAACTCAACGGAGACCAGCCGGTGGAGGACGGCAAGCTCGACCTCGGTGAGCGGATGCATGGGACAAGCATTGCATCGGCGTCGTTAGTCGGAGTAGCCATTTCGGCGCCCTGATGCTCACTGTCGACGGGGCTAGGGTTCCTCACATGCGTTGGACGAGGCCAAAGGTGCACGCCACCGGGACCGTCGTGCACAACGACACAGACGAGTTGCTATGCGTGATGGTCGAGCCATGGGGCGAGGACTACTGGGCGCAAAGGCGAACGCTTCACGTTCACAGGGGTCAGTAGCGAGAACACGGTCATCGAGTTGGTGGCATGGGCCGGAGGAGTTTCCGTCTGGCTGGCAGACGCGCATGAAGTTGCGGTGACCAGCAACCTGGCAGGAACCATCGAGTGTGGGTACCAGCGACCGCCGGGCTGGGGCGAGCCAACAGAAGAGAAGACTGCTCCCTCGTGATGACCTCGGCGCCTACGCTTCTGGCGTGACCCTCAAGTTCGATGGCGACTCAACGGTGCAGGCATCGACCTGCCCTGACTGCGGTGCCGGCTACCTGCTGGTGAAGAGCTTCGTGCTTGACGAGGTTGGACCGCATGCCATCGGCATGACCGCGCTGCACCATCACGGCGTCCCCGAGGCTTGGGTGGACGTCATCTTCGGCACTTTCGATGAGGACGAAGAGAATGACCATCGGGTCACCTTTGGTTGCCGGGTGGGACCCGTTGATAGCAGTCCGGAGCCCGCTGCGACTGCTGTCCAAGCAGCTGTGCCGTACGAGAACAGCAAGACCTTCGGGCACAAGTTGAGCCGTGAGGAGGCACTTGTTGAGCCGTGAGGAGGCACTTGCCAACGAGCGTCTGCCGGAGTTCTGGTCGGTGGTGGACTTCCTCCTGGAGCACGAACCCACCATCAACCATCACGTCTACGGTCACCTTGCGCCGTCGCGCCCTGGCCTGAGGCGTTGGCTGCGACGAAGCTCATGATGCGAGGCAACCTCAGCATCGCTTGCAGCGCGCTAGAAGTTGCCGCCGACTACGCGTAGCCCACGCGTGGATGACGCGGGTTTGTTCGGGTCGTCAAAAGTCATACGAGAAGAGAACCAAACGTCGCGGTAGGGCCGGAACACCTTCGCGTCGCCGAACTCCTGCGCCAGCGCGTCGGTCAGCGCCACCATGGGCGCCTTGACGGCCTCGTCGTACGTCGCCTTGTGGGCCTCCCAGAACTCCTTGGTGTTCTCGATCTCGAGGTCGTCGTAGAAGTCCAGGGCGGCGACGGGGAAGCCTTCGAAGGTCACGGGCCCAGCGTAGGACTGAACCGCCATCTCCGAGATCGCCGGGAGTCAGGCGTAGTTGTAGCCCTCGAGCTTGCCCCAGTGCTTCTGCGACTCCAGGAGCCCGTCGTCCATGGACTTCTCGCCCTTGGCGAACACCTTGTCGTGCTGCTTCGCAGGGAAGGCCGGGTGGGCGACCGCGGGAAGGTCGACACCGAAGTGCGCCTGCGCCTCGCGCGGGTCCCAGATCTTGTCGCTTTTCGGCGCGATGCCGAGGATCGCGGGAGCACGGGGCGGGCGTCACCAAGCCCGTCGTCTACCGACAGTTCGGCAATGCCGACGAGGTCGTCCGCGCCCTCCTCGTCCGAGAATCCGGCCGGGTGATGCAGCTCGGGCGCGCGTTCATCCCTGCCCCGGAGGACTACGTCGACCCGCTGTCGGCGACGCAACGAGCGCTGAACCAAGCGCTCGACACGGTCCGGGCCCAGCCGGCCAGCTGGCGTCTGCTGCTCGCGCGCGACGGTTGGCAGGATGGCGAGACCCGCGCGCTGTACGACAACGGTCGACGGTTCGGTGTCAGCCTGCTGGCCCGGCTCGCCGAACTTGCGTTCCGCGACCGTCAGGGCGGCGAGCTCGACCCCGAGCTGACAGCCCACCTGTTCATGGCCGGATTCGAGGAGGGTGTCCGGCTCGTGCTGGACGCGCCCGATCGGTACCCACCGGACCGCGTCGCACGATTCGTCAACGAGCTGGTGCGGACGATCCTGCACGGCTGAAGCGCGCGGTCACGCCTTGCGCATCGCGATGGCTGGCGAGGCAGCCAGCGGTACGGCGATCCGGGTCGGCGTGACGCGCCCGCGGACCGTGAAGGGCTCCCGCTCGACCCAGGCGGCGGCCTCGCCTGCGGCATCCTCGAGCAGGGCGGCGTTGGCCACGCACAGCTCGGGGTGGTCCTTGGCGACGGCGGTCAGCCGGGCGGCCTCGTTCACGGCGTCACCGATGACGGTGTACTCGTAGCGGTCGGCCGAGCCGACGTTGCCGGAGACGACCGGCCCGCCCGAGACGCCGATGCCGGCGCCGATCTCGGGGACCTCGTCGCGCAGCCGGGCGGCCATCACCCGCGCCGCCTTGAGCGCCTGCGCGTTGCGGTCGGCCACCGCGACAGGGGCACCCCAGATGGCGAGCGCGGCATCGCCCTCGAACTTGTTGATCCAGCCGCCGTGGCTGTGCACCACGTCGATGACCACGTCGAAGAAGCGGTTGAGCAGGCCCACGACCTCCTGCGGCTCGAGCTCGGTGGCCATCGTGGTCGAGCCCATCACGTCGACGAAAAGGACAGTGACGTCGCGGACCTCGCCGCCGAGCTTGACGCCGCCGGTCAGCGCCTCGCGGGCGACGTCGGCACCTACGTGGCGGCCGAAGAGGTCGCGCATGCGCTCGCGCTCTTGGAGACCGGCGACCATGTCATTGAAGCCGGCCTGCAGTTCGCCGATCTCGGTGCCGTCGTCGATCGGGACGTGAGTGTCGAGCTTGCCGCGACCGACGCGCACGAAGCCGGCCTGCAGGGCACGGATCGGGTCGGCGGTGGCGCCCGCCGCCAGGAAGGTGGCCAGGCCGCCGACCAGGATGATCACCAGGCCCAGGGCCACCATCGTCGCACCGAGACGGGTCACCGTGACGGTGTCAGCACCGAGCACCATCGCCATCAGGCCCGCCAGCACCAGACCGCTGGCCGCCGCCCCGGTGCCGAGCATCCAGGTCAGGATCGCGCGGATAGAGACGTGGCGGGCACGGCGACGCTCGGGCAGGCCGGTGGCCATAGCCGCGCGGGTCATCGTGCGCAGGCGCCGCTCCACGATGAGGAACGCCAGGGACGCCACGGTGACACCGGTGATGGCGACGATCACCGTCACCAGGGCACCGCGACCCAGGTGGAAGGTCGCGTTGAGCACACCGAACGCGATCGCGGCGACGCCCCACAGGACGGCGTGCAGCCACGCGAACCACTGCGGCGTGCGGAGGAGCGCGGTCTTCTCCGCGTCGGTCGCGGGTCGATGCTCGACCAGCCAGCGGTCGATCCGGCTCTGCCGGCGTACGCCCCACCAGGTGCCGACGACGACCGCGACGGGCACGTAACCGGCGAGCACCAGGAAGTTCAGCCAGCGCACCTTGTCGCTGTCGGGCCCGGGGAGCGGCACGATGAACGCAGCCAGCGCGAAGACGACCGCTGCCCCGACCAGGTTCGTGACGGAGAGCAGGACGGCGATCACCAAGCGGATCGCCCAACGACGAGGAGCACGCGGCATGGGCCGCAGACTACGGCGGATCAGGCCAGCTCGGCGGGGACGCCGCAGAAGTCCGCCTTGCGCGCCAACGCGGCCTCGAGCGCGGACGCATCGGGCAGGGCGCGGCCGAGCCGCTCGGCGAGGCCGGCCCTGGCGTCGGTCTTGGTGAGGTACGCCGATCCCGCGAGGTCGTCGTAGAAGTCCAGGGCAGCGACGGGGAAGCCTTCGGAGGTCACGGGCCCAGGGCAGAGGCGCGATCACGCGCCCACACGACGTCGTCGAGGGCGCGCCGCTCGCGACTCGTGCCGGCGCCCTGGTGGGTGTCGGCGTCGCCCTGCGGGAGGCCGACCGCGGACATGCTGGTGACCTCCCAGTGGTCGGGTACGCCGAACTCCGCGGCGACCCCGTCACGGTCGAAGGCGCGGAACTGGTGGACCGCGAGGCCCAGGGCGTGGGCCTGGAAGGTCAGGTGCGCGACCGCCTGGCCGAGGTCGTAGGACGCGAACTCGGAGTAGTCGAGGTCGGTGCCCTCGACGTACCGCTGCGAGAGGTTGGCGATGAGGACGGCCGCATCCGGTGCCCAGCCGCTCGAGCTCCGGGCGAGGTGCGAGGTCAGCCGCCGGTGCACGGCGTCGCCGCGACGGCCGACGATGAAGGACCACGGCTGCGAGTTGCCAGCGGACGGCGCACGCCGACCCGCATCGAGGAGCAGGTCGACCTCGGCGTCGGCGACCTCGTGGTCGGGCACGAAGCGCATCGGGCTGTAGCGCTCGGACGCGAAGTCGTGGAGGTCGGGCACGTCAGGCGGCAACGCCCGCGTGCACCGGGTGATTCCGGTCAGCGCAGGCGCGTCTGCAGGTCGGCGTACGGGATGGCGCCGCGCGCGAAGCCGAACGTCCCGTCCTCGAGCATCTCGCGGCCTGCGTCGGCAACGAGGGTGAGGACGGCGCGGGTCAGCGTGCCGCCGACGCTGATCCGGGCAACGCCGAGCTCGCACAGCCGGGCCGCGTCGATCACCGGCTCGGTAAGGCCCGCCACCACGTTGAGCGGCGCGTCGATCTCCTCGACCAGCCTGCCGATGACGTCGGGATCGCTGACACCAGGGACGAAGATGCAGTCGGCGCCGGCATCGACGTACCTCCGCGCTCGCGCGACCGTCTCCCTGAACGCGTCGGGGTGCGCGGTCATGTAGGGGTCGGTGCGGGCGTTGAGCACGAGGGTGCCGTACGGCGCCGCCTCGCGCGCGGCCTGCAGCCGCTCGACGGCGTGCTCGACGTCGAACAGGCCGTCCGGCCCGGCGTCCTCGAGGTTGCAGCCGATGACGCCGAGCTCCCGGGCGGACCCGACCGTGGTGGCGACGTCCGACGGGGACGGGCCGTAGCCGGACTCGAGATCGGCCGTGACGCCGCACCCGACGACCTCGACGATCCGGCCGACGGCCTCGAGCATCTCGCCGCGCGCCATGGTGCCGTCGGGCCTGCCGCGGCTGAACGCGATGCCCGCGCTCGTCGTCGCGATCACCGGGAACCCGGCGTCCTCCAGCATCCGCGCGGATCCGCCGTCCCAGGCGTTCGGGAGGACGAACCCGGCGCCGGGCCGATGCAGGTCGAGGAAGGCGCGGACGCGCGCGTCGCTCATGGCAGCCACCCTAGGCTGGAGCACAACCCACCGACCTCGAGGAGATCCCATGGCCAAGCGCTGGAGCGACCTGAGCCCGTCCGTCCGCAAGGCGATCCTGATCGGCGGGGGCCTCGACGGCGCACTCCGGCTGGTCGCGCTGCGCGACCTGTCGCGGCGGGAGCCCGCGCGCGTCAACGGATCCAAGCGGGCCTGGAAGCTGGGTCTGGTGGCGGTCAACTCGGCGGGGGTCCTGCCGGTGGCCTACTTCCTGCGCGGGCGTCGCAGCGCCTGAGCCGTGGGGTAGCATCCATCCCGCGCCGGCGGTCCACGCCGACCGGTGCGTGCGGGCGTAGCTCAGTTGGTAGAGCGCGACCTTCCCAAGGTCGATGTCGCGAGTTCGAGTCTCGTCGCCCGCTCCAGCATCTCGAACAGCTCGGCGGCCGACTCAGATCGGCGCGAGGGTGGGGCGCTTCGGCTCGACGCCGTCGCCCGAGGAACGACCGGTCACGCGGCGCTTGACCCACGGCGCGAGGTGCGTGGTGGCCCAGTCGAGGTCCGCGCGGCGCTGGTCGCGGCGGCTGAGCACGGGGCGCGGCGTCGCGTCCCAGGTCAGGTCGTGCTCGAGACCGAGCGCGTCGAGGACCATCGCGGCGATCGCGGTGTGGCCGATCGCGTTGAGGTGCAGCCGGTCCTCGTCGACGATCCCGGCGTCGGTCCAGCCGCGGGCTCGCCACATGTCGACGACCGTCGCGTCGTGCTTCTCCGCGATCTCGCGGACCCACTCGTTGAAGATCGCGAACCGTCCGCGGACGAGACGGAACGTCGCGCTCGAGCCCGGGTCGGCGATGGTGAACATGACCACGTGGGCGCCGCTGTCGCTCAGCCGGCCGATCGCCTCGTCGTACGACGCCGCGAGGGCGTCGAGGTCGACCTTGGGCCGGAGGACGTCGTTGCCGCCGCCGTGGATGGTGACCAGGTCGGGCTCCAGCGCGAGCGCCGGCTCGATCTGGTCGGCGATGATCGCGGGCAGCTTGCGGCCACGGATCGCGAGGTTGGCGTAGCCGAAACCCGGGTTGCCGAGGGCCAGCGCCTCGGCGACGCGGTCGGCCCAACCGCGCAGGCCGTTGGGGCGGGTGGGGTCGGGGTCGCCGACGCCCTCGGTGAACGAGTCGCCGAGCGCGACGTACCTCTGGAACGACATGCAGGTAGGTTACGACCGTGCTGCTGAGTGACCGCGACATCCTCACCGAGATCGACAACGGACGGATCGTGATGGATCCGTGGGAGCAGTCGATGCTGCAGCCGTCGTCCATCGACGTGCGCCTCGACCGGTTCTTCCGGGTCTTCGACAACCACAAGTACGCCGCGATCGACCCGGCCGCCGACCAGTCCGACCTCACCCGTGAGGTCGACGCCGGCAGCGACCCGTTCATCCTGCACCCGGGCGAGTTCGTGCTCGGGTCGACGTACGAGACCGTCACGCTGCCCGACGACATCGCCGCCCGCGTCGAGGGCAAGTCGTCGCTGGGCCGGCTCGGGCTGCTCACCCACGCGACCGCCGGCTTCGTCGACCCCGGCTTCTCCGGGCACGTCACCCTCGAGCTGGCGAACGTCGCGACGCTGCCGATCAAGCTCTACCCGGGCATGAAGATCGGCCAGTTCTGCTTCTTCAAGCTGACCTCGCCCAGCGACCACCCGTACGGCTCGGAGAAGTACGGCAGCCGCTACCAGGGCCAGCGCGGCCCGACCGCCTCGCGGTCGTTCCAGAACTTCCACCGCACCGAGATCTGAGGGCATCGGGACGGCGATGGGCGAGCTCTTCGGGGGGCGCTACGAGCTCATCGACCCGATCGCCGAGGGCGGGATGGGGTCGGTCTGGCGCGTGCTCGACCGGCGCGACGGGACGGTCAAGGCCGCCAAGCTGCTGCGTCAGCGCGACGCCTCTTCGCTGCTGCGGTTCATCCGCGAGCAGGGGACCCGGATCCACCACCCGCATGTCGTCACGCCACTCGGCTGGGCCGGCGCGGACGACTCGGTGCTGTTCACGATGCCGCTCATGCGCGGGGGCTCAGTGGCCACGCTGCTCGGCGACTTCGGTCCGCTACCCGAGCAGTGGGTCGCCGAGATCGTGGCGCAGACCCTGGCCGGGTTGGATGCCGTCCACCGCGCCGGGGTGGTCCACCGCGACGTGAAGCCGGGCAACCTGCTGCTGGAGCCGACCGGTCCGGGACGGCCGCACGTGCGGCTCTCGGACTTCGGCGTGGCCGTCCCCGTCGACGAGCCGCGGCTGACCCATGCCTCGATGACCTTCGGCACGCCCGGCTACACGCCGCCCGAGCAGGAGGCCGGCGCCGACCCCGAGCCGCGCCACGACCTGTACGCCGTCGGAGTCACCGGCCTGCAGCTGCTGACCGGCACCCGGCCACCCCATGACGCTCACGACCTGCCGGACACCCCGCTCGCCCGAGTGCTGGCCCGCGCCGCCGACCCCGACCCGGACCGGAGGCCAGCGACGGCCGCCGAGCTCGCGGCGGAGATCCGGGCCGTCGTACCGACCGGGGTGTGGAAGCCGGACGAGGTCGAGGTGCTCGACCAGCTCGCGGTCGCCACCGCTCCGCCCGCGGCTGCACCGCCTCCCCCGCCCCCGGCGACCCGGGTCCGGACCCGGGAGAGCACCGTCCCGCGCGGAACCGAGCAGGGCGACCGGCCGTGGTGGCCGATCGCCCTGCTCGTCCTGGTCAGCACCCTGCTCCTGCTGGCCGCGGTGCTGCTGCTGTGAGGGTCAGGCGCGTCGGCGCCTGTTGACCAGGAACGCAGCCGCCGCCAACCCGACCACCCCGAGACCGCCGGCGGCCGATCCGAGCGCGACACGGAGGTGGTCGTGGTCGTGGCCGGAGCCGCCGGTGCCGTCCGCGCTTCCCCGGCTGCTGGGACCGTCCGCCGCGTCCGCGGCGGACGCCGTCCCGCCGGGCTGGCTCTGGCCACCCTTGAGCCCGGTGTCCCCGACGTAGTGCGGAGCGCCCTGACCGGCCGTCCCAAGCGTGGTCACCTCGATGTCGTACGGCGTCACCACCGACTCGTCTCCCGTGCTCGTCTCCTGGCTCACCATCAGGTAGTAGTCACCCGGCAGCGCGGTCGACTCCTGGTTGGTCTCATCGCGGTTGCGGTAGCGCACCGGGGCGGTACCGACGTACGCATAGCGGGTGCCCTGCGAGACCGAGGTCGGCGGGAAGTCGTAGCTGTCGAGCAGGGTGCCGTGCTCGTCCTTGCCCCAGCTGTAGTTCGAGGCGCGCCCGCCCAGCGGCGAGAGCAGCTTCGCCCGAACCACCGGTGCCTGGACGCCGTAGGCGTCGTACGAGGAGCTCGTGACCGGCAGGACCAGACGCACCTGCACCGCCTGCCCCCAGTCGAGGTGGATCCGGTAGAGCTGCGACTCACCCGGGACGATCCCCTCGGTGTGGTAGCCGCCGTCCGCGAGCAGCGGCGCATCGGCCAGCGAGCTGCCGAACACAACCTTGCGCGGCGTACCGGTCGGCCTGGGCGTGGTCTGCCAGGGGAAGTTGGTGGTCCACGGGACCCCCGCAGGCAGGCCGCTGTCGTCCGCGAGCGGCGGCTCCTCGACGACAGTGATCTGCATCGGCACGGAGGCGGCGCCGGAGGACCACTCGTCCTTGCTGATCTCCAGGTCCAGGCCCGCGGAGTCGCTGCAGCGCTGCTCGGCGTCACTGTTCGCCTGCACACCCAGCAGGGTGGCGGAGTCCCCGCCCGTGATCCCGTTGTAGTCGTACCCCTCCCCGCAGTCCTGGCCGTCGTCGCCGACCAGCCGGAGGTCGAGCTTCTGCTGGGTCTTGTTGGGCTGGGCGACGACACCGACCCACAGCGTGGATCCGGGGATCGTCCGGGTGATCCGGTAGTGGCGGGTGTGACCCTCGGCCGGCATCCCGTCTCGCCACACACCGGCCCGGATCGTCGGCTCGCCCGTGGGCGAGGCGGTCCCGCTGACGTCCTGACCACCGACGGCGAAGGGCTGCACCGCCCGGTCGCTGATCCGGCCGAGGCTCTGCGAGAGGTCGCGGGCGTTGTCGGCGTCGTAGTAGGTCCCGTGGCCGTTGGCGGCGATGCACTGCAGCTGCCGGCGCGCCCTGCCGGAGACCGACAGCCCGACGACGTCGATCTGCACGTCGAGACCCTGCGCCGCGATCCCGGTCGCCACCGTGCAGGGGTCCGGCGCGCACGTCGACTCGCCGTCGGAGACCAGCACGATCGAGCGCTTGCCCTCCGACCCGAGGTCGGCGGCCGCTGCCTTGAGCGCGGCGGGGATCGGCGTCTCGCCGTACGGCTTGTACTTCGCGACCGCGGCCCGCAGGCCGTCGCGGTTGCCGGTGCCCGGAGGGACGACGAGCTGGGTGTCCTGGCAGGCGCCCGCCTGCTTGCGGCTGAACACCGTCGCTCCGAAGACCCGGAGGCCGACGTCGGCGTCGGCGGGCAGGGCCGCGATGACGTCCTCCAGTGCGTGCCGGGCTGCCTCGATCTTGGTCTGCCCGCCGCCGGCGGGGTCCTTCATCGAGCCGGAGGAGTCGAGCAGGAGCAGCATCCGGCCGTAGTCGGTCGACACCTGGCCGCCCTGCGGACCGCCCTGCGGGCCGTCCGCGCCGGCCGGGCCGGCGAGGAACAGGCCGCCGGCGGCGGTCGGTGCGATGCTGATGAGTCCTGCGAGGAGTGTGGTCCGGCGGAGCTTGAACATGGTCTTCCCTTCGTCCCGAGGCGGTTCGACCTCTGTTCCTGCCCCGTCCCAGCCGTATACAAACGTATATCTTGCATATCCGTGCGTAGGATTGTCGGGTGGCCGTCGAGGAAAACATCGAACACCAGCGAGCACTGTACGGCGAGCCGCTCGGCGACCTCATCCGCCGATTGAGCACCTCCCTGGGCCGCAGCCAGGCGGCGCTGGCACAGGTACTGGGCATGAGCCCCGCGATGCTGTCGCACCTCGCCACCGGTCAGCGGGTGAAGATCGCCAACCCGGTCGCACTCCACCGGCTGCGCGCCCTGATCGAGCTCGAGCCCGTCGCCGTCGATCTCAGCAGCGGCGAGCTCGACGCTCGGCTCGCGGCGATCGCCGGGCTCTCCGCGGACCTCACGACGTCCGGTCCACCGACGGCATCGGCCGACGGCCCGAGCATCCTCCGCGAGGCGCTGACCGCCGTCGCCTCACGCACCGAGCTGACCGCGGCCGCCAACACCTTGCGCGCCATCGCTCCCGGCCTGGCCGAGCTCATCCGGGTCTACGGGACCGGCGAGCCACTCGAGCAGACCCGGCACTACGCAGCTATCCGACGCCTCCGACCGGAGCGGTAGCCGCTGCCGTCACCGCGCCCCGGCCCGGAAGACCGCGGGCGTCTCCCCGGTCCGCAACCGGAACCAGGCCCCGAAGTTCGACGCGTCGTCGAAGCCGATCGCCTCCCCCACGCGCGCGATCGCCAGGTCGGTGTGGGCGAGCAGCCGGCGTGCCTCCAGCAGCACGCGCTCGTCGATCAGCTGCTTCGGCGTCGCGCCGGTTGCCGCCCGCGTCGCGCGGGTCAGGGTGCGCGGTGACCAGCCGAGGCGTGCGGCGTACCACGCCACCTCGTGGTGGCGGGCGTGCTCGGCGTCGAGGAGGTCCCGGAACGCCCGCCACGCGTCACCGCTGGTCCCGGCCGGTCGGTGGCGGGCACGTGCCGTGAGGGTGAGCAGCAGCGCCGAGAGCAGGTGGGTGAGGGCCGGTCCGCGCAGCTCACGCGGCATGCCGTCGGCGTCGGCGAGCTTGGCGACCTGCTCGATGAGGTCCGGCACGTGCGCGGCGTCCGCGTCCCGCGGTGACCACCAGCACGGGCCGTCCGCCGACTCGGCCTCGGTGAGCCTGGCGGTGACCGGGTCCAGCAGCGCGGGCGGGAAGATCAGCACCCGCCCGTCGTACGCCGTGACGTCGCCCCACCGCTGCACCTGGCCGGGCCTCACCCACAGCACACAGCCGGGGCGCAGGTCGTGGTCGACGAAGTCGAGCATGTGGGTGCCGCGGCCGCTCGTCGGCGCGAGGAGGAAGTGGAACTCCGGCCGTTGCACGTGGACGAACTCGGCCTTGCCCGCTCGCTCGAGCATCCCGCCCACGGTGGTCGCCTCGACCTCGCCCGCCTTGCCCTCGGCAGGAAGGTAGGAGACGGGAGCGATCGCCGGTTGTCGCATATTCACCATCGTATGTCGTCCAGCGACCGTGAATTCCTCGCACTGCGCCTGGAGGATGGAGGCATCACCCCGAGACCCGGGGATCACGAACGAAGGGATTCACCATGAGCAGCATCGCGATCATCGGCGGCACCGGCTACGCGGGCGGCCACATCGCCCGTACGGCGGCGGCCCGCGGCCACGACGTCACCATCGTCTCCCGCTCGGCCTCCGAGGGCACCGTCCAGGGCTCGATCGCTGACACCGCCTTCCTCAAGGGCCTCGCGGCCGAGCACGACCAGGTGGTCGTCGCGACGCAGCCCGACGGCCTGATCGAGGCGCTCCCGGGCCTGCTCGAGGCCGCTCGCTCCGGCAACGCCCGGCTCAGCTTCGTCGGCGGCGCCGGCTCGCTCGACGTGGCGCCCGGTGGCCCCCAGCTGATCGACACCCCGGAGTTCCCCGCGGAGTACAAGGACGTCGCCCGCGCCCACAGCGACGTGCTCGACGCGCTGCGCGCCGACGACCGCGGCGCCGACTGGTTCTACCTCTCCCCCGCAGCCGTCTTCGGCGCGTGGGCCGAGGGTGAGGCCAAGGGCGCCTACCGGACCTCCGACGACGTGCTCCTCACCGACGCGGCGGGCGAGTCCTTCATCGGCGGCGCCGACTTCGCCGCGGCGTACGTCGACGAGATCGAGAACCGCCAGCACGTCAACCAGCGTTTCCACGTCGCCTACTGAGCGTTGGTTGCCGGTGTCGGTGGCGGGTGCTTGGGTCGTGACATGACCACCATCAACAAGATCGCCGTCGCCATGTTCACCGTCACCGGCCAGGACGCCGCCGTCGCCTTCTACACCGACAAGCTCGGCTGGGAGGTCGCCACCGACGTCACCTGGGGCGAGGGTGCCGACGCCGGCCGCTGGGTCGAGGTCGCCCCGCCCGGCTCCGACGCCCACCTCGCGCTCAACCCGCCCATGCAGGGCGAGCCCGGCGGCGGCTCGATCGGTGTCGAGACCACCGATCTCGCCGCGGCCAAGGAGCAGATGCAGGCCGCCGGCCTGGAGATCCTCAACGAGATGCCCGGCGGCGGGCCCGTGCCCGCCATGTTCGCGATCAACGACCCCGACGGGAACTGGATCTGGGTCGTCCAGTCGGCCTGACGGTCAGCGCACCGGGATCGTGACGTAGGACGGGTGCGTCGCACCGCTGTAGATCGTCAACGGACCGAGCTGCCCGAGCAGGTCGCCCACCGGTGCGAGCAGGTGGGGTACGTCGAAGCCCTGGATCGCGATCCGCAGGCGGTGGCCCGGCTCGATCACGGCGCCGGTCGGGAACACCTCGACGTCGACCGGCGCGACCACGCCCGGCTTCAACGCCACCTTGGTGCTCTTCAGGAACGGGTGGAACGGCTGGATGATCTTGCCGTCCAGGTACTTCGACCGGCTGCGGTCGAGCTTGCGCTGCGAGACGACCTGCCAGCCGCCGGTGAGCCGGCTGACCGTCCCGTCGGGCGCGACGTCCTCGACCGTCACCGACAGCAGGCCGTCGCCGGTGCTCGTGGAGACGTTGAGGTGGGCGTTGATCTGGCCCTGGAGCCGCAGCGCCGTCTTGCGCGGTGCGGACTGGAAGACCAGGCCGGTCTTGTCGTTGAGCTGGTTGTCGGTGAAGCACGGCAGGCTCGCGAGCAGCGCGTTCGGCACTCCGGCGGTCCACTGGTTGGCCGAGCGCGTGCACAGACCACTGACGGGCAGCGGCTGCATGATCGACGTGCCGGCGGCCGGCGTACCGGTGGTCAGGTGGCCGTTGTCGGCGCCCATGGCGGCAGTGCCGCTGAGGTTGAAGCTCTTGGCGGTGAGGTCGCCGGCGATCCACTTGGCCTTCCTCACCCAGCGGCCGCTGCCCTGCTCGTAGTAGGTCACCGGCGCGATCTTGTCGAGCTGGGTGTTCTTGCCCTTGAGGTAGTGGTCGAACCAGCGCAGCTGCAGCGCGCTGAGCGAGCCGTAGCCCGCGTCACCGACGAGGGCGCCGGACGAACCCTGCAGGTGGTCCCACGGACCGAAGATCATCTTCACCGGAACGCCGTTGCGCTGCAGCGCCTCGAAGTCCATCGGCTCACCGCGCTGGAAGAGGTCGTACTCGCCGCCGATGATGAAGGTCGGGACCTTCACCTTGTCGATGTCCGTGATCGGTGAGCGCTGGCGGTAGAACGGGCCGTCGTACGCCGGGTAGCCCCCGAGCAGTGCCTGCAGCGCGAGCGGCAGGGTGAAGTCCGTGCCACCGAGGATGTGGTCGAGGCCCATCTGGAGGGCGGAGGTCGGGTCGACGGCGCCGTACGCCGGAGGAATGGCGCCCGTGGCCGTGACCAGGCCCAGCCAGAGCGGGATGAAGCCGACGTCGATCTGGCCGCCCGACGCGACGACGTCGCGGTAGACGTCGGCCGCGGGGACCTGCGGGAAGATCGCCTTGAGCCCGGGAGGCTGGTGCTCGGCCGCGAACAGCTGGCTGATGCCCATGTAGCTCGGACCGGTCATGCCGGACGTGCCGTTGCTCCACGCCTGGCGGTGTGCCCACGCCACGACCTCGCCGGCGTCCTTGTCCTCGCGGGTGCAGAACGCGCACCACTGCCCCGGCGAGGAGCCGGTGCCCCGCGCGTCGACGGTCAGCTGCGCGTAGCCGCGCTCGACGAGGTAGGTCGCGCCGCCGCCCGCCAGGGCGCTGCCCGCCGTCGCGGTCTTGTTGTACGCCGTGATGGTGATGAGCACCGGCAGCTTCTGCTTGACGGCCACACCGTCGGCGGTGGCCGGGAGCGTCAGGTCGCCGCGGAGGACGGTCCCGTCGCTCATCGGGATCTTGAGGTCCTTGCGCGTCACCGTCTTGGAGTACTGCGCCGGGCGGGGCGTGTAGCCCGTCGCCTTCGCCGCCAGCGGTGCCGCGTGCGCGGACGTCGGCGTGGCGATCGCCAGCACGGAAGTGGTCAGTGCCGCTGCGAGCAGCGGGCGCAGGTGGCGCATGTGGTCTCCCTCGGTGTTCCCTCAGAGGGTAGAACGAGTTATCCCGCGGAACGCAACGCTCGCCGTCAGCGCGGGGCCACGGCCACGTTCACCGCGTAGATCTCACCGGTCGCATCGATCCACAGCTCGATCGCGTAAGCGTCGCGGCAATCGCGCGGCTCGGGCTGGTCGAGGCGCACCAGGTCCTGATCGGCCGAGCTCCTCAGCTCGGCAGGCAGGTCGGCGAACGGGTGCGTGCAGTACGTCGCCCTGGTGTCGGTCTGCACGACGGACTCGGGCGCCTCCTGCAACACCGCCAGCGGGTCCGGGATCAAGCAGCTCGCCGTGGTGATGACGAGGCCGGAGCACGGGTGCTGCCAGGAGCTCCGATCAGCTGCCTCCTTCCGGCTGACCACACGGACGCTCTGGTCGTATGCCAGCTGCTCCACCTTCGGCGCGAAGTCTGGCGCCGATCCTTGGCCCCTCACCCATGCGACGAACCGGGTCGCAGCAGCGGCTCGGCGTGCGTCGGCCTGGGCTCCGGACTGCTCGTCGGCGACGCCCGCAGAGGTCGCCGCACGGACCAGGTCCACCTGCGCGATGCGGTTCTGTGCGTCGAGGGTCACCGTGATCAGCGGAGGCGTCGGGCAGTCGTCGGACATCTGGTCGGGCGTGCGCCGCCAGATCGCATAGGTCTTGGCCGGCGCGTCGGCCAGCTCGGTGAACCCGTCGCACAACGGAAGATCGGCGGCGGCTTCGGACGCCGGCCAGATCGAGATGTACGGGGACGTGTACCTGACATGAGGACTCGGCCCCGACCAGGTCCTCGTGGCCATCTCCGCCAACGCGCCGAGCGGCGAGTGGCATCCACCCGACGCGCACACCTGCCACGCCTCACTCCGGCGAAGGTCTGCACCGGCGACCGTGTGCCCCGCCCCGTCGACCCTGACGAGCACGTTCGGAGCGAACGCCGGCGCCGGGTCGTCGTAAGTTGCGAAGCGCAGGAGCTGCCACACGGCGGCCGTCTGGGTCCCGGCGCAGAGGCTGCGCCCGAGCGGCGGCGGTCCGTCGGTGGGCATCTCGGGCCAGGCCAGGCTGAGGAAAACGGTGCGACCCTTCGTGATCGCCGCACCCACCGAGGGCCGGGTCATCACCACGGTGCCGTCGGGCGCGCAGGTCGTGTTGTCGCGCCTGCTCACCACCGTGAGACCGCGGTCCTCGAGGATCCGGCGAGCCTCGGTGGCCGGCATGCCGATGACGGCCGGCATCTGGTCAGGCCCGATCGGATGCGCGGACTCGACCGGGGTCGGCAGCGCTGGGTCGACCGATCGTTCGTTGCGGTCGACGAGCAGGGTCACGGATGACACGACGATCGCGACGGCGGCGGCCGCCGCGAGGACGGCGGGCCAGCGACGGTGCGTCGGCGCGGGCAGGCCCGTGAGGGTGAGGGGCGAGCCGGGGTCGACGTCGATCGTGGCAGCGGCCTTCGCGAGGAGGTCGCGGGCGGCGTCCTCGGGGAGGTCAGGGGTCTCAGTGGGCATCGGGGCTCCCGACGAGGAGGGCGAGCGCCGCAAGGGCGCGACTGGTGCGGGACTTGACGGTCCCGGGCGCGACGCCGAGCGCGTCGGCGGTGTCACGTTCGGACAGGTCGGCGTAGAAGCGCAGCACGAGGACCTCACGGTCGACGGGACGCAGCTCGGCGAGCGCGCGCCGTACGGCGATCCCGTCGGTCCAGTCCGGGTCACCGGCCCTGCTCTCGGGGAGGCTGTGGCTCGGCAGCTCGCCGTTCCAGCGGCGGGCTCGTGCGTCGGCGAGCGTGTTCACCAGGACCCGGTGGACGTAGGCGTCGGGGCTGTCGGCACGCGCAACCCGCCGCCACGACCGGTAGCACTTGAGCAGTGCGCTCTGGACGACGTCCTCGGCGTCGGCGCGGGGGCAGCCCAGCAGCACGGCCGTCCGCACGAGCCGGGCGCGCCGCGCGGCGACGTACGAGGAGAACTCCACACCCCACCTTGACCGGCTGGGAGCCACTTTGGTTCCGAGTTGGGGAGGTGAGCGGAGCGAATTCGCTCCGCTCAGCAACCCGACCTCAGCCCAGACCGAGCTGCTTGGCCGACTCCTCGCGCATCTCGACCTTGCGGACCTTGCCGGTGACGGTCATCGGGAACTGGTCGACGACCATGACGTAGCGCGGGATCTTGTAGTGGGCGAGCCTGCCGTCGGCGTACGCCTTGACGGCGGCGGCGTCGAGTGGCGGGGCACCGGCGCGCATGCGGATCCAGGCGCACAGCTCCTCGCCGTACTTCTGGTCCGGGACGCCGATGACCTGGACGTCCTCGATGTCGGGGTGGGCGTAGAGGAAGTCCTCGATCTCGCGCGGGTAGATGTTCTCGCCACCGCGGATGACCATGTCCTTGATCCGGCCGACGATGTTGCAGTAGCCGTCCTCGCGCATCACCGCGAGGTCGCCGGTGTGCATCCAGCCGTCCTCGTCGATCGCCTCAGCGGTCTTGTCGGGGTCCTCCCAGTAGCCGAGCATCACGGAGTACCCGCGGGTGCAGAACTCCCCCGCCTCGCCACGCTCGACGGTCCGGCCGGTGACCGGGTCGACGATCTTGATCTCCACGTGCGGAGCGGCACGGCCGATGCTCGCGGTCCTGCGGTCGAGGTCGTCGTCGGCGCGGGTCTGGCAGCTGACCGGGCTGGTCTCGGTCATGCCGTAGGCGATCGACACCTCGGCCATGTGCATGTCGGCCAGGCAACGCTTCATCACCTCGACCGGGCAGACGGCGCCGGCCATGATGCCGGTGCGGAGGCTGCTGAGGTCGTAGGTGGCGAAGTCGGGGGCGTTCTGCATGGCGATGAACATCGTCGGCACGCCGTAGACCGCCGTGCAGCGCTCGTCCTGGACCGTCTTGAGCGTGATCGAGGGGTCGAACCCGGGCGCCGGGATGACCATCGTCGCGCCGTGCGTGGTGCAGCCGAGGTTGGCCATCACCATCCCGAAGCAGTGGTAGAAGGGCACCGGGATGCAGAGCCGGTCGTTCGCGGTGAAGCCGATGAGCTCGGTGACGAAGTAGCCGTTGTTGAGGATGTTGCGGTGGCTCAGCGTCGCGCCCTTGGGCCGGCCGGTCGTGCCCGAGGTGTACTGGATGTTGATCGGGTCATCCGGCTTCAGCGCCGCCATCCGCGTGCTGACGGCGTCGGGCGGGAGCGCCCGGCCGGAGTCGACGAGGGCGGCCCAGTCGTCGGTGTCGACGTACACGGTGCGCTCCAGGCGACCCGCGGCGATCGAGCCCGTCGCGATCACCTCGTCGACCATGTCGCGGTAGGCGCTGGTCTTGAAGGCGGTCTGGGTGAGCAGCAGCCGCAGGCCCGACTGGTTGATCGCGTAGGCGAGCTCGTGGGTGCGGTAGTTCGGGTTGACGTTGACCAGCACCGCGCCGATCTTGGCGCTGGCGAACTGCACCAGCGTCCACTCCGCACAGTTGGGCGCCCACATGCCGATCCGATCGCCCGGCTCGATGCCGGCCGCCATCAGGCCGCGCGCGACGTCGTTGACCGCGTCGTCGAGCTCACGCCAGGTCCAGCGGCGGCCGGTGGCGACCTCGACGAGGGCCTCGCCGTCGGGGTGTGCGGCGACCGTGCGCTCCAGGTTCGCACCGATCGTCTCGTCGAGGAGGGGCGTGCTGGTCTCGCCGGCGGCGTACGACTCGGTCATGGCGCCATTGTGGGCCGCTGCCAGCACCGCTGACACCCCCTTGTGGGGGCCGGGCGGCCCGGGTCAGGGCAGCAGGCCGCGGGTGCGCGCGACGACGATCGCCTCGTGCCGCGAGTGCGCGTCGAGGCGGACCAGGATGTCGCGCATGTACGACTTGACGGTCTGGGCGGAGAGGCCGAGGCGCTCGCCGACGACGGCGTACGTCGCCCCGGTCGCCACCTGCGCCAGCACGTCCGTCTCGCGGCTGCTGAGGGGCGAGCCGGCAGTCGGCTGCGGGGCGAGATCGCCGAGCAGGCGATCGGCGGCGTCCCGGGTGGTCGGGTCCGACGTCGTCGCCCGCAGGTGACACAGACCGGCCTGAGCCCGACGCAGCCGCTCGGTCGCCGTGGCCTCGAGTCGGCGCAGCTGGGCGGTGCGCTCCTCGATGCGCCGGTTGACCTCGTCCTCGACGGCAAGCTCGCGGGCCAACCACAGGCCGGTCCGGGCGACGGCGTCGAGCAGGCGATCGCCGTACCCGACCGCATCGCGGGCACCGGCGTACAGGACACCGCGGACAGCGCCGCCGAGCACCACCGGCGCCGCGACGACCGCACGGAGGCCCTCGGCACGGACGGGGCCGTCGTAGTGGTGGGAGATCTCCTCGGCACGGCTGTAGTCCGGGACGCCGATGGGCGTGCGCTCGTGCCAGCTGCGGCCGCCGAGTCCTCGGCCGCGGACGATCTCCAGGCCCTTGAGCGCGCCGGTGCGGGCGCCGTCGAAGTGGCCGAGGTGGAGCGTCCCCGCGTCGACCGAGCCGCCGAAGCCGATGCCGACGCCGGAGGCGGCACGCAGACGACGGAGCGCCTCGGCCCAGGCGCGACGTTCGGTGTCGGTCGGCTCCACGTGCTGACGATAGTCCTGCGGGGGCGGCACGGGTGACCGACGAACGTCCGTCAGGTTGCGAAACGCCGATGGGCGCGGGGTCCGAAGACCCACGCGCCCATCGGGCCGAAGCTGGCGATCAGAGGTCGAAGAGCGACCCTGCGCCGTGGATGTCCGCGTCGGTGCGCGGGGTGTGCGTCGCGCCCGAGGCGGGAGCGGCCGGCGCGGCCGGTGCAGCCGGAGCAGCCGGAGCGGCGGGGGCCTCGTCGGCGGCGGCCGGTTCCTCGGCGGGAGCCGAGTCCTCAGCAGGAGCCTCCTCAACGGCCGGCTCAGCCGGCGCAGCGTCCTCGACGAACGCCTGGGACACCGCGGACGGATCCGGGGCGGACGGCGCCTCCGGCTCCTCGGCGACGGGCTCCTCGGCGACGGGCTCCTCAGCAGCGGGCGTCGGCTCGGCAGCAGCGGTCTCCACCGGCTCGACCGCCGGAGCGGCCTCCGCAACCGGCTCGGCCGGCGTCTCGGCGGCCGGAGTGGCGGCGACCGGCGTGGCGGCCGGTGCAGCGGCAGCCACCGCGGCACCCTCCGGAGCCTCGATGTCGAACAGCGAGCCCGCGTTGTGGATGTCGACATCCGTGCGCGGGGTGCTGGCCGTGCCCGACGACGCAGCAGGCGCGGCCGGAGCGGCCTCGGCGGCGGGCGCCGGAGCGGACTCCGCAGTCGGAGCAGCCTCGGCAGCGGGGGTCTCGGCAGCCTCGACCGCCGCAGGCGCGGGCTCGGCCGGCGCCTCGGTCGACGCCTCCTCCGGTGCAGACTCCGCAACGGTGGAGGTCTCGGCAGGCGCGGCCGCCGGCGCGGCCGGAGCCTCAGCGGCCGGGATGTCGAACAACGAGCCCGACGACAGGTCGACCGGAGCACTCTGCGTGGCAGGCGCCGGAGCGGCCTCGGCAGCGGGAGCCGCGGGGGCGGCCTCGGCAGCCGGAGCAGCCGGAGCAGCCTCGGTCGGCGCGACGTCGAACAGCGAGCCCGAGCCCAGGTCGGCGGCAGGCTTGGCCTCCGCCGTCGGAGCAGCCTCTGCCGTCGGAGCGGCCGGAGCGGCCGGAGCGGCCGGGGCGAACTCGGTCGGAGCCACGTCGAACAACGAACCGGACGCAGCAGGCGCGGCCTCTGCGGCCGGAGCAGCAGGGGTCTCGGCAGGCTCGACCGGCGCAGGGGCCGGGGTGTCGAAGAGCGAGCCACCCGCGGCAGGGGCCTTGGCAGGAGCCGCCTCGGCAGCGGGGGCCTCG
The DNA here is from genome assembly GCF_054782655.1 of Nocardioides montaniterrae. Taxonomy (NCBI): domain Bacteria; kingdom Bacillati; phylum Actinomycetota; class Actinomycetes; order Propionibacteriales; family Nocardioidaceae; genus Nocardioides; species Nocardioides montaniterrae. Next base: position 75,959 of record NZ_BAAGSB010000002.1, on the reverse strand, counting down.
TCGAAGAGGGATCCACCGGCAGCCGGAGAAGCGGCGGGAGCCGCAGCCGGGGTCTCGGCAGGCGCGTCGCCGAACAGCGACGTACCCGACTCGGGCGCCTTGACCGGCTCGTCGACGGCGGTACCCGAGGCGACCGGCTCCGCGACCGGGTCGGCCTTGGCCGCGGCAGCACCGGCGGGCGTGCCCTGGCCGGGGGCCAGCTTGGTGGCCTGCTCGCCCTTGACCGACGCCAGCAGCATCTGCGCGACGTCGAGGACCTCGACCTCCTCGCGGGCGTCGCCGTCGGCCTGCATCTTGGTCAGGCCGTCGGCCAGCATCACGCGGCAGAACGGGCAACCCACGGCGACCTGGTCGGCACCCGTGCCGACGGCCTCGGCCGTGCGGTTGAGGTTGATCCGCTCGCCGATGGTCTCCTCCATCCACATGCGAGCGCCACCGGCGCCGCAGCAGAAGGACTTCTCGGAGTTGCGGGCCATCTCCAGGACGGTCGCGCCGGGCAGGGCCTCGAGGAGGTCGCGCGGCGGCGTGTAGACCTGGTTGTGGCGACCCAGGAAGCAGGGGTCGTGGTAGGTGATCGAGCGCTGGTGGGCGCCGGCGCCGTCCTTGACCGGGGTCAGCTTGCCTTCGCGCACGAGGCGGTTGAGCAGCTGCGTGTGGTGGACGACCTCGAGCTCGATGCCGAAGTCCTTGTACTCGTTCTTCAGCGTGTTGAAGCAGTGGGCACAGGTCGAGACGACCTTCTTGACCTTGAACTCCTTGAACGTCTCGACGTTCTGAGCGGCCAGGCCCTGGAAGACGAACTCGTTGCCCGCACGGCGAGCGGAGTCACCGGTGCAGGTCTCGCCGTTGCCCAGCACGCCGAACGAGACGCCCGCGATGTCGAGCAGCTCGGCGACGGCGCGGGTGGTCTTCTTCGCGCGGTCCTCGTAGGCACCGGCGCAGCCGACCCAGAACAGCCAGTCGACGGACTCGAGCGACTCGATGTCCTCGCCGACGACCTTGACGTCGAAGGGCAGGTCCTTGGCCCAGTCGAGTCGCGCGTTCGGCGACATGTTCCAGGGGTTGCCCTTGTTCTCCAGGCCCTTGAACAGGCCGTTGAGCTCGGAGGGGAAGTTGGACTCGACCAGCACCTGGTAGCGGCGCATGTCGATGAACTTGTCGACGTGCTCGATGTCGACCGGGCACTGCTGGACGCAGGCACCACAGTTGGTGCAGGACCACAGCGCGTCGGAGTCGATGACGAAGTCGCCGCCCTCCGGGTTGTAGAACCACTCGCCCTCGCCGGCCGAGCCGACCAGGGCCTTGTCGGCGGCACCCTCGACACCGGCCGCGGCGGCGTACGCGTGATCGCGCATGCCGATCATCATCAGCTTGGGCGAGAGCGGCTTCTCGGTGTTCCAGGCGGGGCACTGCGACTGGCAGCGACCACACTCGGTGCAGGTGGTGAAGTCGAGGATGTCCTTCCAGGAGAAGTCCCAGATGGAGCCGACGCCGAGGACGGAGTCCTCGTCGAGGTCATCGATGTCGTCGAGCGTGACGGGCTTGCCACCCGAGGTGAGCGGGCGGACGGCGCCGAGAGCGGTACCGCCGTCCTCCTCACGCTTGAACCAGATGTTGAACCAAGCGGTGAAGCGGTGCCAGGCCACACCCATCGTCAGGTTGGTGGAGATGACGATCAGCCAGAGCATCGCGGAGACGATCTTGATCGTCGCGATGACGTAGATGATCTGCTCGGACGCGTGCGCGCTGGTCGGGTAGAGGTGCGAGAAGAACTGCGAGAGCGGGAAGTGCAGACCGGTCGCGTGGTCGGCGGCCTCGCCGCCGTTGGCCTTGCCGAGGTTGTACTCCGCACCGCGGATGAACAGGATCGCGGAGCTCTCGAGGAGGACCATCGCCTCGACGAAGTAGGCCTGCCACATGGTCGAGCCGAAGAAGCGGCTCTGGCGGCCGAGCTTGGACGGCAGGTGGGTGACCCGGTAGATGATCAGCGGGATGATCGCCAGCGCGCCGAGGAGGCCGATCCACTCGGCGACCCACTCGTAGCCGAAGAACTTGCCGATGATCGGCCAGTTGAACTCCGGGTCGAAGAGCTGGAAGAACGCCTGCATGACGGCGGTCGACAGGATGATGAACGCCGAGAAGGCGAACCAGTGCAGGATGCCGACCCACGTCCACTGCAGCATGCGGGTGTGGAGAACGGTCTCCTTCAACATCGTCAGCGTGCGGCCCACGGGGTTGCCGGTGCGTCCGGGGGCCGGCTGGCCCTTCCGGATCACGCCGAGAACGGCGGACACACCACGTGCCGTCAACGCAACGGCCACCAGCGTGAACGCCAGTGACACCACGATCGCAACGGTCTGCAGCATTTCAGGCGGCTCCTCGTCGTCTGGGGATGCGCGCGCAAAGCGCGCCCCGTGAGCCTATGACGATTCGGAGGTTCCCGACCGCAAAGGCATGCCTTACCGGGCGGATCCTACCGGCGAGTAGCCCGGCGTAGCGCGTCGCGCACGGTCGCGACGGTCACACGCACCCGCGGATCGGGCGTCAGGACGGCCGCGAGCAGCGCGTTGAGCTCCTTCGTCGGCCGACCGCGGCCCTTGAGACGAGGTACGCCGGCAGCCGGCTGCGGCGGCAGGCCGGTGAGGGCGGCGTACAGCAGGCAGCCGAGGGCATAGGCGTCGCTCGCCGGTCCTGGGGGCACGCCGTCGTACAGCTCCGGAGCGAGGTACGCCGGTGTGCCGGCGAGCCGTTCGGTGAGGCTGATCGGCGCCCCGGCCCGGTGGGCGATGCCGAAGTCGGCCAGGTAGGCGGTCCAGCCGTCGCCACGGTTGCGCAGCAACACGTTCGACGGCTTGATGTCACGGTGGACAAGCCCGATCCGGTGGGCCTCGGTGAGGCCGTCGGCGACCTGGGCCACGATCTCGAGCGCCGTCGACAGCGGCGGCGGGCCGCTCGCGAGCCTCCTCGCGAGGTCGCCGTCGGGGGCCAGCTGCGTGGCGATGAACAGCTCCCCCTCGACCTCCCCGTGCGCGAACACCTTCGCCACGTGCGCGGAGTCGAGCGAGGCCTGGGCCTGTGCCTCCGCGGTGAACCGCATCCGGAAGTCGGGGTTCCGCGCGTGCTCGGGCTTGATCAGCTTGAGTGCGACCCGGCGATCCAGCACGTCCTCGGTCGCCTCGTAGACGGTCCCCATCCCGCCCACGCCGAGGCAGCGCTCGATCCGGTACGGACCGAGTCGGTCCCCGGACCAGCGCACGCCCGAGACCGGCGGCCCTGCCATGGGGTGAGGCTAACCCGATCGCCCGCAGCTCGGGCGCCAGACGGCGGGTGACGGGCGGGGCGAGCCCTCGCCCCGTCCGACACCCGACGTCAGAACATCAGGGCAGTGGCGGGGTCGTGGAGCAGCGAGGCGACGTCGGCGAGGAAGCCGGAGCCGGTGGCTCCGTCGATGTGGCGGTGGTCGAAGGAGATGGCCAGCGTCATCACGTCCCTCACCTCGATCTTCTCCCCCACCACCCACGGCTGCTTCTTGATCGCGCCGAGGCAGAGGATCGCGGACTCGCCGGGGTTGATGATCGGCGTACCGCCATCGATGCCGAAGACGCCGATGTTGGTGATGGTGAACGATCCACCGACCTGGTCGGCGGGCGGTGTCCGACCCTCACGGGCCACGGCCGTCAGGTCGCCGATGGCGGCGGCGAGCTCGACGAAGGACAGTGCGCCGGCGTCCTTGATGTTGGGGACGATCAGACCGCGCTGGGTGGCGGCGGCGATGCCGAGGTTGACCCGGTGCTTGATGACGACCTCGTGGGCCTCGTCGTCGAACCACGAGTTGAGCAGGGGGTGCTTGGCCAGCGCGAGCAGCACGGCCTTGGCGGCGACGGCCAACGGTGAGATGCGGACGTCGGCGAACTCCTTGCGGAGCCGGAGCCGGTCGCAGAGCTGGATGGTCTCGGTGACGTCGACCGTCACCCACTCGGTCACGTGGGGAGCACCGAACGCGGAGGCGGTCATCGCGGCCGCCATCTGCTTGCGCACCCCCTTGACCGGCTCGCGGGTCTCGGCGGGGCCGGCGGTCGAGCGGCGGCGAGGGGTCGCCGAGGCGACGGCGTCAGCCACCGAGCGCACGCGCGGACGGCGCTTCAGCTCTCGCTGGCGCGGGCCGTAGCCGACGAGCGTGGCCTGGCCCTCCGGCGGGACGTTCGTGTCGATCGGGCCCGGCGTGGGCGCCAGCGCGACCGGGTCCGGGAACTCACCGGGCATCGCGCGGCTCGCCTCGTGCTCGGCCTCGATCGGCGTCGCCACCTCGACCTCGGCAGGCTCCGCGGCGGCTGCGGCGGCTGCAGCGGAGGCCGAGCCGGGCTCACCGATCGTGATGATCGGAGTGCCGACCGTGACCTCCTGGCCCTCGGCGACGAGCAGGGCGGTGACCTCGCCGGCGTACGGCGACGGCAGCTCGACGATCGACTTGGCGGTCTCGATCTCGACGATGATGTCGTTGACCGCGATCGTGTCGCCGACCTTGACCCGCCAGGTGACGATCTCGGCCTCGGTCAGGCCCTCGCCGACGTCGGGCAGCTTGAACTCAGGCATCTCTTCTCTTCTTTCGGTGATCGAGCAGCGCGAGGCACGAGCGCATATCGAGATCAGAAGGTCATCGAGCGGTCGACGGCGTCGAGCACGCGGTCGAGGTCGGGCAGGAACGACTCCTCCACGCGGGCGGGCGGGTACGGCGTGTCCCAGCCCCCCACCCGCAGCACGGGCGCGTGCAGCTCGTGGAAGGCCGCCTCGGTGAGCCGGGCGGCGACCTCGGCACCCAGGCCGAGGTTCACGTGGGCCTCGTGGACCACGACGGCCCGGCCGGTGCGACGCACGGACTCCACGATCGGCTCCATGTCCAGCGGAGAGAGCGTGCGCAGGTCGATGACCTCCAGCGATCGACCCTCCTCGGCCGCGACCGTGGCCGCGTCGAGGCAGACGCCGACGGTCGGACCGTAGGCGATCAGCGTCGCGTCGACCCCCGGCCGCACCAGCCGCGAGGTCCACAGGGGCGGCGGGGTCGCGGCGTCGTCGACCTCGGCCTTGGTGGAGTGGTACTGGCGCTTGGGCTCGAGGAAGATCACCGGGTCGGGCGCCGCGATCGCCTGCTGGAGCATCCAGTAGGCGTCGACCGGGTTGGAGCAGGCGACGACCTTGAGCCCCGGCGTGTGCGCGAACTGCGCCTCCGGCGACTCGCTGTGGTGCTCGACCGCGCCGATGCCGCCGCCGAAGGGGATCCGGATCACCAGCGACATCGGCTGGCGGCCGGCGCTGCGGCCGTGCAGCTTGGCGACCTGGCAGACGATCTGGTCGTACGCCGGGTAGACGAACCCGTCGAACTGGATCTCGACCACCGGGCGGTAGCCGGCCATGGCCAGGCCGACGGCGGTGCCGACGATGCCCGACTCGGCCAGCGGCGTGTCCATGACCCGGTCGTCGCCGAAGTCCTTCTGCAGACCGTCGGTGACGCGGAAGACGCCGCCGAGCCGGCCGACGTCCTCGCCCATCACCAGGACCTTGGGGTCGTCCTCCATCGCGCGGCGCAGGCCCGCGTTGAGGGCCTTGGCGAGCGTCATCGTGGTGGTCGTCATGCGCCCTCCCCCGGGACGGCGCCGGCATCGACGAACGAGTGCTCATAGGCCAGGAACGCATCGCGCTGGGCGCGCAGCTCGTCGGGCATCTCGGCGTACACGCCGTCGAAGACCTGGGCGGGCGTCGGGTCGGGCAGCTCCCGGCACGCCGTACGCATCCGCTCGCCGAGCGCGTCGGCCTCGCCGGCCAGGTCGTGGAAGTAGTCGTCGTCGGCGAGGGCGTGGCGGCGCAGGTAGGCCTCGACGCGGGCCAGCGGGTCCTTGAGCTTCCAGCGCTCGACATCGTCGAGCAGCCGGTAGCGGGTCGGGTCGTCGGTGGTCGTGTGCGCGCCCATCCGGTAGGTGTACGCCTCGATGAGCATCGGCCCCTGGCCCTCACGGGCGCGCTGCAGGGCAGCCTTGGTGACGGCGTACGTCGCGAGCACGTCGTTGCCGTCCACGCGGACCCCCGGGAAGCCGAACCCGTCGGCACGACGGGCGAGCGGGATGCGGGAGACCTTGTCGATCGGCTCCGAGATCGCCCACTGGTTGTTCTGGCAGAAGAAGACGACCGGCGCATTGGCCCAGCCGGCGAAGACGAACGCCTCGTTGACATCGCCCTGCGACGAGGCGCCGTCGCCGAAGTGGGCCAGCACGGCGCAGTCCCGCGCGTCGTCGCCGGTGCCGACGACCCCGTCGCGCTGCAGGCCCATGGCGTAGCCGGTCGCGTGCAGGGTCTGCGCGCCGATCACGATCGTGTAGAGCGCGAAGCGCTTGTCGGCGGGGTCCCAGGCGCCGTACCCGACGCCGCGGAACAGGCCGAGGAGGTCGACCGGGTCCACGCCACGCACCCACGCGACGCCGTGCTCGCGGTAGGTCGGGAAGACGTAGTCCTGCGGCGCGAGCGCATGGGCGGCGCCGATCTGGGCGGCCTCCTGGCCGAGCAGCTGGGCCCACAGGCCGAGCTCGCCGTGGCGCTGCAGCGCGGTCGCCTCGGTGTCGAGGCGGCGGGCGAGGAACATGTCGCGGTACATCGCCCGCAACTGCTGGGGCGTGGGGTCGAAGGCGTAGTCCGGGTGCTCGACGCGCTCGCCCTCCGGCGTCAGCAGCTGGACCAGCTCCTGGTCCGGCTCGCTGGTCGCCGGCGGCCCGAAGACGGCGTCGATCATCTCGCGGTCGAGAGCGAACGGATCCTGCATGTCACCACTCCTGAGTCCCGCCGGCGTGACGTGGCCCACGTCGTGGCAAACCTACCTCCCGCGAGGCCGTCCGACGAGGGATCCGAGGAGCGCGACGAGGGCGACGGGGACGGCCACGAGGGCGATGTTGCGGGCGTACGTCGAGAGCCCCTCCAGCACCTGCCCGAGGAGGAGCCGGACCAGGTCGGTGTTGCCGACACCGGCGTGCGAGGCGGCGAACGACTCGGCCGAGGAGCGGCCGGCGATGATGACGAGGGCGACGACCGCGAGGGCACCCGCGCCGAAGGCGAGCGCGCGGAGCCGACCCCGCCAGCCGCTGGCCAGGAGGACCGCGCCGGCGACGAGCGCGAGCCAGAGGAACGGGCCGAGGGTGGCGACCCGGTTGAGCCAGGTGTACGCCGTGCGCCCCTGCTCCAGGCGCGCGTCGGTGGCCACGGGGATCCGCAGCGGGGTCCCGGCGAGCGGCTGGACCTGGAGCCCCCGCTGGGCCAGGCGCGCGAAGACGTCGTTGAGCAGCGGCGTGGCGTCCACGAAGACCAAGCCGGTCCGGTCGCCGGGGCGCTCGTGCATGACGGCCAGGAACTGGCGGTGCACGTCACGGTTGGCCTTGCGCCAGAAGGCCGGGAAGCCCGGCTCGTTGACGACGGCGACCGCAGCGGCCTTGATCAGGTCGCCCGCGAACGGCGGGGAGCCGACGGGCGAGCGTTCGGCCAGCATCTCAGCGACCGAGGCGCCGAGCGCGTTGCCGAACTGCTCGCGCAGGGCGGGGTCCTCGGCGAGCGGAGCGACGCTGGCGACGTACGCATCGGTGTGGGCGACCTTGCTCTCGGTCCACATCCCGACGATCACGATCGGGGCGAGCAGCGTCGCCAGGAGCAGCGCGACGACGGACAGGATCGGGCGGGAGCGCACCCGGCCACCGTAGTGGTGCGAAACTCACGCCGTGAGCACCGCGCCGCCTCCCCGTACGCCGGGCCGCTACCGCATCGCCCTGGTCTGCCTGGGCAACATCTGCCGCTCCCCCGTCGCCGACGTCGTCCTGTCGGCCCGGTTGCGGGACGCCGGGCTGGCGCCGGCGGTGGCCGTGGTGAGCGCCGGGACCGGCGACTGGCACGTCGGCGACCGCATGGACCGTCGTTCGGCGGCGACGCTGACGGCCGCCGGCTACGACCCGACGCGACACCGCGCCCAGCAGGTCGCGCCGTCGTGGCTCGACGAGTGCGACCTCGTGCTCGCGATGGACGCCACCAACCTGGCCGACCTCCGCGAGCTGGCCGGGAAGGCGGCCGATCCGAAGCGGCTAAAGCTCTTCGGCGACTTCGACCCCGCCCATCCCGGCGCCGACGTACCCGACCCCTACTACGGCGGCCCCGCCGGCTTCGACGTCGTCCTGGCGATGGTCGAGCGCACCTGCGAAGCGCTGGTCGCCGAGCTCCAGCACGTCCTCGGGGACGGGGTCGAGGACTAGCTCGAGGCGGGTCGTGCCCGACCGGCTCAGCAGCACGGTCGACGCGAGCAGCAGCCACACCGCGGTCAAGGTGACGGAGGTCCGCTGGACCAACCCGAGGACCGTGGTCTCGCCGGCGATCAGCAGGGTCGCGGTCAGGAGCGCGTCGGCCAGGCCACCCAGCACGGCGGCCCCGCCGATGGCCGCGATCACGCGCCGCAGCGAGGGCCGGACCCGGGCCCGGCGCAGTGCTCGGCTGCACACCACGAGCAGGAGCAGGAAGGACACCGTCTCCAGCGCGCTGATCACGCCGTGCGGCTCGCTCACCCGGCCCCACCACTCACTGGTCCCGACATGGCCGAAGACGAAGCCCGACGAGGAGGACGACGAGGAGGACGAGCCTGAGTAGGTGTAGGTCTGGCGGAGCGGGAGCGCAGCCTCCACGGCACAGCAGGCGCCGAGGAAGGCCAGCAGCGCCCACGTCGCCAGCCACCGGCGGGCGATGACGGCGGCCAGGACGGCCCCGGCCACGAGGACGACACCGCCGCCGGCATCGATGGCGCGGAACAGGTCGTGATAGGGCTGGCTGCCCACCGAGAGCTCGCTGACGAAGCTCGTGGTGACGTCGGCCCGCACCGGCAGCACGAGCTGCAGCACCCAATCGGCGTAGCTCAGGGCGCCGAGGCCCAGGAGGATCGCCGCGAGGGAGCGCAGAACCGCCGACACGTGGTCACCCTAAGCGCAGATCGGTCCGCAACGGTGCGGAACTCAGCGAAGTCAGGCGTCGAAGTCGACGCCGCGGACGACGCGGAGGACGTCGTACGCCGTCCGCACCTGCTGCTCGTCGAGGACACCGAGGCCGAACTCGATCTCCATGAGCGCGGCGGTGGCCTTCTTCAGGACCCGCTTGCCGTCGCCGGTGAGCGAGGCGAGGACCCGTCGACGGTCGGTCTGGTCGACCTCGCGCTTGACGAGATTCTGCTCGACGAGCCGGTCGATGGCGTTGGTGACCGAGGTCGGGTGCACCATCAGCCGCTGGCCGATCCGGCTGAGCGCGAGCTTGCCGGTGCGGCTGAACGAGAGCAGGACGAGCACCTCGTAGCGGGCGAACGTGATGCCGTAGGGCTTCAGCACCCGGTCGAACTCCCCGATCAGCAGCTGCTGCACGCGCATGATCGACGTCGCGAGCCGCATCGGCCCGGCATCACCGATCCGCGTCTCCCACAGCTCGCCCGCACGCTCGATCGGGTCGAACGGCAACGGCGTCCGCTCGCTCATGGACCAGATCCTACGGGCGCCGGGTCGATCTAGGAATTACTTGGAAGACCTAGTAATATTCCTAGGGAGTCCTAGTAATTCTGCGCACAGCCCCCGGAGCGCCCGTGTCGAAGCCCGTCCTGCACCGCCCGTCCCACCCGGTCCGCCTGATCACCGCCAGCAGCCTGTTCGACGGCCACGACGCCTCGATCAACATCATGCGGCGCATCCTCCAGTCGCAGGGCTGCGAAGTCATCCACCTGGGCCACAACCGCAGCGTGGCAGAGATCGTCGAGGCAGCGATCGAGGAGGACGTGCAGGGCGTCGCCGTGTCGTCCTACCAGGGCGGCCACGTCGAGTTCTTCGAGTACCTCGTGCAGACGCTCCGCGAGCGCGGGGCCGCGCACGTCAAGGTCGTCGGCGGCGGCGGAGGCGTGATCGTCGCCGAGGAGATCGAGCGGCTGCGCCGCTCCGGCGTCACGATCTTCTCCCCCGAGGACGGCCAGCGACTCGGTCTGCCGGGCATGGTCAACACCGTCGTCGAGGCGTGCGACTTCGACCCATGGACGGTCGCGCCCGTGACCGCCGACCAGGTGCTCGCCGGCGACCGCGGCGCCGTCGCCCGCGCGATCACCGGCGCCGAGTCGGGTGAGCTCGGTGCCGCCTTCCTCGCCACCGTCCGCGAGGCGGCCGCCCGGCGCCACGTGCCCGTGCTCGGCATCACCGGCACGGGCGGCTCGGGCAAGTCCAGCCTCACCGACGAGCTCGTCCGCCGCCTCCGGGTCGACCAGCAGGACAAGATCCGGGTCGCGGTCATCGCCATCGACCCCACCCGCCGCAAGGGCGGCGGCGCACTGCTCGGCGACCGGATCCGGATGAACAGCCTGGACCTGACCAGCGAGGGCATGGACCGCGACCGCGTCCTCTTCCGGTCGCTGGCCACCCGGGGGGCCCACGAGGTCCCCGAGCACCTCGCCGACGTCATCGACCTGGTCAAGGCCTCCGGCTTCGACCTGGTGGTGGTGGAGACGCCCGGCATCGGCCAGGGCGATGCGGCGATCGTGCCGTTCGTCGACACCTCGCTCTACGTCATGACGCCCGAGTTCGGCGCCGCCTCCCAGCTGGAGAAGATCGACATGCTCGACTTCGCCGACGTCGTCGCGATCAACAAGTTCGAGCGGCGGGGTGCCGAGGACGCGCTGCGCGACGTCGGCCGTCAGCTCGTCCGCAACCGCGAGGCGTTCGGCCAGCAGCCCTCCGACATGCCCGTCTTCGGCACGTCCGCGGCGACATTCGACGACGACGGCGTGACGGCGCTCTACCAGCACCTGCGCGGCCTCCTGGTCGACAAGGGCCTCCCGGCGGGCGAGGGTCGCCTCCCCCAGGTCGAGGGCAAGTCCTCCACCCGCATCCAGCAGGTCCTGCCGGCGTCCCGTATCCGCTACCTCGCCGACATCGCCGCGACGGTCCGCGGCTACCACGCCACCACCGACGAGCTCGTCGCCAAGGCCCGCCGGGCGCAGGCGTTCGCGACGGTCGCCGCCGAGGTTGGTTTCGACACGCCGCTCGCTGGCGCTCGCGGCTACTCAACCAACGAGACCTTCGGCAGCGTGGCGCAGCAAGCGTCGCGAGATCTGCCGGAGCACGTGCGCGCCGAGCTCGAGCAGTGGCCCACCACGGTCCAGGCGTACGCCGACGACACGGCCGCCAACGGACGCGAGTCGCTCGCGGGCAACCGGATCGCCCGGGTCGCCGTACCCCGGACCCAGGACCACGGCGAGCTGATCTCGTTCCTGCGCCGCGAGAACCTGCCCGGCCGCTTCCCCTTCACCGGCGGCGTGTTCCCGTTCAAGCGCCAGGGCGAGGACCCGGCCCGCATGTTCGCCGGCGAGGGCGACCCGGCCCGCACCAACAAGCGGTTCAAGCTGCTCGTCGAGGGCCAGCCGGCCGCCCGCCTGTCGACGGCGTTCGACTCGGTGACGCTCTATGGCCGCGACCCCGACGAGCGCCCCGACGTCTACGGCAAGGTCGGCACGTCCGGCGTCTCCGTGGCCACGCTCGACGACATGCAGGAGCTGTTCGGCGGCATCGACCTGCTCGCCCCGACCACCAGCGTGAGCATGACGATCAACGGTCCCGCGCCGACGGTGCTGGCGTTCTTCCTCAACACCGTCCTCGAGCAGGCCGGGCAGCAGGGAGTCGACCCGGCGACCGCGCTGAGCACGGTCCGCGGCACGGTCCAGGCCGACATCCTCAAGGAGGACCAGGGCCAGAACACCTGCCTGTTCTCCACCGAGTTCTCGCTGCGCTGCATGGCCGACATGCAGGAGTGGTTCATCCAGAACAAGGTCCGCAACTTCTACTCGGTCTCGGTCTCCGGCTATCACATCGCCGAGGCCGGCGCGAACCCCATCAGCCAGCTCGCGTTCACGCTCGCCAACGGCTTCACCTACGTCGAGTCCTACCTCGCGCGCGGCATGGACATCGACGACTTCGCGCCGAACCTGTCGTTCTTCTTCTCCAACGGCATGGACCCCGAGTACACCGTCATGGGCCGCGTCGCGCGCCGCATCTGGGCGATCGCGATGAAGGAGCGCTACGGCGCCTCCGAGCGCTCGCAGAAGCTGAAGTACCACATCCAGACCTCCGGACGGTCCCTGCACGCTCAGGAGATGAGCTTCAACGACATCCGGACGACGCTGCAGGCCCTGTGTGCGACGTACGACAACGCCAACAGCCTGCACACGAACGCCTACGACGAGGCCGTCACCACCCCGTCGCCGGAGTCCGTACGCCGCGCCCTGGCGATCCAGCTCGTCATCAACCGCGAGTGGGGCCTGGCCATGAACGAGAACCCGCTGCAGGGCTCGTACGTCGTCGACGAGCTGACCGATCTCGTCGAGGAGGCGGTGCTGACCGAGTTCGACCGGATCTCCGAGCGCGGTGGGGTCCTGGGCGCGATGGAGACCGGCTACCAGCGCGGCCGGATCCAGGACGAGTCGATGCTCTACGAGCACCGCAAGCACGACGGCTCTCTGCCGATCATCGGCGTCAACACCTTCCGTGCGCCCGAGGGCGAGCCGCCGGTCGAGGTCGACCTGATGCGGGCGAGCGAGGACGAGAAGCGGTCCCAGCTCGAGCGCGTGCGCGACTTCCAGCAGGCACACCGCGACGAGGCCGCCGAGGCCATCGCCCGCCTCAAGACCGTGGCCGTCGAGGGCGGGAACGTCTTCGCCGAGCTGATGTCCGCGGCACGGGTCTGCTCGCTGGGCCAGGTCACCGAGGCGTTCTTCGAGGTCGGCGGCCAGTACCGCCGGAACGTCTGACCGAACGCGACCTAGGCCGTGACTAGTTGCTCGCCTCGCCGTGGACGAACAGGGCGAAGAGCAGCACGCACGCGCCGGCCGCGACGATCATCAGCACGGCGTACCCGATCAGGATGCCGACACCCCACGGTCGGGTCCTCGCGTTGAACAGCAGCCCGATCGGTACGCCGAAGCCGAGCAGCGGGATGATGCCGGTCGCGGCGCTCCCGGAGCTGGGGCTGATGCTGGTGACCAGGCTCGTCAGCATGCCGAGCGCGAACAGCAGGGCCGGCGCGCCGACGATCGCACCGAGCAGGTATCCCTTCCGGCTGCCCCGCTCGGGCGGCAGCGCCTGGTAGTCGCCCTGCGCGTACGGGTGCTGGCGGTAGGGCTGCTCGCCGTGCGGCTGCTGGCCGGGCGGGGGCTCCTCGGGAGGCGGGTACGACGGGTACTCGTCGCTCATCGCCTCGACCACCAGACCGCGATGCCGACGACCGCGCCCACCAGGAGCGCCGCTCCGGTCTTGCGCTTCCAGCACCAGTAGACGTGCTCGTCGACGCACGCGGTGTCGCCGCAGGCGGTCCCCGGGTCGGTGACCTGCACCCGCTGGGGCTCGGCGAGGCGTGGGTCGGTCATCGGCGTACCTCCGGTGTGGGCAGTGCGGCGACACCCGTCGCCGTCGAGAGCCGGGTGCGGGCGAGCGGCGCCCACGCCTGCAGCGCGCAGAACGGCGCGCACTGGTGGGCCCCTTCGGAGCCGACCGTCGCGACGTGCACGCAGCACTGCGTGAGCCGCTCCTCGATCATCGTGTTCATGTCCATGAAGGGCTTCACGGTGACGCGCAGGATCCGCTCACCGAGCAGCTTGCGCAGGCGCTGGTGCTGGCCGGGCAGCTTGGACGAGGCGAGCGTGGCGAGGGTGCCGATGCCGAGGTCGCAGTTGCTGCAGATGTCGCGCCAGATCGAGGACATCGACGGGTGGCTGAGGCTGGACTGCTCCGAGAGCAGGTCGAGCAGCGAGTCCTTGACGATGCCCCGCATGGTGGCGGGGATCGTGTCGTCGGCGATCCGGTTGGCGAGCAGCTCGGGCTCGAGCTCGAGCCACTGCTTGAGCCGGTCGTGGCCGATCAGGGAGACGAGCGACCGCCAGGCGCCGCTGTCGTCCTTGAGCAGGTAGCCCACCGAGCAGCAGTGCGGGTGGCTGCACGGCAGCGCGGTCAGGTCCTGCCAGGTGACCAGGCCGCCGGTCTGCTCCTCGAGCCGCGCCAGGACACCGGTGTGGGTCAGCCGGTCCATCGCGTCGATGCCGGCGCTGCGGCCGCTCCCGAACACCGGCTGGATGGTCACGCCGCCGACGTACGGCGTGTCCAGCGCCCGCTTCAGGACGAACCCGATCTCGTCGTCGTTGACGCCGAGGGCGGCGGTCATGGTGAGCGTGGTGAAGATGCCGCGCGCGGAGAGGCGCTCGATCGCCTGCTCCTTGAACCGGCGGATGTCGGCACCGCGGTGATGGGTGGACGCCTCGGCCGAGGACCCGTCGTACTGGAGGTAGATCTCGACCCGCTCGCGGTGCTCGGCGATCAGGTCCAGGAGAGCGTCGTCTTTGGCGATGAGCAGGCCGTTGGTGTTGATCAGGATCCGCACGATCGGGCGCTGCGCCACCTCGGCGAGCAGCTCGCGCAGCTGCGGGTAGAGCGTCGGCTCGCCGCCGCTGAGCATGAGCACGTCGATGCGGCCGTTCTCGCGCGAGAGGCGCTGGTCGATGCTGGCGAGGACCTGCTCGAGGGGCGCGACGCTCGCGAGCGCGGGCGCCGAGGCCGCGAAGCAGGTGGGGCACTTGAGGTTGCAGTCGTCGAGGAGGTCCTCGAGCAGGATGCAGGTGTGCTGGGTCTGCATCTCCGGCAGGCCGTCGGCGTACGCTGCGGGGATCGGCTTGAAGTTGCCCAGCTGGTCGGGGGTGTGGACCTTGGTCGGCGCGGTCCACTGCTCGAGGTAGCGCAGGATCTCGGCGCTCTCGTCGTACATCGTCCGCACCAGCCCGTGCGTGGCGCAGCCACGCTCGAGCCAGACCGTGCCGTCCCTGTCGGCGAGCCAGCCGCTGAGCCGCTGGACCTCCGCGAGCGGGCGGTCGGGCCGCTCCTCGTGGCAGAGCGGGCAGAACGCGTTGACGTAGCGGTGGATGCGCGCGTCGCGCAGCGGCATCCCACTCCCCCTGACCGTCACGCTTTCACCTCATCGTTGGTCGAGTGCCCCGCGACGAACGAGCGGGGTGCATCGAGACCACCTCGGTATGCCCCCGAGCGCCACTGCCAAACGATCCGGGCGATCACGATCGGGATCGTGACGAGGAGGAAGAGCTGCGGCCGGGTCAGGCCCATCCACGCGACCTCGTTGCCGCGCCAGAACTCGACCAGGAAGCGGAAGACGGCGTACGCCGCGACGTACCAGACGAAGAGCGTGCCGGGCGGCAGCCGGCGGTGACGCAGCCAGCCCCAGAGGACCACGAACGCGGCGAGGTGGAAGGCGATCTCCCAGGCGAAGGACCAGTTGGTGCGACCGGCGCGGGTGGGCTCCGCGAGCAGGCAGCCGATCCGGCCGACACCCATGCCGAGCGCGACCGCGGGCGCGAACAGGTCGCCGGTGCGCAGCCGGTAGCCGCTGAGCCGCTTGGCGACGTGCACGCCGATCCACGCGCCGAGCAGGCCGCCGAGGATCGAGCGGTTGCCGTGCGCCCACTGCTCGGCCAGGCTCGCGTTCTCGCGCAGGTGCCAGTGCTGCGCCCAGGTGCCGAGCCGCATCAGGATCGCGCCCCCGACCAGCCCACCGGCGACGACCTGGATCAGCCGCTCGTCGGTCTGCCCGCGTCGCCGCGCCTCGACCACGAACACGACGACCGCGGCCAGGACACCGAGCGCCACGAAGAGGTCATGGCTGTTGACCGGCCCGATCCGCGGATGCATGGGGTCACCCTGCCACGGGTGTCAGGCGTGGGCGTGCGTCCCGGGTCCGCTGATCTTCGTGCTGCTCGGGTCGTCCAGGTTCCAGGTCATCTCGTAGGTCCGGACGTACGCCGTCCGCGCGATCCGCCAGCCCGCATCGGTGCGGCGGTAGGTGTCGGTGTAGATCGCCGCCCCCTCCAGCCCGAAGCGGAACGCGTCGACCAGGACACGGTCGTGGAGGTACCAGGTCGCCGTCGCCTCGTCGCCTGCCTCGTCGAGGTCGATCTCCGGGTGGTGGACGTTGTGCATGGTGATCACCCCGTCACCGAGGTTGCTCCGCATGTAGCCGACCAGCTCGTCCGGCGTACCGAAGACCAGGCCGTTGTAGTCGGCCGTCGCGTCCTCGGTGAACAGCGTCGCGAACTCTTCCCACTGCTTGGTGTCGAGCAGCCGCATGTAGCGGTACTTGAGGCGGCTGATCTCTTCGCGGTCGGCGTACGCGTCCATGCGCGTGACTCTAGAACGTGTTCTAGCCCGCGGTCGATGCCTGAGGTCACCGCGAGGAGCGACCGGTCGCGGCAGCGAGGCCGCTGTCGAGATGGCTGATGTGGTTGCTGTTCGATCGATTCGACAGCCACTTCGGCCATCTCGGCGGGGGCGACTGGACGTCGGAGCGGTGGCCATTCGGCTGTGGGATCGTAGGGCGACACGCTGGCGCGTTGGTTGCGCGCCGCAGTGGCAACCTCTGTTGCGGGCGGTCGGTCACGGTGGTCGCGGTAGGTGGTTGCGGTCGCCGGTTCGGCGCGGGCGCCGCGGAGGTGCTCGCTGTGGTTGCGCGCCGAGAAGGACGACAGAACGAGGTCGCGTTCGGCCTAGGGCCGTCGGTGGAAGCGCCAGGCTCCGGTCGGCATCACCTCATGAGTCATCCGGGGGTCGTGGGCGATGTGGTGGTGATGGGAGCAGAGGAGCACGCCGTCTTTGAGGTCGGTCTTCCCGCCGGCTGACCATGGATGTGAATGATGTGCCTCGCACCAGGTGGCGGGGATCGAGCAGCCTTCGGCGCGGCACTGCTTGTCGCGCAGGCGGAGGGCCTTGTGCTGGGCCGGCGAGTAGAGGCGTCGTGCTCGGCCGAGGTCGAGGATCTCGCCCTTGCCCCCGAGCACGACCGGGACGATCTTCGCGGTGCAGGCCAGCCGCCGTGCTTCGTTGGCGCTGATGCGGAGGTCGCTGTCGAGAGAGCCGATCACTCCGGCCGCGGCGAGGTCGCGCCGGAGGTCGTCGAGGCTGATCGTCACCATGACCGTGGTGGCATCGCCACCGTGATCAGGAAGCTTGCCCGGGTCGAGGTGCTCGAGCAGGGAGCAGAAGGCGTGACCGAGCTTCTGCGACCGGGGCGCGTGTTCGGCGTCCTGCCGCGGGGAGGAGAACGCGTCGAGGTAGGTCTCGAGGCGCGCTGCCACCGCGTCAGGGACCTGGCCGACGATCCGGGTGATGCCGTCGCCGAGGCGCTTGAACCGGATCGAGGTCTTGACCCGGGCGGAGCGTTCCTCGCGCTCCAACGCGCGGGCGTCGGCCTCGTCCGCGATGTCAGGGGCGACCACCGAAAGGATTCGGTCGCCGAGGGTCCGCAGCTCACGCGGCCCGAACTGGCCGGCCAGCTCCACGAGGTGCTTCTCGGCACGACGCGTCGTCACCTGGTCGATCTCCGGCGGGAGCTTGTCCAGCGCAGCGACGATCACCTGTGCTTGGGCGCGGTTCACAGACCCCGCACGCATGCCGGCACCCACAACTCGCCACTTCTCGTCGATGGCCTGGGCGAGCTTGAGCTCGCCATGACATGAGCGCGGGTCGAGGTGCGCCTCATGGGCCAGCCACTGACCGGCATCCTTCGCACCGTTGTCCTGAGCCAGGTCACCCGAGCCGGCCAGGACCCGCAGCTCCAACTCGTCGACCTGGGCCTTCAACGCCACGACCTCGACCAGCGCAGCAGCCTTGTCGCCCGGCTTCATGTACACCGGCAGCACCTCACCCACCCCAGCGATCGACCGGCGCGCGGCCGCCACGGCCGCGAGAAGCGGGTGGTCGCGAGTGGGTGAGGCCGACATACCAGAGTCCTGCCCCGATCCCCGAGGCTTTAAACATTTTTGGACGATGTTTTTCGGTTGATTTCGAGGTTTTTCGAACGCGCAAGCGATGCCCCGAGGGCGGCCGCGTCAGCGGCGGCGCGAGCGAAGCGAGCCGCCGCCCCAACCGCGCCGCAAGCCGTCCGTCAGGGACCCGCGGTCAAGGACGCCGAAGGCGCCGCGCAGCGGGCCGAGCGAAGCGAGGATCCTTGACGGCGGGAGACGGACGGCTAAGCGCGGCCGCCAGTCGAGCACGCGGAACATCACCGCAGACGGCACCAGCCACGAAAGCTGGTTTCGATACGTCCTCAGCTAACGCCTCGGACTACTCAACCAACGGAACGACTGGCGCGCGGCTGCTCAACCAACGACAAACGCAGAACACGTGAGCGGCATCACCAACCCAGGTCACCCAGGATTAACCCACGCGCCATCGGCCGGAACCGAAGGCCGCGCAGGCTGGGAACATGCAGCCGAACTCCCCTTCCCCCCGCCACCTGTCCGCGGCTCCGGACGACGCCGACAACGCCGACCTCTTCCTCGAGCGGCGCGTCGCCCTGCGCCACAAGCACGTCCAGAACCTGACCCAGCTGATGGCCGAGCGCGGCGACCTGCGCGGCGTCTACGGGTTCGCGGACTTCGTCGACGACTCGGTGCGCTGGTCGGCGTGACGACGGCGGTCTACCGTCGGGCGCATGGACATCGCCAGCCAGAAGTGCATCGCCCTGACCACCTTCCGCAAGAGCGGCGAGCCGGTCACCACACCGGTCTGGGTCAACCCGGTCAGTGACGGCCGGATCGGCTTCTGGACGTCCATGGGCTCGGGCAAGACCAAGCGCATGGGCAACAACCCGCGGGTCACCGTCCAGCCCTGCTCCTACAGCGGCAAGGTCAAGCCCGGCACGACGCCGGTCGACGGCACCGCCGAGATGGTGCAGAGCGGTCCGCTGTTCGACGAGGTGTGGGCCAAGGGCAAGAAGAAGTACGGCGCCCAGGTCGGCCTCACCAAGGTGATGGGCCGACTGATGGGTCAGCGCAAGGCGGGTCAGGAGTACGGCGACACCGTGGTCCTGATCCGCCTCGACGCGTGACCTGCCGGTCGGCTAGCGCCGCCCCGTCTTGAACATCCCGCGCGCGATCTCGGAGGCGGCGGTGCGCATGAACTGCTTGAACGCCGAGGACTTCACGACGTCCATCACGATGTCGCCGGCCTGAGCGCCCTTCGACGACCGGGGCGCCGACTTGGCAGCCGGCTTCGCGGCACCCTTGTCGGCAGGAGCGTCCGCCGACGCCTTGGCCGAGCCCTCCTCGAGCTTCTGGGCGAGCATCTCGCGGGCCGACTCACGGTCGACGACGGCGCCGTACTTCGCGTTGAGCGCAGAGGCCGCGACGACCGCCTTCATCGCGTCGGGCGCCGACGGGCCCATCAGCGACTCGGGCGCACGCAGGCGCGTCCACGCAACCGGCGTCGGGGCACCGCGCTCGTCCATGACGGTCACGATGGCCTCACCGATGCCGAGACCCGTGATCACGGCGCCGAGGTCGGCGTACGCGCTGTTGGGGTAGGTGCTGACGGTGGCCTTGAGCGCCTTGGCGTCGTTCGGCGTGTGCGCGCGGAGCTGGTGCTGGACCCGCGAGGCGAGCTGGGCCAGGACGTCGTCGGGCACGTCGGTCGGCGACTGCGTCACGAAGAAGACGCCCACTCCCTTGGAGCGGATCAGCCGAACGGTCTGCGCGATCTGGTCGAGGAAGTCCTTGGAGGCGTCGTGGAAGAGCAGGTGCGCCTCGTCGAAGAAGAAGACCAGCTTGGGCTTGTCGGAGTCACCGACCTCGGGCAGGTCGTGGAAGAGGTCCGCGAGCAGCCACATCAGGAACGTCGAGAAGACCGCCGGCCGGTCCTGCAGGTTGGGCAGCTCGACCAGGTTGATGACGCCCTTGCCGTCCTTGACCTGGATCAGGTCGGCGGAGGAGAACTCCGGCTCGCCGAAGAACGCGTCGGCACCCTGGTCGCCGAAGGCGATCAGCTCGCGCAGGATCACGCCGGCCGTGGCGGACGAGAGGCCGCCGAGGTTCTTCAGGTCGGCCTTGCCCTCGTCGGAGGTCAGGTGCTGGACGACGGCCCGCAGGTCGGCGAGGTCGAGCAGCGGGAGGCCCGCCTGGTCGGCGTAGTGGAAGACGAGTCCGAGCGAGGACTCCTGCGTCTCGTTGAGGCCGAGGACGCGGCTGAGCAGGAGCGGGCCGAACGCCGAGACGGTCACCCGGATCGGTACGCCGATGCCCTGGCCGCCCAGCGCGAAGTACTCGACCGGGAAGCCCTTGGCCTCCCAGGTCTGGCCGACCGACTGGGTGCGCGCGAGCAGCTTGTCGTTGCTCTCGCCGGGCTCGGCGAGACCGGACAGGTCGCCCTTGATGTCGGCGGCGAAGACCGGCACACCGGCCGTCGACAGCTGCTCGGCGAGCAGCTGGAGGGTCTTGGTCTTGCCGGTTCCGGTGGCGCCGGCGACGAGGCCGTGGCGGTTGAGCATCGCCAGCGGGATCCGGATGTGGGTGCCGGTCAGGGTGGTCGCGTCCACCATCAGGCCACCGAGCTCGAGCGCGGTGCCCTGGAACTGGTAGCCGGGAGCGATGGCGGCCTCGATCGGGCTCTGTCCGTCGGGGGCCTCGGCCGTCGCGTCGCCCCCGGATGTCTGCGCTTCGGTCATGGCCTGAATCGTAGGGCGTCCGCCCGTCCCGCGAATGCGAAGGCGGGACATGGAACGCGCCAGTAGAGTCAAGGACCGTGATCTTCAAGCGGGTGGGTGATGGTCGCCCGTACCCCGAGCACGGGCTGACCGCGAAGGCGTGGGCACAGGTCCCGCCGCGCCAGGTCCGCCTCGACGAGCTGGTCACCACCAAGGACACGCTGCAGCTGACGTCGCTGCTCGACGAGGCCTCGACGTTCTACGGCGACCTCTTCGCCCACGTGGTGCTGTGGCAGGGCGAGTACTACCTCGAGGACGGGCTGCACCGGGCGCTCCGCGCGGCCCTCCAGCAGCGCAACGTGCTGCATGCGCGCGTCGTCCGCATGGAGGGCTAGCGGGGCCCTCGATCGGCCTCGGCGAGCCACTGCGCGAGCCGGCCGTGCTTGCTCACCCGGCGCAACCGGCGCTCGGTCTCCTCGCGGAGCCGGCGGGGCGTGACCACGATCAGGTCGTCCCCGTGCCGCAGCGAGGTGCGCTTCTCCGGGACCATCGTCTCGCCGTCGCGGACCACCATCGAGACGCTGGCACCGACCGGCAGCCGCAGCTCGCCGACCTCGACGCCGTGCAGCTGCGAGACCGGGCTGACGGTGACGATCAGCAGGTCGGCGGCGACCCGCTCGAGCGGCGCGGCCTCGACCTCGATGCCGCGCGGCTCGGAGCGTCGGGCCACCCGCAGGAACCGCGCGACCAAGGGCAGGGTCGGGCCGGTCAGCAGCGTGAAGACCACGACCATCACGAAGACGATGTCGAAGAGCCGCTCGGAGTCATGGACACCCTCGGCGAGCGGGATCGTGGTGAGGACGATCGGCACGGCCCCCCGCAGCCCGGCCCACGACAGGAACGCGAGCTCGTTCAGCGGCATCCGCCGCACCACCGAGCTGATCACCACCGACAGCGGCCGCGCCACGAAGCTCAGCACGGCACCCGCGCCGACGGCGGTGACGACGACCGACAGGTCGATCCGCCCGGGCGAGAGCAGCAGGCCGAGCATCACGAACAGCCCGATCTGCGCGATCCACGCCAGACCCTCGACGAACGACCGGGTCGCCCCGCGGTGGGGCAGCTCGGAGTTCCCGAGCACCAGCGCTGCGACGTACGCCGCCGCGAAGGCGCTCATGTGCCCGGCCGAGGCGGCGCCGTACGCGATGAGGATCAGGCAGAGGACGGCGATCGGGTAGAGGCCGGAGGACGGAAGAGCCGCGCGGCGCATGATCCAGGCGCCGGCGAGGCCGAGCGCGAGGCCGGTGAGCACGCCGCCCACGAGCTCGAAGACCACGATCCCCACGATGTAGAGCAGGCCGTGCTCGTGGAGGGCGCCCGTCGAGACGAGCGCGACCAGGACGACCGTCGGGGCGTCGTTGAGGCCGGACTCGGCCTCGAGGGTGCCGGTGAGCCGCTTGGGCAGCGGGACCACGCGCAGCACCGAGAAGACGGCGGCCGCGTCGGTGGGCGAGCAGACCGCGCCGAGCAGGATGGCCAGCTCCCAGGACAGGCCGAGGAACGCGTGTGCGAAGACCGCGAGCACACCGACGGACACCAGCACCCCGATGGTGGCCAGCGAGAGACCCATCCGCATCGACGGCCGCGCATCGCGCCAGGACGTGCTCAGCCCACCCTCGGCCAGGATGATCGCCAGCGCGGCGAACCCGAGCGCGTGCGCGAGCTGCGCGTCGTCGAAGCGGATGCCGAGCCCCGACTCCCCCAGCACCACGCCCATCATCAGGTAGAGCAGCAGGCTGGGCAGGCCGGCGCGGGTCGAGAGGCGTACGGCGAGCACCGCGAGCAGCGTGACCGAGGCGCCCACCAGCACGAACGTGTCGAGCTGGTGCACGTCGAAGCTCATCGGCCCCCACTCGGGTCGGTGTACGGATCGCCAGTCTAGTGGTGCCGCCGTGGTAGAACATGTTCTACATTTGGCTCCATGACCTCCGGCCTCGACGTTCCCGCCACCCTCCCGGCCTCCGACCTCGGGGACGCGCCGGCGTACGACGTCGTGGTGGTGGGCTTCGGCATCGCCGGTGGGTGCGCGGCCCTCGAGGCGGCGCGGTCGGGGGCGCGGGTGCTGCTGCTGGAGAAGGCCGCCGTCCACGGCGGCACGTCGTCGATGTCGGGCGGCCACTTCTACCTCGGCGGGGGCACGGCCGTGCAGCTGGCGACCGGTCACGACGACTCGGTCGAGGCGATGGAGGCCTACCTGGTGGCCTCCACGAAGGCGCCGGACAAGGAGAAGATCCACGCCTACTGCGCCGGCTCGGTCGAGCACTTCGACTGGCTGGAGTCGCTCGGCTTCGAGTTCGAGCGGTCCTTCTTCCCGGGCAAGGCCGTGATCCAGCCCGGCACCCAAGGTCTGATGTTCACCGGCAACGAGAAGGTCTGGCCGTTCCGCGAGGAGGTCGCGCCCGCGCCGCGCGGCCACAAGGTGCCGGTCCCGGGCGACACCGAGGGCACCCGCCTGGTGATGGACCTGCTGCGGGACCGCTGCGACGAGGCGGGCGTCGAGGTCCGCTACGAGACCGGCGCGACGAACCTGGTCGTCGACGACGACGACGCGGTCGTCGGCGTGGCCTGGCGCTCCTTCGACGAGACCGGCCTGATCCGCGCGGGCTCGGTCGTGATCGCGGCCGGCGGGTTCGTGATGAACCCCGACATGGTCGCCCGCTACACCCCCTCACTGGGGAGCAAGCTGTTCACGCTCGGGTCGACGTACGACGACGGCCTGGGCATCCGGCTCGGCGAGTCCGTCGGCGCGGCGCTGGAGCACATGGAGGAGCCGTTCATCACCGCGCCGTTCTACCCGCCGTCCTCGCGGGTCAAGGGCGTGATCGTGAACCGGGCCGGCGAGCGGTTCGTGGCCGAGGACAGCTACCACGCGCGGACGTCGTACGCCGTGATGCGGCAGCCCGACCAGGCGGCGTACCTCATCGTCGACAGCGAGCACCTCGGCGAGGACCACATGCCGCTGGTGCCGCTCAAGGACGGCTTCGAGACCATCGAGGAGATGGCGACCTCCCTCGGCATGCCGGCGCTGGTCGACACGATGGCGCGCTACAACGAGCACGCCGCTCGTGGCGAGGACCCGGACTTCCACAAGCACCCCGACTGGCTCGAGCCGCAGACCGCCGGGCCCTGGGCGGTCCTCGACCTGACCCTGGGCGTCGCGCTCTACGCCGGGTTCACGATCGGTGGCATGGCCGTCTCGGTCGACGGTGAGGTACGCCGGACCGACGGCTCGGTCATCCCCGGCCTGTACGCCGCCGGCGCCTGCGCCTCGAACATCGCCCAGGACGGTGCCGGCTACTGCTCGGGCACCCAGCTGGGTGAGGGCTCGTTCTTCGGGCGGCGGGCGGGAAGGCACGCAGCCGGGCTGCGATAGTCGGGAAACCATGAGCCGCCTCGAAGCCGCCCAGCGGGCGAACGTGCCGCCGTTCCACGTGATGGACCTGTTGGCGGCCGCGACCGAGCGGGCGCGCACCCACGGCGACCTGGTCAACCTGTGCGCGGGCCAGCCGTCGACGGGCGCGCCTGCCCCCGTCGTGGCCGAGGCCCAGCGGCTGCTCGGGTCCGGCGACCCGCTCGGCTACACGCCCGCCGTCGGGATCAGCGAGCTGCGCGAGGCGATCGCCGGGCACTACGGCCGCACCTACGACCTGGAGGTCTCGCCTGACGACGTCGTCGTCACGACCGGCTCCAGCGGCGGCTTCCTGCTCGCGTTCCTCGCCGCGTGCGAGGCCGGCGACCGGGTGGCGATCGCGCGTCCCGGCTACCCCTGCTACCGCAACGTGCTGGTCGCGCTCGGCTGCCAGGTCGTGGAGATCGACGCGGGCCCGACGACCCGGTTCCAACCGACCGTCGCCCAGCTCGAGGAGGCCCACGCGGCGGCTCCGCTGAAGGCACTCGTCGTCGCCAGCCCGGCCAACCCGACGGGCACGATGCTGCTGCCGTCCGAGCTCGCCGACATCGCGCGCTGGTGCGAGTCGGCCGGGGTGCAGCTGATCTCCGACGAGATCTACCACGGCATCACCTACGGTCTCGACGCGCTCGACCACCGGTCGGAGCGTTCCGCCTGGGAGACGTCGCGCGAGGCCGTGGTCTTCGGCTCGTTCTCCAAGTACTTCTCGATGACCGGCTGGCGGCTGGGCTGGATGCTGGTCCCCCGCCGCCTCGCCCGCGCCGTCGACGTGCTGACCGGCAACTTCTCCATCTGCCCGCCCGTCCTCGCCCAGCGCGCGGCCGTCGCGGCCTTCACCGACGAGTCGTACGCCGAGCTGGACGGCCACGTGCGCCGCTACGCCACCAACCGGGCGCTCCTCCTCGACGGCCTGCGCGGTCTCGGGCTCACGAAGGTCGCCCCGGCCGACGGCGCGTTCTACGTGTACGCCGACCTCGGCCACCTCACCGACGACTCGCTGGCCTTCTGCCACTCCCTGCTGGCGCGCACCGGCGTCGCGACCGCGACCGGCGTCGACTTCGACACCGCCGATGGCCGTCGGTTCGTCCGGTTCAGCTTCGCCGGGTCCACCGAGGACGTCGAGGAGGCGCTGCGGCGCCTGCGGCCCGTGCTCTCGTCTCACTGGGAGTGACCTGGGGACCACCCTCAGTGAGACGCGCGCTCACATCAGGTCGTGCACGAAGTCGCTGAGCTGCTCCAGGTTGCGGCACTCGATCATGTCGACGAGCTGGCCGTACGTCGGGGCGGCGGAGTCGCCGGTGCCCCAGTTGCGGGTGTGCTCGGGGTTGAGCCAGTAGGTACGCCGGACCGAGCCGGTCAGCCGCTTGAGCACGTCCTCGTTGAGGTCGGCGTAGTTGCTGCGGGCGTCGCCGAGGATGAGCAGCGTCGTCTTGGGAGTGAGCGCGTCGGCGTACGACTCCTCGAACTTGGCGAACGCCCGGCCGTAGTTGGTGCGCCCCCAGAGCGCGGCGTGCGCGGCTGAGCCGGACAGGTCGGCCATCACGTCGACCGGGTCGGCGCCCGGGCGCAGCACGGAGGTGACCTCGTGGACGTGGTCGATGAACGTGAACGCGCGCATCGAGGAGAACGACTCCCGCAGCGCCCACACGAACAGGAGCGTGAACTGCGCGAAGTTGGCCACCGAGCCGGACACGTCGCAGAGCACCACGAGGTCAGTGCGGTGCGGCCGCTTGGGCTTGTGGTGGGTGG
The DNA here is from genome assembly GCF_054782655.1 of Nocardioides montaniterrae. Taxonomy (NCBI): domain Bacteria; kingdom Bacillati; phylum Actinomycetota; class Actinomycetes; order Propionibacteriales; family Nocardioidaceae; genus Nocardioides; species Nocardioides montaniterrae. The sequence goes on along the minus strand of NZ_BAAGSB010000002.1, from coordinate 50,182 downwards.
TCATCGGCACGCCGCCGGTGGCGATCGAGGCACGGACCGTACGCCGGAAGTCCAGCGGACCGCGCTGCCGCGAGTGCTGCTCCTTGGCGAGCCGGGTGGCCAGGCGGCGCGCGAGCGGGAAGATCTCGCGGCGCATCTCCTCGAGGTCGGTGCGCCGGGCCGACATGAAGGCGAGCTTGTCGATGCTGGGGCGGATCGCGACGTCGGCGATGTGGTCGGGGCCCTTCTCCTCCGCGATGCGGCGCCGCGCGTCGGTCTCGACCTGTGCGGTGAAGGCGCCGATGCGCTGGTTGGCCAGCCGCTCGGCGTCCTGGATCCCCAGCTCGGCGCCGGCCAGGAGCCCGGCGACGATCTTGTCGATCAGCTCCTGCGGCGCGACCCGCTGCAGAGCGGTGTACGCCGACCACGACGACATGCCCGGGCCACGACCGGGCATCGAGCCGAACTGGCCGACCGTCTCGGCGGCCATCCGGACCATGTCCGCCTCGGACATCTCGCCCGCCAGCGCCTCGGCCAGCCGGTCGCGGAACTGCTGCAGGGCCAGCGCGTCGCGGGTGATGGGTGCACCGGGCTCGAGCACGGCGTCCTCGGTCGCCTCGCCCGTCGAGACGCCGTTGCCGACCAGGGGCGGGAAGTACACGTCGAAGAGCGCGTCGAAGGTGGTGCGGTGCGTCTGGCGCTTGAGCAGCGTCGCCGCCATCGCGTCGCGGACCATCTCGCGCGAGCCCCAGCCGATCGCGGAGAGCGCGGCGACCGAGTCGATGTCCTCGGCCAGCGAGACCGAGAGACCGGCGCCCCGCAGTGCCTCGATGAAGCTCAGGTGGCGCTCCAGCAGTCCCGACCCCGCGGCGGTCGGGCTCGTCGAGACCCCCCTAACGCGCCGCGGCAAGCTTGAGCTCCTTGATGGCCCGTTCGTGGTCGGACTGGTGCTTGAGCACGGCCCCGAGCGTCTGGGCGATCGCAGCCTCGTCGAGGTTGCGGATCTCCAGCGCGATCAGCGTGCGCGCCCAGTCGACCGACTCGGCGATCGAGGGCGCCTTCTTCAGCTCCAGCTCGCGCAGCCGGCCGACGGTGGCGACCAGCTGCTCGGCGATCGCGTCGTCGAGGTCGGGCACCTGCGACTGCAGGATCTCCCGTTCGCGCGCGGCGTCCGGGTAGTCCAGGTGCAGGTAGAGGCAGCGACGCTTCACGGCCTCGGACAGCTCGCGGGAGGCGTTCGAGGTGAGCACCACGAACGGCCGCCGGGTCGCCTCCACGGTGCCGAGCTCGGGGATGGTGACCTGGAAGTCGGAGAGCACCTCGAGCAGCAGGCCCTCGACCTCGATGTCGGTCTTGTCGACCTCGTCGATCAGCAGCACGGTCGGCTCCTCGCGCCGGATGGCGGTGAGCAGCGGCCGGGTCAGCAGGAACTCGTCGGTGAAGATCGCGTCGTGGGTCTCGCTCCACGCTTGGTCGTGGTTGACGGCCTGGATGGCGAGCAGCTGCTTCTTGTAGTTCCACTCGTAGAGCGCGCGCGCCTCGTCGAGGCCCTCGTAGCACTGCAGCCGGATCAGCTCGGCGCCCGTCGCCCGCGCGACCGCCTTGGCCAGCTCGGTCTTGCCGACACCGGCCGGCCCCTCGAGCAGGAGCGGCTTCTCCAGGGCACCCGCGAGGTACGTCGTCGTGGCGGTGGACGCGTCGGCGAGGTAGCCCGTCGCGGTCAGCCGCGCGGCCGCGTCGGAGGGCGAGCTGAACCACGTGTCGCTGGTCATGACCGACATCCTGCCAACACCCGCGCGCCGGCGTACGTCGGGAGCCGCGCAGATCACAGGTCGTACGCCGTACCCCCGCCCTCGCGGGGTCGTTGGTCCTGTACCGGGGGACACCGGCGGACCAGGAGGCGAGATGCACGCACAGCAGTGGCGGTCGGGCGTCGGCCTCCTGCGTACGGCGCTCACTGCCGGCTCCCTGACCGGGGTGCTCGGTCTCGGAGCGATGAGCGTCCTGGCGGCGCCGGCAGCACCCCACGACCAGCTCGGTCTCTCGGCGCGGCCGCTGAGCCCGCTGATGTCGCACAACCGCTGCTCCTACACCGGCTTCGACGAGCACGTGATCCCGAGCAAGGCGATCGTCCGCGACGAGGCCGGCCGGATCAAGGTCGTCAGCTTCGACGCCGGTTGGAAGGTCTTCACCGGCAAGCGCGGCGGCGAGCTGGTCGCGGTCTGCCTCGGCCCGACGCACTGACCCGACCCGGATACCACCCGGGGGTATCGTCGGCACCGTGACCGACGACCACCAGCACGGCTACTCCGCCGACCGCGACGCGTTCCTCAAGCGCCTGCGCCGCATCGAGGGCCAGGTCCGCGGCCTGCAGCGCATGGTCGAGGAGGACAAGTACTGCATCGACATCCTCACCCAGGTCAGCGCGACCACGAAGGCGCTCCAGTCCGTCGCGCTCGGCCTCCTCGAGGAGCACCTCGGCCACTGCGTGGCCGACGCCGCCCGTGCCGGCGGGCCGGAGGCCGACGCCAAGCTGAAGGAGGCCGCCGACGCGATCGCGCGGCTGGTCCGCAGCTGACGTCGATCCCTTCGAATCAGAGGCAGCCCTGGTCCCGACCCAACCGCTGCAGGGCGGTGAGATCGCCGGCGCCGTAGCGCGGGTGGCTCCAGCCTCCGATGGTCGGGTACATCAGCTCGGTCTTGTGCGAGTCGTGCGCCAACCCGACCGAGTGGCCCAGCTCGTGCAGCAGCAGGGCGATCCTGGTCGGCCCGATCCTGGTGCCGCTCCAGAGCTTCTTCCACCAGGCGCTGCTCAGCACGACGCCGCCGGCCTGCGCGACCCGGTTCCCAGCGGCGGTCGTCCCGAGGGACGCCTGCCCGCCGAGCCCGGCGGCGCCACCGAAGGCCGGCACCTGCCTCGGGGTCGCCCAGCCGATGTACAGGCCATGGGCGGGCGGGTCCCGGGTCCAGGCCGGGCTGAACGGGACGACCGACGTGGTGCCGGCGTACGAGAACCGCAGGCCGGTCGCCCTGGCCACCTTCCTCAGCGTCGCCCGCACCAGCTTGAGCGGCGCCGCGGCGAGCGGTCCGCGGTGGAGGCGCCACACGATCGGCACGCACGGGTTCCAGCGGTAGGTGCTGACCGGTGCGAACTGGCCGGGCAGCCCCGACGGCGTGTACTCCGGCTTGACCCGCATCGTCATCGCGTCGCCGTCGATCTCGCCGAGCAGGCCGGAGCGCGGCGAGATCACGCGCACGGTGCGGATGCCGTAGTAGCTCGTGGTCACCCGGAACCTGAACGCCGATCCCTTCGCCGACAGCGGCCCGACCGAGGTCCAGCCGCCGGTGCCGTGCAGGACCTGGAGCTGCGCGACCCGACCGGCGGGCGCCGTGCCGGTGACGTAGACCGCCGCGCCGACCTTCGCCGTGGACTGCAGCGGGTTCACCTGGAGGCCCAGCGTGGCCGACGACGACGGCGCGGCGAGCAGCAGCGCCGACGCGAGGGCCAGGGCGGAGACGAGCAGGATCAGGCGTTTCATGACGCCGTCAGCCTAAGCGGCGTACGCCGGGAACGGATCCCCCTCACGCCTGGTCCTGCCTGGTCACCTGGCAGCAGGCCGGGGTGCTCGACCGAGCAAAAACCACGGATCCCGGCCCTCGGGGAGGACCGGGATCCGGCTGGCGGTGCTGAAGGGATTTGAACCCTTGGTGGACTTGCGCCCACAAACGCTTTCGAGGCGTTCTCCTTAGGCCGCTCGGACACAGCACCGGGACGGACCTTACCGGAGCGACTCGGGCCGTTCTAAATCGAGTCCGGTCCGCGGTGGCCGCGGAAGAACTCCTCGAGCAGGGCGGCGGACTCCTCGGCACGTACGCCGGCGAGCACCTCCGGGCGGTGGTTCAACCGCCGGTCGCGCACGACGTCCCAGAGCGACCCGACGGCGCCGGCCCTGTCGTCGTACGCGCCGAACACGACGCGATCGACGCGGGACAGGACGGACGCGCCGGCACACATCGTGCACGGCTCGAGCGTGACGACCAGCGTGCAGCCGGACAGCCGCCACTCCCCCCGGTGCCGGGCGGCGGCACGGAGCGCGACGACCTCGGCGTGGCCGGTCGGGTCGGCGTCGGCCTCCCGGACGTTGCGCCCCCGGCCGATGACCTCACCGTCGGGCGCAAGGACCACCGCACCGATGGGTACGTCGCCGGTGGCCAGCGCGGCGCGCGCCTCATCGAGCGCGACGCCCATGGCGTCGCTCCAGGCGGGGATCACGCTGAGGCCAGGCCCACGGTGTCGTCGAAGAGCTCGCCGAAGCCGAGCAGGCGGGCCACCTCGGACAGCTGCTCGTCCGGGTAGGCCTCCTCGTCGTCGAGCAGCTCGGCCAGGGCCGTCGCGTCGACCCCGAGGTCCTTGAGCAGCTCCAGGTCACCGGCGGGCTCGGCGTACTCCTCGTCGTCCTCGGGCTGGGGAATGCCGAGGTACTCGCAGACCGACGCGGCGAACTCCCACTCGGAGGCGGCGGTGACGTCGGAGAGCATCACCCGCGCGCCGTGGGCGGTGACCCGCGCGATCACGAAGAAGTCCTCGTCGACGGCGACCAGGCCGACGACCGAACCCTCGCCGGCGAACCGGCGCAGCTGGCTGGTCAGCGAGCCGATGTCGACGACGTGCTCGGCGATCATCTCGGCGACCTGCCACTCGCCCTCGTCGACGTAGGCCGCCACGGCGAAGTCGAGCTCGTCGGTGAAGGCCTCGTTCATGACAGACAGCCTGACACGCCTGCCCCCGTGCGACCAGAGCAATAGGGTCGCGGGTATGCGCATCCAGGTGGTGGATCATCCCCTCGTCTCGCACAAGCTCACGGCGCTGCGGGAGAAGGGCACCGACAGCCCGACCTTTCGGCTGCTCACCGACGAGCTCGTGACGCTGCTGGCCTACGAGGCCACCCGGGACGTCCGCGTCGAGCCCTACGACATCGAGACGCCGGTGGCGCCGACGACCGGCGTACGCCTCTCCCGGCCGCGCCCGCTCGTCGTGCCGATCCTCCGGGCCGGCCTCGGCATGCTCGACGGGATGATGCGGCTGCTGCCCTCGGGCGAGGTCGGCTTCCTGGGCATGGCGCGCGACGAGACGACGCTGGAGGCGACGACGTACGCCGAGCGCCTGCCGGAGGACCTCAGCGGACGCCAGTGCTACGTGCTGGACCCGATGCTCGCCACCGGCGGCACCCTGGCGGCGGCGATCCGGTTCCTCGTCGACCGCGGGGCCGACGACATCACCTGCATCTGCCTGCTCGCCGCGCCGGAGGGCTGCGAGCTGCTCGAGCGGGAGCTGGCCGACCTGTCCGTGCCGGTCCGGCTGGTGGTCGCGTCGATGGACGAGCGGCTCAACGAGGACGGCTACATCGTGCCGGGGCTCGGTGACGCGGGCGACCGGCTCTACGGCCTGGCGGAGTAGTGGTTCCCCTCACAGTCGCACGTCACACGTAAGACGTAGAGCCAAGCGGCCCGGTCTTCTGTAGGTTGAGCCGCACCTGTGCCCCTGCCACCTGGAGGAATCGGTGCTCATCGGCATTCCCCGCGAGTCCAAGAACGGCGAGACCCTCGTCGCAGCGACCGCAAAAACCGCCACTCAGCTCAAGGGCCTCGGCTACGACGTGATCGTCGAGTCGGGCGCCGGAGACGCTGCCGACCAGCCGAACAACGCGTTCGAGGCTGCCGAGATCCGAGTCGGTACCGCCGACGAGGTCTGGGCCGCTGACGTCGTCATCAAGGTCAACGCACCGACCGACGACGAGATCGCCCGACTCAAGAAGGGCGCCACGATCATCTCGATCATGGCCCCGGCGCGCTCGCCCGAGCTCGTCTCGAAGCTGGAGGCCGCCGGTGTCACGGCGCTCGCCATGGACGCCGTGCCGCGCATCTCGCGCGCGCAGTCGATGGACGTGCTGTCCTCGATGGCCAACGTCGCCGGCTACCGCGCCGTCGTCGAGGCCGCGCACGAGTTCGGCCGGATGTTCACCGGCCAGGTGACCGCTGCCGGCAAGATCCCGCCGGCCCGCGTGTTCGTGGTCGGTGCCGGCGTCGCGGGCCTCGCGGCCATCGGCGCCGCATCCGCGATGGGCGCGGAGGTCTTCGCGTTCGACGTACGCCCCGAGGTCGCCGAGCAGGTCGAGTCGATGGGCGCGCAGTTCGTCCACGTCGACTTCGAGGCGGAGAAGTCCGCTGACGGCTACGCCAAGGAGATGACGGCCGAGCAGGTCGCCGCGACCGCCGCGATGTACGACGAGGAGGCCCGCAAGGCCGACATCGTCATCACCACCGCGCTGATCCCCGGACGCCCGGCTCCCTCGCTGATCACCGCCGAGACCGTTGCTGCGATGCGCGGCGGCTCGGTGATCGTCGACATGGCGGCCGCCAACGGCGGCAACGCCGCCGGCACCGTGACCGACCAGAAGGTCGTGACCTCCAACGGCGTGACGATCCTGGGGTACACCGACCTCGCCGGTCGCCTCGCTGCGCAGACGTCGCAGCTCTACGGCACCAACATCGTCAACCTGCTCAAGCTGCTGACCCCGGAGAAGGACGGCGCGCTGACGCTGAACTTCGACGACGTCGTGCAGCGCGGCATCACCGTCGTGCACAACGGTGAGGGCATGTGGCCGCCGCCGCCGGTCCAGGTCTCGGCCGCTCCGGCTGCCGCCCCGGTCGCCGCCGCCGAGCCCAAGCCGGTCAAGCCGCCCATGGCGGCTGCGAAGAAGGTCGGCATCGTGCTGGCCGCGATCGCCCTGTTCGGCCTGGTCAACGCGACCGCGCCGGACCCGATCCCGCAGCACTTCACCGTGCTGATGCTGGCGATCGTGATCGGCTACTACGTCATCGGCAAGGTGGCGCACGCGCTGCACACGCCGCTGATGTCGGTCACCAACGCCATCTCCGGCGTCGTGGTCGTCGGTGCGCTGCTCACCGTCGACCAGGACGAGAACTCGATCCGGATCCTGTCCGCGATCGCGATCCTGCTCGCGTCGATCAACGTCTTCGGTGGCTTCGCGGTCACCCGTCGCATGCTCGCGATGTTCAGCAAGGGGCACTGACCATGGATATCGGCACCATCTCCACCGCGGCGTACATCGTCGCCTCCCTGCTGTTCATCCTCTCGCTGGCAGGCCTGTCCAAGCACGAGTCGGCCAAGAGCGGCCTGACCTACGGCATGGTCGGCATGGGCGTCGCCCTGGCCGCGACCATCGCCCGGGTCATCGACGACAGCCAGCACCACGACAACCGCGGCATCGCCATCGCGCTGATGATCGGCGCGGTCGTCATCGGCGGTGCGATCGGCCTGTGGCGCGCCAAGATCGTCGAGATGACCGGCATGCCCGAGCTCATCGCGATGCTGCACTCGTTCGTGGGTCTGGCCGCCGTGCTCATCGGCTGGAACGGCCACCTCGAGGGCTACGTCCCCACGGTCGGCACCAAGATCGCCGACCTCGGTGCGCTGGCGAACATCCACGAGGCCGAGGTCGCGATCGGCATCTTCATCGGTGCGGTGACCTTCACCGGCTCGATCGTGGCCAACCTGAAGCTGTCGGCCCGGATGAAGTCCGCGCCGATGATGCTGCCGGGCAAGAACTTCATCAACCTCGGCTCGCTGATCGCGTTCGCGGTCCTGACCGGCCTGTACGTCGGCACCGACTCCGACAGCGGCCAGAAGATCCTGCTCGCGATCATCACCGTGCTCGCGCTGTTCCTGGGCTGGCACCTGGTCGCCTCCATCGGCGGCGGTGACATGCCGGTCGTCGTCTCGATGCTCAACTCGTACTCCGGTTGGGCCGCGGCCGCGTCGGGCTTCCTGCTCAACAACGACCTGTTGATCATCACCGGTGCCCTCGTCGGCTCCTCCGGTGCCTACCTGTCCTACATCATGTGCAAGGCGATGAACCGCTCCTTCATCTCGGTCATCGCCGGTGGCTTCGGCATCGAGGCGCCCTCCGGTGAGGCCGTCGACTACGGCGAGCACCGCGAGATCGACGCCGAGGGCGCCGCCGACCTGCTGGCCAACGCCAAGTCGGTCATCATCACCCCCGGCTACGGCATGGCCGTCGCGCAGGCGCAGTACCCGGTCGCCGACATGACGGCCAAGCTGCGCGCCAAGGGCGTCGACGTACGCTTCGGCATCCACCCCGTCGCAGGTCGCCTGCCCGGTCACATGAACGTGCTGCTGGCCGAGGCCAAGGTCCCCTACGACATCGTCCTCGAGATGGACGAGATCAACGAGGACTTCCCCGAGACCGACGTCGTCCTCGTCATCGGCGCCAACGACACCGTCAACCCGGCCGCGGCCGAGGACCCCTCCTCCCCGATCGCCGGCATGCCGGTCCTCGAGGTCTGGAACGCCAAGGACGTCATCGTGTTCAAGCGCTCCATGGCCACCGGCTACGCCGGTGTCCAGAACCCGCTGTTCTTCCGTGACAACAGCCAGATGCTGTTCGGCGACGCGAAGGACCGGGTCGAGGACATCGTCCGCGCCCTGGGCTGACGCTCAGCTCGTACGACGGACGCCCCGCAGCCTCGGCTGCGGGGCGTTCGTGGTCCTCGGGCCGGGCCGGGGCGAACCGAACAAGTAACACGTCGTTCGCACGTCTACCGCCCCGCTTTCCACACTTCCACGCCGTCACGACAGCGTGGAAGAGCCTCCACCAACGTGGAGGACGGGCGAACAACGTGTTACTCGGGCCGCTCAGCCGCCCAGCACAACCTCGGCGAGGGTCTCGTAGCGCGGTCCGCCGTGGGCGCCCTCACCGAGGTGTGAGGCGATGATCGCGATCTCGTAGACCGGCCACGACGGGCCGGCGTACGTCTCGAGCAGGCGGACCCACCGGGTCACCTCGGTCGGGCGGCGCAGGCGGGCGATGGTGCAGTGCGGCTTGAACCGCGCACCGTCGACCTCGATCCCGGACACCACGGCCGCGTTGCGTGCGCGGCCCGCGAGACGCTCCAGCACGACGTCGGCGTGGTCGCTGACCGACGAGACACCCACACCGAGCACGCGGGCCTGCGCAGGGTTCGGGAAGGTGACCGGACCGGCGAGGGCGATCTCGGGGACCGGGGTCCGGGCCACGCCGTCGGCCAGCCGGTCGACGTAGTCGTCGATGCGCCGCTCCTCGACCGACTCCATGAAGGCCAGCGTGAGGTGGAGCTGGCCCGCCGGCGTCCAGCGGTACGCCGGCTCTGCCTCACGTCTCACCTCGAGGAAGTCGTCGAGGTGCTCGATCACGTCGTCGGGCGGCACGATCGCCGCGAAGATGCGCGCTCCCACTCACCCGACCCTAGTGCCCAGCAGGTGACCGATCAGGAGGGTCACGCCCATGGCGAAGACGCCGCCGAGGACGTTGCGCATCACCGCAGGCATCGGGCGGGCGCCACCGAGCTTGGCCGAGCCCCAACCGGTGATCGCCAACGCGAGCGCCACGGCGACGGCCGTCACGTAGAAGCGCTGCGGGTCGGGCAGCAGGATCGTGAGCAGCGGCAGCAGGCCGCCGACGGTGAAGGAGACCATCGAGGCGAGGGCGGCGTTCCACGGGTTCGTGACGTCGTCGATGTCCAGGCCGAACTCGAACTCCGCGTGCGCGCGGAGGACGTCGTGGTCGGTCAGCTCCTGCGCGGCCGATCGAGCGACGTCGTGGGAGAGTCCCTTGCCCTGGAGGATCTCGGTGAGGTGGTCGAGCTCCTCGTCGGGCATCCGCGCCAGGTCGTGCCGCTCGGCCTCGATGATGGCCACCTCGGCATCGCGCTGCGTGGAGACCGAGACGTACTCCCCCGCCGCCATCGACAGCGCACCCGCCACCAGGGCGGCGATGCCGGCGATCAGGATCGAGGAGTGGTCGGTGGTCGCGCCGGCGACACCCATCACGATGCCCGCGACCGACACGATGCCGTCGTTGGCGCCGAGCACGCCGGCACGCAGCCAGTTGAGCTTGTTCCCCAGGCCCTCGGTGTCGCCGTGCTCGTGGACCATCTCGTCGGCAGCAGTCATGACTCCATCGTTGTCGCCGCCCACCGCGGTCGCAACGAAGGTGAGCCTGCGCAAATGCGACAGCGCCCCCTCCGCCGTACGACGGAAGGGGCGCTGATGTCGGATCCCAGAAGCCGAGCGCAACTGGGTTTCTAGTGCGTGCTGCGCAAGGCGCAGCGCCGAAGGCGGCCTTTGAGCGGAGCGGGCCGTCGAGGCGCTGCAACGCAGCGCACTGCGTGCTAGAAGCCCAGTTCGCGGCCGATGAGCTCCTTCATGATCTCGTTGGAGCCGGCCCAGATCTTCGTGACGCGGGCGTCGCGCCAGGCACGCGCCACGCGGTACTCGTTCATGAAGCCGTAGCCGCCGTGGATCTGGACGCACGCGTCGAGGACCTCGCCCTGCGCCTGCGAGGACCACCACTTGGCCTTCGCGGCGTCGACGGCGGTGAGCTCGCCCTTGGTGTGCGCCTCGACGCACTTGTCCATGTACGCCTCGCAGACCTCGATCTGCGTGGTCAGCTCGGCCATCCAGAACTTGAGGTGCTGGAACTTGCCGATCGGCTGGCCGAAGGCCTGCCGGGTGTGGGCGTACTCGATGGTCTCGGCCAGGATCTGCTTGGCGTGCGCGGTGTTCGCGACCGCACAGGCGATGCGCTCCTGGGCGAGCTTGACCATCATGTGGATGAAGCCCTTGTTGAGCTCGCCGACGATGTCGGCGTCGGTCAGGCGGACGTTCTCGAAGAAGAGCTCGGCGGTGTCCGACTCCTCCATGCCGACCTTGTCGAGCTTGCGGCCACGCGAGAAGCCCGGGGCGTCGGCCGGGATCGCGAAGAGCGTGATGCCCTTGGGGCCCAGCTCCGGCGCGGTGCGCACGGCCGTGATGACCAGGTCGCAGGAGAAGCCGTTGGTGATGAAGGTCTTGGAGCCGTTGATGACCCACTCGTCGCCGTCGCGGACGGCGGTGGTCTTCAGCGCGGCGAGGTCGGAGCCGCCGGAGGGCTCGGTCATGCCGATGGCGAGCAGGCACTCACCCGAGGCGACCTTGGGCAGGTACTTCTGCTTCTGCTCCTCGGTGCCGAGCTCGACGAGGTACGGCGCGGTGATGTCGGAGTGGATGCCGACGCAGGTCGGGAGCGCCGCGTTGACCTTGGCCATCTCCTCGGCCAGGACCGCGTTGAACTTGAAGTCGTCGACGCCCGCGCCGCCGTACTCCTCGGGGATCGCCAGCCCGAGGAAGCCGTTCTCGCCGGCCTTGAGCCAGAACTCGCGCGGCAGCGCCTTGTCCTGGATGTACTGCTCGCTGTTCGGGATCACGTCCCGCTCGAGCCACGACCTCACCGCAGAGCGGAAGTCCTCGTGATCCTCGTTGTAGATGTCGCGCTTCATGCGGCGCACTCTACCGGCCAGTAGCCGCGTCGACGTACGCCGGAGACGAGGCATCCGCCACGCCGGACGGAGCCTCCTCACGGAAGCCGTGACGGTCCCACCAGCGGCGCAGCGGGCCGGGTGCCCACCAGTTCAGACCGCCGAGCAGCCGCATGGTCGCCGGGACGAGGAGGGCGCGGACGATGGTGGCGTCGACCAGCACCGCGACGAGCATGCCGACGCCCATCATCTTCATGAACACCACGCCGCTGACGCTGAAGGCACCGATGACGACCGCCAGCAGCAGCGCCGCGCTGGTGATGATCCGGCCGGACTTCTGCAGGCCGGTTGCCACCGCGCGGGTGTTGCGATCGTGGTCGCTCAGGCCGCTGCCGGCCGTCGCGTCCCACTCCTCGCGGATGCGGCTGAGCAGGAAGACCTCGTAGTCCATCGAGAGGCCGAACAGCACCGCCAGCATCACGATCGGGTTGGTCATGTCGAGGAAGCCAGCAGGAGTGAACCCGAGCAGGCCGGACAGGTGGCCGTCGCTGAAGATCCAGGTGACGACGCCGAACGCGGCGGTGATCGAGAAGGCGTTCATCACCACCGCCTTGAGCGGCAGCACGACCGAGCCGAAGGCGATGAAGAGCAGCACCAGCATCACCAGCACGACGATCCCGCCCATGATCGGCAGGTGGTGCTTGACCGAGGCCGCCAGGTCGACGGTCTCGGCGGTCGGACCGCCGATCTGCGAGCTCGCACCCGCGGGGACCTCGACGGACCGGAGGTGCTGGAGGACCCGCTGCGAGGCGCCGGTCTGGGTGTTGCCCTTCCAGGCCGCCCGGAGGAGCGTGGTGTCGCCCTTGGCGTCCACGGGACGTACGTCGACCACGCCGGCCACCCGGCGCAGGGCGTGTTCGTAGGTGGTGATGGCGGTCGGCGAGGCGCCACGGACCAGGACGTTGGCGGTGGAGCGCTCGGAGCCGAACTCGTGGTTGAGGCGCTCGCTGGCCTGGTGGGCCGAGGAGCTCGCGGGCAGGACGCGGTAGTCGACGCTGCCCCAGCGGACGCCGAGGAACGGGCCCGCGACGGCGAGCAGGATCGCGACGACGGCGACCGCGACGACGACTGGACGGCGCATCACGGCGTGGCCGAGCCGGGCCCACGCGCCGTGCTCCGGGTCGACGGTCGAACCGCGCTGCACGAACGGCAGGCGCAGCGCGTCGATGCGCTTGCCGAGCAGGGCGAGCGTCGCGGGCAGGACCGTGAGGGCGGCGAGCATGGCGACCAGGACGGCGGCGATGCCGCCGTACCCGATCGACTTGAGGAAGTTCTGCGGGAAGACCAGCAGCGAGCTCATGGATGCGGCGACCGTGAGGGCGGAGAACATGACGGTTCGGCCGGCGGTCGACATGGTCCGCAGGAGGGCGGCGTTGGTGTCGTCCGGGGTGCGTGCGATCTCCTCGCGGAACCGCGAGACCACGAACAGGGCGTAGTCGATCGCCAGGCCCAGACCGATCAGCGTGATGATGTTCGGCGCGAAGATGGAGACCTCGGTCAGGCTGTTCAGGCCGGCGATCACGGCGCGCGCGCCCATCACCGCCACGACCCCGACCAGCAGCGGCATCAGGGCGGCGATCACGCTGCGGAAGATGATCAGCGAGAGCAGCAGGACGAACGGCGCCGAGATCAGCTCGGCGCGGGCGAGGTCGGTCTTGGTCTGGGCGTTCACGTCGTTGTAGACGGCGTAGGGGCCGGCCAGGTCGACGTCGACCGCGCTGTGGGTGAGCGTCGGGCGGATCGCGTCGAAGGAGTCCATGAACTCGTTCTGCGTCGTGCCGGCGAGCGAGATGTAGACGGCGGTCGCGTGACCGTCCTTGCTCACCATCGACGGATCATGGGTGTCGTAGAAGCTGGCGACGGAGGTGACGTCATCGGCCGGGATCCGGCCGAGCGTCGCCTCGACCGCGGACCGGAAGGCCCTGTCGGTGGCGGTCGCGTCCTCGTCAGTGAAGATCGCGATCACGTCGATCGAGCGGTTCCCGAAGGTCGACCGCTCGAGATCCAGCTCGTGCGCGGACTGACTGGACGGGTCGTCGAACCCACCGGAGGACAGCTTGTCCTCAAGACCGATCCCGGCGACGACCGCGCCTGCGGTCAGGGCCATCGCGACCAGCAGGATCGCCACCGCCCGGCGTACGACCAGGGCACCCCAACGCTCGATCATGTCGACTCCCGTTCCGCCCAGTGAAGGAGCATCAGCTCCGTTAACGTCATTAACTGTAAACACCGTTAACTTTCGTCGTCAAGTGTTAACGTTCCGTCCATGCCCCTCCTCCGCGACCAGCCGACGCGACGTGAGCGCCAGCGCGAGGCGACGTACGACGAGATCGTGCGCGCCTCCGCCGAGCTGCTCGCCGAGAGCGCCGACCTCTCGCTGCGCGCCGTCGCCGCGAAGATGGGGATGACCGCTCCGGCGCTCTACCGCTACGTGGCGAGCTACCAGGAGCTGGTCGACCTCGTCGCCTTCCAGCTGGACCGCGCCGCGACCGAGGAATGGCGGGCGGAGGCCGAGCGGTTCCCGGAGAACGACCCCGCGGCGCGCCTGACCGTGGCCTGCTGCGCGTTCCGGCGCTGGGCGCTCGCCAAGCCCGCGGAGTTCCGGCTGGTCTTCGCCAACCCGATCGCGGCCGGCGACCTCGAACGCCGCGAGCTGCTCACCGTCTCGACGTCGGGCAACTACTTCACCGACCTGCTCTACCGGATCTGGGAGATCTACGACTTCCCGTTCCCCACCCTCGACGAGCTCGACCCGGTCGTCCGCGAGGCCGTGCTCGACCCCCTCATCCCGGCCACCGTCGAGCAGATACCGACCGAGGACCGCGGCCTGCTGTGGATCTACATGCGGTCGTGGACCGCTCTGTACGGCGCCGTCACGCTCGAGTCGACCGGCCACTGCGACCCGCGCGTGATCGGCAGCGGCCAGCTCTTCCGCGCCACCCTGCTCGACTGGCTCGAGCCTCTCGGGCTGGACGGCGAGCGGGACCGGCTGACCAGGCTCCTGGACGAGGAGCTGGCCCGCAGCTGAGCCCTCAAGCCTCGGCGGGCCCGACCAGCTCGTCCACCCAGGCGGGCACCAGGTCACTGGCACGGCCGTGCCGGGCCTCGGTGAAGAAGACACTGCCCTCGCTGGGCACGAGGTTGAGCTCGAGGGCGCGGGCGCCGTACTTGCGGGCCTGCTGCACGAAGCCAGCTGCCGGGTAGACCGCGCCGGAGGTGCCGATAGAGACGAACAGGTCGGCGCGGGCGAGCTCGATCGAGATGCGGTCCATCGCGTAGGGCATCTCGCCGAACCACACCACGTCGGGACGCAGCGAGCGGGCGCCGCAGCCGGGACACGCCGGCTGGTCGACGAGCGTGCCGTGCCAGGGGTAGTGCACGTCGCACTCGGTGCACCACGCGCGTTTGGCCTCACCGTGCATGTGGATCACGTCGACCGAGCCGGCCCGCTCGTGCAGGTCGTCGATGTTCTGGGTGACCAGGACGAAGTCGTCGTCGAGGACCTTCTGCAGGCGGGCGAGTGCATGGTGCGCGGCGTTCGGCTCGACCAGGGTCAGCGCGGCACGACGCTCGTCGTAGAACCGCTGCACCAGCTCGGGGTCGCGCTCGAAGCCCTCGGGCGTCGCCACGTCCTCGACGTGGTGCCCCTCCCACAAGCCGTCGGAGTCGCGGAAGGTCGGCACCCCCGACTCCGCAGAGATGCCGGCACCGGTCAGGACGACGACACGGGTCACGCACGGAGGCTACCGCGGGTCGCGGCTGGCCTAGGGTTCGAACACAACCGACGGGGGTAGGTCCTCCGCAGCATTCTTGAATCCGAGAGGTCCACCATGACGCAGCCGCCCCTCCCGCCCGCCGGGACGCCCGAGCCGGGCGCAACTCCTCCTCCGCCGCCGAGCTTCGGCAGCGTCCCGCCCGCTTCGCCGTACGCCGCCCCCACGCCGCCGTCGTACGCCGCTCCCACGACCCCGCCGCCGGGCTCCGCGCCGCAGGGCCCGCCTCCGGGAGCCCAGCCCTTCGGGTCGGAGCAGTACACGCCCCCGCCGGCCGCGAAGAGCGGCAAGTCGAAGCTCCGGATCATCGGCGGCATCGGAGCCGCGATCATCGTCATCCTCCTCAAGTTCGGCGCCGTCTTCGGCATCGGGTCGGCACTGTTCCACGGCGCCGAACACCGTGCGGACGAGGCGGAGGACTCGGTGCGGTCGTTCCTCAAGGCCGACACCGAGGCGGAAGCCGCTCCCTACGTGGCGCCCGGCCTCGAGAAGCACATCGACCCGGCCTGCGCGTCGGTCATGAAGTCGGCGACGACGTTCAAGATCCCGAAGGCCAAGAAGACCTCGGACACCACGGCTGACGTGACGGTCGACATCACCGGCGCCTCCACTGACGTGCACTTCCACGTCACCGAGACCAGTGGCAAGTGGCTGATCGATCAGATCAGCTGCAGCTAGGTACACCGCAGCACGCAGACACCGCCCCGTCGGGGAACTCGGTCCTCGACGGGGCGACACGACGAAAGACACCGAGGTAGGACCATGACCGGCTCGCCCCCGCCGCCGTCCGATGACGCCCGGCCCCAGCCGACGCCGACGTACGGCGACCAGCCGTACTCGGCGTACGCCCCGCCGGCCGAGGCGAAGTACCCGCCGGTCCGGCGACGCCACCGCGCCCGTCTCGCGGGACTAGCGGTCGCGGTGGTCTACCTGGTGGTCAAGGGCGCGGCGCTGATCGGCATCGCCCACTGGGCCGCGGGAAACCGGTAGGCCTCAGCCGTTCGCCGACTTGTCGAAGACGTCGCTCTTCGGCGGGGCGGTGACCTCGACCGGCTCGTTGAAGTCGGTGAGCTGCATGAACTCGCCCTTCGGGCGATCGACGCGAACCAGGTTGTGCGGCGTCTCGCCCTGCACCTGGACCGTCTCCAGGGCACCGTCCTGATCATCCTTGGCACGGATCTTGACGGTGGCGATCCCGTCGATCGAACCCGTGCCCACCACCACGCCGGGGCCGTTCTTGTCCTTGGTGTCGCCCATGCCCTTGCGCAGGTTGTCGAGGTCGCACAACGCGCCGAAGCCGTTCGGGTCGGCGCTGTCAGTGACCCAGCGGCCGTTGATCACGGCCTGCACCTCGGCAGCGTGGGCGCCGGCGGCCGCCTTCCAGAACGTGTCGTCGCCCTTGAAGTAGGAGACGCCGTCGACCTGGCGCAGCTCGAAGCTACCGCTGCCGGGCATGGCGATGGTGCCCTTGCAGTCACCGGACGTGGCGACGTCGACGTCGATCGACATCAACCCGCCGTCCTTGCGAAACTTGCCGCTCAGGTGGACCGAGGTGAGCTTCTCGAACGCCGCCTTGGCGTCCTTCTCGATCTGCTTCGGCGGCGTCTTGGCGTACGCCGCCGCGGCAGCCGCGCCGCCGTCGGGCTTGGCGTCACCGCCTCCGCAGGCGGTCAGCGAGAGGACGAGGACGACTGACCCGGCGAGGAGCGGCGTACGGCGCATGGCCGCATTCGACCACAGCGAGCGGACCCACCGCCCCGAATCCTGCGGACTCGGCAGGGCGGCGGATCAGGCGGGCGATCAGAGGAAGCGGCCGCAGTAGCCCCAGGCGCCCTTGCCCTGGCCGTGCAGGATCCGCTTGGCGATGCGGATCTGGTGCCAGTGGCCGGTGCCGGAGGCGTGCCGCGAGTAGGTGCGGCCGCCGTACGCCCGCCAGGTCGGGTCGGAGATCTGCAGGCCGCCGTAGTAGCCGTTGCCGGTGTTGATGTGCCAGCGGAGGCTCGACTCGCAGTTGGCGACGCGGTACCACTGACGCGTGGTCGCGGCGTCGGCCGAGGGGGCGATCGCCATCACGGTGGCGAAGATGGACGTCACAAGGATCCCGAGAATGGTGCGCATGGGCATGGGACGCTACGTGCCGATCGGGCCCCGCACTATGTCCCAGGTCGCATTCACGGGGTGGCGAGCGTCGCAGCGATCCGGCCGTAACCCGGCCCCTTCGACGCTCAGGAATCGGCGCTGGCGAGCATCCGGTCGATGGCCGCGACACTGAGGACGTCGGCGATCGCGAGCTGTGCGCAGCCCACCAGCGCGGCGTCCGCGCCGTGGGTCGAGGGCAGGATCAGCAGGTCGTTGGAGGCGCCGGCGGCAGCGCCGGCGTACAGCGTCTCGCGCAGGCCGGCGACGAAGACGTCGTACGCCGCCGCGACGTCGCCACCGACCACGATGGCGCCCGGGTTGAGCAGGTTGACGACACCGGCCATCACCTCACCGACGCGACGGCCGCTCTCACGGATGCGACGGCGGGCGGGTGCGTCGCCGTCGAGCGCGCGGGCCACGAGGTCCCGAACGTGGGCCAGCTCGACGCCGTCGGCGGCGGAGTCCTGGACCATCGCCCATCCGCCGGCGACCGCCTCGACGCAGCCGATCTCGCCGCAGCGGCACACACGACCCTCGGCCGCGGCGCTACGGGTGTGGCCGATCTCGCCGGCCGCCCCCTTGGCACCACGGACCAGGCGCCCGTCGGCGAAGACCGCGCAGCCGAGACCGGTCGAGGCCTTCAGCACCACGAGATCGGCATGCTGGCGCAGGTGGCCGTGCACCTCGGAGAGGGCGAGCGCCTTGACGTCGTTCTCGACGTGGACGACCGCAGGATCGAGATCGGCGAAGTAGGGGGCCAGGGCCACGCCGTCCCAGCCGCGCAGGACCGGCGCGGAGACGCAGGTCGCGGTCGCGGGGTCGACCGTGCCGGGCAGGCTGAGCCCGACGCCCCGGACCGAGCCGGCCGTGACGCCCGCCTGCTTCATCAGCTTCTTGAGGGCGACGCGCACGCGGGTGAACATCTCGTCGGGTCCGACGTCGTCGAGGTGGTCGAACTCGTCCGAGGCCAGGACGTCGCCGGCCAGGTCGCAGACGGCCATCTGGGTGCGGCTGCGACCGAGCGCGACGGCGAGGACGCTGCCGGAGCGGGCGTCGAACCGCAGCACGGTCGGCGGGCGCCCGCCGGTCGACGGGGCCTCCTCACCACCCTCGACCACGAGACCGGAGCGCAGCAGCGCGGAGAGGCGGGCCGTGACCGCCGTACGGGAGAGGCCGGTGACCGTGGCGACGTCGCCGCGCGTGCGCACCTCGCCGCGCCGGATCAGGTCCAGGACCCCACCGGCCGTCGGGATCGACGTCGTTCCTCCACCAGCCATGGAGCGCAGCCTAGCCGTGCCCCTCTCCCCACTTCGGGCATCCCGAGCCAAGTTTCGATCCGACTTATGTATCTTTTCAACGCATAAGTCTGTACTCTCGAAACATGACGCCGATCACAGAGCTCGCCGCGAGCGACATCGTCATCTTCGGAGGCACCGGCGACCTGGCCTTCCGCAAGCTGCTGCCGGCGCTCTTCCTGCGGATGGCCGACGGTCAGCTCCCCCGCGACTCGCGGATCGTCGCGGCGTCCCGCGCCGGCCTGGACGACGCCGGCTACCGCGACAAGGTGCTCAGCGCCCTGCACGAGTTCGTCGACTCCCCCGACCCCGAGGACGTGCTCCACTTCCTCACCCGGCTCACGCACGTCAGCCTCGACATCGACGACGCGGACGGCTGGGACGCGCTCCGCTCACAGCTGCTCGACGCGCCCCGCGAGGTGCGGGTCTTCTACCTCGCCGTGGGGCCAGCCCTCTTCGGGACGATCTGCCAGCGGCTCTCGGCCGCGGGACTGGTGACGGCGGAGAGCCGGGTCGTCCTGGAGAAGCCGATCGGCACCGACATCGAGTCGGCCCGCGCGATCAACGACGCGGTCGACGCGGTCTTCGACGAGTCGCAGATCTTCCGGATCGACCACTACCTCGGCAAGGAGAGCGTGCAGAACCTGCTCGTCACGCGCTTCGCGAACGCCATCTTCGAGCCGCTCTGGAACGCCCGGGCCATCGACCACGTGCAGATCACCGTCGCCGAGACGCTCGGCGTCGGGTCGCGCGGCGGCTACTACGACTCCTCCGGCGCGATGCGCGACATGATCCAGAACCACCTCCTGCAGATCCTCTGCCTGGTGGCCATGGAGCCGCCCGCCTGCGTCGCCGGCGAGGCCGTCCGCAACGAGAAGCTCAAGGTGCTCCAGGCGCTCAGGCCCCTCGTCGGCGCCGAGGTCTCGCAGTCGGTCGTCTTCGGGCAGTACGCCGCCGGCGAGGTCGACGGCGAGGCCGTTCCGGCGTACGTCGACGAGCTGGTCCCGACCAACGGAGCGTCGCGCACGGAGACGTTCGTGGCGCTGCGTGCCGAGATCAGCAACTGGCGCTGGGCCGGGGTGCCGTTCTACCTGCGCACCGGCAAGCGCCTCGCGGCGCGCGAGTCCGAGATCGTCATCGTGTTCCGGCCCGCGCCGCACCCCATGTTCCCCGACGGCCAGGGCTCGCAGGGGCCGAACAGGCTCGTGCTGCGGCTGCAGCCCGAGGAGAGCGTGCACCTGCAGATGCTGGCCAAGGAGCCCGGCCCGGGCGGCATCCGGACGCGCCCGGTCTCGCTCGACCTGAACCTGGCGGCCTCCGGCGCGCCGTCGCCGGACGCCTACGAGCGGCTGCTGATGGACGTCGTGCGAGGTACGCCGACGCTGTTCATGCGCCGCGACGAGATCGAGGCCGCCTGGCGCTGGGTCGAGCCGATCATCGACCACCACGCGGGCTCCGGCGCCGCACCCGCCCCCTACCCGGCCGGCTCGACCGGCCCTGCCGAGGCCTCCGCTCTGCTCGAGCGCGACGGCCGTACCTGGTACGAGGAGACCGACCGATGACCACTCCCCCTTCCCCCGCGGCGGTGCTGGACCCGACCGTCGCAGCCGTCACCGCCCGCATCGTCGAGCGGAGCGCCGCGTCACGGTCGGCGTACCTCGCCCAGATCCAGGAGGCCCAGCAGCGCGGTCCCGCCCGCGGCCGGCTCGCCTGCGGCAACCTCGCGCACGGCTTCGCCTCCGCGCCCGTCGCCGACAAGGCCGAGCTGCGCCAGCTCGTGAAGCCGAACATCGCCATCGTGACGGCGTACAACGACATGCTCTCGGCGCACGCGCCCTTCGAGCACTACCCGGCGCTCATCAAGAAGGCCGTGCTGCGCGCGGGCGGCATCGCCCAGGTCGCAGGTGGGGTGCCGGCGATGTGTGACGGCATCACGCAGGGTCGCGACGGCATGCAGCTCTCGCTGTTCAGCCGCGACGTGATTGCCATGGCGACGGCGATCGGCCTGTCGCACGACATGTTCGACGGCGCGCTGATGCTCGGCGTCTGCGACAAGATCGTGCCCGGCATGCTGATCGGCGCGCTGTCGTTCGGTCACCTGCCGACCGCGTTCGTGCCCGCGGGCCCGATGACCTCCGGCCTGCCCAACGACGAGAAGTCCCGCATCCGAGGGCTGTACGCCGAGGGCAAGGTCGGCCGCGAGGAGCTGCTCGAGGCCGAGGCCGCGTCGTACCACTCGCAGGGCACCTGCACGTTCTACGGAACCGCGAACAGCAACCAGATGCTGATGGAGGTGATGGGCCTGCACCTGCCCGGCGCCTCGTTCGTGAACCCGGGGACGCCCTTGCGCACCGCACTCACCGAGGCCGTGGCCGCGCGGGTGACGACGCTGGCACAGGCGGCGAGCACGCCCATCGGCGTCCTCGTCGACGAGAAGGCGATCGTCAACGCGTGCGTCGCGCTGCTCGCCACCGGCGGCTCGACCAACCACACGCTGCATCTTCCGGCCATCGCCGCGGCCGCCGGCATCACGCTGACCTGCGACGACCTGTCGGACCTGTCGTCGGTCGTGCCCCTGATCGCGCGGGTCTACCCGAACGGCTCGGCGGACGTGAACCACTTCGCCGCGGTGGGCGGCCTGCAGGTGGCGATCCGTTCGCTGCTCGCGGCCGGGCTGCTGCACGAGGACGTCCTCACCGTCGCCGGCCCGGGGCTCTCGACGTACCTCCAGGAGCCGCGCCTGCTCGACGGCTCCTTGACCTGGGTCGACGCTCCGGCCGCCTCGCTGGACACCTCGATCCTGCGGGCCGTGGACGACCCGTTCGACAAGGAGGGCGGCGTACGCGTCGTCGGCGGGAACCTCGGCCACGGCGTGGTGAAGGTGTCCGCGGTGCCGTCCGAGCTGCGTTCGGTGACGGCTCCCGCGCGGGTCTTCGACCACCAGGACGACCTCATCGCCGCGTTCCAGGCCGGCACGCTGACCGGTGACTTCGTCGCCGTGATCCGCCACCAGGGTCCGGCCGCCAACGGCATGCCGGAGCTGCACAAGCTGACCCCGCCGCTCGGTGTGCTGCAGGGGCGCGGTCAGAAGGTCGCGATCGTGACCGACGGCCGGATGTCCGGCGCGTCGGGCAAGGTCCTCGCCGCCATCCACGTGACGCCCGAGGCGTCGCACGGCGGCCCGCTGTCGCGCGTGCGCGACGGCGACGTGATCACCGTCGACGCCTCCTCGGGGACGTTGTCGGTGGACGCGGACCTGTCGGCGCGGGAGGCCCACCTCGTCGACAACAACGTCACCGGCACCGGCCGCGAGCTCTTCGCGGGCATGCGCCACCTCGTCAGCTCCGCAGATCGCGGCGCTTCCTTCTTCAACGGAGAGATCTCATGAGCATCCTGGACATCAGCCCCGTCGTCCCCGTCGTCGTCCTGGACGACCCCGCGTCCGCCGTACCCCTCGCGCGGGCGCTCGTCGAAGGCGGCGTCGGCGTGATCGAGGTGACGCTGCGTACGCCGACGGCGCTCGCCTCGATCGAGCGGATCGCCGAGGAGGTGCCGGAGATCGTGGTCGGCGCCGGCACGATCACGCGCGGCATCCAGGCCCAGGCCGCGGTGGACGCGGGCGCGTCGTTCCTCGTCTCGCCCGGCACCACGCCGCGCCTGCTCGAGGCGATGCTGGACACCGGCGTCGCGCTGCTGCCCGGCTGCTCGACGATCTCCGAGGCGCTCGCCCTGCGGGCCCAGGGTCTCGGCGCGCTGAAGTTCTTCCCGGCAGAGGCGGCCGGCGGTGCGCCGTACCTCTCCGCCATCGCGGGTCCCCTGCCCGATCTCCGCTTCTGCCCGACCGGCGGCATCACGCTCGAGTCGGCGCCGCGCTACCTGGCGCTGTCGAACGTCGCCTGCGTCGGCGGCACCTGGCTCGCGCCCGCCTCCGTCGTCGCCGCGAAGGACTGGGCGTCGATCACGGCCACCGCACGCGCCACGATGACCGCCCTCTCCGCCGCCCCGAGCCCGGTGGCCTGAGCGGCTCGCGGCACTGCCCCGACCAGCGTTCGGCCCGGCACCCCGATGGGTGCCGGGCCGAACTTTCTCCTCGGGCCCCGCCCGGGCCCGAAGCTCTAGCGACCGCGCCGGCGGGGTGCAGCGGTCAGTGCGGCGCCGACGATGCCGGCGTTCTTGGACAGGGTCGCGAGGCGGCGCGGGGTGGCGCACTCGACCTGGTCGAACCAGAGCTCGGGGTTCTTGGTGATGCCACCGCCGATGACGAAGACCTCGGGCGCGAACAGGCGCTCGATCTCCTGGAGGTACGCCGAGACGCCCACCGCCCAGTCCTGCCACGACAGGTCGAGGACCTCACGAGCGCGGGCGCTGGCGAAGTGCTCCGCCACGCGACCCTCGATCCTGAGGTGGCCGAGCTCGCAGTTGGGGATGAGGGTGCCGTCGTGGACCAGCGCGATGCCGATGCCGGTACCGAGGGTGACCATCACGGCCAGTCCGTCGACGTCACGGGCCGCGCCGAAGCGGGCCTCGGCGATGCCCGCGGCATCGGCGTCGTTGAGGAAGGCGGCGTGATCGGCGATGCCGTCGAAGACCTTGCCGAGATCGGTGCCGACCCAGGACGGATCGAGGTTGGCGGCCGTCCACAGCGCACCGTTGCGTACGACGCCGGGCAGCGCGATGCCGACCAGCTCGACGTCGCGCGGGCCGAGCTCACGCTCGATGGACTCGACGGCGTCGCGCACACCCTCCGGCGTCGCGGGCTGCGGGGTCTCCCGGCGGAGCCGCTCGGAGAGCAGCTGCCCGGTGGTCGTCTCGACGAGCGCCGCCTTGATGCCGGTGCCACCGACGTCGACTCCCAACGCTACGGACATGCTTCCTCCTCGCTCCCAGTGGTGCACGTCATAGTACATACTTTTGCTTTATTGCGATACATAAGCCGGTCATGGATGATCAGGCCATGCGCCTGACCCGCGTCACCGAGCCGATCGGCGACTTCCACGCCCGGACGATCCCCGGAGACCTCGTCGAGGCCGAGGCCTGGCTCTTCGACCCGGCACGGCCGGCGCTGGTGCTCGGCAGCTCGCAGGACGAGTCGATCGTCGACCTCGGTGCCGCCCGCGCCCTCGGCGCCGAAGTCGTACGCCGACGCAGCGGCGGCGGTGCCGTGTGGGTCCCTGCCGCGGGCTGCCTGTGGGTGGACGTGGTGGTGCCGCGGGCCGATCCACGATGGAGCGAGGACGTGCGCGCCTCGGTCTACTGGCTGGGCGAGGCCTGGACGGCCGCACTGCGCGCTGCCGGTCTCCGGGCCGAGCTCTACGAGGGCGGGCTGGAGAAGACCGACTGGGGACGGCTGGTCTGCTTCGGGGCCCTCGGACCGGGCGAGGTGCTCGTCGACGGGCGCAAGGCCGTCGGGATCTCGCAGCGACGTACGCGCGAGGGTGCGCGGTTCCAGTGCATCGTCTACGAGTCCTGGGACGCCGACGCCGTGCTCGACCTGCTGCTGATGGACGACGACGAGCGGGCTCGCGCGAGTGGCGACCTGGCCGAGATCGCCACCGGCGTGGGGGCACGTCTGTCGCAGATCGAAACCGCGCTCGTCGACCTCCTCGACGTCCGATCCATGTCCTGAGAGCATCGATCCATGGAGCTCGACACGATCCGCGCATTCCTCGCCGTGGCCGGCGGGAGCACCGTCACCGAGGTCGCGGAACGCTCACACCGCACGCAGCCCGCGATGTCACGCGCCCTGGCCCGACTCGAGCGCGAGATCGGGACGCAGCTGTTCCAGCGGGTCGGTCGCGGGCTGGTCCTCACGCCGGCAGGCCGCGAGCTCGTCGACCACGCGCGCGAGATCGTCGACGCCTACGACCGTGGGGCTCGCGCGATCGAGGACCTCGCCACACCGGACGGCGGGTTCGTGCCCGTCGCGTTCCTGCACACGCTGGGCACCTGGCTGGTCCCCGAGCTGATCAAGGGCTTCCGCGCCGAACGCCCCCACGTCCGCTTCGACCTGCGCCAGCACGGTGACGACGGGCTGGTCACCGACCTGCTCGATGGCGCGGTCGACCTCGCCATCACCGGCGATCGGCCCGAGCACCCGTTGATCACGAGCCAGCGCCTGCTGCTCGAGCCGCTGCGGCTCGTCGTACCTCCGGACCACCGGCTCGCCGGCCGGCGCTCCGTCCGTCTGAGCGACGTCTCCGAGGAGACCTTCATCGCGCTGCGTCCGGGCTTCAGCCTGCGCGCGATCACCGAGGATCTCTGCACCCGGGCCGGCTTCCTGCCGACGATCGGGTTCGAGGGCGAGGAGGTCGAGACGCTCCGGGGCCTGGTCTCGGCCGGCCTCGGCGTCGCGCTGATCCCGGAGCCGCACGGCGTCGGCGTGCCCGCGGCCCCTCACCTCCGCGTCAGCGACGTCGACGCCAACCGCGAGATCTGCCTGTCCTGGCTGGAGGGCCGTCGCCTCGGCGCACCCTCGACGCACTTCCGGGCCCACACCCTCAAGAACGCCAAGCGGATCGCGATCCGGATGTCGCGCTGACCTTTTGCATTTCATGCGTCATGTGCATGGATGACAGCCATAACTGTCATTGGACGCATGGCCCGTCCTTCCCGGACGATTGTGGCACCGCTCACACCACATCGAAGGGCCACCCATGTCCGACATCGATCCCGCCGAGACCCAGGAATGGCGCGACGCACTCGCCGCCGTCCTTGAGTTCGAGGGCGACGCTCGTACGACGTACCTGCTCGAGCAGCTCATCGACGAGGCCCAGCGCCTCGGCACGCGTGCGCCGTACGTCGCCACCACGCCGTACGTGAACACCATCCCGGTCGACGCGGAGGTCCCGCACCCGGGCGACCTCGAGCTGGAGACGAAGATCCGCTCGGCCGTCCGCTGGAACGCGATGGCGATGGTGCTGCGCGCCAACAAGGACTCCACCGAGCTCGGTGGCCACCTCTCCAGCTTCCAGTCCGCGGCCACCCTCTACGACGTCGGCTTCGAGCACTTCTGGCACGCCCCGTCCGAGGAGAACGGCGGCGACCTGGTCTACGTCCAGGGCCACTGCTCCCCCGGCATCTACGCCCGGGCGTTCCTCGAGGGCCGCCTGACCGAGGCCCAGCTCGACAGCTTCCGCCAGGAGACCGGCGCCAAGGGTGGGCAGAGCGGGCTCTCGTCCTACCCGCACCCCTGGCTGATGCCGGACTTCTGGCAGTTCCCGACCGTCTCGATGGGCCTCGGTCCGCTGATGGCGATCTACCAGGCCCGCTTCCTGAAGTACCTCCACGCACGCGGCCTCGCCGACACCGCCAACCGCAAGGTGTGGGCGTTCCTGGGCGACGGCGAGATCGACGAGCCGGAGTCGCTCGGTGCCATCTCCCTGGCCGGGCGCGAGAAGCTCGACAACCTCGTCTTCGTCGTCAACTGCAACCTGCAGCGCCTCGACGGCCCGGTCCGCGGCAACGGCAAGATCAT
Source organism: Nocardioides montaniterrae (assembly GCF_054782655.1). NCBI lineage: Bacteria > Bacillati > Actinomycetota > Actinomycetes > Propionibacteriales > Nocardioidaceae > Nocardioides > Nocardioides montaniterrae. The sequence goes on along the minus strand of NZ_BAAGSB010000002.1, from coordinate 24,086 downwards.
CCAGGAGCTCGAGGGCGTCTTCCGCGGCGCCGGCTGGAACGCGATCAAGCTGATCTGGGGCTCCGGCTGGGACCAGCTGCTCAAGGCCGACACGTCCGGTGCCCTCAAGCGGCGGATGATGGAGTGCGTCGACGGGCAGTACCAGACCTTCAAGGCCAAGGACGGCGCCTACATCCGCGAGCACTTCTTCGGCGTCTCCGAGGAGCTGCGGGCGATGGTCGCCGACTGGAGCGACGACGACATCTGGCGGCTCACGCGTGGCGGCCACGACCCGCAGAAGGTCTACAACGCGTACGCCGCCGCGGACCGCCACATCGGCAGCCCGACCGTGATCCTGGCCAAGACGGTCAAGGGCTACGGCATGGGCAAGGCGGGCGAGGCACAGAACGTCGCGCACCAGGCGAAGAAGGTCGCCGAGCCCGCGCTGCGCGCGTTCCGCGAGCGCTTCAACGTGCCGGTGCCCGACGAGAACCTGATGGACCACCCGTACGTCACCTTCAAGGAGGGCTCCCCCGAGCACTCCTACCTGCACGCGCGCCGGCAGGAGCTGGGCGGCTACCTGCCGGCGCGTCGACGTACGTCGGAAGCGCTCGAGGTGCCCGGCATCGAGGCCTTCGCCAGCCAGACGGCCGGGTCCAACGGCCGGTCGATCTCGACGACGATGGCGTTCGTCCAGATGCTCACCAAGCTGCTGCGCGACAAGAACATCGGCAAGCGGATCGTCCCGATCGTCCCCGACGAGGCGCGCACGTTCGGCATGGAGGGCCTGTTCCGCCAGGTCGGCATCTACAGCCAGGCCGGCCAGACCTACACGCCCGAGGACGCCGACCAGCTGATGTTCTACAAGGAGGACGCCAGCGGCCAGATCCTCCAGGAGGGCATCAACGAGCCGGGCGCGTTCTCGTCGTGGATCGCTGCGGCGACGTCGTACTCCTCGAGCAACACCCCGATGATCCCGTTCTACATCTACTACTCGATGTTCGGCTTCCAGCGGATCGGCGACCTGGCGTGGGCCGCCGGCGACATGCGGGCGCGCGGCTTCCTGCTCGGCGGCACCGCGGGCCGGACGACTCTCAACGGCGAGGGCCTCCAGCACGAGGACGGCCACAGCCACCTCCAGGCAGCGCTGATCCCCAACTGCGTCAGCTACGACCCGACGTACGCCTACGAGCTGGCGGTGATCGTCGCCGACGGCATGCGACGGATGTACGTCGAGCAGGAGGACGTCTTCTACTACCTGACCCTGATGAACGAGAACTACGAGCACCCGGCCATGCCGGAGGGCGTCACCGAGGGGATCCTGCGCGGCATGTACCCGTTGCGCGAGGCGGCCGCCAAGCGCGGCAAGAACGCCGCGAAGGTGCAGCTGATGGGCTCGGGCACGATCCTGCGCGAGGTCATCGCGGCCGCCGACCTCCTGCGTGACGAGCACGGGATCGAGGCCGACGTCTGGAGCGTCCCGTCCTTCACCGAGCTGCGGCGCGACGGCCTGGAGGCCGAGCGCTGGAACACGCTGCACCCGCTCGAGTCGCCGCGCTCGTCGTACGTCGCCTCGTGCCTGGAGGGCCGTCGCGGACCCGTCATCGCGGCCACCGACTACATCAAGTCGTACGCCGACCAGATCCGGGCGTTCGTCCCCGGCTCGTTCACCGCGCTCGGCACCGACGGCTTCGGCCGCTCCGACTACCGCATCAACCTGCGCCGCCACTTCGAGGTCGACCGCCACTTCGTGGTGGTCACGGCCCTGCAGCGCCTGGCCGACGAGGGTGCCGTGGAGCGCGCCGTCGTCGCCGAGGCGATCGAGAAGTACGGCATCGACCCCGACCGGCCGACGCCGGCTACCGCGTGAGGACTGCTGACATGGAAATCCGAGTTCCGGACATCGGCGACTTCGTCGACGTACCCGTCATCGAGCTGCTCGTCGCCCCCGGCGACACCGTCCGTGCCGAGGACCCGATCCTCACGCTGGAGACCGACAAGGCGACCATGGACGTGCCGGCGCCGTTCGACGGCACCATCACCTCGATCTCCGTCGCCGTCGGCGACAAGATCGGCCAGGGCTCCATCATCGCGATCGCTGAGCCGGCCTCGGCTTCGGCGCCGGTGGTGGAGCCCGCCCCCGTGGTCGAGGAGGTTGCGCAGCAACCGTCTCGCGACCCCGAGCCGGCCGTGGTGCCCGAGCCGGCGGTCGTCGTACCCGAGAAGGAAGGCCTCCGCGCGACCCCGCTCGTACGCCGCCTCGCGCGCGACCTGGAGGTCTCGCTGTCGGCGGTCGCCGGCACCGGCATCAAGGGCCGGGTGACCAAGCAGGACCTGCTGGCGCACTACGACAAGGGGGTCTCGCCGGCCTCGAGCGCAGGGAGCGGCATCCCACCGATCCCGACGGTCGACTTCGCCAAGTTCGGCCCGATCCGGACCGTCCCGCTGCCGCGGATCAAGAAGGTCTCCGGCCCGCACCTGCACCGCTCGTGGCTCAACGTCCCGCACGTGACGCACAACGACGAGGCCGACATCACCTCGCTGGACGACTACCGCCGCGAGCTCGACGCCGTTGCGAAGACCGAGGGCTACCGCGTCACCCTGCTGGCGTTCCTGCTCAAGGCCGCCGCGTCGTCGCTGCGCGCGTTCCCCGAGCTGAACAGCTCGCTGGCCGGCGACGACCTGGTCTACAAGGAGTACGTCAACATCGGCGTCGCCGTCGACACCCCGGACGGCCTCGTCGTACCCGTCGTCAAGGACGTCGACCGCAAGGGCATCCGCGAGCTGTCGCTCGAGCTCGGCTCGCTCTCGGAGAAGGCGCGCGACGGCAAGCTCTCGGCCGCCGACATGCAGGGCGGCACGTTCACCATCTCGAGCCTGGGCGGCATCGGCGGTACGGCGTTCACGCCGATCGTCAACGCCCCCGAGGTCGCGATCCTCGGTGTCGTCCGCTCCACGATGGCGCCGGTCTGGAACGGCTCGGACTTCGAGCCCCGGCTCATGCTGCCGCTCTGCCTGTCCTACGACCACCGCGTCATCGACGGTGCGCTCGCCGCCCGGTTCACCCGGCACCTCGGCTCCCTCGTGGAGGACGTACGCCGGCTCGTGCTCTGAGCGTTGGCGGGGCTCGGGCGGGTCTCGGAGGGAACAAGTAACACGTCGTCCGCCCGACTACCCGCAAGAAATCCGCACTTCCACGTTGTTGCAGCAACGTGGAAGTGCGGTTTTTGGGGCCCCAGACGAGCGGACGACGTGTTACTTGACCGGTCAGCAGCCGGCCTGCGTCACAGCCGCACCATCGGGAACGGCCGGCGGGTGGCGCACGGCGTGGCCGAGCACGCCGCCGAGGATCTGGCGGTGGAAGCCGGCGTACGGCAGTGCTTCGCCGGCCCGGGTCCTGAGCGGTCAGCGCAGCCGCACGCGGTTGTCCTTGACCTCGACCTGGCTGCCGTAGCGGCCGAGCAGCTCGCTGAACGTGGCGGCGCCGTAGTCGCGCTCCTTGAAGGCCGGCTCGATCCGCAGGATCTGGTTCTTCAGGGCGGAGAGCGCATGCGACTCGCGATCGGGGTGCTGCGCGTCGAGGCCGCGCAGCGCCTCGTGGATGAGCGGGTACGGCCGACGCGGCTGGCGTGATCCGGCGGCGCGGGCAGGCTCGCCCTTGGCGGCCGGCTTGCCGTCCTCGGTCTCGGTCTCGGCCTCGAGCTTCTGTCGGTCGTCGAGCAGCTCGTCGTAGTCGACGTACACGTCACAGGCGCTCGCGAGGGTCTTGCTGATGCTGCCGGCCACCCCCACGCCGATGACGAGACGGCCGAGCCGGCGGGCGCGCTGGGCCAGCGGCACGAAGTCGGAGTCACCCGCCGCGATCACGATGTGCGTGAGGTCGTCGTGGAGGTAGAGGTCCTCGATGGCGTCGACGGCGAGCCGGATGTCCGCGCCGTTCTTGGTCTTGGAGGCCGGGAAGAGCTGCACCAGCTCGACCGCGCGGGCCACCAGCTGGTCGCGGTAGTCGGCGTTCTTCTTGACCGACCAGTCGGCGTACGCCCGCGAGATCGTCAGCCGGCCGTAGCGCGTCGCGAAGTCGAGCAGCACGTCGATCGCCACCGTCGCCGATGCGCCGGTCTGCTTCACCTGGCTGGCACGCGAGATGACCACGTTGTCGAAGTCGATGTAGATCGCCACGCGCGACTCGGGTCCGGTCATCCCCCGACCCTAGTGGCGCTGCTCTGCCGGAAGAGCGGTGGCAGGAAGCGGAGCATCAGGGCCGACCAGGTCAGGTGGGTGATGAGCGGCGCCTGGATGCCCCCGGAGGCGCGACGCTGGGCTGCGAACACGGTGCCCATGGCGGTGGCGGCGAGGACGAGGGCGGGGTTGCGCGTCGTGGTGGGTCTCGGTGTCGACGTCGGTGACGAACGAAAGCCAGCGCGCGGACAGCCCGGGGTGAGCAGCGGAACCGGCCTGCCGGACGAGTCGCCGAACCGCTGGCTGTCACCGTCGGCGAGGACCCGATGTACGACAACGACATCGACTGGCGGTGGCGAGCGACCCGATCCTCAGCCGGACTGCCCCACGTGCGGCTCCACGACCTCCGGCACTTCTACGCCTCCGGTCTGATCGCCGCGGGCTGCGACGTCGTCACCGTTCAACGCGCGCTCGGCCACTCGTCGGCGACAACCACGTTGAACACCTACAGCCACCTGTCGCCGAGTGCGGAGGAACGGACGCGGGCAGCCGCCGCCGATCTGATGGCGCAAGCAATGGGCTCGAGGCGCCCTGCCGAGACGCCGTAGTCCGTGTCGCAATATCCGAATCATCTATGCATTTGCAAAGATGATCTTTGCATTGGATCATGGAGCCCATGATCTACGCAGTCCCGACGCTCGACGATCGTGATCGCGAGGTCATCGAAGGAATCGAGCAGTACAGAAGCCGACTCCGACACTTCATCGGCCGACCTCGCCGCTGGCAAGGTCTCATGCGCCGCAATCTCCGCGCGCGTGCCATGCGCGGCTCGAACAGCATCGAGGGTTATGACGTCTCGCTCGACGATGCTCTCGCCATCCTTGAGGACGACGAAGAGGCGCTGACCGCCGACCAACGCACCGTCCTTGAGGTAACGGGCTATCGCAACGCAATGACGTACGTGCAGCAGCTCGCTGATGATCCCGACTTCAGCCTCGACCAATCACTCCTTCGGGGGCTCCACTTCATGATGCTTGGTCACGACCTGGACAAGAGCCCTGGGTCCTACCGGCGTGGCGCCATCTACGTGCGTGACGACGAGACCGAGGAGATCGTCTACGAGGGGCCAGACCCTGACGTCGTGCCGAGCCTGATGCGCGAACTCGTGGAGCAACTAGAAGCGCTGCTCAGCGATCCGGGCTGCCCAATCTTCGTCGCCGCGGCGATGGCGCATCTGAACCTGGTGATGATCCATCCGTTCCGCGACGGAAACGGGCGGATGGCCAGGTGCCTTCAGACCCTGATGCTGTCGCGCAATCAAGTCCTCGGGCAGGAGTTCTCCAGCATCGAGGAGTGGCTGGGTCGCAACACCCTGGACTACTACGAGGTGCTGGCGAAGACCGGACAAGGCAAGTGGAACCCGGGCAACGATGCGACAGCATGGGTGCGTTTCAACCTGACGGCGCACCACATGCAGGCTCAAACCGTCTGGCATCGCGTCCAGGAGGCGGATGAGTTGTGGATAAAGCTGGAGGCACTCGCGAGCGAACGTGGATTCCCCGACCGATCCGTCCAAGCTCTGTACACCGGCGCGCTGGGTCTGCGGGTCCGCCGAATCGCGTACGAAGAAGCGACCGGCCTCGAGTACGCAACGGCCGGACGCGACCTCCGCAACCTGGCATCTGCCGGCCTGTTGCTGGCAAAGGGCGAGACCCGTGGGCGCTACTACATGGGAAGCGCTGAGCTTCGGGAAATCTATGGCGAGGTTCGTGCCGCGCATCGAGGACAGATCGTGGATCCGTACAAGATCCCACCCTCGGATGACCAAGCCGACGACCCGCTTTTCTAGGTCTGCGCTCACGACCCCCGGTCATCGACAGGCGGCGAGGCCGCGCGGGGCTCAGCCCCAGAAGATCGGGTCTCCCGAATTGTCGATGTAGTCGAGCAGCTCCTGGACGTTCTTGGTCGGCCGCTTGCGCTTGTACTCGTGAAACTTCAGGTTCCGGTCGCGCCAGTAGATCGCCCAGAGTCCCGTCGTCTTGGTGTAGCGCAGCCGGGCGATGGGGAAGCGCGTGTGATCGCCGACGCCATCCCAGGGCGGTCGCACCTCGACGATGTCGACGTACCGATCTGAGACGTCAGCCTCGACCTTCAACTGGTCCCAGAGGTGCTCGGGGACGCGAGCGCGGGCCCAGAGCTGGATGCGGTGCAGGTCGGTCTCAGGAAGCGCCATTGAGCTGCACACCTCCTCGGATCTCGTCGATGAATGCCGGCCGTCGCCGGATCTTGCGGACTTCTTGCGGACCAGACACGGACTTCTCAGGCCGACACCCCACCTGACCTGGGCAAACGCGCCATCTCAGTAGTACCAGGGGTACGGCGACCAGTCCGGCTCGCGCTTCTCGAGGAACTGGTCGCGGCCCTCCTGGGCCTCGTCGGTCATGTAGGCCAGCCGGGTGGTCTCGCCGGCGAAGAGCTGCTGGCCGACCAGGCCGTCGTCGAGGAGGTTGAAGGAGTACTTCAGCATCCGCTGGGCGGTCGGGGACTTGCCGTTGATCTTGCGGCCCCACTCGAGCGCGGTCTTCTCCAGCTGGGCGTGCTCGACGACGCGGTTGACCGCACCCATCTGGAACATGTCGTCGGCGGTGTACTCCTCGGCGAGGAAGAAGATCTCGCGGGCGAACTTCTGGCCCACCTGGCGGGCGAGGTACGCCGACCCGTACCCACCGTCGAACGAGCCGACGTCGGCGTCGGTCTGCTTGAAGCGCGCGTGCTCGCGCGAGGCGAGGGTGAGGTCGCAGACGACGTGGAGCGAGTGGCCACCGCCCGCGGCCCAGCCGGGTACGACGCAGATGACGACCTTCGGCATGAACCGGATCAGCCGCTGGCACTCGAGGATGTGCAGCCGGGCGAGCTTGGCCTTGTCGATGACCGACGGCTCCTCGGCGCCGGTCTCGGCCGCGCCGATCGCCTTGTCCTCGTACTGGTAGCCCGCGCGACCCCGGATCCGCTGGTCGCCACCGGTGCAGAACGCCCACTTGCCGTTCTTGGCCGACGGACCGTTGCCGGTGAGGATCACGCAGCCGACGTCGGCGGACATCCGCGCGTGGTCGAGGGTGCGGAGCAGCTCGTCGACGGTGTTCGGCCGGAACGCGTTGAGCACGTCGGGCCTGTCGAAGGCGATCCGCACCGTCCCGTGCTCGCGAGCACGGTGGTAGGTGAGGTCCGTCAGGTCCTCGAAGCCGGGCACCTCGTCCCAGTCGGCCGGGTCGAAGATCTCGCTGACGCCCTCGATCGCACTCATGCGCTGAGGCTATCGAGCGCGGCTGCGACGCGCGGCGGGGGCTGAGCCCCTACTTGATGAAGCGCAGCGTCATCGGCGGGTTCCACCACTCGCCGGCGCTCGCCTTCAGCGCGGCGAGGACGTGCAGCACCACCATGACCACCGGGATCACGGCGAACGCGAACCAGAGCAGGCCGAGCGTGAAGACGCCGACGACCCCGATGATGGCGGCCCACATCAGCCCGTTGAGCTGGATGTTCATCGCGTTCGCAGCGTTGTGGCGCAGGAACGGGCCGCGGTCGCCGTACATCAGGTAGACGGCGAGCGCCGCGAGGAAGCCCAGGGTGCCGGCGCTGAGGACCGTGGCCGCACCGACACCGACATGGGTGAGCAGGGCACCCGACCGCTCCTGGGAAGGCGTCAGGCTCTCGGGGCGCGGGGCGGCGTACGGGTTGTCGCCGTAGTGCTGGGACATGGGTGGTCCTCCTTCGTCGTACGCCAGTCTTGCCCGGCGTACGACGGTTCAACATCCGGTACGACCCTGATCGTTCCCTGGTCCCGGGAATGAATCTCGACGACGAGTGATTGAAACCTGCATGACCACGGACACCTCGCTTCCCACCCCGGCCCCTCTCGAGCGTCTCGACGAGCGCGGCCGCCACATCGTCTTCACCGGCGCCCGGACCGTGAACAGCTTCTCCGAGGAGCCGGTCACCGACGAGCAGCTCGCGGACATCTACGACCTGCTGAAGTGGACCCCGACGGCGGCCAACACCCAGCCGCTGCGCGTGCTCTTCGTGCGTACGCCGGAGGGCAAGGAGCGCCTGCTCAAGCACATGGCAGACGGCAACCGGGACAAGACCGAGGGCGCACCGGTGACCGCCGTCCTCGCCTACGACACCCGCTTCCACGAGCACGTCCCGACCGTCTTCCCGATCAACCCCGGCATGGCCGACGCGCTCGAGGCGAACGAGGAGATGCGCCACGGCATGGGCAACTTCTCGGCCGCGATCCAGGTCGGCGCGTTCCTGCTCGCGACCCGCGCCGCCGGTCTGGCCGCGGGGCCGATGGCCGGCTTCGACAAGGACGGCGTCGACGCCGACTTCTTCGCCGACGGCCGCCTCAAGTCGCTCCTCGTCGTCAACATCGGTCACCCGGCCGAGGAGGGCGCCTGGTTCGGCCGGCTCCCCCGCCTCGAGGCCGAGGACGCCGTCCTCTACGCCTGAGTCTCGGCAAGCCCGACCACCGTCGAGGCTGTCGCGACGACCTCAGCACGCCGTGCCCCTGGAACCCGGGGGCGCGGCGTGCTTGGTTGGGTGACATGACACTTCACGGCGAGTACGTCCCCAGCAGCCAGCAATGGGTCCGCGACCAGGTCGCGGCGTACGAGGCCTCCGGCGGCCGGGAGGCGAACATCCTGCCGCAGACCGGCGACCCGATCGTGGTGATCACCTCGATCGGCGCGACGTCGGGCAAGCTCCGCAAGAACCCGGTGATGCGGGTCGAGAAGGACGGCAAGTACGTCGCCATCGCGTCCAAGGGTGGTGCGCCGGAGGACCCGGCGTGGGCCGACAACTTCCGCGCCCACCCCGAGGTCGACCTGCAGGACGGCCCGGAGCCGCGCTCCTACCGTGCCCGCGAGCTCGAGGGCGAGGAGCGCGCCGAGTGGTGGGAGCTCGCGTCCAGGACCTGGCCGACCTACGCGACGTACCAGGAGAAGACCGACCGGCTGATCCCCGTGTTCCTGCTGGAGCCGATCGACTGAGCCCCTACCCGATCGTCAGGCGTTGGCGATCGTCGCAGCGAGCGCCGAGAGGTGGCCGAGGCGGGCCAGCTCGGAGTCGAGGAAGTCGGGGCCACCCCGGCGGCCGATGACGACGATGTCGTTGCCGTCGATGCGCGAGGCGGCGTAGAGGGTGTTCTCGTCGCCCTCGACCTCGAGGCGGGCCGGGCCGTCCTCGAGCTCGACGAAGTCGAAGTGGTCGGGCGCGGCGGACGTGCCGTAGACCTCGCCCTTGGCGCGGTGGACGCGCAGCGCCCAGTCGACCCGGAAGGCCGCGGGCAGCTGGTCGACGAGCCGGTCGAAGGCGTGCTCGGGGTCGGCGGTGATCTCCTCGACCGCCTCGAGGTCCAGCACCAGCGAGCCGCCGGACGGGTAGTGGCTGATCCAGAGGACCTTCACACCGTCCAGTGCGCTGCAGGCCGAGACGATGGAGTCGGGCATCGTGCCCGGCGCGATCTCCAGCAGGAAGTCGTCGAGGGCCGTTCCGTCGGGACGCTTCTCGACGATCTCCACCGCCTCGATGTCTCCCCCGGCGACACCGATGGCGGTCGCGACGCGGCCCAGGGAACCCGGGACGTCAGGCAGCGCGATGCGCATCAGGTGTGACACGCCACCAACCTAACCCGCGGGTGTTTCGTTCGGGTTGCCGACCGCCAGCCGGTCGCGCAGGCCGGTGGCGCGCTGCGCCCGGCGCTCGACCGCGGCGACGACCTCGGCCTCGGTGCCGACCACGTGCACGCGCTCCTTGGCACGCGTGACGGCGGTGTAGAACAGCTCGCGCGTCAGCAGCGGGGAGTCCTCGGGCGGCAGCAGCAGCGTCACCTCACCGACCTGGCTGCCCTGGCTCTTGTGGATCGTCATCGCGTGCAGCGTCTCGACCGATCCGAGCCGGGCGGTGGCCAGGCGCTCGTGGCGGCCGACACCGGCGATCACCGCCCGCAGCCGCTCCCCTTCACGGACGACGACGCCCGTGTCGCCGTTGAACAGGCCCAGGCCGTAGTCGTTGGCGGTGAGGAGGATCGGGCGGCCGGCGTACCACTCCTGCCACAGCGTCGGGTCGCCCACCGGGCTGTCGACGAGCAGCCGCTCGGTGAGGCGGTTCCAGTGGGCCACGCCGTACGGGCCGTCGCGGTGGGCGCAGAGCAGGCGGTGGGCATCCATGGCCGCGAGGGCACCCTCGGCATCACCCTCCAACGCGGCTCGACGTACGCCGATCGCGTGCTCCAGGAGCCGCGCACGAAGCTCCTCGGCGTGGACCACGGGGTCGACCAGGCTGACCCGGTCGCCGGCCTCGAGCAGGGAGAGGACCCGGTCGGCGTCGCCGCCTCGCAGGGCCTCGGCGAGAGCGCCGATCCCGGCGCCGAAGCGGTGGGTCGTGCGCAGCCCGGCGACGGCACCCGGCGCGCGCGTCGCCAGGCCGGCGACGAGGTCCGCGAGCACCGCGCCGGCCTCAACCGAGGCGAGCTGGTCGGCGTCGCCGACCAGGATCAGGCGTGCGTCGGGCCGAACCGCCTCGAGCAGTCGAGCCATCATCGTCAGCGAGACCATCGAGGTCTCGTCGACCACGACCACGTCGTGCGGGAGCTTGTTGCGGCGGTGGTGGCGGAAGCGGTTGCGTGACTCGGGCGTCCAGCCGAGGAGGCGGTGCAGCGTCGAGGCGGACAGGCCGGCGAGCCGTTCCCTATCACCAGCGGTGAAGCGGTCCTCGGCCTGCGCCTCCTCCACCGCCTGCTGCAGCCGGGCCGAGGCCTTGCCGGTCGGCGCGGTCAGGGCGATCCGCAGCGGCTGCTCGGACTGCTCGGTCAGCAGCGCGAGGAGACCGGCGACCGTGGTGGTCTTGCCGGTGCCGGGACCGCCGGTGAGCACCGTCGTCCACTGCCGGGCCGCGGCCAGCGCGGCAGCCCGCTGCTCGTCGTACCCCTCGGGGAAGAGCCGCGCCGCGGTGGCCTCCAGGACCTCGTCGTCGACCACGGGGGCGGGGGCCGCCAGGCGGGCGAGCAGGTCGTCGCGGACCTGGCCCTCCTCGCGCCAGAACCGGTCGAGGTAGAGCAGGTCGCCCTCACGGCGCAGCACGCCCTGCGCGCTCAAGGGACTCGCCGAGATCGCCCGTCGCCACGCGTCCAGCTCGGGCCAGGGAAGCTCCTCGAGCCCCTCGCCGAGGGCCACCTCGACCAGGTCGACGCAGACCGAGCCGTGCCGGGCGGCGCGCACGGTGACCGCCACCGCGAGCGCGACGCTCGGGTCGCTCTCGCCCGCCAGCGCGGCGATCCGGGACGCGGTGTGCACGTCGGCGGCGGTCAGCAGGCCGGCCCGGTTGAAGGTCGCCAGCAACCCGGTCGACCGCGACGCGATGCGATGGTCGAAGCGGTCGTCGGTCTCGAAGAGCTCGGTCATCGGCGTCCCTCCAGCAGCTCGGACAGCGCGGTCACCAGGGCGGCCGGCGGCTGCCACGAGAAGACGCCGCAGGGCACGCCGTCGACCTCGGGGGTCTCCGGCCCGCACATGCCGCGGACGTAGAGGTAGAGCACGCCGCCGAGGTGCGTCGCCGGGTCGTAGGAGGGCAGCCGCCAGCGCAGGTAGCGGTGCACGACCACGGAGTAGAGCAGCGCCTGGAGCGGGTAGTGCGAGTGCAGCATCGCCTCGGTCAGGTGCGCCGGCGCGTAGTCGGCGGCCGTCACGGGCCGACCGATGTCACCGAGCCGGTTGGTCTTGTAGTCGACGACCACGAACCGCCCGCTCGGCAGTCGGAGGACCACGTCGATCGAGCCGGACAGGTAGCCGCGCAGGGTCTGGTCGGCGAGCGGCGGCTGCTCGAGCTTGTCGGCGTACGCCGCCATCGGGTGCTCGCCGAGGTGCGCGCGCAGGATCGGCGCCAGGTCGCGCAGGCGTACGTCGACCCCCGCACCGCCCCGGACCAGGTCACCACCCGCCAGCGGGATCTCGAAGTCGAGCTCGCGGAGCCGATCGCGCAACGGGACCTCGCACAGCGTCAAGCGGTCGGCGAGCGGGCCGAGCGAGGTGGTGTTCATCGGCACCAGCGCCTCGGCCAGGGCTTCGGGCGTCGCCTCGGACGGCCACCAGCGCAGCTGCTCCTCGGCCCGCTTGCGCAGCTCCTCGGCGAGGTCGGGAGCCGACGGGTCGGCGTGCTCGAGGATCGCGTGTACCAGCGAGCCGAAGCCGGCTCCTGCCGGCAGGTCGGCCATCGGAGAGGGCAGGTCGGCAAGCTCGATGACCGATCCGGCTGTGCCGGCAGGCTCAACCACCTCGTCGGGCTCGTCGTCCTTGGCGCTGACCTCGGGCTCGGAGGTGGCGACGACCTGCTCCTCGACCCGGATGAGGCCGGAGTACGACGTACGCCGCCACTCGTGGTCGATCGACCGGTCGAAGACCCGGGCGGCGAGCGGTTCGTCGGGGACCGGGACCGCGGCCAGCCGCCCGCGCGACCCGTCGGCGACCTCGGCGGTCGGTCCGCCGCGATCGCCGATCAGGCCGAGGATCCGGCCGGCCTCGTCGTCGTCCTTGACCGGTGCCCAGGCCGGCACGTCCCGCGACCCCGGCAGACGCCCGAAGAGCATCCGGTGCAGCGCGCCCTGCTTGGTGCCGTCGGTCGGCGCCCACCAGGTCACGACCTGCGACTGGGCCCGGGTGAGGGCGACGTACAGCTTGCGGAGGTCCTCGCCGGCCTCCTCCTCGCGGTGGGCGAGCAGGTTGGCCTCCCACTGCCCGCCGCGGCCGCCGACGTCGAGGACGCGGTGCAGACCGGTCGCGTCGGACCGCGAGTGGAACAGCGCGGTCTCGACGTTGCGCTCGAAGAAGTTGAAGGCGTAGGGCAGGTAGACGACGGGGTACTCCAGGCCCTTGCTGCCGTGGATGGTGACGACCTGGACGGCGAGCGCGTCGGAGTCGAGGCGGCGCGGCCGTTCCCCGGCGCCGACGCGGAGCCGCTCGTCGCGGAACCACTCCAGCAGCGCGGTCAGGCCGAGCCGGTCGCGCACGGCCTGGTCGTGCAGGAGCTGGCCGAGGTGGCGCAGGTCGGTGAGCAGCCGCTCGCCGTCGACCACGCCGAGGATCCGGTCACTCAGGCCGGCCTCCTCGAGCGACTCGGTCAGCGCGGCGACGCCACGCGTGCGCAGCAGGACCGCGCCGTCGCGCAGCCGGTCGGCGATCTCACCCGTCAGGCGGTCACCACCGGCCACGATCTCGGCGGCGGAGTGGCCGAAGAAGCACGTCAGCGCCGCAGAGCGCACCAGCGGGGTGCGGTGCGGGGCGTCGAGGGCCTTGAGCAGGGTCATCCAGTCGTCTGCCGCGGCCGTGCGGAAGACGTCGCCGCCACCGTTGAGGACGACGGGCACGCCGCGCTTCTGCAGCGCCCTCTGCACCGCCTCGCCCTGGATCCGGTCGGAGACGAGCACGGCCACCTGGTGGGCCTCGAGCGGCTCGCCGCACCACGTCGCGCCGCTGCCGAGCAGCCCGGCGACGTCGCCGGCGAGGTCCTCGGCGATCCGGTTGCGCACCGGCCACCAGTCGACCACGCCGTTCTTCACCTTGAGGTCGCCGCGGGGCAGGCGGCGGATTCGGAACGGCGAGGCGTACGGCGCCCCGGCGAGCCGGCTCTCCTGGTGGTGGGCCTCGACGGGGTGCACGACGATCTCGCTGCTGCCCAGACCGGCGTTGCCGATGGCGGCGTTGAGCCGGTCGACCAGCGCCTTGTCGGAGCGGCGGTTGACCGCGAGCGTGGCGCGCTCGCCCGCGCGCGCGGCGGCAGCGAGGTAGGTGTCGACGTCACCGCCCCGGAAGCCGTAGATCGCCTGCTTGGGGTCGCCGATCAGGATCACCGTCGAGTGGCCGTGGAAGGCCCGCTCGATGACCTGCCACTGCACGGGATCGGTGTCCTGGAACTCGTCGACCAGAACGATCCGCCACCGCTCGCGCATCCGCACGCGGGCCGCGGAGTCCTCGGGCTCGAGCGCGTCGGCCAGACGGCCGAGGAGGTCGTCGTACGACTGGATGCCGAGGCGGCGCTTGCGGCGCTCGACCTCCTCGCGCACCCGGCGGGCGAAGTCGGTGCGGGCGGCCGCGGCCGCGTTGGCGCTGTCGGCGGGCGCGAGCTCGGCACCCGCGCTCTCGACGGCGTCGCGGCCGATCCGCAGCGCGAGGGCACGGTCGATCAGCGGGAAGGCGCCGGAGTGGCCGTGGTCGGCGAGGTAGAGGTCGTCGACCACCTCGACCACGAGCTCGTCGAGGGACTCGACGAGCGTCGCGCCGGTGTCGCTGGTGCCGGCGACGCCGAGCGAGCGCAGGACGACGTGGCAGAACTGGTGGGTGGTCGCGATGGTCGCGGAGTCGAAGGAGGCGAGGGCGTCGCGCAGGCGCTCGCGCCGCCGGCCGAGCTCGGCCGGATCGGCGTCCAGCAGGTGGGCGAGCACCTCGTTGTCGGCGGCGGTCTCCCCCGTTGCGAGGTACGCCGACACCGCGCGCTCGGCCGCGGTCAGCTGCTCGCGGACCCGCGTGCGGAGCTCCTGGGTCGCGGCCCGACTGAAGGTGATGACGAGCATCTCGTCGAGGGTCGCGACGCCCTCGGCGACGTACCGCGTCACGAGCGCGCCGACCGTGAACGTCTTGCCCGTGCCGGCGCTGGCCTCGAGCAGCGTGGTGCCGGTGGGCAGCGGGCCGGTGAGGTCGAAGGGGGTCACCACGAGCCCACCTCCGACTCCAGCAACGGGCTCCAGACGCGCATCGCCAGCTCGCCGAAGCGCGAGGTCTCGCCCGCGCCGCCGGGGACCGTCCGGCCGGGCAGGTCGGAGCGCTCGCCCCAGACCAGGACGTTCTCGGGGTCGGCGACCTCGCCGGGGAACTTGCCGTCCTTGCGCCAGACCCAGACCACCTTGTCGAGGGCGGAGCCGGAGTCCTCACGCGTACGCCGCAGCCGCGCGTACTGGAGCGACGTCTTCAGCGGCAGCGGCAGCGGCTCGCGCATCCCCTCGTCGCGGATCGCGACCAGGTCGCGCAACCAGCCGAGCGCGCGATGGTCGAGCGGAGCAAGGCGGGAGGCGTCGAAGTCGGCCTTGCCCCAGCCCTCCGGGCGCCCGATCGCCAGGCTGCGCCACGGCCGGTCCTCGTCGCTGGCGGTGAGCGCGAGCAGCTTGATCCAGCTGTGCAGCCGGTGCTTGGGGCCGAGCCGGGAGTAGGTCACTCGCACGAGCAGGTCGCCGTACAGCTCCGGCACGGTGCCGCGCAGCCGCCGGCCGGCACCCAGGTCGACGTCGACGTCGACCGCCCGCGGCGCGGAGGAGGTCAGGTTGAGCGCCTCGCGCGCGAGCGGCTTGGCGCGGCCGATCACCTTGGTCAGAACGCGGTCGCCGAGGGCTCCGGGGGGTACGACGCCCCGCAGCCGCTCACGTGCCACGGCGGTGTCGGGGTGGTGACCGCGCATCAGGTCGCCGAGGATCCGGTCACCGACGGCCCACTCGTCGAGCGGTTCGAGGGCGATCGGGATCCGGTCGTCGACCGGCTCGTCCTCGCGCGGGAGCGCGATGCCGAGACGCTGCTTGAGGAAGCCCTTGACCGGGCCGCCGAAGAAGTCGACGAGCTCGTCGAGGTTGACGTCGCCGGGCTCGGGCGGGGCCAGCGGGGAGCCGAGGAACGGCGCGGGCTCGTGACGCTCCCGCTCGACCGCGCGCGCACCCGCGAGGGCGAACCGGTCGAAGGCGAACGGCCGGCCCGGCACCAGCGCGCCGGCGGTCAGGTTGCGGCGGTCGAACGGCTGCAGCGGGTGGCGCAGCACCACGCGGTCGCGGACCGGTCCCCCCTCGGGAGCGGTGGCCGTGAGGTCGAGCGCGTCGAGCAGCTCGCCGACCGGGACCGCCGGCGGTCGCGGGTGGCCGGTGTACTCGTTGGCGCCGGTGTAGGTGATGACCAGGGTGTCGGTCGCCGCGAGCACGGCGTCGAGCAGCAGCTGGCGGTCCTCGCTGCGCGGATCGCGCTCGCCCGTCAGTGGCCGCCGGGCCAGGACGTCGTCGCCGTCGGTCACGCCGACGCGTGGGAACACGCCGTCGTCGAGGCCGAGCAGCACCACGACCCGGTGCGGCACGCTGCGCATCGGCACCAGCGTGGAGACGGTCATCATCCCGGTGCGGAAGTTGGCTCGCGTAGGACGACCGACGAGGCGGTCACCGAACAGGGAACGTACGTCGGGGAGCCTCAGCTCGACGCCCGCACCGGCGGCCGAGCGCAGCGCGTCGAGCTCGCGCTGGACCTGGCCGAGCTGCCAGGAGTCGGCCTGGCTGACGGAGGTGAGCGCGCCGACGCCATCCTCGATCGCCTGGAGCCAGTGGTCGAGCGGATGGGTGCCGACCAGCCGGTCGGTGACGTCCTCGAGGCGCTGCACCAGCTCGGCGAGCCGGCCGATCAGGTCGACGTCGCCGCTGCCGACGTCGTCGAGCGGCAGGACGCCACCGAGCATCAGCGCGCTGTCGTCGGACAGCGCGACGCCCGACAGCAGCCGGTCGAGACCGGCCCGCCAGGTGTTGTCGGTGTAGTCCGCCAGCCCGAAGTCGTCGCGGTGGCCGGCGTCGAAGCCCCACTTGACCCCCGCCTGCTGCACCCAGGTCGCGAGCAGCTCGAGGTCGTCGTCACGCAGGCCGAAGCGGCGGCGTACGGGATCGGCGTGGGCGAGGTCGAGGACGGCGCCCACCCCGGCCCGGCCGCCGGCCAGGTCGAGGAGGCGCGCGACCACCGAGAGCAGGGGGTTGGTCTGGTCGAGCGCGCGGTCGGCGAGGCTGACGCGCAGGCGGTGGGCGGGGTGGCCGTCGGGCCCGACCACGTCACCCAGGCCGAACGACGCCGACAGCAGCGGGGCGTAGCCCTCGATGTCGGGGCACATCACCACGATGTCGCGCGGCTCGAGGCTCGGGTCGTCGGCCAGCAGGCCGAGCAGCACCTCGCGCAGGACCTCGACCTGGCGGGCCGGGCCATGGCAGGCGTGCACCTGGACGGACCGGTCGTCAGGGCGGAGCGTGCGCGCGGCCGCCGGCCCCGGAGTGTTGGCCCTCAGGTCGGACTGGAGCCAGCCGAGGAGGGTCTCGGCCGGCTCGACCGCCGGGGCCTCGACCGCCGAGGTCTCGGCCGGCTCGACCACCGAGGCGAGCATCCGCTGGAGCTCGCGGGTGTCGCGGCCGAGGGTGGCGAGGAGGGGATGGCCGACGAGGTGGTGGGAGCGGTCCTCGACGCGGGGGACGACACCCCCCTCGCCCTCGAGCGCATGCCACAGCGCGGCCGAGGGATGCGGCAGCCAGAGGTGGACCTCGCGCTCGGCGGCGAGCGCGTCGAGGAGCTGTACGTCGCCCACGGCGAGGCGAGTGTGGCCGAACAGGCTGATCCGCTCCGGGAGGTCGACGCAGGAGGCGTCGGCACGCAGCCGGGCGATCGCCTCGGCCTGTCGCGCGACCGGGTCGGGCCCCTCGATGGACGCGGCGACGCGGCGCCACAGCTCGGGCTGCCACGCCAGGTCACCCGCCACCACCGAGCCCGCGCCGTCGGTGTCGCGGCCCGAGGCCCAGTCGGCGAGGAGCGCCGGCCGCTGCGCGGCGTACGACGAGAACAGGCCGGCCAACCGCCGCGCGGTGGCGAACCGCCGGCCGCGGCGCAGCTCGCCCTCCTCGCCGTCGGCGCCCTTGCCGAGGTGGCGGGCCAGGACGGCCGCCCACGGCTCGTCGGCGACCGAGTCGATGACCTTCAGGACCGGCCAGGCGAGCGCGTCGGGCGACCACGGGTCGTCGTCGGGGCGACCGGAGGTCAGGGAGAAGAGGGAGTGCGGGCTCAGGAACCCGACACCCGCGCAGACGCCGTCATCGGCGCCCGGCGCGACGCCGAGCCGGTGCGAGAGGCGCTGCGAGAGCCAGCGCTCGACGCCCCGTGCCGGCACCACGACGACCTCCTGCGCGAAGGGGTCTGCCAACGGCTGCGCGAGCAGGCCGGCCAGCCCGTCGGCCAGCAGGTCGGTCCGCGGGGCGCGGTGCAGGTGGAGCGTCATCGCCGCCGACCCTAGTGGGCGGTGACGACACAACTCCGCCGGTCGCTCAACCGGCGCTCAGTGCCGCGGGATCGTGGCCGTCGCGCTCCACCGGCTCCGGCCGACCTTCGAGCTCGCGGCCACGCGGCAGGTGTAGGCGGTGCGCGAGCGCAGGCCACGGACGGTGATGCCGTGCGAGGTCGCTGCCCCGCTCGCGGTGACCGTGGCGCCGCCGCCGACGCAGCGGGCGACGTACGCCGTCACCTTCGCGCCCCGCGGGGTGGCGAAGGTGTGCGAGAGGTGGCCGCGGTGCAGCGCGGAGCGGGTGGCGGCGGTGATCATCGGCCGGGTCGGCGTGATCGTGCCGGCCATCACCTTGATGGTCCGCTTGGTGAAGGTGAAGCCGCCGACGTCGACGAAGATGCCGCCGCCGTCGGGGTCCTGGGCGATGTCGAACGTCGCGGTCGTGCTGTTGACCGTGCCGGTCATGCTGCCCGTCGTCATCGTCTCGGGGTTGGGGATCCCGAAGTCCTCGCGCAGCATCACGTAGGGCACCCGGAAGTGGATCGAGCCGACCACGGTCGAGTGGTCGGTGAACTCGTGCGGCGCCACGGCCTCGGCCTCCAGGAACTGGTGACCCGTCGCGTCGGTCTCGAAGAAGATGCCGTTGTAGGTGACGTTGGTGCCGGCGTAGAAGCCGACGAAGTCCTGGTTGACGTCCGAGTGGTACGCCGTGACGTCCCCCTCGAACAGGATCGAGTCACCCTCCGAGGTGACCGGGCACGGCCAGGGCCAGTCGGCGGTGTCGTCGCAGCCGCTGGCGACCTTCACCGGCGAGCCGGTGACACCCAGCATCCAGTCGCCCGACCCGCTGTCCTGCCAGACGTCGACGTCGGTCTGGTGCTCGAAGCCGGAGATGTAGTCGGGGTGGTAGCCACCCGTGTCGAGGACGAAGCCGATCGCGTCGGACGTCGTGAGCGGGATCGGGCTGGGCGTGCTCGGGTCGTTCTCCACGCTGAAGGTGAAGGCGTGCCCGTAGTCGAGCGCGTCCTGGGTACCGACCTCGAGGTCGAGCTCGCCCGCCGTGTGGGGCTGGTCGGTGCCGTTGCGCGTGAACGAGACGATGCACGGCTTGGCCCCGCCGTCGCTGCACCATCGGAAGTCGGTGGTGGCGTGCGCGCTGCCGGGCAGCACGACGGTCAGGCCGGCCGCGAGGAGCAGGCCGGGAACGACGTGGGAGATCCTCCGCATGGATCGACATTAGGACCGCTCGGACCCGCGCGAGCGAGAACGGCAGAAGTCGCTCAGCCGTCGTGGTGGTGGCGCTCCTCGTCCGCCTCGTCGACCTGGCGGTCCAGGTCGGCCAGGGCCGCCGGATTGCCGCGGAAGCGGCGGTAGGAGTAGCCGATCAGGGCGAACGCGGCAACGCCGGAGAGGATCAGCGTCGCGCCGGTCCAGGCGCCTCCGGGCAACCACCACGATTCCTTCGCCGGCCACCACGACGGCACCTGCGGCCCGACGATCCACACCACGCCCACGGCGGCGAGCGACACGGCGCCGACGCAGGACAGCGCGATCTTGGGCCAGGACTGCACGCCCTCGGCCGCGCCCTGCAGCGCGCGCAGCCGGACCGGCTCGACCCAGCGGCGCGCCCAGGCGTACTGCCGCGACAGCACGGCCAGCCCGAAGAAGGTGAGCAGCAGGCCGGGCCCGGGGAGCACCAGCGCCGCGATGCCGGCCAGCAGCAGGACCCAGCCGACGACCTCCAGCACCAGCCGCCGCAGCGCGGCGTTCATCCGAACTTGGCCAGGTAGGCGATCGCGTCGACGCTCGCACGCCCGTGCTCGACGGCGATCCGCGCCCACTCCACCGCCATCGCGTGGAAGCGCAGCGGGTTGTAGACGTCCTCCTCGCAGGAGAACAACCCGTCGCCGGCGTACGTCATGATCGTGATGTTGGGCTCCTCGAGCATCGTGCCGTCGCCCGGGTCGGGCATCGGGTTGCGCACCTCGCAGATCAGCCGCGAGGTCGGCGCGTCCACGACCGACCACGCCAGCGGGAAGCCGGTCATCACGTTGCCCGGGTACGCCGTCATCGTCCGGACCGCCCACGCGCGGATCTCCTCACGCCCGCGGAAGGTGCCCATGGCGTGCTCGACGTACGTCGCGTCCTCGGTGAACAGGTCGGCGTAGCCGCTCCAGTCGCCGGTCTCCACGAACGTGGCGACGCGGGCGTGGAAGGCGGCGTACGCCTGCTCGATCTCGGCGGCGCTGAACCGAACGCTCATGCGCCGAATACAACCAGAGAATGCCCGCTAGCCAGGAGCAAGCATTATGCTAACTCCATGACGAACGGGGCGGGGATCGATCAGGTGAGCCCGTTCGGGCACCGGATCCTCGGTCCGCGAGGGCAGGACCCCGAGCGGATGCGGCGCCGGGTCCAGCTGCTGCTGACCGTGCTGCTCGTCTCGACCAACACGCTCGGTGGCCTGGCCGTCTGCGCGATCAACCTCTGGGCCGTGCCACTGGCACCCCTGACCCACCGTTCGTTCGTGGCGCTGTGGATCGGGCTCCCCATCGTGATCGGCGCGAGCGCCGTCATCGGTACGGTCTGGGGCACCCGCCACGGCGTACGCACCCTCGCGTGGGCGATCCGCAACCAGCGGCCGACCGACGAGCAGCGCCGCCGCAGCCTGCGGGTTCCGCTCGACCTGACCCTGGTGTTCTTCGCGCTCTGGATGATCTCGGTGGCGGTCGCCGTGGTCACCCTGATCTTCGTCCAGCCGGAGCGGACCTTCGTCGCCGCCATGACCGGCGTGATCGGCGGCGTCGTCACCTCCGGGATCGGCTACCTGTTCTGCGAGTTCTCGCTGCGCCCCGTCTCGGCGCGCGCCATGGCCGGGATGACCGTCACCGGAGCGGTCCGCGGCGTCGGCGTCGGCCCCCGGATGGTCCTCTTCTGGATCGTCGGCTCCGGCGCACCGATCGTCGGGCTGCTGCTGGTCACCGTCATCGCGCTCAACAGCAACCGGGCGACCGTCGACCAGCTGGGCATCGTCACCGTCGCGACCTGCGCGGTGGTCCTGCTGACCGGCTACCTCCTGACCGACTTGAACGCACGCGCCACCCGCGCCCCGATCGAGTCGCTGCGCCGGGCGATGCGCAAGATCGCCAACGGTGACTTCGACTCCGACGTCGAGGTGTACGACGGCACCGAGCTCGGGGCGTTGCAGAGCGGCTTCAACGACATGCTGCACGGCCTCCGCGAGCGCGACAAGCTGCGCGACCTGTTCAGCCGCCACGTCGGTACCGAGGTCGCCGAGGCCGCGGCCGCCGGTCACACGGGCGAGATCGCGCTGATCGGCGAGACCCGCAACGCGACGGTCCTGTTCGTCGACCTGACCGGCTCCACGACGTACGCCGCGTCCCGGTCGGCCGCCGACGTCGTGGCCATGCTGAACCGCTTCTTCGGCGTGGTCGTCGACGAGGTCGACCGCAACCACGGCCTGGTCAACAAGTTCATGGGCGACGCGGTGCTGGCCGTCTTCGGGGCGCCGACGCTGCAGCGCGACCACGCCGCCGACGCCCTGGCCGCGGCCCGCAGCATCGCGGCCCGACTCGCCGCCGAGGTGCCCGAGGTGGGTGCCGGCATCGGCGTCGCCACCGGCACGGTCGTGGCCGGCAACGTCGGTCACGAGCAGCGCTACGAGTACACCGTCATCGGCGACGCCGTGAACTCCGCCGCCCGCCTCACCGAGCTGGCCAAGGAGATCCCGGGTAGCATCGTCGCCTCGTGGTCCTCCGTCGCCGCCGCCCGGGCGACCGGTTCCCCCGAGGCAGGCCTGTGGATCGACGCGGGAGCGACCACGCTCCGCGGCCGCAGCGTCCCGACGCAGCTCGCGATCCCGAACCCGGCGGGGGTCGAGGCGGTCTAGGCCGTCGTACCTGACCTCCTGGCCCCGATTCGGGCCAAATGGGGGCCAGAACGTCAGGTACGACGAGGGCTAGGCTCACCCCCGTGAGTGCCGAGATCGAGGACTTCCAGCCGGACGCCATCATCGTCGGAGCGGGCCTGGCCGGCCTGGTGGCGGCGTACGAAGCGACCCGCGCGGGCAAGCGCGTGCTCGTGCTCGACCAGGAGAACCGCGCCAACCTCGGCGGCCAGGCGTTCTGGTCGCTCGGCGGGCTGTTCCTCGTCGACTCCCCCGAGCAGCGCCGGATGGGCATCAAGGACTCCTTCGAGCTGGCCTGGCAGGACTGGCAGGGCTCGGCCGGGTTCGACCGCGTCGAGGACCAGCCGGACGGCACACCCGGCGAGGACCACTGGGGCCGACGCTGGGCCGAGGCCTACGTCCGCTGGGCGGCAGGCGGCAAGCGCGACTACGTCCGCTCGCTCGGTCTGAAGGTGCTCCCGTTCGTCGGCTGGGCGGAGCGCGGCCGCGGCGACGCATCCGGCCACGGCAACTCCGTCCCGCGCTTCCACCTGACCTGGGGCACCGGCCCCGAGGTCGTCCGGGTCTTCCTCGAGCCGGTCCTGGAGGCGGAGCGGGCGGGGCTGGTGCGCTTCGCCTTCCGCCACCGTGTCGATGAGATCGTGCTGCACGACGGTGCGGCCACCGGCGTACGCGGCGTCGTGCTGGAGCCGTCCACCACCGCGCGCGGCGAGGCGTCGAGCCGCGAGGTCGTCGAGGAGTTCGAGTACGCCGCCCCCGCGGTCGCCATCACCACCGGCGGCATCGGCCACAACCACGAGATGATCCGCGCCAACTGGCCGGTGGACCGGCTCGGACCAGCGCCGAAGCACATGATCAGCGGCGTCCCGGCGTACGTCGACGGGCGCGGCCTCGGCATCGCCGCGGTCGCCGGCGCGCGACTGGTCAACAGCGACCGGATGTGGCACTACACCGAGGGCATCCACAACTGGGACCCGATCTGGCCCGACCACGCGATCCGGATCATCCCGGGCCCGAGCTCGATGTGGTTCGACGCGACGGGCAAGCGGCTGCCGGCGCCGAACTACCCCGGCTTCGACTCGCTCGGGACGCTGACCGAGATCGGCCGCACCGGCTACGACTACACGTGGTTCGTGCTGACGCAGTCGATCATCGAGAAGGAGTTCGCGCTCTCCGGCTCCGAGCAGAACCCCGACATCACCAGCAAGGACGTGAAGTTCATGCTGAAGTCGCGCGCCGCCAAGGGAGCGCCCGGCCCGGTCGAGGCGTTCAAGGAGCACGGCATCGACTTCGTCGTGGCCCCCACCCTCGAGGGCCTGGTCGCGAAGATGAACGAGGTCGTCCGGTCGGACTCCCCCGCCCGCGGGCCGGAGCTCTCCGCTCCCGAGCTGCGGCGCCAGATCGTCGCGCGTGACGCCGAGATCGAGAACGGCTTCAGCAAGGACTTCCAGCTGATGTCGATCGCCAACGCCCGCCGCTCGATGACCGACAAGCTGGTCCGCGTCGCCAAGCCGCACCGGTTCCTCGACCCCAAGCACGGGCCGCTGATCGCCGTACGTCTCAACATCCTCACCCGCAAGACCCTCGGAGGCATCGCCACCAACCTCGACTCCCAGGTCGTCCGCCCCACCGGCGAGGCCATCCCCGGCCTGTACGCCGCCGGCGAGGTCGCCGGCTTCGGTGGTGGCGGCGTCCACGGCTACAACGCGCTCGAGGGGACCTTCCTCGGCGGCTGCATCTTCAGCGGTCGGGCGCTCGGGCGGGCGCTGGCGCGGGGCTGACCTGCTGCAGGTTTCCCAAGGTATGCAGGGCGGATTCGTGGGGTCATCGCAACACCTGAGGTGAGGGTGGTGTGTGGTGCCGCACGGTGTGAGGGTGTCGCGAGAGGTACGTCGGGGGT